>NZ_JBEYXB010000076.1:0-1032 GCF_040644935.1 Streptomyces sp. NPDC046915 | reverse complement strand
GAGAAAGGTGGTGGGCTGGTCGATCGCCGACCACATGCGCACCTCCCTGGTCACCGACGCGATCGAAATGGCTGTGGCCACCCGCGGCGGCCGGGTCCACGGCGTCGTTTTCACACCGACAGGGGCGCCCAATACAGCGCGGCCGCCTTCGCCGAGGTCTGCCGCCGGCACGGCATCCGCCGCAGCATGGGCCGGGTCGGCTCAAGCTATGACAATGCGCTCGCCGAGTCGTTCTTCCAGGGCCTCAAGCGCGAATTGCTCCATGGCCGCCGCTGGACCTCGAAGGCACAGACCCGGCTGGAGCTGTTCCGCTGGCTGTCGTACTACAACCGGCGCCGTCAGCACTCCGCGCTCGGCTACCTCACACCAGCCGAGTTCGAACAGCAACTGATCACGTCACCTACGCTGTCACTCGTCGCATGAAACCCGGTGTCCACTCCCGGGGATCAACCTCAGCGGGGGCTCTGGACCAGAATCGCGGCCACGATCTCGCGATGGCCGAGCCTCCAGAGGTGCCGTGTCCGTCATGCCCCCGCAGCTGGTCGTCAGCACCTCGAGTGCCCCGCTGAGATATGCGCGGAACTCCCCGCCCGCCTCCGGGGGCAGCATCGAGGGCACCGGGTGGCCGAGTTGGGCGTGGCCCAGGTAGACGGTGTGCGACCTCGAGCGGGTTGGCAGGCAGTCGACGCCCTGCGCCGACAGGTACCCGCGTGCATCCACTGCCGCCCCGACACCGCCCTCGGCATCCTCGACTAGGCACTCCACGGCCAGACAGCGGCATCCGGGCGGCCCGCCGCCGGTTACTGCCGCCGCAGGCACCCTCGCGGTACCTGACCGCCGGGAACCACCTGTCACCGTGGCCACGGTGTTCGGGAGTGAGAGCGGTCGCGGCCGACAGCGGCGCAACCCGGATCGACCAACGGTGGTCGTTGCGGCTGTAGTCGGTGGTGACGCTCAGGTGGGTGGCGTCCGCGGGCAGGTAGCGACGGCCGCGGTACTCACCGGTGATCCAGATCAGCTCACCTCCGGTGG
>NZ_JBEYXB010000075.1:0-1088 GCF_040644935.1 Streptomyces sp. NPDC046915 | reverse complement strand
TCGGTGGCGGTGGAGCGGTTCGGGGGGCTTTCCCCGGAGGGCCGTTCGTATGTGTTCGATGCGCGTGCGGATGGTTATGTGCGGGGTGAGGGTGGCGGTGTCGTCGTTCTGAAGCGGCTGGCGGATGCGGTCGCTGATGGTGACGACATCGTGTGTGTCATTCGTGGTGGTGCCGTCAACAACGACGGTGGCGGTACGGGCCTGACGGTGCCGTCACCGGACGGGCAGGCCCGGGTACTGCGCTCGGCACTCGCGAACGCGGCCGTGGGCCCGGCGGACGTGGCGTATGTGGAGTTGCACGGTACGGGTACGCCGGTGGGTGACCCGGTGGAGGCGCGGGCGCTAGGGGAGGCCTACGGCTCTGGTGCGCGTCCGGTGCCGTTGGTGGTGGGGTCGGCGAAGTCGAATGTGGGGCATCTGGAGGGTGCGGCGGGTGTTGTCGGCCTGATCAAGGCGGCTCTGTCGGTGCGGGCGGGGAAGGTTCCGGCGAGTCTGAACTTCGTCTCGCCGCATCCGGACATCGATCTGGAGGGTTGGGGTCTGCGGGTGCAGACCGGGCTGGGGGAGTGGCCCGTGGAGGGCGTGCGAAGGGCGGGTGTGTCGTCCTTCGGTATGGGCGGCACCAACGCCCACCTCATCCTCGAACAAGCCCCCGAGCAGACGGTTGCCGAGGCCGAGCCGGAGACGGGTGTGGCGGTGCCGTGGGTGCTGTCGGCTCGTTCGGCGGAGGCGCTGCGCGAGCAGGCGGGGCGGCTACGGGAGCTCGTGAGCACCGACTCCTCGCTCGGAGTGCGGGATGTGGCGTTCTCGCTGGCCACGACCCGGACGGCGTTCGAGCACCGGGCCGTGGTGCTGGGTGACGGTCATGCGGAGCTGCTGAAGGGGCTGGGCCTGCTGGCCTCCGGGGAACCGGGGGCGAGCGTCCTGCGCGGGGTCGTGCGGGAGGGCGGTCGTACGGCGTTCCTGTTCACCGGGCAGGGGAGTCAGCGGGCGGGGATGGGGCGGGAGTTGTATGCCTCGCAGCCGGTGTTCGCGGAGGCGTTCGATGCGGTGTGTGCGGCGGTGGATCCGTATCTCGCACACCCGTT
>NZ_JBEYXB010000074.1:0-1126 GCF_040644935.1 Streptomyces sp. NPDC046915 | reverse complement strand
TACTTCAGCCGACGGGCCCGGTCAGTCCACGGCTGGCCGTGGCTCTTGCCAGTGCCCGGGAGCGACGCGAAGGCAGGGGCCGGCGTATGCAGCCCGTGTTGTGGGGGGTCATGGCCGCCATCGCCGTCCAGTCCCTGCACGCTTCCCCCGCCCCCGGCGTCAGAGGCAGGCACCTGGCAGTCACCCTGGTGCTCGTCGGCTGTCTGCTGCCCATGGCTGCGGTCGCGTCGAACCTGTGGCCCCTCACCGGTCGTCCTGCCCGCTGCCTGGTGTTCTGCGTGCTGGTGGACGGCTTCGGCTTTGCGCTGGGCATACTGCAGCCCGGCTCGATGTCCACCCTGCCACCGTCCGTCGTGGTCCTGATGGCGTTCCTCATCCTGGAGCGACGGACGGCCACTGTGCTCGCGGTCGTCGTCATGGGCTGTCTGACCGGGGCGGCGGCCGCCGGGTTGGACGGCGGTACCGACAACTTCCTGCATCAGGTCCTGTTCGGCGTCCTCCTGGCCGTCGTGGGCATCGTGATGCGACAGTCGATCATCAACGAGGTGGCCGTCACCGTGCTGCTGGCCCAGCTCGAGGACGCCCGGGAGGCGGAGACCGAGGCGGCGGCGCTGGCCGAACGCACCCGCATCGCCCAGGATCTGCACGACGTGCTCGCCCATACCCTGTCCGGACTGGCCGTGCAGATACAGGCCGCCCGACGGATGGCCCGGCGCGACCAGGCGAGCGAGGATCTGCGGGGGCTGCTGGACCGGGCCGGTGAGCTGGTCAAGGACGGTGTGGCCGATGCGCGCCGGGCTGTGCGGGCGCTGCGCGGCGAGCGCGTACCCTCTCTCGAGCGGCTGCCCGAACTGGTCGAACGCTATCGAGTGGACCTGGAGCTCGACGTGACCCTGACCGTGATCGGGCCGCACCGGGAGCTGCAGCCCGACGCGGGTGAAGCCCTGTACCGCGGTGTGCAGGAGGCGCTGACCAATACGGTCCGCTACGCACGCGACGCACAGGCCACGGTGACACTCGCCCATGAACCGCGTGCCACAATCCTGACCATCGAAGACCGCCGCACCGGGCCGGGACCTGTCCGGGCGGCACTGGTCGAAGGCTCCGGCCTGGGGCTGACCGGCAT
>NZ_JBEYXB010000073.1:0-1176 GCF_040644935.1 Streptomyces sp. NPDC046915 | reverse complement strand
TCGGGGGCGAAGGCCGGGTCGGTGACCACCGCGCGGTGGAAGGGGATGGCGGTGGCCATGCCCTCGACCTGGAACTCCTCCAGCGCGCGGGCGGCCCGCTGGAGGGCCTCGGCGCGGGTGCGGCCGGTCACGATCAGCTTGGCCAGCAGCGAGTCCCAGGCCGGGCCGATCACACTGCCCGCCTCCACCCCCGCGTCCAGGCGCACGCCCGGACCCGACGGTGCGTCGAACCGGGTGACCGTGCCGGGGGCGGGCAGGAAGTTGCGGCCCGGGTCCTCGCCGTTGATGCGGAACTCGAAGGAGTGACCGCGCAGGGCCGGGTCGTCGTAGCCGAGGGCCTCGCCGTCGGCGATGCGGAACATCTCCCGCACCAGGTCGATACCGGCGACCTCCTCGGTGACCGGGTGCTCCACCTGGAGGCGCGTGTTGACCTCCAGGAAGGAGATCGTGCCGTCCTGGCCGACCAGGAACTCACACGTTCCGGCGCCGACGTACCCGGCCTCCTTCAGGATGGCCTTCGACGCGGCGTACAGCTCCGCGACCTGCGCCTCGGACAGGAACGGCGCCGGGGCCTCCTCCACCAGCTTCTGGTGGCGGCGCTGCAACGAGCAGTCACGCGTGGAGACCACGACCACGTTGCCGTGGGTGTCGGCCAGGCACTGGGTCTCGACGTGGCGGGGCCGGTCGAGGTAGCGCTCGACGAAGCACTCGCCGCGGCCGAAGGCGGCCACCGCCTCGCGCACCGCCGACTCGTACAGCTCCGGCACCTCCTCCAGCGTCCGGGCGACCTTCAGCCCGCGTCCGCCGCCGCCGAAGGCGGCCTTGATCGCGATCGGCAGGCCGTGCTGCTCCGCGAACGCCACGACCTCCTCCGCGCCGGAGACCGGGTCGGGGGTGCCGGCCACCAGCGGGGCGCCGGCGCGCTGGGCGATGTGACGGGCCGCCACCTTGTCACCGAGGTCGCGGATGGCCTGCGGGGGCGGGCCGATCCAGACCAGGCCCGCGTCGAGCACGGCCTGGGCGAACTCGGCGTTCTCCGACAGGAAGCCGTAGCCCGGATGGATGGCGTCCGCGCCGGACTCCCGGGCGGCCCCGAGGACCTTGCCGATGTCGAGGTAGCTGGTGGCCGGGGTGTCACCGCCCAGAGCGAACGCCTCATCCGCGGCGCGGACATGC
>NZ_JBEYXB010000072.1:0-1178 GCF_040644935.1 Streptomyces sp. NPDC046915 | reverse complement strand
CTGTGGCGTCTGCGGGCGTTGTAGTAGGTGAGCCACTGGAAGATCTCCAGCCGCGCCTGGCGCATCGTCGAGAACAGCCGTTGGTGCATCGTCTCTCGCTTCAGCCCCTGCCAGAAACTCTCAGCGAGGGCGTTGTCGTAGCTCGAGCCGATGCGCCCCATGCTCCTGCGGATCCCGAAACCATTACAGACCTGCGTGAACGCCGCCGACGTGTATTGCGAACCCCTGTCCGCGTGGAAGATCACTCCGTCGACGTTGCCGCCGCGGGTCGCCACCGCCATCTTCAGTGCGTCGATGACCAGCTCGGCGCGCATGTGCGAGGCCATCGACCAGCCGAGTACTCGGCGTGAGCAGATGTCGATGACGCAGGCGAGATACAGCCACGAGCCACCGACCTGCACATATGTGATGTCGCCGCACCACTTCTCGTCCAACCGTGCGGCGGTGAAGTCGCGTTGGACGAGGTCCGGGCAGGCGGTGCGAGCCGGTCGGCGACCGTGGTGCGCTTGCGACGCCGCAGGTGACGGCCTTCGAGCCGGTTGACGCGCATCAGGCGCTCGACGCGCTTGCGGTTGACCGTGTGCCCGAAGCCGCGCAACTCGGCATGGACGCGTCGGACTCCGTAGGTGCCCTTGTGCTCGGTGTGGATCTCACGGATCTCCACGAGCAGGGCGTCGTCGGCGGCCTGTCGCTCCTGGCGGGCCTTCGCGCCGGCGATCCACCGGTAGTAGCCCGAGCGCGAGACTCGAAGAACCCGGCATATCCGCTGGACGCCGAAGGCCTCGGCGTGGGCGGAGACGAAATCCCAGCGGCGGGTCTTCACTTCATCTCCTTGGCGAAATACGTCGCTGCCCGGCGCAGGATCTCCCGTTCGAGCTCCCACTCCTTCTCCGCCTTGCGCAGCCGGCTGTTCTCCGCGCGCAGCCTTGCCAGTTCCTCATCTCGGCTCTCCGCGCTCTGCTCGCCGTGGCCATGAGCGCGGCCCTCGTGCTCGTCGGCCTGGCGCACCCAGCTCCGCAGCGTCTCGCCGGTCACCCCGACATCCGCCGCGACCGCCGTGTACGTGCTACGTGCGCTTCCCGCCCGCCGCGCGGTACAGCGCGACAGCGTCGTTCCTGAATTCGGCCGGATACGGAGACTTACGTCCCACCAGGACACCTTCCCTTGGATCTGCAAGA
>NZ_JBEYXB010000071.1:0-1398 GCF_040644935.1 Streptomyces sp. NPDC046915 | reverse complement strand
TCCGGCAGGTCGCGCCAGGAGATCCCGGTTCGGATCTTGTAGACCATCCCGTTGACGACCTGCCGATCCTCCACGCGCGGACGGCCTGTCGCGGCTCGCGGTATGAGGGGAGCGAGTAACTCCCACTCCTTATCGGTGAGTTCATGGCGACGTATCACTCCACCATGATGAGCCGAAGCACCATAGTTGGCACCAACAGGGTCCACTGACCTGCAATGTTGATCGCGTGAAGCGCGCTACTGTCACAAGGTTGGCGTGCTACTTGTACCAACGGCGCGCAAAGCACGGTGGGTGTCACCGGCTTCGGCGTTCTGCCGGTCTCCTCAAATGCACAGCGGCCCCGATGGTCAGCTCTGGAGGACTGGTGGAACCGGTCCTGCCCGGGCGATGTCTGGGTAAGCGTGGGTGATCTTTTATTTCTCTCCGTGGCCCTTGCGCCGTTCCTGGCACCCTGCATTGTCCTGGGCACTGCTGTCGCACTGGTCCGACGGGCCTGTAAGCAGCAGCTGGCGCTGGTCGGACGCCTGCCGAGCGTCGCCACCTGCATTCTGGTAGCGGTCATGGGCAGCGCGGCGGCGTTCGGCGCGTATTCGTGGGGTGTGATGTCGGGGTTCTACATCCTGGACCCGGATCAGATGTGCGCGGCGAAGGGCGTACCTGGCGATCACATAGTGACGCGATGGACGTTGCCGGTCAGTGCGCAGTGCGTCACATCGGACGGCGTGGGAACCGAGCTGGCCCCGGGTTGGGTGAATCCCGTGATCTTCATAGGCCTCGTGCTGTTGTTACTGGCCCTCGGCACAGGAACCCTCGCGGCAGTGCGCCGACATCTCTCCTCACGGTGAAGCACTCACTCGCGTTCCCTACCCATACGCACACGAACCCCACATCTGGCCATCGTGACGCTCACCCACCAGCTCAAGCACTCAGCTACACCCAGCGCACCCCTCCAGCGGCTCTGGTGACAGAACACCTGCCTTGGTGACATCTACCGTGCTTCGGCTCACATGATCCACCACCCGACGATCTTTGAAGACGGACCCTAGTCCCAGGGCTCGACCAAGTTGTTGCGATAGGCGTAGCCGACGGCCTGGGCACGGTCGGCTGCGTCGATCTTGGTGAAGATGCGGTTGATGTGCGTCTTCACCGTGGCCGGGCTGACGACGAGCCGGGCACAGATCTCCGCGTTGGACAGGCCCCGGGCGATGAGGGTGAGTACCTGTGTCTCGCGCGGGGTCAGAACGTCGGAAGGTGCGGGAGTTTGCGGCGTGTGGGCCTGTTTTCGCTGCGCGGAGGGCGGCGTGACCTCGCTGGTCTGCACGGCCGCGACCAGTCGGGCCTGGACCTCGGGATCGAGCCAGATACGGCCTTCGTGGACGCTGCGGATGGCGTCCTCGA
>NZ_JBEYXB010000069.1:0-1585 GCF_040644935.1 Streptomyces sp. NPDC046915 | reverse complement strand
TTAGCTTGGCGTTTATGGTCTGCGGTCGAACACGGCCTCGAACTTGCTGATGGGTTTGGTTGTCCGCCGGACGTGAGAGCGGCCTTCGTCTGATCCTGTGCTCCGTCACAGAGGCATGGATCAACACGAAGGCCGTAGCGATGAGTCTGCTGCAACACGGCGTCCCACGGGATGCGTTTGCCGAACTGTCATGCTTTCGGACGGAGCTCTATGCCTGTCTGACCGGGCGGCGCGATGCGCTATTCGAGCTGAGCGACGCCCTGCTGTGCATGGACGGTCCGGTGAAGACATTGGTCGAGCTGTCGCTGGAGCCCGAGCACCGACGCGGGCATGGCGCCTTATACGGCGGTCTGAACTGCGGGAATCTGGATGTGGCACGGCTACGCACTGCGCTGGCGGGGCTGCCGCTTCCCCGCACGGCGGAGGGGCGGCTGGTATTGGCGGTGGATGTGAGCAACTGGCTGCGGCCGGATGCGAATACCAGCCCGGAGCGGCTGTTCTGTCACACATACGGTCGGGGCAGGGGCTCGGCCCAGATGATCCCCGGTTGGCCCTACTCCTTCATTGCCGCCCTGGAGCCGGGCCGGGCGTCGTGGACGGCCGTGCTGGACGTGCTCCGGCTGCGGCCGTGGGACGACGCGATCGCCGTCACCGCCGTCCAGGTGAGGGAGGTGTTCCAGCGGTTGTATGTGGCCGGCCAGTGGCAGATCGGCGACCCGCCCGTTCTCATCGTCGTCGATGCCGGCTACGACGTGACCCGTCTGGCCTTCCTGCTTGCAGACCTGCCCGTGGAGTTACTGGGGCGGATGCGGTCGGACCGGGTCCTGTTCTTCCCGCCTCCGCCACAACCGGCGGGCAAGCGCGGACGCAAGCCCAAGCACGGGGCGGAGTTCACCTTCGAGGACCCGGCCACTCATCCTGTCCCGTCCATCACCACCGTGACGGACACCACCTACTACGGACAGGCCATCGCCACGGCCTGGGACCGCCTGCATCCGCTGCTGACTCGACGCTCGGCCTGGGCCGACCATCTCGAGGAGCTGCCGGTCATCGAAGGCACCGTCATCCGTCTGCAGGTCGACCACCTCCGCGGCGACCGCAGCCCCCGGCCCATCTGGCTGTGGTGGTCGTCCGCCGATGCCACCGCCGCAGACGTGGACCAGCTCTGGCAGGCCTTCCTGCGCAGATTCGACCTGGAACATACCTTTCGAATGTTCAAGCAGACACTGGGCTGGACAACTCCCAAGCTCCGCGAGCCGGCAGCCGCTGACCGCTGGACCTGGCTCGTCATCGCCGCCCACACCCAGCTCCGCCTGGCCCGACCCCTGGCCGAAGACCTACGCAGACCCTGGGAGCGGCCTGCACGTCAGGGGCGTCTCACCCCAGCACGGGTCCGCCGAGGATTTCGCCGCCTCCACGGCAAGGCCCCTCAGCCGGCCAGTGCACCGAAACGCAGTACCGCTGGCCCGGGCCGGCCCATCGGCATGAAGAACAAGCACCGCGCACGCGAACGCACCGTCGGGAAACAGGGCTAACCGGACCTCACCGCAACCATCACAAGTAGCAGAGCTGGATAAACGTCAAG
>NZ_JBEYXB010000068.1:0-1640 GCF_040644935.1 Streptomyces sp. NPDC046915 | reverse complement strand
GGCGTGTCGTCCTTCCAGCTGCACTTCGCCGACCACGACATCCTCACCCCGGGTGACGCGCCGAACGTGCTCGTCGCGATGAACCCGGCCGCCCTGAAGGCGAACATCTCCGACCTGCCGCGCGGCGCGGAGATCATCGTCAACACCGACGAGTTCACCAAGCGGGCCCTCCAGAAGGTCGGCTACGCCGGCAACCCCCTGGAGGACGGCTCGCTCGACGGCTACAACCTCCACCCGGTCCCGCTGACGACGTTGACGGTGGAGGCACTCAAGGAGTTCTCCCTGTCCCGCAAGGAGGCCGAGCGCAGCAAGAACATGTTCGCGCTGGGGCTGCTGTCGTGGATGTACCACCGGCCGACGGAGGGCACGGAGAAGTTCCTGAAGTCGAAGTTCGCGAAGAAGCCGCAGATCGCGGCGGCCAACATCGCCGCGTTCCGGGCCGGTTGGAACTTCGGCGAGACGACGGAGGACTTCGCGGTCTCCTACGAGGTGGCCCCGGCGGCGAAGGCCTTCCCGGTGGGCACCTACCGCAACATCTCCGGGAACCTGGCGCTGGCCTACGGGCTGGTCACCGCGAGCAGGCAGGCGGACCTGCCGCTGTTCCTCGGCTCGTACCCGATCACTCCGGCCTCCGACATCCTGCACGAGCTGAGCAAGCACAAGAACTTCGGTGTGCGGACCTTCCAGGCCGAGGACGAGATCGCGGGCATCGGCGCTGCTTTGGGTGCGGCGTTCGGTGGTTCGCTGGCGGTGACCACCACCTCCGGTCCGGGTGTGGCGCTCAAGAGCGAGACGATCGGTCTGGCGGTGTCTCTGGAGCTGCCGCTGCTGGTGGTGGACATCCAGCGCGGCGGGCCCTCGACGGGCCTGCCGACCAAGACCGAGCAGGCCGACCTGTTGCAGGCGATGTACGGCCGCAACGGCGAGGCGCCGGTGCCGATCGTCGCGCCCCGCACTCCGGCCGACTGCTTCGACGCGGCACTGGAAGCCGCCCGGATCGCGCTGACCTACCGCACGCCGGTGATGCTGCTGTCCGACGGCTACCTGGCCAACGGCTCCGAGCCCTGGCGGATCCCGGAACTGGACGAACTCCCCGACCTCGGCGTGCGGTTCGCGTCCGGCCCGAACCACACCCTGGACGACGGCAGTGAGGTGTTCTGGCCCTACAAGCGGGATCCGAAGACCCTGGCCCGTCCGTGGGCGGTGCCGGGCACGCCGGGCCTGGAGCACCGGATCGGCGGGATCGAGAAACAGGACGGCACGGGCAACATCTCCTACGACCCGGCCAACCACGACTTCATGGTCCGCACCCGGCAGGCGAAGATCGACGGCATCGAGGTGCCCGACATCGAGGTCGACGACCCGGACGGCGCGTCCACGCTCGTGCTGGGCTGGGGCTCCACGTACGGGCCGATCACGGCGGCCGTCCGCCGGCTGCGCACGGCCGGGGAGGCCATCGCGCAGGCCCATCTGCGTCACCTCAACCCCTTCCCCCGCAACCTGGGGGCGGTGCTCCACAGATACGACAAGGTGGTGATCCCCGAGATGAACCTCGGCCAGCTCGCCACGCTGATCCGGGCGAAGTACCTGGTCGACGCCCACTCGTACAACCAGGTCAACGGCATGCCGTTCAAGGCGGA
>NZ_JBEYXB010000067.1:0-1734 GCF_040644935.1 Streptomyces sp. NPDC046915 | reverse complement strand
ACCGGCAGATCTACCGCCGACGCAACATCGTCGAACGCTGCTTCAACCAGCTCAAAGGCTTCCGTGGCATCGCCACCAGATACGACAAGACCGCCGCCTCCTACGAGTCAGCGGTCAGTCTCGCGTCATTTCTGCTTTGGGCAAGATCCGTTTGAAGACGGACCCTAGTCCCCGACCGGCCGGCCTCCGCCTGAGCAGCCGGTCCCCGCCCGAGCGACCGGTCCGCGCGTGGCCGACCAGCAGAACCGGCCGGCCAGCGCGCCCGCCAGCAGGGGGGCGTCCAGGGCCCAGAAGCCGAGGAACCCCATCCCGAGAACGGCGAAAGCGGGGTCGGAATGGACATCGGGGTCCCCGAGAGCGGCGAAGTCGAAGACCCAGACAGCGGGGCCCAGGACGGCGCACGCCGCCAGCAACGACCAGGAGCGAGCACGTCCGAGGGTCGCCCCCAGCAGCAGGGAGGCCACAACGCCGCAGGCCACCATGGACAACACGACGGACACGCCACTCAGGTCCTCCTCGACGCCGGCGGCGGCCGGAAGCCATGGACTGATGCCGATCGCCACCGCCCACAGCGCGGGTGCCGCCAAGTGCCGGGCCGGGGCCCGCCCCCCTGCTGTCTCCTCCGAACGCACTGGTCCGCCTTCCATCGCCTCTCCTCCTGGGACCGGCCGACCAGCATGCTCTCACCAATTTTGAACGCGTTCAACTCCTTGGTCGAGCCGCCATGTATGGGGCTGGGGCCAGGTGAGTGGAGGCGCGGGTTCCCACTGCCTCACCGGGCCCCAGTTTGGGGCGCCACCGAGGGTCGCCGACTAGGGCCTGTCCCGAGGGCCTGGGGCGACCGGCCCCGCCTCGTGCTGATGGGAGTGCCAAGGCCCACGACCACGACAAGATCCGCCGGCTAGCTAGGAAGTGTCCGGCTTTGCGCTCGTAGCGACGGTGAATGCGACGGCGCCCGGCCAGCCAGGCCACCGTCCGCTCCACGGTCCAACGGTGGCGGCCCAGCCGCTGCGGGGACTCAATTCCCTTGCGCGCGAGCGCGGGACGATGTTCCGGCCGCGGAGCCACCGTCGCAGGTAGTCGTAGTCGTACCCCTTGTCCGCGTGGAGCATGGCAGGCCGCCGCCGGCGCGGTCCACGGCAAGAGCGGATCGGCGGGATTGAGGTTCCCCCGCAGTGCGGGAGTGGCTGACTAGCTGGTCAGAGCGGGTTGACGTGGTTTCAGGTTCACTTGTTCGGTCGCTGCCTGGTCGGCGTAATGCTTCGGTGCTACGGGCGCGCTTTCTGATTCCAGCGTGCGTGGCGGGGTGGCAAGCACGCCCTCGATGCTCTGGAGGTGTGATCACGTTGGGCCTTGACCGTAAGCCCGGATCACTTCCCTTCTCGGGGCCTGACTGCGATTACCAGTAGTGGTGTCGACCGGCGACGGCGTGTCCCATCGTGCCGAGGGCCCACAGGATGGCTCCGACGACCGCCAGGATGATCCCGATGGTCCACAGGATGGATATCCCGGTGACGAAGCCGATGACGAGCAGAATGATGCCCAGGATGATCATGGTTTCTCCTTTGGGGAGCAGTGCCGGCCCCTGCGAACTACGCAGGAGTGCATGGAGGTTGGGGCGGGAGCGGTCAGACTTCTCCTTAGAGGTCCTAACAAAGGCGTTGGACGTGGCGGTGGGTGATCAGGCAGGTGGCGAGGCCGAGGAAGGCTTCGTGAATGTCGTCGCGTCGTTCC
>NZ_JBEYXB010000066.1:0-1774 GCF_040644935.1 Streptomyces sp. NPDC046915 | reverse complement strand
AGCAGGTGGCGGACGCCGTGGTGGGTGGTGAGGTGGTGGGCCAGGAGACGGCCGAGCGAGCCGGTGGCGCCGGTGATCAGGACCGTACCCTCCGGGTCCAACTCCCGCGGGACCGACAGCAGGGTCTTCCCGACATGCTGGGCCTGGCTCAGGAAACGCAGCGCCTCCGGCGCGTTCGCGAGGCCCCACGCCGTGATCGGCGGCGGCGTCAGCGCCCCGGCCTCGAACAGGGCCAGCAGTTCGTCCAGCATCTCCCGGATACGGTCCGGCCCGGCGTCCTGCACGTCGTAGGCCGCGTACCGCACACCGGGATGGGCCGCCGCCACCTCGTCGGCGTCCCGGATGTCGGTCTTGCCGATCTCGAGGAAGCGCCCGCCGCGCGGCAGCAGCCGCAGCGAGGCGTCCACGAACTCGCGGGCGAGCGCGTCGAGTACGACGTCCATGCCGTGGCCGTCGGTGGTGGTGCGGAAGTGCTGTTCGAAGTCGGTGGTGCGGGAGTTGGCGAGGTGGGCGTCGTCCAGGCCGAGGGCGCGCAGGGTGTCCTGCTTGCCGGGTGAGGCGGTGCCGTAGACCTCGGCACCCAGGTGGCGGGCGATCTGCACGGCGGCCATGCCGACACCGCCGGCCGCCGCGTGCACCAGCAACCGCTCCCCGGCCCGCAGACCCGCCAGGTCCACCAGCCCGTAGTACGCCGTCAGGTACACCACCGGAACGACCGCCGCCTGCTGGAACGACATCCCCGTCGGCACCCGGCCCAGCAGCCGCTCGTCGGTCACGCCCACGGGCCCGAGCCCACCGGAGGGGAACATCCCGAACACCCGGTCCCCGGGCGCGAACCGGCTCACCCCGGGCCCGGCCTCGATCACGACACCGGCACCCTCGCCGCCGATCCGGGCGTCGTCGCCCGGATACATCCCGAGACCGATCATCACGTCCCGGAAGTTGAGACCACCGGCCCGCATCGCCACCCGCACCTCGCCGTCCCGCAACGGCGCGTCACCCTCGGGGTGGGACACGAACGCGAGATTCTCCAGCGTGCCCCGACGCGTCACGTCCAGCCGCCACGCCCCCTCGCCCTCGGGCGGAGCGAGCACACCACGCGCGTCGTCGGCCCGCACCAGCCGGGGCACATACGCGGCCCCGTCCCGTACGGCCGCCTCCGGGGCGTGCGCGGCCAGGGCCGTCGTGATCGCGTCGCCGTCCGCACCGGAACCGTCGAGATCCAGCAGCGCGAACCGCTCCGGATTCTCCGTCCGCGCCGACCGTACGAGCCCCCAGACCGCCGACGCGGGCAGATCCCGCACCTCCGGGCCGGTCCGCACGGCCACCGCCCGCCGGGTGACGACCACCAGCTCCGACGCGGCGAACACCTCGTCCCCCAGCCACCGTTGAGCCAGAACGGCGACCTCACCGACGAGGGCGTGCGTGGCCGCGGGAACGTCGTCCGTCTCCCGGCGCGGGTCCTCGCCGACGCAGGTGACGAGGATCCGCGCCGGGATCCCGTCTTCGGCGGTGCGCAGTTCGTCCAGGTCGGCGAACACGACGGCATCACTCAGCATCTGGGCGAGCCCGAGCGGATCCGGGCCCACGACAGCCACCGTGCCTTGGTCGGCCTGGGGCCCTCCGGCGTCTACGGGCTGCCATTCGACCAGGTGCAGTGGGTTGTTCGTCGTGCCTGTCCTGTTCGTGGTGCGGAGTTGGTCCGGGGAGATGGGGGTGAGGGTGAGTTGGGTGATGGTGAGGTGGGGGGTGGTGAGGGTGAGGGTGGTGTCGG
>NZ_JBEYXB010000065.1:0-2166 GCF_040644935.1 Streptomyces sp. NPDC046915 | reverse complement strand
GGTGAGGTCGACTCGGGGCGCCCTGCTGGTGTTTCCATCAGTGGGTTTCCCCGAGCCGCCTCCCGAACCCGGCGTGCCCGTCTCCGGGCACCGGGCTCTCCACAAATCCCGTTCCGGCGTGTTTAGTTCCTCATGTCGCAGTGGGCCACGGAGCCGGAATGAGTTTTCCCCGATATCGGTATCTGGTCGTGCTTACCTTTGCTGGGTTGAACAGTTCCGATTCCTCTGTGACTGGCCACCAGCCGCCGCCGTAGTAGCGTCGACGGAGCTGTTTCCAGGTAATCCCGGGGTGCTTGCGTCGGATCCATCGTGTCACCCTCATCCACGTGTAGTGGCTGAGGTAACAGAAAGCGACGTTCGAAACTCCGGGACGGAAATACGCGCACCATCCTCGCAACACCGAGTTCAGTCGGTGGAGCAAGGACTCCAGCGACAGGCCGACGTTCTGCCGTCCGGTCAGTTCCTTCACCTTGCCCGTGACGGAACGCACTGATTTCCGTGCTGGGTAGGTGTAGATGTACTGCCGATCCGTGCCAGGTTTCCGGTGACGCTGGATGCGCCATCCGAGAAAATCAAGGCCCTCGTCAATGTGCGTGATACTTGTCTTCTCCACCGACAGGCGAAGGCCCATCGGCTTCAATGTCTCTGCGACCTCGTCGCGTAGTTCCTCGGCATGGTCACGGCGCCCGAAGACGAGTACGAGGAAGTCGTCCGCATACCGGACCAGCCGGTAGTTGGGCAATCCTCGGCGCCGTCTCCTGCGCCGATCCTCGGAGGTGCTATCTGGTCCTCCGAGGCCCTGGGCGATGTGCTCGTCCAGGACCGAGAGTGCGATGTTGGCCAGCAGCGGCGACAGGATCCCGCCCTGCGGGGTCCCGGTGCGTGTGTCCGTGAAGGCTCCGTCACGGGACAGGATCCCGGACTTCAAGAACGCCTTCACCAAGGACAGCACCCGCTTGTCCCCGATTCGATTCCGCACCCGCTCCATGAGAGCCGGATGCGCGATCTCGTCGAAGCACGCCGTGATATCGCCCTCCACCACCCACTCGTATCCGTGGCTGGCAAGGTACCGAGTCTCGGCGATCGCATCGTGAGCTCGGCGGTTCGGGCGGAACCCATAGGAACATGGGAGGAAATCCGCTTCGAATACCGGCTCCAGCACCAGTTTCAAGGATGCCTGAACCACTCGGTCCGCCACGGTCGGAATCCCGAGACGACGAAGCTTGCCATTCGCCTTGGGAATCATCCGCTCGCGGACAGGAACCGGATGGAAACTGCGGTCTCTGACCTGGGTCCGCAGCCTGTCGAGAAACACCTCGACTCCCTGCCCGGCTTCAATGGAGCGGGCGGTCTTCCCATCCACTCCGGCCGTGCGGGCACCCTTGTTTCCCCGGACGCGGTCCCACGCCACCAACAGGAAGGCGGGATCGGCCACGAGGTTGAGCAGGTCATCGAACCTGCGATGAGAATCATCAGCAGCCCAACGGTGCAGTTTGGTCTGGATCTCCAGTACCCGGCGTTCGGCCTTCATTAAGGCCCATTCCAGCTCGTCGGTATTCACCGGCGACAGCCTCCTGGCATTCCAGTCTCCTTACTGCTGACTTGCTGGCCCCCTTCCCCATGTGACCGGCTTTCCCGGCCTCGGAGTACTACGGAGCCTCCGTCCTGCCCGACGGCCGTCAGCCGGCGATGGGCCTGCCCCCGACCGGACTGGATGTCCGATCTGGGGGCGACCGCGGACAGTTCCCACGTTCACCACGAAATCGATCAACAGGTGAGGTGCCCAGCTCTACCCCGGCAGCATCGCCACGCTTACGCCGCAGACTTTCGGCGTGGCCTCCCCACCGATGAGTAGAGTCGGCTTCGGAGTCGACCACCGACGAGCGTTGGTGGTCGTGCACTGCGTCCGGCCCAGATCCGCCAGGTTCGAGCCGGTGTCGTAATTACGGGGCGTCAGGCACTGATTTCTCGCGTGCACCTTCCTGTCTCGCTAGCCGGACCCGGGTCGTCTGGCAGTACCAGCCCGTCCCGGCGTTGTCGGGGCTGCTTACCGCTCGGCTCGGCATCCCCCGAACCGAACTGCCCCCCGCTTCAACCGGATTGCTACGACAACCCGGTGGTGAAGGTCTCTCACCTCACTCGATTCCACGGCGCCTCGTGGCGCAC
>NZ_JBEYXB010000064.1:0-2384 GCF_040644935.1 Streptomyces sp. NPDC046915 | reverse complement strand
AGATACGGATCCACCGCCGCACACACCGCATCGAACGCCTCCGCGAACACCGGCTGCGAGGCATACAACTCCCGCCCCATCCCGGCCCGCTGACTGCCCTGCCCGGTGAACAGGAACGCCGTACGCCCGGCATTCGCCACACCCACCGATGCCTCACCGGCCGCCAGCGCACCCAGCCCCGCCACCAACTCCGTACGATCCCCACCCAGCACCACAGCCCGGTGCTCGAACACCGTCCGGGTCTCAGCCAGGGACCGCGCGATGTCGCGCACGCCCACGGCCGTCTCCGCGGTCACGAACTCCCGCAACCGCGCAGCCTGCTCCCGCAGCGCCGCCTCGGAGCGCGCGCTGAGCACCCAGGGCAGTACACCCGCCGTCTCCGGCTCGGCCTCGGCAACCGTCTCCTCCGGCGGGGCCTGCTCAAGGATGACGTGCGCGTTCGTCCCGCTGATTCCGAAGGAGGAGACGGCTGCCCGGCGCGGGCGGTCGAGCTCCGGCCAGTCCCGCTCCTCCGTCAGCAGGGACACCGCCCCCGCCGACCAGTCCACGTGCGGGCTCGGCGCGTCCACGTGCAGGGTGCGCGGCAGCAGCCCGTGCCGCATCGCCTGCACCATCTTGATCACTCCGCCGACACCGGCGGCGGCAAGGGTGTGGCCGACGTTGGACTTCAACGAGCCGAGCCACAAGGGTTGTTCGGCGTCGCGTTCCTGGCCGTACGTCGCGATGAGCGCCTGCGCCTCGATCGGGTCGCCCAGCTTCGTACCCGTGCCGTGCGCCTCCACCGCGTCCACGTCGGCGCCGGTCAGGCGGGCGTTGGTCAGGGCCTGGCGGATCACCCGCTGCTGCGAGGGACCGTTCGGCGCGGTCAGGCCGTTGGACGCGCCGTCCTGGTTGACCGCGCTGCCGCGGACCACGGCGAGGACGGGGTGGCCGTTGCGCTGGGCGTCGGAGAGGCGTTCGACGAGGAGCATGCCGACGCCCTCGCCCCAGCCGGTGCCGTTGGCGGACTCGGCGAAGGCCTTGCAGCGGCCGTCGGGTGACAGGGCCCGCTGCCGGCTGAACTCCACGAAGTTGACGGGACCCGCCATGACGGTGGCGCCACCGACCAGTGCGAGGGAGCACTCGCCCTGACGCAGCGCCTGGGCGGCCAGGTGCAGGGCGACGAGGGAGGAGGAGCAGGCCGTGTCGACGGTGATCGCCGGGCCCTCCAGACCCAGCGTGTAGGCGACGCGGCCGGAGGCGATGCTGGTGGTGGTGCCGGTGGAGACGTATCCCTCGATTCCCTCGGGGAGCGTGCCGACACGGGTGACGTAGTCGCCGGTGATCACGCCGGCGTAGACGCCGGTGTCGCTGCCGCGCAGGGTGCGCGGGTCGATGCCGGCCCGCTCCAGCGCCTCCCAGGAGGTCTCCAGGAGCAGCCGCTGCTGCGGGTCCATGGCCAGGGCCTCGCGCGGGCTGATGCCGAAGAAGTCCGCGTCGAACTCGGCGGCGTCGTAGAGGAAACCGCCCTGGCGGGTGTAGGAGTGTCCGGCCGACTCGGGGTCGGGGTCGTACAGGTCCTCCGCCCAGCCCCGGTCGGCGGGGAAATCCCCGACCGTGTCCACACCGTCGGCGAGCACCCGCCACAGTGCCTCGGGGCTGTCCGCGCCACCCGGGAAGCGGCACGCCATGCCGACGATGACGATCGGGTCGTCGTCCGTGGCGGAGGCCGCGGCCCGCCAGGCCGGTCCGGCGGCGATGGCGGAGGCGGCGGAGGCCGGGGTGTCGACCAGGGTCTCGCGCAGGTGGGCGGCGAGCGCGGCCGGCGTGGGGTGGTCGAAGATCAGGGTCGATGACAGGCGGCGGCCGGTGGCGGCGGTGAGGCGGTTGCGCAGTTCGACGGCGGACAGCGAGTCGAAGCCCATCGTCTTGAAGGCCCGCCCGGGGTCCAGTACTTCGCCACCGGTGCGGCCGAGTACGGCGTCCACCTCGGTACGTACGACGTCGAGCAGCGCTTGGAGCTGATCGGCCTCGGACAGCGGGGCCAGCCGGGCGGTCAGGGCCTGGTCGCCGCTCGGGGCGGCCATCCCGGCGCGGCGGCGGGCCGGGTTCCGCAGCAGGCCGCTGAGCAGCGGGGGAAGTGGGCCGCGCGCGGCGCGGGCGCGCAGCGCGGGCGTGTCCACGGCCACCGGGACAAGGGAGGGCCGGTGGTGGCCGAGCGCCGCGTCGAGGGCGGCGAGGCCCTGCTCCTCGGTCAGGGGGGCGACACCGGTGGCGGTCATCCGCTCCAGTTCGGCGGGGGTCAGGGTGCCGCCCATGCCGTGGGTGGTGTGCCACAGGCCCCAGGCGAGGGAGGTGGCGGGGAGGCCGTGGGCGTGGCGGTGGTGGGCGAGGGCGTCGAGGAA
>NZ_JBEYXB010000063.1:0-2495 GCF_040644935.1 Streptomyces sp. NPDC046915 | reverse complement strand
AACACAGTGGACGCGAGCAACTGAGGACAAGCCCTCGGCCTATTAGTACCGGTCACCTCCACCAGTTACCTGGCTTCCAGATCCGGCCTATCAACCCAGTCGTCTACTGGGAGCCTTACCCCATCAAGTGGGTGGGAGTCCTCATCTCGAAGCAGGCTTCCCGCTTAGATGCTTTCAGCGGTTATCCCTCCCGAACGTAGCCAACCAGCCATGCCCTTGGCAGGACAACTGGCACACCAGAGGTTCGTCCGTCCCGGTCCTCTCGTACTAGGGACAGCCCTTCTCAAGACTCCTACGCGCACAGCGGATAGGGACCGAACTGTCTCACGACGTTCTAAACCCAGCTCGCGTACCGCTTTAATGGGCGAACAGCCCAACCCTTGGGACCGACTCCAGCCCCAGGATGCGACGAGCCGACATCGAGGTGCCAAACCATCCCGTCGATATGGACTCTTGGGGAAGATCAGCCTGTTATCCCCGGGGTACCTTTTATCCGTTGAGCGACGGCGCTTCCACAAGCCACCGCCGGATCACTAGTCCCGACTTTCGTCCCTGCTCGACCCGTCGGTCTCACAGTCAAGCTCCCTTGTGCACTTACACTCAACACCTGATTGCCAACCAGGCTGAGGGAACCTTTGGGCGCCTCCGTTACTCTTTAGGAGGCAACCGCCCCAGTTAAACTACCCATCAGACACTGTCCCTGATCCGGATCACGGACCCAGGTTAGACATCCAGCACGACCAGACTGGTATTTCAACGACGACTCACCGCGAACTGGCGTCCGCGTTTCAAAGTCTCCCAGCTATCCTACACAAGCCGAACCGAACACCAATATCAAACTGTAGTAAAGGTCCCGGGGTCTTTCCGTCCTGCTGCGCGAAACGAGCATCTTTACTCGTAGTGCAATTTCACCGGGCCTATGGTTGAGACAGTCGAGAAGTCGTTACGCCATTCGTGCAGGTCGGAACTTACCCGACAAGGAATTTCGCTACCTTAGGATGGTTATAGTTACCACCGCCGTTTACTGGCGCTTAAGTTCTCAGCTTCGCCCACCCGAAAGTGAGCTAACCGGTCCCCTTAACGTTCCAGCACCGGGCAGGCGTCAGTCCGTATACATCGCCTTACGGCTTCGCACGGACCTGTGTTTTTAGTAAACAGTCGCTTCTCGCTGGTCTCTGCGGCCACCCCCAGCTCACCGTGTAAAACGGATCACCAGACGTGGCCCCCCTTCTCCCGAAGTTACGGGGGCATTTTGCCGAGTTCCTTAACCATAGTTCACCCGAACGCCTCGGTATTCTCTACCTGACCACCTGAGTCGGTTTAGGGTACGGGCCGCCATGAAACTCGCTAGAGGCTTTTCTCGACAGCATAGGATCATCCACTTCACCACAATCGGCTCGGCATCAGGTCTCAGCCACAAGGTGTGCGGATTTACCTACACACCGGCCTACACCCTTACCCCGGGACAACCACCGCCCGGGATGGACTACCTTCCTGCGTCACCCCATCACTCACCTACTAACCGCTTGGTCCGGCGGCTCCACCACTTTCCTTTCCCCGAAGGGTCCGGAACGGCTTCACGGCCTTAGCATCACGATGCTCGATGTTTGACGCTTCACAGCGGGTACCGGAATATCAACCGGTTATCCATCGACTACGCCTGTCGGCCTCGCCTTAGGTCCCGACTTACCCTGGGCAGATCAGCTTGACCCAGGAACCCTTAGTCAATCGGCGCAAACGTTTCTCACGTTTGTATCGCTACTCATGCCTGCATTCTCACTCGTCAACCGTCCACGACTACCTTCCAGTGCCGCTTCACCCGGCAGACGACGCTCCCCTACCCATCACAGCGGGCGTTGGCCCTCATGCTGCAATGACACGACTTCGGCGGTACGCTTGAGCCCCGCTACATTGTCGGCGCGGAATCACTAGACCAGTGAGCTATTACGCACTCTTTCAAGGGTGGCTGCTTCTAAGCCAACCTCCTGGTTGTCTCTGCGACTCCACATCCTTTCCCACTTAGCGTACGCTTAGGGGCCTTAGTCGATGCTCTGGGCTGTTTCCCTCTCGACCATGGAGCTTATCCCCCACAGTCTCACTGCCGCGCTCTCACTTACCGGCATTCGGAGTTTGGCTAAGGTCAGTAACCCGGTAGGGCCCATCGCCTATCCAGTGCTCTACCTCCGGCAAGAAACACACGACGCTGCACCTAAATGCATTTCGGGGAGAACCAGCTATCACGGAGTTTGATTGGCCTTTCACCCCTAACCACAGGTCATCCCCCAGGTTTTCAACCCTGGTGGGTTCGGTCCTCCACGAAGTCTTACCTCCGCTTCAACCTGCCCATGGCTAGATCACTCCGCTTCGGGTCTTGAGCGTGCTACTAAAGTCGCCCTGTTCGGACTCGCTTTCGCTACGGCTTCCCCACCCGGGTTAACCTCGCAACACACCGCAAACTCGCAGGCTCATTCTTCAAAAGGCACGCAGTCACGAGA
>NZ_JBEYXB010000062.1:0-3490 GCF_040644935.1 Streptomyces sp. NPDC046915 | reverse complement strand
CTGTCGCTGGCCGATGCGGGGGCGCTGGTCGCGGCGCGGGGACGGCTGATGCAGGCGGCGCGCAGTGGCGGTGCGATGCTCGCCGTCGCCGCACCTGAAGCCCAAGTTGCCTCGGTGCTGGAGGAGTTCACGGGACGCTTGGATCTGGCGGCTGTGAACGGGCCGGCTGCGATTGTCCTCTCCGGTGATGCGGACGCGGTGGAGGAGATCGCCGAGCGGTTCACCGGTGAGGGTGCGAAGGTGAAGCGGCTGACGGTCAGCCATGCCTTCCACTCGACTCACATGGATGAGGCGCTGGAGGAGTTCACCCGCATCGCCTCGACCCTGACCTTCAACCCGCCGACGATCCCGGTCATCTCCAACGTCACCGGCCGGCTCGCCACCGAAGCAGAGCTGACCGACCCGGCCTACTGGGCCCGTCACATCCGTGGCACGGTCCGCTTCCACGACGGCATCCAGACCCTCGCCGCCGAGGGCGTCACGACGTACCTGGAACTGGGTCCGGACGCGGTCCTGACCGCGATGGTCCAAGGCACGCTGGAATCAGGCGAGTTCACGGCAGCCGCCGTACTCCGCAAGGACAGGGACGAGGAGCGCACCTTCCTGTCGGCGCTGGCATCGGTCTACGAGTCCGGAGCCGAAGTCGACTTCGGTCCGCTGATGTCCGGTGGTCGCCGAATCCAACTTCCGACCTACGCGTTCCAGCGTCAGCGATTCTGGCTTCAGGGCACCGCCCGCGCGGATGTGACGGGCGCCGGTCTGGAGAGCCCCACTCACCCGCTTCTGGGTGCGCAGGTGGAGCTGGCCGACTCCGGTCACCTGCTGCTGACCGGCCGTCTCTCCCTGGCCGCGCAGCCCTGGCTGGCCGACCACGCCATCGCCGGCACCGTCCTGCTGCCCGGCACCGCCCTGGTCGACCTCGCCCTGCACACCGCCACCCACACCGGCCACACCACCATCGACGACCTCACCCTCCTCGCCCCCGTGATCCTCGACGACGACGACACACACCTGACCCTCCAGATCACCGCCCAGCCCCCCGCCGAAGACGGCACCCGCGCGCTCACCATCCACACCCGCCCCGACGGCGACGACACCACCTGGACCCTGCACGCCACGGCCACCCTGACGGCCGACACCCCCTCGGCACCTCAACCGATAGGTGCCTGGCCCCCGCCCGGCACCCACCCCGTCGACCTCACCGGCCTCTACGACCGCCTCGCCGACCACGGCTACGACTACGGCCCCACCTTCCAGAACCTCACCCACCTCACCAAAGACCCGGCCACCGGCACCCTCTACGCCACCGTCACCCTCCCCGACACCCTCACCCCCACCGGCCACACCCTCCACCCCGCCCTCCTCGACGCAGCCCTCCACGCCCTCCTCGCCACCAACACCGACCCCACCACCACCCTCATCCCCCACACCTGGACCGGCATCACCACCCACAACACCAGGGAAACCACCACTCTCCAGGTCACCCTCACCCCCACCACCGACACCACCCTCACGATCACCACCCCCGACCTCACCATCACCCAACTCACCCTCCACCCCGTCACCGCCGACCAACTCCGCACCACGTCCCCGGCCTCCCGCGACACGCTGCACGCGCTGAACTGGGTGCCCCTGTCGACCGAGGAGGGTCCGGCGTCCGGTCTCCGTGCCGCCGTCATCGGCGCGGAGGGATCGGCGCTCGCCGGTGCCCTGGGCGAGGGAGTGGCAACGCTCGCCCGTCCGGACGAGTTGCTCGCCGACGGTGCCGCCGTGCCGGACGTCGTGTTCGTCGACCTCCGTCGTACGCCGGCCGGAGACGGTGACGTCGTGGCGGACACGCACACCGCCGTGACAGAGGCGCTGCACCTGGTCCAGCGGTGGCTGGAGGACGAGCGGTTCGGCGCCGGGCGGCTGGTCGTGGTCACCCGGGGCACGCAGGCGACCCGCGCCGGTGAGGACGTCACCGACTTGGCGGGTGCCGCTGTGTGGGGCCTGATCCGTACCGCGCAGAGCGAGTCGCCCGACTGCTTCACGCTGCTCGACCTGGGCGCCGACGGGGAGGAGCCGTCCGCCGGTGCCCTGTGGGCGGCGGTGGCCACGCAGGAGCCCCAACTGGCTGTCCGGAACGGCACGTTGTACGCCAACCGGCTGGCCAAGGCATCCGCGGACCCCGCCCTCGTACCGCCCGGTGACACCCTCGGCTGGCACCTCGGCAGCACCGGCAAGGGAACCCTGGACAACGTCGCCCTCGTCGCCTCACCTTCGGCGACCGGGCCGCTGGGCGAGGGCGAGGTGCGGGTCGCCGTACGGGCGGTCGGGCTGAACTTCCGGGACGTGCTGATCGCCCTCGGGAGTTACCCCGGCGATGCGCCCATGGGCAGCGAGGGTGCCGGTGTCGTGATCGAGACCGGGCCCGGGGTGAGCCGGTTCGCGCCCGGGGACCGGGTGATGGGGCTGTTCGTGGACGGCGGGGGCCCGGTGGCCGTCACCGACCACCGTACGCTGGTCCGCGTTCCGGACGGCTGGACGTTCGCGCAGGCGGCGGCGGCCCCGATCGTCTTCCTGACGGCGTACTACGGGCTGGTGGACCTGGCGGGTCTGCGGGCCGGGGAGCGGCTGCTGGTGCACGCGGCGGCCGGCGGTGTCGGCATGGCCGCCGTGCAGATCGTCCGCCACCTGGGTGCCGAGGTCTACGGCACCGCCTCACCCGGCAAGCAGGACACCCTGCGCGCCCTCGGCCTGGACGACGCCCACCTCGCCAACTCCCGCACCACCGACTTCGAACAGCACTTCCGCACCACCACCGACGGCCAGGGCATGGACGTCGTACTCGACGCCCTGGTCAAGGAGTTCGTGGACGCTTCGCTGCGGCTGCTGCCGCGCGGCGGGCGCTTCCTCGAGATCGGCAAGGCGGACATCCGGGACGCGGACGAGGTCGCCGCACGTCATCCGGGAGTGACGTACCGGGCGTACGACCTCATGGACGCCGGGCCGGACCGTATCCGGGAGATGCTGGACGAACTGCTGGCCCTGTTCGAGGCGGGCGCGCTGACGCCGCTGCCGGTCGCCGCCTGGGACGTTCGCCGGGCCCGTGACGCCTACCGCCACATGAGCCAGGCCCGGCACACCGGAAAGGTCGCGCTGTCGGTCCCGCGGGGGCTGGATCCGGAGGGTACGGTCCTGATCACCGGCGCCACCGGCTCGCTCGGCCGTCTCCTGGCCCACCACCTCACCACCCACCACGGCGTCCGCCACCTGCTCCTGACCAGCCGCCGCGGCCCCGACGCCGACGGCGCCACCGACCTCCTCACCACCCTGCACCAGACCGGCGCCCACGCCAGGCTCGTCGCCTGCGACACCGCCGACCCCGACGCGCTTGCCCACCTCATCGACAGCGTCGACCCCGACCACCCCCTGACCGCCGTCATCCACACCGCCGGCGTCCTCGACGACACCCTCCTCACCCACCTCACCCCCACCCAGCTCACCA
>NZ_JBEYXB010000061.1:0-4407 GCF_040644935.1 Streptomyces sp. NPDC046915 | reverse complement strand
ACCTCCTGGAAAGAACCCGGGTCCAGCAGCAGCTCGATGCGCTCCCGGGCCGTCAGCTTGCCCTTGGCGTGCTGCGCCTGAGTCGCCTTCTCG
This sequence comes from Streptomyces sp. NPDC046915, assembly GCF_040644935.1. Taxonomy (NCBI): domain Bacteria; kingdom Bacillati; phylum Actinomycetota; class Actinomycetes; order Kitasatosporales; family Streptomycetaceae; genus Streptomyces; species Streptomyces sp. NPDC046915. The sequence goes on along the minus strand of NZ_JBEYXB010000061.1, from coordinate 4,314 downwards.
CTGGGGCCCGCCACAGCCTGGGCACGAATCTCGTGCAGCTCGGCGACCCGCCCGCGCGCGTCCGTCGGCTCGGTGCTCGGCACGTCCGTCGGCTCACCCGTCGTCTCTTCCAAAACGGTCATGTAGTGACCTTACGAAGGACACCAAGGAAAGCGAGCCGTCGACTCCGTACAGTCTCCGGCCCGTTTTACTGGTACCACTGAACAGAACCACCACGGGATGCAGTCGTTCCGACTGCTCAGGGGGCGTGACCGTTGTAGGTTCGCCACAAAGCCGTCACCGCAGAGCCACCTCACATTCGTGCGTGGCGCATGCCATCCCTGGAGTGACACGGACCCTCAAACGGCGGCCCGCCGAAAGGACCTCGACGGATTCGTCCGCCCGCAGCACCGCCCGCACCGGATGGTCCCAGACGATCTCCAGCGGCTCGCCGGTGCGCGGCGGCTCGGCGACACAGAGCCTAGCCGTCCGCCCCCGGCGCCGGACCAGCACGCTCGCCCCCGCGGAGGCGGTCAGCGGCCCGGCAGCGGCGGCCTGCCAGAAGTTGGCGGCGATCAGCCCGAGGGAGGGCACGGCGACCGCCTGCCGACGGGCGTCGTTGGCGAGCACCGACAGCCAGTGGCGGTCGGCGGCGCGGGCGGCGACCTGGTGGCGCGAGGCGCCGGGGAGGAGGAGGTAGACGTAGGTGGCGTCCGTCGGATCGATGCCGTGGTCCAGCCAGAGGGTCTGCCAGCGCCGCGTGCGCCGCTCCGTCGTACTGGTGGTGTTGATGTCGGACCAGGCGCCGGTGCGGTCCTCGCGCAGGGTGTGCAGGGTGCGCGGGCCGTGGTCGCCGTACGGCAGGACCCAGCCGCCGTGGCCCTCCAGGTGCGCCCATCCCGGCCCGCGCACGAAGGCCTGCGTGCCGCCCTCCCCCAGATTCCGGTTGTCCACGACCGTCTCGACCGGGACGCCGTCGGCGCAGGTGATCCCGGCACCGAGGCAGATCACCGCGTCCTCGGTGAAGTACCAGGACTTGCGGGCCTGGAGCGTGGAGTCGAGGCCCTTCACATGCTGGCCGATCGCCGCGTACTCGCCGTCCGTCGTGCCGCCGACCCAGCGCACCTCCGGTTTGGGCGCGCCCCATTCGCCGCCGGCCCGGTCGGCGAGGGACTTGGTGGAGACGGTGGTGCCGGGCAGCCGGTACCAGTTCACCGTGGGCCAGAACCAGTCGGTGTACTGATCGGCGTGTGGGGGCCGGTCACCGCGCCCCGCGGCCCACCAGTAGAGCATCCCGGCGCCCGTGTGCCAGCCGCGCGGGTTCTCACCGTTGCCGCACTCGTAGGAGGCGATGCGGTCGCTGGACATGGAGAGGGCCGCGACGAAGCCGGGCCGCCGGTGCACGGCTCGGTCCATGGCGGCGAAGAGACGGTGACCGGTGGTCTCGGCCGCGGCGGCCACGGGCGACGCGGCGACGGCGTGCAGCCGGGCCAGGTCGCCGACGTCGAACTGAGGAGCCGTCAGAAGCGGAGTGACGGTGTCCCGTTCGATCCACCCCTTGATACGGCCGTACCACCGCTCCCGCTCCTCCTCGCTCGCGGCGCCCGCCAGCAGCGCCAGGGAGGCGATGAGCAGCTGCCCGTGGTAGTGGTCGCTGCGCATGACGTGCAGGTCGTCGCTCTTCAGGTAACCCCGGCTGATGGCACGCCCGTTGACGCAGTCCATCACCAACCCGTCGTTAATGAGGGGCGCGTAGGCTTGCTCGACGCTGTCGAGGACGTTCTGCCGCTGCGGATCGGTGACCGCCCACCGCGACCCGGCGAGCAGCGTGAGCAGCCGTCCGAGCCCGTCGAGCATGACCTGCCCGTACGTCCCCGAGTACGCGACCCAGGTGTGCTGGACGAACGAGCCGTCGGCATACAGCCCGTCGCCCGTCGTGACGTACGGGAAGACCGGCGCGAGCGCGTCCCGGGCGAGCGCGATCCGGTCGCCGGCCCGCCCGAGGATGCCGCGCAGGGCGACGCTGCGGCACAGGTCGACGCGGTTGGCGCCGGTGGAGGTGCCGGAGTAGTCGGTGAGCATCGTGTCGGGGATGAAGTGGTCGACGGCGGCGCAGGCGGCTGCGGTACGGGCGGTGCCGAGGCGGTCGTACAGGGCGGCCGTGATGTCCAGGAGGAGGCGGGGGCTGCCGATCTGCCACTCCCACCAGTTGCCGTAGCGGGTGGTGGCGGGGTTGTAGACGGTGGCGGAGAGATGGTCGAGGCCGCGCAGCACGTCCGCGAGGAGGCTCTCGTCGCCGGTGGACCCCGTGCCGTCCTGGACGTAGGCCTGGGCCATCGTCCACAGGCGGCTGTAGCTCTGGGTGATGCCTGCGGGCGGGTCGAAGGGGTACTCCGGCCAGAGGGAGGTGGGGGCCGGGGCCATGGACGCCCGTAAGGCGCGGGCGAGTTCACCGGTCCGGGCGAGGCGGTCGGCGTAGGGCTGGGCGGTGGGCTCGTACCCCGCGCCCAGGGCGATGCCGAGCCAGCGGCGGCGGAGGGTTTCGTAGGGGTCGCCCGGATCACCCGGATCGCCCACGGCGCGGGCCGTTCCTGGAGCCGAGACGAGGGCCGTCGTGGCGAGGGCCGTCGCGGCGAGGGCGGCGGAGAGGAAGGCGCGACGTGTGGAAGTCATGCCCATGCCGTCTACCACCGCACCTTTCCCCGGGTAACCATGTGGCACACGGTAATTACGTCAACACGCCCCCCGATGATGTTGAACATTGAACGGAATGGGTCTACCGTCGTCCGTGTTGACCTCGTTGAACATTCAACATCAGCAAGTCCGTCCCCAAAGGAGCACGTCATGGGCATCTTCGGCCGCAAGGACACCGCCGAGACCGCCACCCCGGCCGCCACCCCGGCCGCGGTGAACCCCGACCTCGCCGCGCTGACCGGCGAGTACACGATCGACCCGGCCCACACCACGATCGGCTTCGTGGCCCGCCACGCCATGGTCACCAACGTCAAGGGCAGCTTCCTCGACTTCAGCGGCACGCTGCACCTGGACGGCTCGGACCCGTCGAAGTCCACCGCCTCCCTCGACGTCAAGATGGAGAGCATCGACACGGGCAACGCCGACCGCGACGGCCACCTGAAGTCGTCGGACTTCTTCAAGACGGACGAGTTCCCGACGATGACGTTCCGCTCCACCAAGGCGGAGTCCCTCGGCGGCGACGACTACCGCATCACCGGCGACCTCTCCATCCTGGGCGTCACCAAGCCCCTCAGCATCGACCTCGAGTTCAACGGCGCCGCGAAGGACCCCTTCGGCAACGAGCGCGTCGGCTTCGAGGGCAAGGCCGAGATCCTGCGCTCCGAGTGGGGCCTGACCTGGAACGCGGCGCTGGAGACCGGCGGCGTCCTCGTCTCCGACAAGATCAAGCTGAACTTCGACATCTCGGCGATCAAGAACGCCTGAGCCGGACGACCACGTAACGGCCGGTCCTGCCCCACCTCGAAGGCCGCCCTGGCCCGAGGGCTCCCCGTCCAGCGCGACGGTGAGCTCCCGGGGCACGGCGGCCTCCTGTCGGACCGGCGGACGCGGACCAGTTGGCAGGTCGAGGTCGCGCCGTTTCAGATGTCGGCGTTCCCGGTCACACAGTCCTTGTACGCGCGAGTCACAGGCCGACGGCCGAGCAGCGCCCAAGGCGAGCGGCTGCCGGTCGAGGGCGTTTCGTGGTGAGACGCGGTCCAGTCCGCAACGTCTTGTCCCGACGCGAAGGACTGACGCCCGCGTATCACGTGCGCGTCGACGCCGAGACGGCCGCCGAATGGGACACCTCCGCGGACGGCTACCGGTTGCCGACCGAGGCTGAATGGGAGCACGCCTGCCGTGCGGGCACCACTGGCCCGCGGTACAGCCGACTCGACGATGTCGCCTGGCACCAGGGCAATTCCGATGGTCGCATCCACTCCGTCGGCGGCAAGCAGCCCAACGCATGGGGCCTGTACGACATGCTGGGCAATGTGTGGGACTGGTGCTGGGACGTCTACGACGCCGAGATATACGGCACCTACCGGGTGCTCCGCGGTGGTGGATGGGCCGACGAGCACTGGAGTTGCCGGGCCTCGGTACGGCGGCGCAGCCACCCGACCTTCCGGATGGACGACGTGGGATTCCGCATCGCGCGCTCCACGCCAGGGTCTCGGCCGTAATGGCCTCGCGTGAAGCGGGTGGCGGGGTCGGGCGGGGGCCTTGGGGTGGGCGATGTGGACGCCTGTCGTGAAGTGCCCGTGGGGGCCGCTCGCTTCTCCTGATTGTCGTGCTTCCGCGTCCCGCCTCAAGGGCGCTGCG
>NZ_JBEYXB010000060.1:0-4625 GCF_040644935.1 Streptomyces sp. NPDC046915 | reverse complement strand
AGCGAGTAACTCCCACTCCTGATCGGTGAGTTCATGGCGACGTATCACCCCACCATGATCCACCACCCGATGATCTTTGAAGACGGACCCTAGTTCGGGCCCGCTGTAGTCCCGTTTTTGTCTCCCACCCACGCACCACCGTTTCCAGTCGGTTCAGAGGTGGACGTCTCCAGTGGGGCTTCTTCGCCGTCGGCGGCTTTCCGGTCGTGGTCGGCTCTGTCCCCTCGGCGTGGGAAGCGTCACAGGTCCGCTTCAGTACGGGTCCGATCCTGGCCGAAACCGTGGGGGTGTCGGTCCTGGCTCGTAGACTCACCTGCGTGGATACGACCCTTCAGGACCCTCTCGTCGGGCAGGTGCTCGACGGCCGCTACCGCGTGGACGCGCGGATCGCGGCCGGCGGGATGGCCACGGTCTACCGGGCACTGGACACCCGGCTGGACCGGGTCCTCGCGCTCAAGGTGATGCACCCGACGCTCGCGGCCGACGGATCGTTCGTGGAGCGGTTCATCCGGGAGGCGAAGTCGGTGGCCCGGCTCGCCCACCCCAATGTCGTGCAAGTGTTCGACCAGGGGACCGACCGGTCGTACGTGTATCTGGCCATGGAGTACATCGCCGGGTGCACCCTGCGGGACGTGCTGCGCGAGCGGGGCGCGCTCCAGCCGCGGGCCGCGCTGGACATCCTGGAGCCGGTGCTGGCCGCGCTCGGGTCCGCGCACCGGGCCGGGTTCGTGCACCGGGACATGAAGCCGGAGAACGTCCTGATAGGGGACGACGGGCGGGTCAAGGTGGCCGACTTCGGGCTCGTGCGGTCCGTGGACACGGTGACCAGCACGACCGGAGCCGTGCTCGGGACGGTGTCGTACCTGGCGCCCGAGCAGATAGAGCACGGGACGGCGGATCCGCGCGTCGACGTGTACGCGTGCGGTGTCCTGCTCTACGAGATGCTGACAGGCGGCAAGCCGCACTCCGGGGACACCCCCGCCCAGGTGCTCTACAAGCACATCCACGAGGACGTGCCGCCGCCCTCGGCCGCCGTGCCGGGGCTGGCGTACGAGCTGGACGAGCTGGTCGCCGCCGCCACCGCCCGCTCCCCCGAGCTCAGGCCGCAGGATGCCGTGGCCTTCCTCGCCCAGGTGCGGGAGGCCCGCGCGCGGGTCGGTGACGAGCGGCTGGACGTGGTGCCGCCGCAGGCGGTCGCCGCCCCGCACGACAACGCCGAGGACCGGACGAGCGTGATCCCGCGCGCGTTGACGGTGCCCCGGCCGCTGCCGGTCAACGAGGAGGAGCCGGGGGCGGGCCTCAACCGGACCAGCCTGCTCCAGACCCCGCCCGCCGATCCGCCCGGCCGCCGGGCGGGGCGGCCCCGGCGCGGGCTCATCGCGGTCGTGGCCGCCGTGCTGCTGGTCCTCGGGGTCGGTGCGGGGGTCTGGTACATCAACTCCGGCCAGTTCACGCGGGTCCCCCCGCTGCTGACGAAGACCGAGGCGCAGGCCGAGGAGCGGCTGAAGAAGGCCGGGCTCGAGGTCAAGCAGGTCAAGCACGCCTACAACGACACCGTGGACAAGGGCACGGTGATCAGCAGCGATCCGGCGGCAGGCGCCCGCATCCGCAGCAACGACTCGGTGACCCTGACGATCTCCGACGGCCCGAGGACCGTGAAGGTGCCGGACCTGTCGGGCCGGACGCTGGCCGAGGCGCGGGCACGGCTGAAGGCGGCGGGACTGGCGCCGGGCATGGTCACCCGGGAGTTCAGCGAGAGCGTCCCCAACGGTTCCGTGGTCCGCACGGCCCCGGACGCCGGCACCGTGCGGCACGCGGGCTCGGCGATCGCGCTGACCGTCAGCAAGGGCAGCCCGATCGACGTGCCGGACGTCACCGGCGACGACCTGGACAGCGCGAAGCAGGAGCTCCAGGGCGCCGGGCTGAAGGTGAAGGTGTCCGCGCAGCAGGTCAACTCCGAGGTCGACAAGGGCAAGGTCGCCCGGCAGACCCCGGCGGGCGACGGCCAGGCCGCCGAGGGCGACACGGTGACGCTGACCCTGTCCAAGGGCCCGGTGATGGTCCAGGTGCCGGACGTGGTGGGCGACAGCGTGGACGACGCGAAGCAGCAGCTGGAGGACGCCGGCTTCAAGGTCGACGAGGACCGCGGGCTGCTCGGGCTGTTCGGCGACACCGTGAAGAAGCAGTCCGTGGACGGCGGCGAGACGGCACCCAAGGGGTCGACGATCACGATCACCATCCGGTGACGGCGGCCCTCCCGGGCCATGACACCCTGAAGGGGTGACACCGCAGCACTCCGGCTCCGCCGTCCCCGGCCCCCTTCCCGTCCCCGCCCGCAATCCGGTGGGCGGTCACGTGCCCGTGGCCGGCGGCCTGCACTCCGTCGGGCTGTCGTACGCCCGTGACCTGAAGGCCGAGACCGTGCAGGTCTTCGTGGCCAACCCGCGCGGGTGGGCCACGCCCGCCGGGAACCCGCGGCAGGACGAGGTGTTCCGCGAGACCTGCGCCGAGGGGGCGATCCCGGCGTATGTGCACGCGCCGTACCTGATCAACTTCGGCTCGCACACCGAGGCGACCGTGGAGCGGTCGGTGGAGTCCCTGCGGCACTCGCTGCGGCGGGGGCGGGAGATCGGCGCGCTCGGCGTGGTGGTGCACACCGGGAGCGCGACCGGCGGCCGGGACCGGTCGGTGGCGCTGAAGCAGGTGCGGGAGCATCTGCTGCCGCTGCTGGACGAGCTCACCCACGACGACGATCCGTACCTGCTGCTGGAGTCCACGGCCGGGCAGGGCGCCTCGCTCTGCTCCCGCACCTGGGACTTCGGGCCGTACTTCGAGGCCCTGGACGCCCACCCGAAGCTGGGCGTGTGCCTGGACACCTGCCATGTCTTCGCCGCCGGGCACGACCTGACCGGGCCGAGCGGCATGCACCAGACGCTGGACCTGCTGGTGGACACGGTCGGCGAGGGCCGGCTGAAGCTGATCCACGCCAACGACTCCAAGGACGTGGTGGGCGCGCACAAGGACCGCCACGAGAACATCGGCGCCGGCCACATCGGCGAGGACCCCTTCCGCGCCCTGATGACCCACCCGGCGACCGCGGGCGTCCCCCTGATCATCGAGACACCCGGCGGCAAGGAGGGCCACGCGGCGGACGTGGAGCGCCTGAAGAAGCTCAGGGACGGCTGAAGAGGCTCAGTCGGCTGAAGAAGCTCGCGGACGGCTGACGGCGGGAGCGCCGGTCAGAGTTCCGGCCCTTCCGCCGGGCCCTCCTGGTAGGAGTACCGCTGCTCTTTCCAGGGGTCGCCGATGTTGTGATAGCCGCGCTCCTCCCAGAAGCCGCGGCGGTCGGTGGTCATGTACTCGACGCCGCGGACCCACTTGGGTCCCTTCCAGGCGTACAGGTGGGGGACGACGAGGCGGAGCGGGAAGCCGTGTTCCGCGGTGAGGAGTTCGCCGTCCTTGTGGGTGGCGAACAGCGTGCGCTCGGAGGCGAAGTCCGGCAGGCGGAGGTTGGAGCTGAACCCGTACTCCGCCCAGACCATCACATGGGTGACGTCGGGCGCGGGCGGGGCGATCTCCAGGATCGTCCGGGCCGGGATGCCACCCCATTCGGCGCCGAGCATGCTGAACTTGGTGACGCAGTGCAGGTCGGCCACGACGGTGGTGTACGGCAGGGCCGTGAACTCCTCGTGGTTCCAGCAGTGCTTCTCGCCGTCGGCGGTGGCGCCGAAGACCCGGAACTCCCAGCGCTCGGGCCGGAACTTGGGCACGGGCCCGTAGTGCGTGACCGGCCAGCCGCGCTGAAGTCGCTGCCCCGGCGGAAGCTCGGGCCGTACGGCCTCTCCCGATTCTCCAGACTCTCGCTCCACCGGCTGACCCATGCCTCCATCCTGACAGACCCCAGGCAGTGCACATGACCAGGGAGGCGTCAAACCGGGCAACCGGCACTAAGCGTCCATTTACTTACTAAGTGCGCACTTACTGGACGATCATCAACGCCGGTGCAATCATGCCGCCGCAACCTCCCTTGTTTCCCCAGGTGGAAGGAGCCGCTGCGATGCAGGGCGATCCCGAGGTCATCGAGTTCCTCAACGAGCAGCTCACCGGCGAGCTCACCGCGATCAACCAGTACTTCCTGCACGCGAAGATGCAGGAGAACTTCGGCTGGACGAAGCTCGCGAAGTACACGCGGCACGAGTCGTTCGACGAGATGAAGCACGCCGAGGTGCTCACCGACCGGATCCTGTTCCTGGAGGGGCTGCCGAACTACCAGCGGCTGTTCCACGTGCGCGTGGGGCAGACGGTCAGGGAGATGTTCGAGGCGGACAAGCAGGTCGAGGTGGAGGCGATCGACCGGCTCAAGCGCGGCATCAAGGTGATGCGCGAGAAGGGCGACATCACGTCCGCGAACATCTTCGAGGACATCCTCGCCGACGAGGAGCACCACATCGACTACCTCGACACCCAGCTGGACCTGCTGGAGAAGCTCGGCGAGGCGCTCTACCTCGCCCAGCTGATCGAACAGCCGGAGAGCTAGTGCCGCGGCAGGCAACGTTTGCCCGTCAAGGAGCGGCGTCCGGTGCGTGCTCTCGGCGTGCCGGGTGCGAGCCCTCGTACTGGATGTA
>NZ_JBEYXB010000059.1:0-4718 GCF_040644935.1 Streptomyces sp. NPDC046915 | reverse complement strand
GATCCACGGCCGCGACTGTCGCTTTCCCACGACCAGACCAACGACCATTCACCCCGAAAGTCACATGATCAACAACTTCTGTTAGGACCTCTTAGTCCGCGCGGTGTGGTTTGTGGCGGGTGACGTGTAGGCGGACCTCGGTGGGTGTGTCAGGGAGGCCGGTGGACCGGCGAGCGGTGCGGAGTGGGCCTTCGCAGAGGGCGCCGAGGGCGGCGCCGGGTGCGCCCTCGGGGGTGAGGGTGAGCGTGACGTGGGTGCGGGGGTGGGCGGGCCGGTCGGTGATGCGTACGGCCGCGTGCTTGACTCCCGGCAGGGCGCCGGCTTCGGCCGCGATCGCGTTGCTGAGTGCGCGGTCGCGCAGTTCGACGCCGTCTTGCGGTGGTGTGCCGCCGACGGGCAGCGTTCCGGGGCGGTGTCGGCTCAGCTGGGCGAGCAGCCACCACAGGGCGGCGAGGGTGAGGGCGGCGATGACCGCGGGCCACCACCAGCCCTGGCTGCTCCAGCGGGCCCGGTCGGCGGAGCCGAGCAGGACGTCGTCCGGGGTGATCAGGGGCCAGCCCGTGGGCGGGTTCAGATCGTGTCGTCGGTAGAGGTCGAGTCCGGCGAAGAGGACCAGTAGTGCGCCGCCGAGCAGGACCAGTCCGGCGAGGGCCAGCAGACTGCGGTTGAGGGCGGATCGCGGTGTCATGGTGCGGGCTCCGGTCTGGATTTTTCGGTCAGTCGGTGCGTTGCCGCACCCGTACGACGATGCGGGCAGGACGGGCGAGGGCCAGCTGGTCGCGTTCCTCGTCGAGGACGGCGGTGAGGTTGTCCTTCACCTGTCGGGGGTCACGGAAGCGGACGTCCGCGCGCGCTTTGATGCGGTGACGGCGCACCCGGATGTGCGCCGCGCCGACTCCGGGGACCCGTATCGCGGCGTCACGCAGCAGGCTGGCGGCGCCGTCGCGGTCCAGCAAGGCCCGCAGCCGCGGGCAGTCGGTGGGGGAGCGCTGGGGCAGCCAGTGGCGGAGGCCGGGGGTGAGGGCCAGGACGATCAGACAGACGCCGACGGCGGCGGCCACGGCAGCTCCCGTCAGCATCCACACGTCGTCCACGGAGCGGGTGGACAGTTCGTCGGCCAGGTGCCGTCGCCAGGCCGCCGCCGGGCGTCCCGCCCGCACGGCGCTGACGTCGACCAGCGCCGCGACCGCCGCCACGAGAATCACCGAGGCGACCAGCGCCGCCGGGATACGGCGCGCGGACCACGGCCGGCGGGCGCGGTGCCATCTGCCGCGCCCACCGGCCGTGAGGTTCGGAGTGCGCACGTCGCGTTCGGGTGGATCGGGCTCCTTCGTCTGCGGCACGGTGGCACGCTGCGCGGACAGCGCGGAGCTGTGGCCGACAGGACTGGGGTCGGATGTCATCGCCGGACTCCTTCCCGTACGGGGTGCCCGGCGCCCCGGGCCGCGTGGCCGCTCACCTGACCCGCCCCCGGTTCGCGTCGGCGGCGGTCACCAGCCGCCGGACGGTGAGGGTGACCTCTGCTACCCGCAAGCTGGTCAGCTGAGCCACCCGTTGGGCGACGTCCTGCTGGATCCGCTCGCAGGCATGGGGGATGTCGGTGGGGTAGGGCAGGTCCAGCGTCAGATGCACGCGCACCGATTCGGTACGGACGGCGGCGGAGGCGCTCGGCGGCGCCAGCGGCGCGCTCCGGTCGGGCGGTACGGCGGCGCGCCGTGACTGGGCCGTGCGTGCGGCCTGGGCGGCGATGCGGGCTACCACCCTGTCCGGGATGACGGTGGCACCCCGCTCGGCAGGGGGCGGCAAGCCGGTGGCCCGCGCCGGTGGATAGGGCCCCTCGCGAGGGGGGCCGGGGGGCTTCACCGCTGTCTCCGGGCCCGGAGGTCGAGGTCGCCCTGGACGGCGAGGCCGCCGATCAGCCCAGCCGTACCCAGGACCAGCACAAGCAGGAATGCCCAGAAGCCGCCGAAGTAACCGGCGAAGCCGAGGGCCATGCCGGCCGCGAGGCCCGTCGTTGCTGCGTTCATCATGCACTCACCCGTCTCGCGGTACGTCGCCGTCCGTGTGATCACCCGCACGCCTCGAGGGCGCGGCGGTGGATCACCTCACGCGGCCCTCGTCCGGTCCGGCTTCTTCCTCCTCGTCGGGAAGGCGGACGTCGTCCACGGCGATGTTCACCTCGACGACTTCCAGTCCCGTCATCCGCTCCACGGCGCTGATGACGTTGGTGCGTACATCGCCGGCCACGTCGACGATGGAGACGCCGTACTCGACGACGACGTCCAGGTCGACCGCGGCCTGACGCTCGCCGACCTCGACCTTCACCCCGCGCGTGACGGCTCCGCCCCCGCCGGGGACGCGTTCGCGCATGGCGCCGAAGGCGCGGGCCATCCCCGCTCCCAGGCTGTAGATGCCGGGTACCTCGCGGGCGGCCATGCCTGCGATTTTGGCCACCACCCCGTCCGCGATCGTGGTCGTCCCCCGTGTCTCGGCCGGAGCGCCGGCTCCGGTGCGGCCTTTCAACGCGCTTGCGCTCGCATTGGCCCCGTTGCCCCCGCCGACGCTGGTGATGTTGTCCGTCATGGCGGTCGCCTCGATCGGTCGGTCGGGCACCGGTACGGCGCCCGTCGAAAGGTTGGACACAGCGGGCGACGCATTCCTCACACGCATTGAGTGTGATGTGCATCACACTCAATCTCTCGGGTACGCGGACGATCCGAGTCTTGTGCGGGAACGCCATGATCGAAACCACTGCTTCCCCACCGATGGGCCGCGACCTGCTGGAACGCGACCTGCCGGACGGACTGCTGGCCGCGCGGGCGGCCGAGGGCGACGAGGACTCCTTCGCCACTCTCATCCAGCGGCACGGCTCGTCCCTCCTCGCCCTGGCCCGCTGCATGCTCGGCAACCCCCAGGACGCCGAAGAGGCCGTTCAGGACGCCTTCGTCAGCGCCTGGCGGCGACTGCCGGAATACCGCCACAACGCGGAATTCCGCACCTGGATGTACCGGATCACCGTCAACCGCTGCCTGACCATGCGCCGGAGCCGACCACCGCCCCTCTCCCTCGACACCGTCGTCGAGCCCGCGGCGCAAGATGCCTGGAGCCAGCCCGCCCGGTCCGCCGAGCAGCACGCGGCCACCGCCGCCCTGTCCCACGCGCTCGCCGAACTGGACACCGCGCAGCGGCTCTGCTGGATCCTGAGAGAAGTACAGGGCCTGCCCTACAAAGAGATCGCCCACGTGACGCGGACCAGCGAACAGACAGTGCGCGGCAGACTGTTCAGGGCACGCCGATCCCTGCAGGAGGCGATGGGCCCATGGCGCTAGACGACCCCCACGCGCAGCCTTCCCAACCCCCCGGAGCCGACGGGCCCCCTCCCGGCCCAGCCGCCGCCGACATTTCCCCGTTCGCAGGTGATGAGGTACTGCCCTGCGGCCGACTGCTCAGCCAGGTCTGGGAACAGGCCCGGGACGCGGCGTCGGCCACGAACCCGCACACCGTCTCGTGCCCGCACTGCCGCGAGGCCGTCGAGCAACTGGCCACGGTGAACGCGGCCACCCGGGCGCTGCGCGCCGAGGCTTTCGGCCTCTACCCACTCGCCGACCCCATCATGAACATCGTCAGAGCAGAGGCACGGCTCGGGCGGCTGCTGCCCCTGGCCGACCCGGACCGGGACCTGCGAATCGCCGAGAGCGCCGCGGCAAAGGTACTGCGGCAAGCCGCGGACACGGTCCCCGGTGCCAGGACCGCGACCTGCCGGCTCACACCCGAGGGCGAAGGCACCGACGTACGGGTGACCATGACCCTGGCCGCCGCTCTCGACGGCCCGCTGCCCGACCGGGTCCACCAGGTGCGCAGAGCGGTCCTTGACTCGGCCGTACACGACCTGGGTCTTGCCGTGACAGCCGTGGACATCACCGTGGTCGACGTCCTCGAGCCGGAGCCGCTCCTCCCGCCCGGTGGTAGTCCACCATGACCGTCATCCGCACGACCACCCTCCTCGGCATCGCGGCCGAGGCGGCCCTCGCGGTTCCCGGCGTAACGGGCCTGCAACCCCGTCTCTTCCCTCGCCTCGCGGCAGCCGCCGCACTCACCCTGACCGACGCCACGCCCCGCCCCACCTCACCCGAGGCAGGTATCCGCGCCGAACGAGCGCCAGGGGGTTCGGGATGGCACATCGAGGTGCGCTGCGTCCTGGCCGAGGGCCGGCGGACACTGGACGTCGCCCAGAACGTCCACGACCGGGTGCGGGCCGCCGTCATCTCCCACCTCGCCGCCCTCGACGCCGTGGAGCGGGTCACCGTCCACGTCACCGTGACCCGTCTCACCACCTGGCACGACGGGGAGTGAGTCCGACTGCCCCCGTGACAGCGGTCGACACTGACAAGTCATTCTGAAATGATCAGTAAGAGCCCGCAGAAGAACAACACGCTTGTTTTCGCGACTTGTTGGGCAGCCGTGGTAGCGGGCGCTGACCTGCCGCGTTGCCCGGTATGCAAGGCACGGGCCCTGTAGGGACGACACCGTACTGATTGCTCTGACCTGTGGATGCAGCGTCACGTACCACGACAGAGGGGCCCAGAAGCGAAGCCGGCGTGTTGTTCTTCGGCGAGCCCTAAGCTTGACGTTTATCCAGCTCTGCTACTTGTGATGGTTGCGGTGAGGTCCGGTTAGCCCTGTTTCCCGACGGTGCGTTCGCGTGCGCGGTGCTTGTT
>NZ_JBEYXB010000058.1:0-5343 GCF_040644935.1 Streptomyces sp. NPDC046915 | reverse complement strand
GCATCGAACGCCTCCGCGAACACCGGCTGCGAGGCATACAACTCCCGCCCCATCCCGGCCCGCTGACTACCCTGCCCGGTGAACAAGAACGCCGTACGCCCGGCATTCACCGCACCCACCGATGCCTCACCGGAGGCCAGCGCCCCCAGCCCCGCCACCAGCTCCGCACGATCCCCACCCAGCACCACCGCCCGGTGCTCGAACACCGTCCGGGTCTCGGCCAGGGACCGGGCGATGTCGCGCTCCCGCAGGGACGGGTCCGCGGTCACGAACTCCCGGAGCCGAGCCGCCTGCTCCCGCAACGCCGCCTCGGAGCGCGCGCTGAGCACCCAGGGCAGTACACCTGCCGCAGGTTCCTCCGTGACCTCGGCCGTCACCGGCTCTTCCGGCGCCTGTTCCAGCACGACGTGTGCGTTGGTGCCGCTGATCCCGAAGGACGACACCGCCGCCCGCCGGGGCCGCTCCAGCTGCGGCCAGGCGTGCTCCTCCGTCAGCAGCGAGACCGTACCGGAGGACCAGTCGACGTGGGACGTGGGCGTGTCGACGTGCAGGGTGCGCGGAAGGACTCCGTGCCGCATCGCCTGCACCATCTTGATGACGCTGCCGACGCCCGCAGCGGCCTGCGTGTGACCGATGTTGGACTTCAACGAGCCGAGCCACAGGGGCTGTTCGGCGTCGCGTTCCTGGCCGTACGTCGCGATGAGCGCCTGCGCCTCGATCGGGTCGCCCAGCTTCGTACCCGTACCGTGGGCCTCCACCGCGTCCACGTCCGCCGCCGTCAGCCGGGCGTTGGTCAGGGCCTGGCGGATCACCCGCTGCTGCGAGGGACCGTTCGGCGCGGTCAGGCCGCTGCTCGCGCCGTCCTGGTTGACGGCGCTGCCGCGGACCACGGCGAGGACGGGGTGGCCGTTGCGCTGGGCGTCGGAGAGGCGCTCCAGCAGGACGAGGCCGACGCCCTCGCCCCAGCCGGTGCCGTCGGCGGACTCGGCGAAAGCCTTGCAGCGGCCGTCGGCGGAGAGTCCGCGCTGACGGCTGAACTCCACGAACGTGCTGGGGGTCGACATGACCGCGACGCCGCCGGCGAGGGCGAGGGAGCACTCGCCCTTGCGCAGGGCCTGCACCGCGAGGTGCAGGGCGACGAGGGAGGAGGAGCAGGCCGTGTCGACGGTGATCGCCGGGCCCTCCAGGCCCAGCGTGTAGGCGACGCGGCCGGAGGCGACGCTGCCGAGGCTGCCGTTGACGAGGTAGCCCTCGAAGCTCTCCGGTGCCGGGGTGAGGCGGGAGGCGTAGTCGTTGTACATGACGCCCGCGAAGACGCCGGTGTCGCTGCCGCGCAGGGTGCGCGGGTCGATGCCGGCCCGCTCCAAGGTCTCCCAGGAGGTCTCCAGGAGCAGCCGCTGCTGCGGGTCCATGGCCAGCGCCTCGCGCGGGCTGATGCCGAAGAAGTCCGCGTCGAACTCGGCGGCGTCGTAGAGGAAACCGCCCTCCCGCGTGGTCGACTTGCCCTTCGCGTCCGGGTCGGGGTCGTACAGGTCCTCCGCCCAGCCCCGGTCGGCGGGGAAATCCCCGACCGCGTCCACCCCGTCGGAGACCAGGTCCCACAGTCCCTCGGGCGAGTCGACGCCACCGGGATAGCGGCACGCCATGGCCACGATCGCCAGCGGCTCGTGGTTCTTCGCGTCGAGCTCGGACAGCTGGCGGCGGGCCTGCCGCAGGTCGGCGGTCGCCCGCTTGAGGTACTCGCGGAACTTGTCTTCGTTGCTGGCCACTGCGGAGAACCTTTCGGGGCAGCCGGACGGGAGCGTCAGTGTGCGGAAAGGGGGCGGGTGACTCCTCAGGTCACTCCTCGGGTGACACACCGGTCACCCCTCGGGTCGCTCCTCGGTCAGTCCTCGACGACCCGGATGGCGAGCGAGGGGCAGCGGCGGGCCGCGTCGCGGGCCTCGTCGTGGTGCTCGGGACCCGGCTCCGGCTGGAGCGCGAAGGCGATGCCGTCCTCGTCGCGCTGGTCGAAGAGATCGGGCGCCACCAGGACACACATGGACGAGGCACAGCACTCGGCCTGATCGACGACGATGCGGAGCGTCACCAGGTCACCTCCAGGGTGTGGATGCCGTACACGGTCGAGTCCTTGTACGGGAGTCGGTCGACCGGGGTCACCAGACGCAGCCCCGGGATACGGGCGAAGAGGGTGTTGAAGACGATCTCCAGTTCCGCGCGGGCCAGGTTCTGGCCGAGGCACGCGTGGACGCCGAAGCCGAAGGCGACATGGCCGGCCGTGTTGCGGCGCAGGTCGAGCCGATCGGGGTCGGGGAAGACCTCGGGGTCGTGGTTGGCGGCGGCCCCCGCCGCGATGAACCCCTCGTTCGCGCGAATGAGGACACCGCCGACCTCGGTGTCCTCCAGCAGCACGCGGGAGGTCGGATAGTCGACGATGCTCAGGTAACGCAGCAGTTCCTCGACGGCCTGCGGCATCAGGGACGGATCGGCGACGAGCGCGGCGAGCTCGGCCGGGTCGCCGTCCAGCAGCGTGGCGACGCCCAGGGAGATCATGTTCGCCGTCGTCTCGTGCCCGGCGAGCAGGAGCAGCATCGCGAAACCGGTCAGGTGCTCGTGGTCGTAGCGGCCCGCCTCGCGGTACTTCACCGCGAGCCGGCTCAGCAGCGCGTCGTCCGGTTCGGTGTCCTTACTGGTCACCAGCTCGCCGAGGAAGGTCCGGAGCGTGGCGAACGCACCCTCGCGGTCCGCCGCCGTGCTGGTGCGGTCGAGCAGCACCTCGGTGTTCTTCTGGAACAGGCTCCGTGACTCGTAGGGGACACCGAGCAGTTCGCAGATCACCAGCGAGGGGACCGGCAGCGACAGCTCCTGCACCAGGTCGACGGGCCGGCCCGAGGCGCCGGCGGCCAGCACGCGGTCCACGCACTCGTCCGCGATCTCCTGGATACGCGGCCGCAGCCTGCGGGTGCGGTTGGCCGTGAACTCGCCCGTCACCATGCGGCGGTGCAGCGCGTGCTCCGGGGCGTCCATGGACAGCAGGAACCCCTTCTGGGCGAAGGCCTGCGTGTTGGCGACGGTGGCGGGGAAGGCGGGGTGCGCCCGGTTGGAGCTGGTCGCGGAGTTGCTCAGCAGGTCCCGTACGTCCTGGTGCCGGGTGAGCAGCCACGCCGTCCTGCCGTCCTGGAGACGCACCTGGGAGACCGGCCGCTCGGCCCGCAGCCGCGCGTATTCCGAAGGGGGGCCGAAAGGGCAGGAACGGGGCATCGGAAAGGACGGTGCCTCGTTATTCTCACCATCGGTCATGGGAACAGGCCTCCCGCTCGGACGCGTTACGGGCGTACGGTGAGCACGCTAAATTCCCGGGCAGGGTATGAATGATTCCTAAACTGACACTAAAAGTCGGCCATGGGCCCAAGAGGCCCGTGGGAAACCCCCGCCACCAGCCGCTTTAGTGCCGAAAAAGAAGAAACCAAGCCCCCTTGCCGAAGTTTGACGGTGCGTACGAGTGAGCGCATGTCAGCGACGCCTGCGGCACCGGCACCGATCGTCCAAGGGGGATGGCTCTTACATGCCGAACGAAGAGAAGCTTCGCGAATACCTCAAGCGTGTAACGGCCGACTTGCAGCAGACCCGTCGCCGGCTGGCCGATGCCGAAGGGCGGGACCGCGAGCCGATCGCCATCGTCGGCATGGCATGCCGTTTTCCGGGCGGCGTGGAATCACCCGAAGAACTCTGGAAACTGGTCGCCGAAGGCGCCGACGCCATCGGTGAATTCCCCACCGACCGCGGCTGGGACCTGGAACGCGTCTACGACCCCGATCCCGAGTCGGCCGGCCACTCCTACACCCGGCACGGCGGTTTCCTCCACGACGCCGCCGAGTTCGACGCGGACTTCTTCGGCATCAGCCCGCGCGAGGCGCTGGCCATGGACCCGCAGCAGCGGCTGCTCCTGGAGACCTCCTGGGAGACCCTGGAACGCGCGGGCCTGACCCCGGCCGCCCTGCGCGGATCCGACACCGGCGTCTTCGTGGGCGCCATCCCGCAGGACTACGCACCCGGCGTGCACGACGTTCCCGCCGAGGTCGAGGGCTACGTCGGCTCCGGCGTGCTCACCAGTGTCGCTTCCGGCCGCGTCGCCTACACGCTGGGCCTGGAGGGCCCGGCGATCACCGTCGACACGGCCTGCTCCTCCTCCCTCGTCGCCCTGCACCTCGCGGTGCAGGCCCTGCGCAAGGGCGAGTGCTCCCTCGCCCTCGCCGGCGGCGTCACCGTCATGTCCGCCCCGCGCATCTACATCGAGTTCAGCCGCCAGCGCGGCCTGTCCCCCGACGGCCGCTGCCGCGCCTTCTCCTCCGACGCCGACGGCACCGGATTCTCCGAGGGCGTAGGTATGCTCCTCGTCGAACGCCTCTCCGACGCCCTGCGCAACGGCCACGACGTGCTGGCCGTCGTCCGGGGCAGCGCGGTCAACCAGGACGGCGCGTCCAACGGCCTGACCGCGCCGAACGGTCCCTCGCAGCAGCGGGTGATCCGCCAGGCCCTGACCAACGCCCGGCTGACGGCGGCGGACGTGGACGCGGTGGAGGCCCACGGTACGGGTACGAAGCTGGGCGACCCGATCGAGGCGCAGGCGCTCATCGCGACGTACGGCCAGGAACGCGACGCCGAACAGCCCCTGTGGCTGGGCTCGTTGAAGTCCAACGTCGGTCACACGCAGGCGGCTGCGGGCGTCGGCAGCGTCATCAAGATGGTGTACGCCATGCGGCACGGGCTGCTGCCGCGCACCCTGCACGTGGACGCGCCGAGCCCGCACGTGGACTGGTCGGCGGGGGCGGTGTCCCTGCTGACGGAGGAGCGGGACTGGCCGGAGCTGGAGCGGCCCCGGCGTGCGGCGGTGTCGTCGTTCGGGATCAGCGGGACGAACGCCCACGTCATCCTTGAGCAGGCACCGTCGGAGGAGACGGTTACCGAGGCCCAGGTCGAGGCCGAGCCGGAGACGGGCGCGGCGGTGCCGTGGGTGCTGTCGGCTCGTTCGGCGGAGGCGCTGCGGGAGCAGGCGGGGCGGCTGCGGGAGCTCGTGACCGCCGACTCCTCGCTCGGTGTGCGGGATGTGGCGTTCTCGCTGGCCGAGACCCGGACGGTGTTCGAGCACCGGGCGGTGGTGCTGGGTGGGGATCGTGCGGAGCTGGTGGCGGGGCTGGGGGCGGTGGCGGCCGGTGAGGCATCGGTGGGTGTGGCGAATGCCGGGCGAACGGCGTTCTTGTTCACCGGGCAGGGTAGTCAGCGGGCCGGGATGGGGCGGGAGTTGTATGCCTCGCAGCCGGTGTTCGCGGAGGCGTTCGATGC
>NZ_JBEYXB010000057.1:0-5520 GCF_040644935.1 Streptomyces sp. NPDC046915 | reverse complement strand
AACCACCCCGGCACCGCACTGATCGAGATCTACCAGAACTGCAACATCTTCAACGACGGCGCCTTCGACGCCCTCAAAGACAAGCAACAGGCCGAAGAGGCACTGATCCCCCTGGAGCACGGACACCCGATCCGCTTCGGCCCGGACGGCACCCGGGGAGTCGTACGCGACCGGGCCACCGGTGATCTGAAGGTCGTCACGGTGACCCCCGACAACGAATCCGACGTCCTGGTCCACGACGCCCACGCCACCTCCCCGACCACCGCGTTCGCCCTCTCCCGGCTCGCCGACCCCGACACCCTGCACCACACCCCCATCGGCGTCCTGCGCGATGTCGAGCGTCCCGTCTACGACACCCTGATGGCCGAACAGCTCGACACGGCCGTCGAGCGGCAGGGCAAGGGCGGCCTGGCCGCGTTGCTGACCGGCGGCGACACCTGGACGGTCGTCTGATCGGAGTCGTCGACCGAGTCCACCACCACACCCGCCCGGCCGCCGTCGTGGCTGATCGCGGACGTGTTCGCCTACTGCCGGACCGAGAACCGGGGAGGTGTGCGGCATGGTGTGCCGGGTGACCGAAAACGCATCGCGACTGATTCATCTGGCTTAATGCATCAATCCCGATGCATTACTGTCGCGGCGTCAGCCGGAGACACCGTCGGCAGCCCACAAGGGGGACCCGCCATGGCCACCACCGCCGCCACCACCCGCACCCTCTCCGTCCCGGGCGCAACCCTCCACTACCGGGTCGAGGGCAGTGGCCCCGTCCTCCTCATCGCGCCGAGCGGCGAGGGCGACGCCGACCGCTCCGTCGACCTCGTTCCGCACCTGACCGGCGCTTTCACCGTCGTCACCTACGACCGCCGCGGGCTGTCGCGCAGTACGCTCGACGACCCCGCCCGGCCCGTCACCATGGCCGACCACGGCGACGACGTCGCGCGGCTGCTCGCAGCAGTCGCCGACGCGCCCGCGCTGATGGCAGGATTCAGCATGGGCGCCGCGATCGGCCTCCAGGCCGTGGCCCGGCACCCGGGCATGCTGGACACGCTGATCGCACACGAGCCCGTGACGCCGAGCCTGCTGCCCGAGGTGGACCGCGTGCGGCACGCCGCCGATCTGGCGGCCATCCAGGAGGCGTACGCGACCGGGGGCCTGGCAGCGGCGCTCGTGGTCATCACCCGGCAACTCGGCATCGATCCGGCCCACGACGAGACCGAGGAGGGCCTCACCCCGCAGCCGCTGACACCCCGGCGGCAGGCCAACTTCCACTACTTCATCGGCACGGAGTTCGAGGCCGTCACAGCCGACCGCCTCGACCCCGCAGAACTGGTGAGGGCCGCGGCGCGGGCGGGAACGCGGATCGTCCCGGCGGCGGGCCGGAGGACCCGGCCGACCGTGGACACCTATCGCTGCGCGCTGGCGCTGGCGGAACTGCTGGGCACGGAGCCGGTCGTCTTCCCGGGCGGGCACAACGGAAGCACGGCGTTCCCCCGGGCGACGGCGCAGGCGCTGAAGGCCGTGCTCGCCCGGTGAGGTACCGCGGACCGCGCAAGGGGCCCTTTAACCCCTCCGGTTAGCCTCCGGCCGCCCGCAAACCCACCACCCGGGCGCCCTCGCCCGACGGACGAAGGAGCACGCCGCACCATGACCCTCCCCGACGCCCACAGCGAGTCGTGGATCCGGCGCTTCCACCCCGCCACCGGCCGGCCCTGCCGCCTGGTGTGCCTCCCGCACGCCGGCGGCACCGCGTCCTTCTTCTTCCCCTTCTCGCAGCGGCTCGCCGCCCACGCCGACGTGCTGGCCGTGCAGTACCCCGGCCGTCAGGACCGCCGGCTGGAACCGGCCCTCGACTCGGTCGAGGAACTCGTGCCCGCCCTGCACGCCGCCCTGCGGCCCTACGACGACCTGCCGCTGGTCCTCTTCGGGCACAGCATGGGCGCGGTCCTGGCCTTCGAGCTGGCGCGCCGGATGGAACGGGAGGGCACCGGCCCGCTCGGCCTGATCGTCTCCGGACGGCGGGCCGTCGACATCCTGCGCGACGACCGCGTCCACACCCTCGGGGACGCCGCGTTGATCGAGGAGGTCCGGGTACTCTCCGGCACCGACCCCGGGCTGCTCCAGGACGAGGAGATCCTGCAAATGGTGCTGCCCGCCCTGCGCGCCGACTTCAAGGCCGTCGAGACCTACCGCTACCGCCCGGACGGCTCCGGACCGCCGCTGCGCTGCCCGCTGAGCGTGCTCACCGGCACCGCCGACCCCCGGGTGTCCCTGGAACAGGCCATGGCCTGGCGGGAGTTGACCGAGGGCCCCTTCGGCTTCCGCAGCTTCCCCGGCGGCCACTTCTACCTCGCCACCCAGCAGGACGCGGTGTCCGCGGCCGTCGCCGAGGACCTCCGTTCCTTCGCCGCGGGACGTGCCCCCGCGCCCGTCCGCTGAAGCCGGCCGGCCGCCCGGCAGTTCCTGCCGTGCAGCAAGTCCCGCCCCCATCCGGTCCCTTACGGCGTTCCCGCCTTCCTAAGCTGCCCGAACGGCCAGGGAACGCGACCGGGGGAGGAGACGGCTCATGGTGCTCCTGCATCGCGACGACGAGTGCGCGCGCCTCGACAAGGTCCTGCACGCCTGCGCCGCCGGCACGGCCGGGCTGGTACTCGTCGAGGGCGCCGTGGGCTGCGGCAAGACGCGGCTGTTGCAGTACGCGGCCGACACCGCCGCCGACAACGGCCTCACCGTCGTCCAGGCCGCCGCCGACCCCGCCGTACGCAACCGTGACCACGCCCTGCTGCACCGCCTCGCGACCGGCCACACCATCGATCCCGATCCCGATCCCGATCCCGATCCCGATCCCGACGGCGACGCCGATGCCGGCGCCGGTGTGACCGCCCGTTTCGCCGACCTGCTGCGCACGGCCTGCGCCCGCGGCCCGCTGCTCCTGTGCGTCGACGACGTGCAGTACGCCGACCGCCGCTCCCTCGTCGAACTGCTGCGCCTCACCCACACCCTGCGCGGCGCGCCCCTGCTCACGGTGCTCGCACAGACCCCGCACCACCGTACGGACCACCCGGGGCTGCACACCGAACTGCTGCGCCACCCCGGCTTCGCCCGCATCCGCCTCACCCGTCTGGAGGACCGCGGCACCGCCGAACTGGCCCAGTACTGGGGTGCCCCCGACTCCCCGGCCGCCGTCGGCCGGCTGCACCGCCTGAGCGGCGGCAACCCGCTGCTGCTGCGCGCCCTGCTGGCCGAGACGGGCACCGGACCGGACGGCTCGGCCGGGGACGCCGGGTTCGAGCCCGAATCCGGGGGCCCGTTCGCGCAGGCCTACGCGACCTGTCTGCACCGCTGCGGCTCCGCGGCCCGCCGCCTCGCCTTCGCACTCGCCGTCCTCGGCCCCGACGCCGACACCCGGCGCGCCACCCGGCTCGCCGGCCTCGGGCCCGACGCGGCCACCCGCGCCCTGGCCACCCTCGACACCGCCGGCCTCGCCGTCGGCGGCCGTCTGCCCCACCCCACCGCGGCGGCGGCCGTGCTCGCCGCGCTCAGCCCCGCACACCGGCGGTCGCTGCACCGGGACGCCGCCCGCGTCCTCCATCACGCCCTGGCCGAACCGGCCGCCGTGGCCGAACAGTTGCTCGCCGCCGGGACGGCCGCGCACGACTGGGAGATCCAGGCCCTGCGGGACGCCGCCCGACAGGAGACGCAGGCGCACGGCGACCCCGAACGAGCCGAGGCCCTCCTGCGCCTGGCCCGCTCCGGCTGCGCGGACGAGCCTGTCCGGCTCCGGATCACCCTCCAACTGGCCGCCCACACCTGGCGATTACACCCCGCAACCGCCCACCGCCAGCTCGACGAGCCACTCGCCGCACTGCGTGCCGGCCAGCTCTCCGCCACCGACGCCACCTGGCTGGCCCGCCAACTGGCCGCACAGGGACGTGTCGAAGAGGCCGACGAGGTCCTCGTACGGCGGGCCCGAGCGGCCCCGAGCCCACTTTCCGGCGCACCCCTCGGCGATCTGCTCGCCCGGCTCCCGGCCGCCACCCCCGCACGCCCCGCCGACTCCCCGGCCGGCGCCGCCGCCCGCTGGCTCCACCCCGGCACCGAGGACGACGCCCCGGCCGCCGAACGGCTGCTCGCCCGTACCCCCCTCACCCAGGCCACCTTCGAACCCCTCGGCCACGCCCTGCGCACCCTGGTCCACCACCGGCCGCACCGCGCCGTCGCCTGGTGCCGGCGGCTCGGCGAGCAGACCCCGGCCCGGCACGCGCCCGGCTGGCAGGCGGCCTTCGCCACGGCGCACGCCGACGCCCTGCTGCGGCTCGGTGACCTGGCCGACGCGCGCCGGGAGGCGAGCGCGGCGCTCGGCCACCTCACCGGCCGCGGCGGCCCGTTCCTCCTGGCCCCGCTCGCCCTGCTCGTCCAGGCCCTCACCGACCAGGGCGAGTACGCGACAGCCGCCCAGCACCTACAGCCCGCCCTGCCCGGCGAGGAGCCGTACGCCACCGTGCACGCGCTCGCCTTCCTCCGCGCCCGCGGACGCTACGAACTGGCCACCCAGCGCCCCCAGGCGGCCCTGGAGGAGTTCCTGGAGGTGGGCCGGCTCGCCGTCCGCTGGGGCACCGACCACCCCGGGCTGCTGCCCTGGCGCACCGACGCCGCCGAGGCCCTGCTGCACCTCGGCCGCCCCGCACGAGCGCAGGCCCTCGTGACCGAACAGCTCGCGCTGCCCGAGTCCGGCGGGGCCCGGCTGCGCGGGACGTCACTCCGCCTGAGCGCGGCCACCGCCGTCCCCGGGCGCCGCATCGAGCTGCTGAGCGACGCCGTCGGCGCGCTCCGGGACAGCGGTGACCGGCTCGAACTCGCCCGCGCCCTCGCAGACCTCGGCTCCGCCCTGCAGATGAGCGGCGAGGGCAACCGGGCCGGGACGATCACCCGGCGCGCCTGGCAGCTGGCCGCCGACTGCGGTGCGGCCCCGCTGTGCGAGCAGATACTCCCCGCCCGCGGCGCCGAGCCCCCCGCCCGCGCCGACGCCGCCCCCGACACCGGACTGCTGAGCGACGCGGAGGAACGAGTGGCCACCCTCGCCGCCCAGGGCTACACCAACCGCGAGATCGCCGGAAAGCTCTTCGTCAGCGTCAGCACCATCGAACACCACCTCACCCGCGTCTACCGCAAGCTCGGCATCTCCCGCCGGCGCGATCTGCCCGCCGACCTGCGGACACGGCCGCTCGAGCCGACGGCGGTCCCGCCTCGCTGAGCAAGACCACCGCAAGAGGCGCTTTAGCGCCCCTCATGAGGATGGACGCGCGACATGCGTGCTTTCGGCTCGTGCGAATCATCCCGTGATTCGGCGTGTGAACAGAAATGGAGACCGCCCGCCGTGCTTTCGAATTCTGACGCGCCGCTCGATTCCCTTTCCAACGACCCGATCGCCGTGGTCGGAATGTCGTGCCGCCTTGCCGGTGCGGAGGACGCGGGCCGTTTCTGGGAGTTGTTGGAGGCGGGTCGCGAGGCGGTGGGTGGGGT
>NZ_JBEYXB010000056.1:0-8538 GCF_040644935.1 Streptomyces sp. NPDC046915 | reverse complement strand
GAGAAAGGTGGTGGGCTGGTCGATCGCCGACCACATGCGCACCTCCCTGGTCACCGACGCGATCGAAATGGCTGTGGCCACCCGCGGCGGCCGGGCCCACGGCGTCGTTTTTACACCGACAGGGGCGCCCAATACAGCGCGGCCGCCTTCGCCGAGGTCTGCCGCCGGCACGGCATCCGCCGCACTGCAAGCTGAGGCCAAGGACCTCGAGGGGGAGATCCTCAGCCTCGTGCGTCAGATGGCTCCTGAGCTGCTGGAACTGCAAGGAGTCGGACCGATCAGCGCAGCCCAGGTGCTGGTCAGCTGGTCACACCCGGGGCGCTTTCGCTCCGAGGCAGCCTTCGCGTCCTTCGCCGGCGTCTCTCCCATTCCGGCTTCTTCGGGGCTCACAAACCGGCACCGCATCAACCGCAGCGGTGACCGACAGCTGAACCGCGCCCTGCACACCATCACGCTCATCCGCATGCGGCTGGACCCGGCCACGAGAACGTACGTGGCCCGCAGGATGGGCGAGGACAAAACGTCCCGCGACGCACAGCGCTGCTTGAAACGAGCCGTCTGCCGTCAGCTGTTCAAGCTCCTCGAACGCTCGCATCGAACCCCGACGATCTCGTCCGAACCGCTTGACGCGATATAGCAGCCTCGGGGGTGCCGAGGCCGACACGCCCGACCTCGTGGACCTCACACCAGCCGAAATCCGTCGTCTGCTGGCAACTCAACCCTCCACCGTCCTGCACGCCGCGACCACGTGCTGAACTGGTCACGATGGCGCCGCCGTCACCAGGCACGTGCCCGACGCTGTCACTACATGCGGCGCGGACACACGTTGGTGGGACGACCTGTCCAAGCCCGCCCCATGCAGCCGCACCCCCGCTACACTCCCCACCGCCAGTCCGTTGACCAGCAGAAATACAGAAGCCCGGCTGGAGTATTAGACCGTGTCCTATGTGGTGAGGTCTCGTTGACCTCGATATGGGGCAGGGTGCATGGAGTTGGATTGTTCCGGACGGGCTGTGGGAGATCGTGAAGCCGCTGATCCCGCCGTCGAAGGTGCGGCCGCAGGGCGGCTGGACGCAGGACACGCCTGGTGAGACGCTGTTCGCGGCCATCATCTATGTCCTGGTCAGCGGCTGTGCCTGGCGGGCCCTGCCTCCCCGCTTCGGCGTCTCGAAGTCGACCGCCCACCGCCGGTTCCTCATCTGATCCAGAGCCGGGGTCTGGGGCCGCCTGCACGAGGCTGTGCTGCACCGGCTCGATGATGCCTGCCTGGTCGATGTCACCCCGCGTTGTCCTCGACTCCGCCCACGTCGCGGCCAGTTCAGCCTGGATGCGGTCGGCCTCCTCCTGCAGCTCGTCCACGCGACGACGAGCTCGCGCTGTTCCAGCAGCCCCACGACCGACGGCATCCATGACCTCCACAGGGGTGGCGACACGACAGACCACCACTCCCACAGGATCTTTGACCCTTTGCCCGACCAGCAAAAACGCCGTCCTCAAGCCCGGAATGGCAACAGCTTCTGAAACTCGTTGACCCATCGCATCCAAGTTTTACGGAGCGATCAGTTCGGCGAGGGTGCGGGGCCGGAGTCGGCGGACGCCGATGGTCCCGGCTTGGCGGGCGGCTCGGCAGCCGAGTCGCTCGTCGCAGTCAAGAAGAGGATGGCGCCAAGGACAACGAGCCCGGAGGCCGCAATCGTGTGCAGCCTCGCCCTGCGGACAGCGTTTCGGACCGACCAGGCATGGATCAGTGCGAGGAGCCGGTGTTGGAGCAACTGGGCCTCTTCTGCGTTGGCGCGAGCATCGGCAAGGCCTCGTTCGAGGATTTTGGTCCGCAGCGGGTCTTGCTCTCGGCTGAGTCTTATCGCGAGGTCCGCGGCGACCGCTTGGTGGAGGCGGAGGCGCGAACGCAGTTCGCCCAGAGAACGGTAGGGGCCGTAGTAGGCGGCCGGGTTTCGTGCGATGGCATCCCGCAGTTGCGTCATCTCGGGCGCATCGAGGTCGTCGAGTGTGGCGAGACACGGGGTCAGCGCCTCACCGGTCTGCCAGATGGCCCAGCCGACACCGAGCACCGTTAGTGCAAGGCCGCCGAGTGCGGCGAACGTGTCGCCCCAGTCGTGGATCCGACCGACGGCGGTCAAGGGGCCGCCTCCGACGAGGAGGGCACCTACCGTCGCGACAGCGACGACTGTCCAGCGGGCGGTGGCCCGGAGATCTGCGATGGCGTCGCCCGGACCGGTGGAGACGGGATCGGCGGGGCTTTGCGGGGGCGGGGCGGGAATGGAGGTCATGGAATGAGGTCAGCAGTCGTCGGGGTCTTCCCCATGGCGGCGGAAGATATGGCCCTCAGTATCGACTTGCCGCTGGTAGGGAAGCCACTGCCGACCGTCCCAGCAGAGCAGTACGTCGTCACCGTCGATGTGTGTGTCACCGATCGCAGGCTCGGCGTCGTCGGCAGCATCCATGGGCCCAGTATGTCTGAGGCGCCCTGGTCTGAGGGTAGAAATCCCGGAAGTAGGCAGGGGGGAAAGCTGATGCCGGACAACGCAGAACTCAGGGTCCTCTACAAGAAATTGACGTACGCCAGACAACTGCTGGCACAACAGCGGATATCGGATGCCCGCAGGGTCCTGCTCGCGGTGGAGGCCGCAGCAGACGGCGTGGCCGAAACGGGGTTGCAGTTCAGGCTCTACCGGCTCCTGGGGCAGGCGACGCGCATGGAAGGTCGGCTGAGGGAGGCAGAGGCCCACTACGCCAAGAGCCTGCAGATTGCCGAGGACGAGTCCCAGCGGAGCATCGCGTTGGAAGGCATGGCCCTGACGGCCGCGCGGGCGGGCCTGTTGAAACGGGCCATCCGGTTGTTCGAGACGTCAGCCGAGGCAGCCCTCGCCGCCGAGGACATCGAGGGGTACGTGGTGGTTCTGCAGAACCACGCCAACGTCCTCACCCAGCACGGTCTTGATGGTGCCGAGGACGCGCTGCGTCGGGCTCTGGCGGTACCGGGAGCCGGCGCCGTCGCACGCGGCGTCATCACTGACAACCTTGCCCAGGAACTGGGCCGGCAGGGCCGCTACGACGAAGCCGCAGAACTGGCCGCCACGGCTGCACGAACCCTCACCGCTGCCGGTGCCGACCTTGGCGCAGCCAAGGCTTGGATGAACATGGCGTATCTCGGTCGGCAGGCCGGACGTGACGCGGATGACCAGGAGACCGCCTTCACTCGCGCCCATGACCTGCTCAAGCGGGTCAGCGACTTCGTCGACAAGGAACATTACGCGCTCTACGAGATGCGGGTCATGCAGATCCAGGCACGCACCAAGGCGCTGTTACAGGAGCGGAATCCCTCAACGAACATCGACCTGGTGTTCATCGCCCAAACAGTCCTGGGAACGAATCTCGCCAACGACGCAGAGCGCAAGGTCGAGCAGGGAGATTTCGCTGCTGCGGAGGAGCTTTCGTACCAGGCCGAAAGCCACTGGGAACGGATGCGGGCCACGCACAAGCTGCCGAGAGTTTGGAACCAACTGGGCCTGGTCCATATTTGTACGGGAGCTGCCGAGCGTGCGCTGGAGGTGCTCTCCCGCTGCCGGCACGTGGCCCATGGGCTCGGTGACGCCCACGCGGAGTGCGTCACCCTGCGCCATCTGGCCATGATCGAAAACCGGTTCGGGATCGGTGAGGAAGGAGAACTCGGCCTCCTCCTGAGGGCCCGTAGGCTGGGCGAGGTTGCACAACGTCAACGGGCTACTCGGCTTGAGAACGCAGTTCATCCAGCGGGGCCGATGGGGGGAATCATCGACGGCAGGTTGGCCGTAATCTGCGCCCTCAACGGAGCGTGGGAGCTTGCCGACTTCTACATCAAGTACAGCCTTGCCGCTGCCGAAAGCCCTGCACATGGTTCCCCGAGGCAGCTCGCGACCCGGCTGGGGATTCGGCTGCGGATCCTTCAAGAACGCAGGCTGACAGATGCTTCGGCTGAGACAGAGACCGCTGCCGCGGAGATGGTGGACCGGCTCACAAAACTCGTTGAACACCACCATGCTGATCCGCAGTTGCTGATGGGGGCGTACGGGGCCATCGGCCGGTACCGCTTCAAGAGCGGGGAGCGCAGCCCTGCTCTGTTCAGCCAGCTGGTGGCAGCGTGTGACGCGTACGAGGATCTGCGCAGAAAGGCACTCGACATCGGATCCCTGGCCGAGTACGAGACGACCGTGGCCCCGCCGTACGAGGAAGCGGTCGCAACTGCCCTGGGGCTTGGCCGTCCCGCTCAGGCGTTCGCCTTGGCGGAGCGAGCCAGGGGCCGGTCGCTGTTGGATGCCCGGCGCCATACCCGTCCGGCGGTGGCCACTGGCGCCGCTGACGACGCCGTGCTTGACCGGGAGCGGGACCTGTGGCGCCGCCAGCGTGGACTGCGCGAAGAGCTGTCGGCCAGGAGGGAGGGAGAGGAAGCCGCGGCTCGAGTACAGCGCTTGACCGCGGTGGCCAGGGAACTGGACCGTGTACGGCACGAACTCACCGACTTGTGGGACCGACTGTCGACCGCGCATCCGGAGTTGCGCATCCACCGGATGTCTGAACCAATCACTGCCGGGGAGGCGGCACGTCTGCTCGGCTGTTCCAGCGCCTCCGCTCTTGTCGCATTCTGGTCGAGTTCCGAGTCACTGTATGCATTCGTGCTCGAAGCAGATCGAGCCGATCCCGCTCTTCTCCCGCTGGGCCGTCGCGAGGACTTGGGGTGGCAGCAGTACGCCGATGCCATGCGCGCTCTGCAGCAGGCCCACTCGGCATCAGGCCAAGCAGCGGCCCTCGACGCGATGCTGCGGAGCCCGCTTCACAGGGCCATACGAGAGGCGCTGGAAGGCGCGGGCCTACCCGGCACCCCTGTGTTGGTCGTGCCGCACGACCTGCTGCATGCCGCGCCGTTGCATCTACCCTCGGCCTCCACGAGAACGCAGGGGGGCCCGGAGCAGATGAGTCGGCCGACGCGGTATCTTCCGTCCGCGTCCTTGCTTAGGACCGGCAGCAGCGCGTTACATCGGGATGGCACGGTACTGGTCGGGGGCTTTCCGGGAACCGGGCCACAGAAGCTCACGTACTACCGCAGCGAGTGCGCCGAGGTCGCCGACCGGCTCGGAGGCACCGCACGCCTGGATGAGCAGGCCACATGCGGCTGGCTGGAGACAGCCGTCAACACAGAGCACCGGCTCTCACTGGTCCACCTCGCCTGTCACGGGAAATTCGACGAACTTCGCCCAGAACGCAGCGGACTGTTCCTCGCTGGCTCCGACGTCTCGCGCCCAACCGAAGTCATGCGGACCGAACGTCTTGCCGCCATGGACTGGACGGGAGCACTGGTCACTCTGAGCGCCTGCGGCAGCGGCCGACATCAGGTTAAAGGACGGGACGAACTGGTCGGGTTGGGGCGCGCACTCCTGTCAGCCGGGGCGCGCGGTCTCGTCTTGAGCCTCTGGCCGGTGGCCGACTTCGACACAGGTGTCCTGATGTCGCTGTTCTACGAATCGCTGGCCGCAGCGCCGGCCTGGGACGCGGATGTTGTCGCTGGCACATTGACCACCGCCCAGCAGCGTATGGGCTCGTGGTCCGCGGCCGACCTCATCGTCTGGGCGTGCAGCCGGCTGGAGTCTTCACGGCGCCTTCCCGACACCGATCGGTTAAGCCTCGCCGCGCTGGCCCGCGCCCACCACAGGGCGGGCAACCACGACGAGAGTGACCGCTGGTCCGCCCATGTCAGCCGCGCCGAGCAGACGCCCTTGAGCCCGGGCCCGACACCCAACTGGCAAGAGCAATGCCGCCTGGCCGCAGGCGGCAACGGTTACAGCCGACGAATGTTTCCCAGCGCAGCGGCATGGGGGCCCTTCGTCTTCTACGGAGCCTAAACTCCCTCCAACGAGCATCACAACCGACCCGCAACGGAAGGCGGCCCTGAAGCCGGGTCCGTTCGGCTTTGAGCTCCTTCAACTGTCGTGGTAGTTTGTCGAGTTCGGTGTCCCGGCGGGCTTCGCCGGGGGTGCGGGCGCCGTGATGGTCATGCGCTGGTCCCATTCGGTGAGGATGGCTCTGGCCCGCTTCATCGTGGCCCGGCTGACGCCAGCTTCCTTGTAGAGGTTCTCCTTGATCAGGCCTCCGTCGGTGCGGGCGTGTTTGTTCGCGAGGAGTCGTTCCATGGCTGCTCGCAGGGCTTTCTCGGCCTCGGCTTGATCACGGATCCGACGTCGTCGAGCTATTGGTGGAGCTGCTCCTGTCTGCATCGAGGGATCTTCGGCGTCTCCAGCAGGTTGAGCAGGCTGGCCTCCTCGCTCCGCCAGATCCTCAGGCGTGCGGCAGCGATCACGCTGTTCGGGCAACGGCCGGGCTGCAGCGGTCGATCAGCGGCCCTACGTGCCCCGAGAGGTGCGGCCGCGTTCTCCAGGCAGCGGGCGCCTGTGGGGTTGGATTCTAAGAAGTCATCTCATTTGGCGAGCCGGCGGTAGCAGATGAGGGTGCAGGCGAGGCTCGTGAAGGCGAGGAAGTGCTCGGCTTTGCGCTCGTAGCGACGGTGGAGGCGACGGTATCCGGCGAGCCATGCCATGGTGCGTTCGATGGTCCACCGGTGCTGGCCGAGCCGCTGTGAGGTCTCGACTCCTTTTCGGGCTATGCGGTGCCGGATGCCCCGCTGGGATAACCATCGCCGCAGGTGGGAGTAGTCGTATCCCTTGTCGGCGTGCAGCTTCTCGGGCTTGCGCCGTCGGGGGCCTCGCCGGGATCGGATCGGCGGTATGCCCTTCACGAGCGGGATCAGGGCCTGGCTGTCGTGGACGTTGGCGCCGGAGATGCCGACAGACAGGGGCAGACCGGTCCGCTGGGTGATCAGGTGGATCTTTGAGCCGTACTTGCCCCGGTCGACAGACATCCCACGCAGGTAACGCGTCAAGCGGCTTGTGCCGGGAGGCTTCCTCCAGGCTGGTTGGGAAAGGCCTTCTCCTCGTCGTAGTACTCGCCGTGTTGGAGGCAGTGGAAGAGCATCCCCATGAAGCGGTTGAAGAGGTTGCGTTGGGCGGCGATGTGGCGGTCACCTGCTTCTTTGCGACGGTCGTAGTGGGCTCTGGCGCCTGGGGAGGCGGTCAGGGAGGCGAAGGCCCAGACGTAGCCGACGGCGGCCAGCCGCTGGTTCTTGACCCGGCGGGCCATCACTGTGCAGCTTTTGCCGCTCGCCCGGGTGACCGGTGCACTGCCGGCGTATGCCTTCATCGCTCCGGCGGTCGTGAAACGAGCCCGGTCATCGCCGATCTCGGCCAGGACCCGGGCGCCGGTGAGGGACCCCAAGCCCGGAAGGCTGGAGACGATCGGGGCGTCCGGATGCTGCTCGAAAGTCTCCCTTGTGGCGGCTTCGAGCTGGTCGGCATTGGTGCAGGCTGCTTCCAGCTGACGCAGCAAGGCGGTGGTCTGCCGGCCGAAGGCCTCCTCAACCTGAGGTAGCTGGTGGAGGTACTCGCGGTGGAGGACCTCGTGGAGCCGTTCGGCCTCGGCTTCGATGCCGCGCAGGCGTCCAGCCTGTTTGAGTAAGGACTGCAGACGTCGGCGTGTGAGGCGAGCCGCCGCTGTGGGCGTCGGCGCCGCGGCCAGGATGCTCCGGGCCTCGGGCGAGCAGATGCCCTCCCGTTTGTCAGCGAAGGCTGCAAGGATCGCAGGGTAGAACTCACGAAGCTGAGAGCGGAGTTTGTTGTGGGCCTGGCCCCGGTCCCAGACCGCGTCCTGCTGAGCTCGTGCCAGCACCGCAATGGCCTGGGCCAGCTCGGAATCCTTCGGTAGAGGCCGGTGAGCGGCCATGTCAGTGCGCAGGATGTTCGCCAGGGCAGCAGCGTCGATGGCGTCCGACTTCTTCCTCGCAACCGAGTGCCGGTCTCGATAGCGGGCCACCGCCAGCGGATTGATCGCGAACACGGGGCGTCCCGTCGCCCGCAAACAGGCGACCAGTAGTCCGCGGGACGTCTCGATCGCGACCGGGATCGGGTGATCCTTGCTGTCTCCGTACTCGGTCAGCAGAGCCGTGAGCTGGGTGAATCCAGCAGCATCGTCGTTGATTCGCAGCTTGGCGAGACGTGTTCCGCCGGCGTTGACGAGCGCGACATCGTGGTGGTCTTCTGCCCAGTCCACCCCACAGAACACCGGCACTGGTAACCCTGCGATTTCCATCATGTTCTCCCTGGTGATCCACCATCTCTGCAGGTCAGAGCCTGTGCAGGGTGCGCGTGCTCCCTAATGGAAGTGCTCGAGGCACAACATCCCACCAGCCGTTCGCAACCCCAGCGAACTGCACGGTCCTTCGTCTTCGTGAGAGCTCTCAGGCTCGCGACGCGATGAAAGGTGCTCCGTGCGGTTGGCTCAGGCCACGACCATCGAAACGCTCGGTGCGAACCGTCTGGTGACGTGATCAGAACTGGGCCTGCTAAGAGGTCCTAACAGAAGTTGTTGATCATGTGACTTTCGGGGTGAATGGTCGTTGGTCTGGTCGTGGGAAAGCGACAGTCGCGGCCGTGGATC
>NZ_JBEYXB010000055.1:0-10093 GCF_040644935.1 Streptomyces sp. NPDC046915 | reverse complement strand
TCCTCCGGATACGGAGACTTGCGTCCCACCTGGACATCCCTCCCTGGACCATCAAGATCCATCGTCAGGGTGTCCACTCCAAAGGATCAGCCTCAGCTGTTCTCCTCCGCCGCCCAGCTTGTCACCACCGGCCGGCGCCGCATCCTCCGCCTCGCGAAGCACTGGCCCTGGACCGACGTGATCACCGAAGCCCTGCAACGACTCGCGACCCTGCCGAGCCCTGGCTGACCAGCAGCTTTCCGTCCCTACGAGCAGCACCACCCCGACCGGAGCCGTGAACCCGGCGTCCACCCGACGCGACTGCCGGGCCACAGACCTGCCCGTGATCAGCCTGGACGACCGAAACGGCCCGCAAGAGAATCCGACGGGACCGTCACAAAGATCGAGGCTAGATCTGGCCCCAGTTGAGCCTTCATGGTGAAGAGGTACGTCGCCGCGCCAGGGAGACCTGGGCCGCGGCGCGGCAGGGTCCGGCAGAGGAGAGCCGGTCAGTGAAACCCGTCGGGCTCAAGCCGACGGCGGCCCGAGCGAACAAACCAAGCCAATGGCATTACGTGGTCTGGCGGTGGCGAAAGGTGCTGTGTAACTCTTGGCCCCGCGGAGCAATCTCCGTAACGGGGAGGGAACATGGCTGAATCGGGCGATGCCGTCCGGCCACATAGGTAACCGCCATGGATTCCCCGGCACGGGAATTTGAGCCGAATGCCCGTCCCTCCCTACGGCCCGGCCGAGCGTCGCGTACTGGATGACGGGCTGGCCCGCTTTACCCGGGCCTCCCCGTACAACAAAGCGCTGTCCGCTTGTTCTTGAGGCGTACGAATTCGGCACCTGACGAAAATCGCCTGCCGTTATGGCTCGGTCGAGGGCGAGCGGACGTGTGCGAGGACCAGACCGCTGGCACTCGACTCCGCTCGTGCATCACACCATCTCCCACGCCCATCCGGAGAGTTGCCATGCATCTACTACCCCATTTATCTCTTGCCGTCTCGACTGCCGCGATCGCCGCTGTGTCCGACGAGCCCGTGCGGGCGCAGCGGGGCGACGGCGAGGCCACATACCTCCAGGCCATCGCGCAGTGCCGATGCCGACGGTGGATGCTCAGGTGTCCGACTTCCTGCTGACCAGGTACGTCCCGGCAGGGCGGCGGCTGCGATGCCCCGAGGAGCAGTGGGAGCTGGCCCTGGGGCAGCCGCATGCGTCGCTGGGGCCGGGGGTGCTCTGCTACCGGGGATTCCGGTTCGCGCCAGGGCCAGTCCGCAGACGTCTGGAGATCCCGTGCGGGCTGGCGACCCTGGTCCTTGGCTTCGGCGAAGCCCTGCGGATCTCACCGGTGGGTGCGGCGCACCGGACCCGTACGGTCGTATCCCTGCTGAGCCCGCCCACTACGCGCCCAGTGCTGGGCGAGCACCACGGAGGGATCCGTGGCGTCGAGGTGATGCTCGCGCCGTGGGCGGCCTTCGAGCTATTCGGCGTGGCCCTCGGGGACCTGCCCGAGCCCGGGGTGGAGCTCTCCGAGCTGCTCGGTGTCCGGGTCGATCACTTGGCGGAGCAGCTCGCACGGGCCTCGGGGTGGTCCTCCCGATTCGACGTGGTCGACCAGTTCCTGCTGCGCTGCCGCGAGGACGGCCCCCGTGCGGCCGCTCGGGTGGTCGAGGCCTGGCAGCGGCTGGAACGTTCCCACGGCCGCCTGAAGATCACGGCCTTGGCCGAAAGTCTCGTCTGGAGCCAGCGCCAGCTCGAGCGCGGGTTCGCGGAACAGCTCGGGCTGACTCCCAAACGGTTGGCCCGCGTGCTGCGTTTGCAGCATGCGGCGGCGCTGCTCACGGCCGGCCGCAGTCCCGGTGAGGCCGCGTCCAGCTGCGGGTTCAGCGATCAGGCGCATCTGACAAGGGAGTTCACCGCGCTGACCGGACGCCCACCGCTACGTTTTCTCACCGAATATCAGAGTGGGGGAGGGGGTGTCGACCGGATGGCCAGTCGCATTACCAGCATTCTGCAAGAAGGCTGAATCCCGCGCAGCGCTATCACTCGCCCCGGATGGATGGGAATCCGTTGCAGCGTTGCGTCCCGTCCCTGCCGTGCATGTCGAAAAAATCCAATGCCGATTTCCTTCAATACCGGCCCACCGACCGGATGCCAAGGTCGCTGATCCGACGAACGTCGGGCCGATTGA
Organism: Streptomyces sp. NPDC046915; assembly: GCF_040644935.1. Classification (NCBI taxonomy): domain Bacteria; kingdom Bacillati; phylum Actinomycetota; class Actinomycetes; order Kitasatosporales; family Streptomycetaceae; genus Streptomyces; species Streptomyces sp. NPDC046915. Next base: position 7,920 of record NZ_JBEYXB010000055.1, on the reverse strand, counting down.
CCTAGAGAGGAGAGCGACATGCTTCGCATGCTGGAATCCGCAGGACAGGCCCTGCTCGAGCGATTTGTGCCCAAGATTTCCGCTTCGGCGCAGGTCGGGCCGCAGGGCTGCTGGAACGCGTGCTGGCAGTGCAACGTGGCCAACCGCTACCCGAACGTGAACACCTGGTGCCGCTACAACGCTCCGTGCTGTGGCACCGACGGCGGCTACCTGAACTGCTACTGCTGACCGTACTCGTGGGGCCCGGCGCGTCGGCGCCGGGCCCCGCTCCACAGTGCCCGAGCGAGGGCGAAGGCCCCCTGCGCGGGACGGATGCGCCAGCCCACTCGACCTAGCAACTCTGGGGGATCGTGGATCCTTATCTCTCGACCTGGATCAGGTGTCTGATCGGTCTGGTCTTCCTGGTATCCGCGGTGAGCAAGGTCCGTGGCCGCCAGTCCTTCGCCGACTTCGCCGCGGCGGTTGAGGCACTGGCCCCCGTGCCAGGGGCGCGCAGGTTGCTAGCTCCCGCTGTGGTGGCCCTGGAGTTCACCGTATGCGGGCTGCTGATCGTGCCACTGCCCGGGGCGTTCCGGTACGGCGCCTGGCTCGCGACGGGTCTGCTACTCGCCTTCGCTGTCGGTATCGCGTTCGCCGTATGGCGGGGTCAGGCCACGGCTTGCCGCTGCTTCGGGACTTCCGCGACACCCGTCAGCGCCTGGCAGGCGGTACGCAATCTGGCACTGGCCGTCCCGGCCGGCGTCGCGGCCCTGGTCGGTCCGGGCTCCGGCGGCTCCACTGGCGCAGTCGCCCTGACGATCGTGATCGGGCTCGTGTGCGGCGCACTCGTCACCGTGCTCGACGAACTCGTGGAGCTCTTTCTGCCGGTTACGGGCACCGCCGCCTTGCCCGCCACCATGCCCACCACCATCCGACAGGAGAAACACCGTGCCCCTCGTGATCGCCGCCCTCGTCTTCGTCGGGGCGTTGTGCGTCCTCAACCTCGTACTGAGCCTCGGCATCATCAAGCGCCTGCGGGACCAGGCCGAGATCCTCAACCGCGACGGCAGCTCTAGCCCGCCCGTCTCGGTCGGCATGGGCGACGAGATCGGCGAGTTCACCACCCTCACCCTGGACGCCGAGCCGGTGGACGACGCGAGTCTGCGGCACGGCGACACCCTCGTCGCCTTCTTCTCGCCGAGCTGCCGCCCGTGCCAGGAGAAGCTGCCGAAGTTCGTCGACTTCGCCCCTTCGTTCCCCGGCGGCCGGGACAAGGTGCTCGCCGTCGTCGTGGGCGAGCCGGAAGAGGCCGCCGACATGCTGGAGCGGCTGCGTCCGGTGGCCCGGGTGGTACGCGAGTCCACCACCGAGAAGGGGGAGATGAGCAAGGCCTTCGACCTCCAGGGATTCCCTGCCGTGCTGGTCGTCTCGCCCAGCCCCGAGCACGGCCGCCCCATCGTCACCGCCGACAACATCGACCTCGACGTACCGGTGCCGGCCCGGTGAGATCGCTCCGCCGACGCGTACCGGCTTCCTCGGAGATCGGGACCGGGCACACACGCTCCGCGCGCCAGCGCGTCAGCGCCGCCGTCGTCCTGTGTGCCACTGCGGCGCCCTGGGCCTCGGCCGGTTACGCGATGCTCACCCTCACGTCAGGCCTGGTACCGGTGCTGACAGCGTGGATGACGAAGCTCCTGATCGACGGACTGACGCACAACGCGGATCTGCGGACGCTGCTCATCCCCGCACTCGGTTACGTGCTGGCGGCCATCATCGTGGGCATCGGCCCGCTGGCCGCCCGCTATCTGCGGGGGGTGGTGGACCGTGAGGTGGGGCTGCTGGCCCAGGACCGGCTCTTCACCGCGGTGGGCCGCCACCCCGGCCTGGGACGGCTGGAGGATCCGGCCTTCCTGGACCGCCTGCGGGTGGCCCAGGACGTGGGCAGAACGGTCGCGGGCCAGCTCGCGGACGCGGCGCTGTCCGCGGGCCGCTCCCTGCTGACCGTCACGGGGTTCATGGTGTCCCTGGTGGCGCTCAACCCGGTGATGGCGCTCGTCGTTCTCGCGGCGGGCGTGCCGTCGCTCGTGGCCCAGCTCGCCCTTTCCCGGCACCAGGCCCGTGCCGTGCTCGAAGTGGGCAGAATCGAGCGCAGGGAGGACTTCTACGCCCGGTTGATCGCCGCACCCACCGCGGCGAAGGAGATCCGGCTCTTCGCGATCGGTGACTTCCTGCGGTCGCGGGTGCTGGCCGAGCGACGGGCGGCCAACGCCGTCACCCAGTCCGTGGACGCACGCCAGACCAAAGTGCAGAGCGTCCTGGAAGTGCTGTCCTGCCTCGTCTCCGGAGCCGGTCTGGTGTGGGCGGTGTTCGCGGCCCACACCGGCGACCTCACGGTCGGCGGGGTCACGATGTTCGTGGCGGCGGTCGATGGTGTGCAGGGCTCACTCGGCAGCCTGTTGATCCAGCTCGCGGCGTCCCAGCGCGCGCTGCTCATGTTCGACCACTACCTGGAGGTCGTCGAGGCCAAACCCGACCTTCCCGTGACCGCTGAGCCGGTGCCGCTGACACCCCTGCGACACGGAATCGAACTGTGCGACGTCTGGTTCCGCTATGCCCCGGACCATGACTGGGTGCTGCGCGGCCTGAACCTGTTCATCCCGCACGGCGGTTCCCTGGCCCTGGTCGGCCTGAACGGCGCCGGCAAGTCCACCCTCGTCAAGCTCCTGTGCCGCTTCTACGATCCCACGCACGGCGCCGTACTGTGGGACGGAGTCGACCTGCGCGACGCCGATCCGGTGGAGCTGCGCGCACGGATGAGCACGCTCTTCCAGGACTTCCAGCACTACGACATGACCGCTGCCGAGAACATCGGTCTTGGTGACCTGCGGCTGCTGGAGGAACGCGACCGGATCGAGGCCGCGGCGGCCAAGGCGGGCATGCACGAGAAGCTCGCCCAACTGCCCCAGGGATACGACACGATGCTCTCGCGCACCTTCCACCACGACGCTCCCGCAGAGGAACACCGGCCAGGAACGCTGCTCTCGGGCGGCCAGCACCAACGCCTGGCCCTGGCCCGGGCCTTCATCCGCGAAGGACGCGACCTGATGATCCTCGACGAACCCTCCGCGGGACTGGATGCCGAGGCGGAGCACGAGATCCACCTCTCGATCCGCCGGCACCGGGCAGACCGCACCAGCTTGTTGATCTCACACCGGCTCAGCGCCGTGCGCGACGCGCACCGGATCGCCGTACTCGGCGACGGCCAGGTGAAGGAGGAAGGCAGCCACCGCGAACTGCTCGGGTCAGGGGGCGAGTACGCGCGCCTGTTCGCCCTCCAGGCCGACGGGTACACGGACGACGGGCATGGCCCGGGCACTGTCGGCCCGGCCGACCCGGTAGAAGCGGCGGCTGGACGATGATCGCGGACCACGCCGCGGTCGTCGCCGCCGCGCTCACCCGCCGTCTGGTGGCCGTCACCGTGGACGGAGTCAGCATGGAACCGGCCTACCGGGACCGTGACCAGGTGCTGGCCATCCGAGGCACGCGGCTCAAGGTCGGCAGGGTGGTGGTCGTCGAGTCCCCATTCGGCACCAGCGGCTGGAGACAGCGGGCGCTCGCGGCCAAGGCGGCCCCGTCCCTCGTACCCCAGCGCCGGTGGATGATCAAGCGTGTCGTGGCCCTGCCTGGGGATCCCGTCCCGCGCCGAGACGTCCCGGCACTCGCCGACGTGGCCGAGGACCGAGTACCGAGCGGCATGGCCGTACTGCTGGGCGATAACCAGTCGGCGAGCTTCGACTCACGGGCGTTCGGCTATTTCCCCCTCGAACGGATCCTGGGCGTGGTGCGACTCGCCGTACGTTCACGGAATGGCTCGCCGGGTTCACGGGAGCCGTCTGGACCCATGGGGGCCGTCTGACCGGGGCGAGTTCAGGACGCGCGGGGGAAGGCCTCTAGAGCCTGTGTGACGTTGTGATCAGCCAGTTGCCTTCAGCAGGTCGTTGATCCAGATCATTGAGGCACGGAGGTGGAGGCCGGCGAGGTAGCTCTCGGGCGACTTGTCGTATCGAGTGGCGATGCCCCGCCAGGCCTTCAGCTTGTTGATGAGCCGCTCGACCGTGTTCCGCTCCTTGTAAAGATCACTGTCGTGGCACGTGGGGCGGCCGCCGCGGCGGCCCTTCTTCTTCCGGTTGGCGGCCTGGTCCTTCTTCTCCGGAATGACTGCCTTGATGCCGCGTTTCCGCAGGCAAGAGCGGTTGGCGCGGGACGAGTAGGCCTTGTCCGCGGCGACAGCACCGGGCCGGGTTCGAGGCCGGCCCACAGGCAGAGGGACCCGAATCCTCTGCAACACGGGGACGAACTGCGGGCTGTCGCCGGCCTGTCCTGCGGTCAGCACGAGGGACAGCGGACGGCACCTGCGGTCCGCGGCGAGATGAATCTTGCTCGTCAGTCCGCCACGGGATCTGCCGAGCAGGGCTTGGTTCAGCCGGAACTTGCGCCGTCGCCTGATACGCCGTCACTCTTCCTGCTCGGGGTCGTCCTCGCCGTCCTGCCCGTTCTGTCCCGGCGGGCCGCCCCTTTTTGCCGGGCCCGCTCCTGTTCGGCGGCGGCTTCCTCAAGGGCGTCCATGACGTCCTTGCCGAGGTGCATCCCGGCTGCGTCGTGGTGGGCGCGGGCAGTAGTGGAGTCCACGCTGACCAGGGATAAGTCCGTCTGTCCCCGGCGAGCGGCCTCGGCGATCATGCCTTCCAGAAGAGCGGAGAAGACCCCGGCGTCCCGCCACACGCGAAAGCGCCCGTAGACCGTCGGCCACGGTCCGAACTCGGAGGGCATCTCGCGCCACTGGGCGCTGGACCGAAACCGCCAGATCACCCCCTCGAACTGCTCCCGCAGCCGCTCGGGGTACGGACCGTACTCGCCTATCGGCAGGTACGGCTCGATGAACTCCCACTGCTCGTCGGTGAGTTGCGTACGTGTCACACCCAGCGTCCTACCAGGTCCCACCCCCGCACGGGACCAGAACCCGAGAATGATCACGACCTCACACAGGCCCTAGTCGAGGATGCCGAGTGCTGTGTCCGGTCGGCAGTGGACGCAGGCCGGCACCCGCTGGCGCAGCGCCTCCACAGCCTGCTGCCAGGTCACCGGGCGGCACCGTCCGTTCCTGGCCGCTGCCGAGCACTCACCGGTGTGCACGGCGTCGACGTTCGTGCGGTTCACGCGGGTTCCCCAGAACGCTGAACGTGGACCGATGACCAAGGAACTGTCAGAGGACATCCCATCTTGCCCGGCTCGCGCGCGATGTGGGCGGTGATCGCACCGCACCCGGGCGGTTCGGACCCTGACAGACCGTCCACGGACGGTTCGCCCGCTGGGTCGTCGACGGCTCCTGCCGCCGCCTCATGGCCGCAGCCCGGACGAAGGCGGAGGCGGACTGGCTGATCGCGATCGGCCCACGCCGCTGAACAGTCGGGCCTTCCTGGGCCGATGCGGTGCGATCCTGGCCACGGCCATCACGTGGCGGACAGCGGTCGGTTCCCGGGCGGGTGCAGGCGGGCGGCGAGGAAGGCGAGGATCTCGTCGCGGGCCCGGACCGTGGGGTGGCCGGCCTCGTCGACGAGATGGGCGGTGACGACGCTGTGCGGGGTGCCGACCAGGTCGGCGAAGAAGGGCGGCGGGGCGGGGTTGGCGGCGCTGTCCGGGAGGACGCGCCCGTCGAAGGCGTCGCCGAGCAGAGCGCGGTAGGCGGCGAAGCGCTGCCCCGTGCACCAGCGGTCGCCCTCGAAGCGGTAGGCGAGGACGGTGAGCCCGTCGCGATCGAGCCGGTCGCGCACCGCGCGCGCGTCCGCGGCGTCGAGTTCGAGTCCGCTGGGATCGTCGAACGGCAGCGACGGGTGGTTGACCACAGGGGCGATCACCGCCGGCTCCAGGGCCATGGTGAGGGCGAAGTTGCCGGTGAAGCACAGGCCGATCGCGCCTACCCCCGGCCCACCGCACGCGGAGTGGGCCTGGCGCGCCAAGCCGCGCAGCCAGACCGTCACCGGGCTGGTACCGCCTCCGGCGAAGGCGCGGAACTCCGCGCTGACACAGGCGCGGCGGACCACCTCCCGGCCGCCCTCTACCGTGGGGAAGGCACCGTCCGTCCCGAACAGGGAGGGCACATGGACGGTGAAGCCGGCGTCCCGCACCCAGCGCGCGAGCCGCAGGACATCGGGACTGATGCCCGGCATCTCGGGCAGTACCACCACCGCGGGCCCGGCCCCGGCCACGTACACCGCCTTCTCCACCCCCTCCACGGTCACGCTCCGGCGGGTGAAGTCGGTGATCGGATCGTCGTCGCTCATGGGGCCAGCCTGGCCCCGGATCCGGCCGCCGGACGAGGGGCCAGATCGCCAAGGTCAAGGGTAATCTCGCCACAAGCGAGACAGGATGGCGGTACGTGGTCGGCGATCCGGGGCCGGGGACGCCAGGGGGTAGGGAAGCGATGGCAGAGGCGGCGCGGCAGGCGAGGGACAATGCGGGGCCGAGCGCCGGAGCGGGCGCGCTGCGGGTCGGGGTCCTGGCGTACCCGGACTGCTTCGCGTCCGAAGTGTTCGGCGTCCCCGACCTGTTGACGATGGCCGGGCATGTCGCCGGACCGGACGCACCCGGCTACCGGGTGTCGCTCGTCTCGCCCCGCCGCCGGGTCACCGCCTCGGGCGGCGCGAGCCTGGACGTGCGGCTCTTGCACGAGGTCGACGTCCTCGTGGTCCCCGGCTTCGAACTGCGCCCGGACACGGACCTCGACGCGCGGCTCGCCCCGCTCGCCCCAGAGATCACGGCGATCCGCACACAGGCCGCCGCCGGCACCGCCATCGTCTCTCTGTGCATCGGCGCGTTCCTGCTCGCCGAGGCTGGGCTTCTCGAGCGGCGTCGGGCCACCACCTCCTGGCTGCACGCCGACGAACTGGCCAGGCGCTGCCCGGACGCCGACGTGCGGCCCGAGTACCTGGTCGTCACCGACACGGGGGTGACGACCACGGCTGCCTTCAGCGCCATGTACGACTTCGCGCTGGACCTGATCCGCCGACACAACGGCGCCCGGGTGGCCCGCACCACCGCACGGTTGGCACTCGTCGACGACGCGCGAACCTCCCAGACCCCGTACGTCGACCTGCGGCTGCTTCCGCAGCCCGGCCGAGAGTTCTCCCAGCGGGTCATGCGGCGGCTCGACCAGAACCTCGCCGAGCGGTACGACCTCGCCGCACTCGCGGACGCCTTCCGGGTCAGCAGCCGCACGCTGCTGCGCCGCTTCGCCGAAGAGACCGGACGGAGCCCGCTGGCCTATCTGCAGGCCTCCCGGGTTCGCCGCGCCCGCCATCTTCTGGAGACCACCGACCGCACCGTCGCCGCCGTCGCCGCGGCCGTCGGCTACCAGGACCCCGGCACCTTCGCCGCCCTCTTCGCCCGCCACACCGGCCACCGCCCGAGCGTCTACCGGGCCGCCTTCCGCCGCACGGCCCGGGCGTCCGCCCTGGAGGACGGTGTCTAAGCTTGATGTTTATCGTCCGCGGTCGAACACGGCCTCGAACTTGCTGACGTCTTCGTCTGAGTGTCTGACGTGAGAGCGGCCTTCGCCCGATCCTGTGCTCCGTCACAGAGGCACTTGACCAGTACGAAGGCCGTAGCAATGAGTCTGCTGCAGCGGGATGTCCCGCGGGATGCGTTTGTCGAACTGTCATGCTTCCGGTCGGAGTTCTATGCCTGCCTGACCCAGCGGCCCGACGCCTTGTTCGAGCTGAGTGACGCCTTGCTGTGTTCGGACGGCCCGGTGAAGACGCTGGTCGAACTGTCCCTGGCACCTGAACATTGAGGCTGATCCTTTGGAGTGGACACCCTGACGATGGATCTTGATGGTCCAGGGAGGGATGTCCAGGTGGGACGCAAGTCTCCGTATCCGGAGGA
>NZ_JBEYXB010000054.1:0-10724 GCF_040644935.1 Streptomyces sp. NPDC046915 | reverse complement strand
GACGCGGTGGAGGAGATCGCCGAGCGGTTCGCCGGTGAGGGTGTGAAGGTGAAGCGGCTGACGGTCAGCCATGCCTTCCACTCCCCGCACATGGACGAGGCGCTGGAGGAGTTCACGCGCATCGCCTCGACCCTGACCTTCAACCCGCCGACGATCCCGGTCGTCTCCAACGTCACGGGTCGGCTCGCGACAGCCGAGGAACTGACGGACCCCGCCTACTGGGCGGCCCACATCCGTGGGACCGTCCGTTTCCACGACGGTATCCAGGCCCTCGCCGCCGACGGCGTGAGCCGCTACATCGAGCTGGGCCCGGACCCCGTACTGACCGCGATGGTCCAAGCCTCCCTGGAATCAGGCGAGTTCACCGCAGCCGCCGTACTCCGCAAGGACAGGGACGAGGAGCGCACCCTCCTGTCGGCACTGGCATCGGCCTACGAGTCCGGAGCCGAAGTCGACTTCGGCTCCCTCCTCTCCGGTGGACGCCGTGTCCCGCTGCCCACGTACGCGTTCCAGCGTCAGCGGTTCTGGCTTCAGGGCACCGCCCGCGCGGATGTGACTACCGCAGGCCTGGAAACGGCGGGACACCCGCTTCTGGGGGCGCAGGTGGAGCTGGCCGACTCCGGACATTTGCTGCTGACCGGCCGTCTCTCCCTGGCCGCGCAGCCCTGGCTGGCCGACCACGCCATCGCCGGCACCGTCCTGCTGCCCGGCACCGCCCTGGTCGACCTCGCCCTGCACACCGCCACCCACACCGGCCACACCACCGTCGACGACCTCACCCTCCTCGCCCCCGTGATCCTCGACGACGACACACACCTGACGCTCCAGATCACCGCCCAGCCCTCCGCCGAAGACGGCACCCGCGCGCTCACCATCCACACCCGCCCCGACGGCGACGACACCACCTGGACCCTGCACGCCACCGCCACCCTCACCACCACCGAAGCCACTCCCGCACCCACACCCGCAGCCTGGCCCCCGCCCGGCACCCACCCCGTCGACCTCACCGGCCTCTACGACCGCCTCGCCGACCACGGCTACGACTACGGCCCCACCTTCCAGAACCTCACCCACCTCACCAAAGACCCGGCCACCGGCACCCTCCACGCCACCGTCACCCTCCCCGACACCCTCACCCCCACCGGCCACACCCTCCACCCCGCCCTCCTCGACGCAGCCCTCCACGCCCTCCTCGCCACCAACACCGACCCCACCACCACCCTCATCCCCCACACCTGGACCGGCATCACCACCCACAACACCACCGAACCCACCCCCACCACCCTCCACGTCACCCTCACCCCCACCACCGACACCACCCTCACCCTCACCACCCCCCACCTCACCATCACCCAACTCACCCTCACCCCCATCTCCCCGGACCAACTCCGCACCACGAACAGGGCAGGCACGACGAACAACCCACTGCACGAGGTGGTCTGGAACCCACTGGAACTGCCCCCGTCCGAGTCGCCCCGCGACCACGTGTTCCTCACATGCGGCAACAGCGCCCAGGACGCGGCCGGTGCCCTCGCCGAGACGGAGCGGCTGCTGGTCAGGGTCCAGGAGTGGCTCGCGGACCCGGAGCAGGACGGTTCGGTGCTGGCCGTCCTCGGCCGGGCCGAGGCATCCGGTGGCGATGTGGCTCTCGACGTCACCGCCGCCTGGGGCCTGCTGCGCACCGTGGCGTCGGAGAACCCGGGCCGGGTGGTGCTGGTCGACATGGACCCGGAGGACGAGGCCGGCCGTCGCGTCCTGCCGCGTGCCCTCGCCGCCGGGGAGTCCGAACTGCGCGTCCGGGGCGAGGAGGTGACCGTACCCCGCCTGGCCCCGGCTGCGGGGACCGCGGGAGCGGCCCCCGCCCTCGACTCCGAGGGCACCGTCCTGATCACCGGAGCCACCGGTGCCCTGGGCGGGGCCGTCGCCCGGCACCTGGCCGCCGTACACGGCGTACGGCACCTGCTGCTGACGAGCCGTCGCGGGCCCGACGCCGACGGTGCCGCCGACCTGCTCCAGGGGCTGGCGGCCGCCGGGACCGAGGCGACGCTGGTCGCCTGCGACACCGCGGACCCCGACGCCCTCGCCGGCCTGATCGCCTCCGTCGACCCTGAGCACCCCCTGACCGCCGTAGTGCACGCCGCCGGCGTGCTGGACGACGGTGTGGTGCAGTCGCTGGACGCGGTGCGGCTGGCCCGGGTGTGGCGGCCGAAGGCGGAGGGCGCCTGGCAGCTGCACCGGCTCACCCGTGACCTCGGCCTGGCCGCGTTCGTGCTGTTCTCCTCGGTCGCGGGGCAGGTCGGCAACGCGGGTCAGGCCAACTACGCGGCCGCCAACTCCTTCCTGGACGGGCTCGCCGAGTACCGGCACGCGCGGGGCCTGCCCGCCACCTCCGTCGCCTGGGGACTGTGGGGCGGCACGGGAGAGCAGGACGGCATGGGCGCGGCGCGGGCCGGGCTCGGCGGGCTGCGGGCGCTCACCGTCGACGAGGGGCTGGCACTGCTGGACGCCGCGCTCGGTGACCCGCGGCCGGTGCTCGTCGCCGCCCGCTTCGACCGGCCGGCGCTGCGGGAGCGGGCGGAGGCGGGCGGACTGGCACCGAGGCTGCGCGGGCTGGTCCCGCGTTCCGCGCCCCGTGGCTCCGGGCAGGCGGCGCTGTCGCTGTCCGAACGGCTCGGCGGGCTGGCGGAGGAGGAGCAGCGGCAGGTCTGCCTGCGGCTGGTGCGCACCACGGTGGCCACGGTGCTCGGGCATCCCGACGACAGCCGTGTGGAGGACGAACAGCCCTTCAAGAGCCTCGGGTTCGACTCGCTCACCGCCGTCGAGCTGCGCAACCGGCTGAGCGCGGTCACCGGCGGTCCGCTGCCCGCGACGCTGATCTTCGACTACCCCACCCCGGTCGACCTCGCCGATCACCTCTGGGTGACGCAGCGTCCGCAGGGCGCGCCCGAGCCGGTGCTCGCCGAGCTGGACCGGCTGGAGGCCGCGTCGACGGCCGACGCCGACGAGGACCTGCGCCGGACGGTCACCGCACGGCTGGAGCGGCTGCTCGCCGTCTGGTCGGCGGACGCCCACGACGGACCGGACGGGGCCGCCGAGGAGGCCGACGCGGTCGCCCGCATCCAGGGGGCGTCGGCCGCGGAGATCCTCGAACTGATCGACGAGGAGTTCGGACGCCCCTCCTGAGACACCGATCGCGCCCCACCGCCTGCCCCACTCCCTGCCCCACCCCTCAGCCCAGCCACCACCCCAGCCATCCAGCCACCGCCCAGCCACCGAGAGAACGGGACCACCCCATGACCGAGGCACCCACCGCCAACGCGAACGCGGCCGCCCGCGCGTCCACCGGCAAGGCACCCACCACCTGGAACGTCCTCACCGACGGCGACCCCACCTCCGTGGTGCTCGCCGCCGACTTCGACGCCAGCAGCCGCGCCGAGGCCCGGTTCACCGACTTCGTCGGACACCTCGGCGGCGGACTGACCGTGTGGGAGACCGTCCCGCAGGCGGTCGCCACCCGCCCCGACCTGCCCGCCGAGGCGTACGTCAAGCAGTGGACGGACGAGGTCAGGGCCAGCGGGCGCACGGTCCGCGCGATCCTCGGGTTCTGCGCCGGCAGCGTCTACGCCGCCGCCCTCGCCCGCGAGGTCGAGGCCTGGCAGGGCAGCTTCCCGCTGACCGTCCTGTTCGACCCGGAGCGCGCCTCCGCGGCCAGCATGTACTGGCAGTTCCACAAGGCCGTGGACCAGATGACGCCGACCCTCGGGCCCGCCGAGACCGGTGCCGCCCAGGACGCCGGGCAGCGCGCCCAGGAGGACAGCCCGAACCTGTCCGACCTGGCCCGCCGGCTGCTGCTCATCTACCACTCGGTGGCCGGCAAGGCGTTCGACAAGCTGGGGCTCGACGCCGCCCGGCGGGCCGAACTGACCGAGACCGCGGGCGCGTTCCTGTCGTACCTGGCCACCGCCGAGCAGATCGAGCCGCTGCCCGCCTGGCGCCGGTCCACCGTGATCACCTCCGCCACGCCGACCAGCGGCCTCAACGCGCTGCGCGCCCTGCACCCCGGCCAGTTCGACGACCTCCCGGCCGAGGAACTGCGCTTCGACGTCGCCCACGTCGACCTGCTGCGCACACCCGAGATCGCCGGGGCCGTCTCCCGCCTGATCACGGACCGCACCTGACCCCTGGTCACCAGTCCGCCCGCGCCTTTCGACCCGCGAAGAAGGAAACCGGAATGCTCACCACTCCCACGTCGCCGGTGAACGGCCCGGCGCCCGCCCTCGTCGCGGCCAACCGCAAGGAGCAGGCGCTGTGGCTGCTCGAACAGCTCGTCCCGGCCAGCGCGGTCAACAACCTCTCCATCGTCTTCACCGCCGAGGGCACGCTGGGGGAGTGGGAGATCCAGCAGGCCCTGGACGCCCTCCTGGCCCGGCACGACATCCTGCGCACCGTCTTCTACGGCACGGCGGCCGGTCTGGTGAAGCAGGTGGTGCCGGCCGACCGGTTCACCGTCGAGCTGGAGAGCCGGGACATCGACGGGACCGACGGGACTCACGGGACTCACGGGACTGACAGGAACGACGACAACGCCGTCGACGCGGCGATCGACGCCGTGGTGCGCAAGCCGTTCGCCTTCGACGGGCAGCCGCTGGTACGCGCCGCCCACCTCCAGGGCCCCGACGGCGACGTGGTGTGCATAGTCGTCCACCACATCGTCTTCGACACCATCTCCTCCGCGATCCTCCTCCAGGAGTTCATCGAGGCGTACGAGGCCGTCTCGGCCGGGCTCGGCATCCCCGACAGCCTGCTGGAGGTCCAACGCCCGCTGCGGTCCGCCCCGTACGAGGAGGCGAGCCTCACCTACTGGCGCGAGCACCTCAAGGGCTTCGACCCCAGCGCGCTCGGCCTCGCCTGCGGCACCGAGGACGTGCCGGAGCCCACCCTGACCGGCGACTACGTCCTGCACTCCCTGACGCCCGAGGCCCACGCGGCGGTACGGCGGCTGCAACGCGAACTGCGCGCCCCCGAGGCCGTGATCCTGCTCGCCGCCTACTACCTGCTGCTCGCCCGGCACGGCGCCGGTCCCGACCTGGTCGTCGGTTCACCCGTCAACGTCCGCGGCCCGCAGGCCCCGAGGGCCATCGGCTACCACGTCAACACGCTGCCGCTGCGCGCCCACGTCGACCTCGCGGCCGGCTTCGGCGACCTGACCGCACGGGCCCGCGACGCCTTCTTCGGCGCGATGACCCACACCGACGTCCCCGTCGACGCGCTGCTGCCCGAGGTCCAGCACACCGGGGCGACCTGGCGCAACACCGTCTTCCGGCATCTGTTCAACTATGTGCCCGACGCGGGGCCCGAGCACTTCGAGATCGACGGGACGCCCGCCCGCCGGCTGCTGGTCGAGAACGGGCACAGCAAGTTCGACCTCGAGTTCTTCTTCTTCTCCTCGCCCGAGGAGATCAGGATCCGGGGCGTCTTCTACACCGAGATCCTCAGCCGCACCGACACCGAGCTCCTGCTGGAGCGCTACGACGCCCTCCTGGTCGCCCTCGGCGCCGAACCGGAGCGGCCGATGGGCGAGATCCCGGTGCACGGCGCCCGCGACACGGCCGTCATCGCCGCCGCCAACGCCACCGCCCGCGAGGTCACCCCGGCCACACTCCTGGAGTCGGTGGCCCGCGCTGTCCGTACCGCGCCCGAGGCGCCCGCGGTCGTCAGCGGCGACCGGGAGGCCTCCTACGGTGCCCTGTGGGCGGCGGCGCTCGCCGACCGCGACCGGCTCACCGCGGCCGGCGTCACCCCGGGTTCCGTGGTCGCCGTCGCCGGACGCCGGGGCCCCGAACTGGCCGCCGCCGTCCTCGGCACCTGGCTGGCCGGAGCCGCCTACGTCGCCCTCGACCCCGACCACCCCGCCCGGCGGATCGCCTATCTGCTCCAGGACTCCGGGGCCACCGCCGTCCTCGCCGCCGACGGCGTCGACGTCGAGGCCGCGCCGGGCGTGCCGGTGCTCGCCATGGCGACGGCCGGCGACACCACCGCCGTACCGCGCGACGAGGACCTCGCCGCCGTACCCGGCCCGGACGACACCGCCTTCCTGATCTACACCTCCGGCTCCACCGGACAGCCCAAGGGCACGGTCATCACCCACGCCGGCGTCGCCAACGTCATCGCGCACTTCGCCGGCGAACTGCGCGCCGCCCCCGGCGAGACCACCCTGTGGCTCACCACCTTCACCTTCGACATCTCCTCCGTGGAGCTGTTCCTGCCCCTGGTCAGCGGCGGCCGGGTCGCCGTGGCCCCGGACGCCGCCCGCACCGACGGCGAGGCCCTGCGCGAGATCCTCACCCGGCACGGTGTCGACATCATCCAGGCCACCCCCACCACCTGGCGGATCATCGCCGACGCGGCCGGCGACCTGCTCGACGGCCGCCGCGCCCTCACCGGCGGCGAACCCCTGCCGCCCGCGCTCGCCCGGAAGATCACCGCCGCCGGCTGCGAACTGCGCAACGCCTACGCCCCCTCCGAGACCACCGTCTACTCCACCTCCGGCCTGGTCCCCGACGGCACCGACCGCGTCGACATCGGCGTCCCCATCGCCAACACGGTGGCGTTCGTCGCCGACGACACGGGCCGCGAACTGCCCGTCGGGGTGCGCGGCGAACTGTGCATCGCCGGACGAGGAGTCGCCGCCGGCTACCACAACCGGCCCGAACTGACCGCCGAACGCTTCGCCGTCCACCCCGAACACGGGCGCTACTACCGCACCGGCGACCTCGCCTGCTGGCTGCCCACCGGCGTCCTCGAACTGCACGGCCGGGTCGACCGGCAGGTCAAGGTGCGCGGCAACCGCATCGAACTCGGCGAGGTGGAGGCCGTACTCCTGGAGCACCCCGACGTCTCGGGCGCCGCCGTCGTCGTCGACGACGCCCCCTCCGGGCCCGCCCTCGTCGCCTTCCTCGTGCCCGAGGACGGCGCCGACCGGCACGACCTCGCCGGCCGGCTCTGGCAGCACGCCCGCGCCGCCCTGCCCGGCGCCGCCGTACCGCAGGAGTACGAGACCGTGGACGCCTTCCCCACCACCGTCAGCCAGAAGACCGACCACCTGGCCCTGACCCGGCTCGCCGCCGAACGCCGCACCGCCCGCACCGCCGAGGGCCCCGGCACCGAGGAGGGCGACGAGGTCGTCGCGGGCCTCGTCGGCCTGTGGCGGGAGCTGCTGCACCGCTCCGACATCGACGCGGGCGCCAACTTCTTCGCCCACGGCGGCCATTCGCTGCTCGGCGCCCAGCTGGTGCAGCGCATCGAGAGCCGCTTCCACGTCACGGTCCGCATGGTCGACCTCTACAACGACGCCACCCCGAAGGGCATCGCCGCGCGCGTCCGGGCGGCCCAGGCCGCCACCGGGGCCGCGATCCCGGCCCGGACCGGCGCCGAGGCCACGGAAGGAGCCGCGTGATGACCGACCAGGACCCCAAACTCCTCGAGTACCTCAAGCGGATGACCCTCGACCTGCGCGAGGCCCGCCGCCGCATCGACGAACTCGAGGACACCCGGCACGAACCCGTCGCCGTCATCGGCATGAGCTGCGCCTACCCCGGCGGTGTCACCTCCCCGGACGACCTGTGGACGCTGGTCGCCGAAGGCACCGACGCCGTCGGCGACTTCCCCGCCGACCGCGGCTGGGACCTGGACGGCCTCTACGACCCCGACCCCGACACCCCCGGCACCTGCTACACCCGCCGGGGCGGCTTCCTCGCCGACGCCACCGCCTTCGACGCCGGCCTGTTCGGCATCACCCCCAAGGAAGCCCTCGCCATCGACCCCCAGCAGCGGCTGCTGCTGGAGCACAGCTGGGCCGCCGTCGAACGCTCCGGCACCGACCCGCGCACCCTGCGCGGCAGCCGCACCGGCGTCTACGTCGGCGTCATGTACAGCGACTACGGCTCCCGGCTGCGCCCCGCACCCGAGGGCTACGAGGGCTACATCGGCGCCGGCAGCGCCCCCAGCGTCGCCTCCGGCCGCATCTCCTACTCGCTCGGCCTCGAAGGGCCCGCCCTCACCCTCGACACCGCCTGCTCCTCCTCCCTGGTCGCCCTGCACCTGGCCTGCCAGGCGCTGCGCCGCGGCGAGTGCACCACCGCGCTGGCCGGCGGGGTCACCGTGATGGCCACCCCCGGCACCTTCGTCGAGTTCGCCCGCCAGCGGGGCCTGGCCCCCGACGGGCGGTGCAAGTCCTTCTCCGCCGACGCCGACGGCACCGGCTGGGCGGAGGGCGTCGGCGTGCTGTACCTGCAACGCCTGAGCGACGCCCGCCGCGAGGGACACCGCGTACTGGGGGTGCTGCGCGGCAGCGCCGTCAACCAGGACGGCGCCAGCAGCGGCCTGACCGCACCCAACGGGCCGTCCCAGCAGCGCGTCATCCAGGACGCGCTGGCCGACGCCCGCCTCACCACCGCCGACATCGACGCCGTCGAGGCCCACGGCACCGGCACCACCCTCGGCGACCCCATCGAGGCCCAGGCCCTCCAGGCCGTCTACGGCCAGGGCCGCGACACCGCCCGGCCGCTGCGGCTCGGTTCGTTGAAGTCGAACATCGGCCACGCGCAGGCGGCGGCCGGCGTCGGCGGCGTCATCAAGATGCTGATGGCACTGCGCCACGAGACCCTGCCGCCCACCCTGCACGCCGAACGCCCCACCACCCACATCGACTGGACCGCGGGCACGGTGGAACTCCTCCACGACCCCGCCCCCTGGCCCCGCACCGAACGCCCCCGCCGCGCCGGGATCTCCTCCTTCGGCATCAGCGGCACCAACGCCCACCTGATCGTGGAGGAGGCGCCGCGGGAGGACACCCCCGAGCCCGAGGCCCACGAGCCGTCCCCCGCCCCCCTCGCCTGGCCCCTGGCCGGCCGCACGCCCCGCGCCCTGCGCGACCAGGCGACCCGGCTCACCGCGCACCTCGCCGCGCACCCGGAGACGCCGCTCGCCGACGTCGCCCGCACCCTGGGTACGGGCCGCACCCCCTTCGAACACCGCGCCGTGGTGGTCGGCGGCGACCGCGACACCCTCACCAAGGGCCTGGCCAAGCTGGCCCGCGGCAGCGGCGCCCCCCAGGTCGTCCGGGGCGCCCCCGCCCCCGCCGTCCGGGCCCCGCTGGCCGTGCTGTTCTCCGGCCAGGGCTCCCAGCGGCCCGGCATGGGCCGCGACCTGCACCGACGCTTCCCCGTCTTCGCCCAGGCGTTCGACGAGGCGTGTGCCGCGCTCGACCCGCACCTCGAAGTGCCGCTGCGGGACGTCGTCTTCGGCGAGAGCGAACTGCTGAACCGCACCGCCTACACCCAGGCAGGCATCTTCGCCTTCGAAGTCGCCCAGTACCGGCTGCTGGAGGAATTCGGCGTGCGCCCCGCCTTCGTCGCCGGACACTCCATCGGCGAACTGACGGCCGCGCACATCGCGGGCGTGTGGACGCTGCCCGAGGCGGCCGCGCTGGTCGCCGCCCGAGGCCGCCTCATGCAGGCCCTCCCGCCCGGCGGCGCGATGCTCGCCGTGCAGGCCTCCGCCGACGAGGTACGACCCCTGCTCACCGGCCAGGAACAGCACCTCGCCCTCGCCGCCGAGAACGGCCCCGCCTCCGTGGTCGTCTCCGGCGACACCGAAGCCGTCACCCGCCTCGGCACACACTTCGCCGAACAGGGCCGCCGCAGCAAACAACTGACGGTCAGTCACGCATTCCACTCGCCCCACATGGACCCCATGCTCGACGAGTTCGCCACGGTGGCCAAGGGGCTCACCTACGCGCCGCCGCGCATCCCCGTCGTCTCCAACCTCACCGGCACGGCCGCCACCGCCGAGGACCTGGCCTCCCCCGACTACTGGGTACGCCACGTCCGCGACACCGTCCGCTTCGCCTCCGGCGTCCGCTGGCTGTCCGAGCAGTCCGTCGGCACCTACCTGGAGGTCGGCCCCGACAGCGTGCTCACCTCCATGGTCACCGAGTGCCTCAGCGGCGGCGACGCACCCGCCGACCGGGCCGAGACCGTCCCGCTCGCCCGCCGCGACCAGGACGAGACCACCGCCTTCCTCACCGCCCTCGCCCGCCTCCACGTGCGCGGCACCCCCGTCGACTGGTCCGCCCAGACCGACGGCCACTCCGCCGCCCTGGCCGAACTGCCGCCGTACGCCTTCCAGCACCGCTCCTACTGGCTCGACGAAGTGGCCCCCGCCCCCCGCACCGCCCCCGCACAGCGCGCGGCGGCCACGGAGAGCGCCGAGCCCGCCGACCCGGACGAGCCGACCACGGCGGCCCGCCTCGCCGCAGCTTCCCCCGAGGAGCGGCCCGCGCTGCTGCTGTCCGTACTGCGCGAACTCGCGGCCGAGGTGATGGGCGCGGAATCCGCGACCGAGGTACGCCCCGAAACACCCCTGCTGGAAATCGGATTCACCTCCCTCATGGCGGTCGACCTCCGCAACAAGGCCGCCGAGGCGACCGGTCTCGATCTCCCGCCGACGATCGTGTACGACTGCCCGACCCTCGAATCCATAGCGGGATATGTGGATTCGCTCATGACCAAGGAATGAGGCCCGCCCGTCATGTCGAACAAGCAGGACACCGTTGTGACCGATGCCATTGCCGTGGTCGGAATGTCGTGCCGCCTTGCCGGTGCGGAGGACGCGGGCCGTTTCTGGGAGTTGTTGGAGGCGGGTCGCGAGGCGGTGGGTGGGGT
>NZ_JBEYXB010000053.1:0-11476 GCF_040644935.1 Streptomyces sp. NPDC046915 | reverse complement strand
CCGCCGCGCGGTACAGCGCGACAGCGTCGTTCCTGAATTCGGCCGGATACGGAGACTTACGTCCCACCAGGACACCTTCCCTTGGATCTGCAAGATCCATTGTCAGAGTGTCCACGCCACGGGGGTCGCCTCAGTGACCGCCGCGCAGCTCGGTCGGTCACGACAGGTGGGGGGCATCCGATGTGTTGTGGCGTCGATGGATCGTATGCGTTTGTCGATCCGGCCGTTTTTCATTCGGGCTGGTCGTGGCGGGGCTGTGCCTGCCAGCGGTGTTCGAAGGCGTGGTGGTGTTGGGTGAGGTGGGCGTGGGTGATGGGTTTGTTGTATTGGCCGGTGATGCTGTGTTGGGCGAGCTCTTTGGCGACTTGGTTCAGGTCGGGGTGGAGGTTGAGTGCTCGGTGTTGGGACCAGATGGTGTAGATGCGGAAGTTGAGTAGGTATCGGGCGAGTGTTTTGGGTTTGATGGGGTGGCCTTGTTTGTCGTGTAGTCCGTGTTGGGCGAGGTGGGTGGAGAGTTCGGTGGCGTCTGGTTCGCGGCCGTGTTGCTGCAGGAAGTCGTGCCAGGCCGTGTAGTAGCGGTCCACCGTTGTCGGTCCGGGTGGTTGAGCGGCTTCGTGCGTATGGGCTCGTGACGTGTGGTCGGTCGGCGCGGGTTCTGGGGTTTCGGGGGTCTGTGAGGCCGGCCTGGGGCTGTCGTCTGGTGTGGGTGGTTCGCTGCTGCTGGTCGGTTGGTTGGGATGGGGGCCGGGTGTCTTCTTCTCCGGTTTGGTGGGCGAGGTTGTGCCGCCGCTGTCCGTCCCACGGGTCTGGTGAAGTTGGGTGAGGGCCGGTTGGCTGCTGTTTCCCCGGATGGTCGGTTGTAGGGGTTGTGGTGGGGCTGTCTGGTGGTGGGCCTTCGTGGCTGGCCGTGCGAACTGCATGGGGACCTGCTGTTGTTGCTGGTCTTTGTATTCGTGCCGAGTTTTGTAGGGGTGTGCGGGGGTGTAGGTGGGGCTGTGGTCGCCTTGGTGGCGGCTCATTCGGGGAGCCGTTCGAAACCAGGAGAATTGATCTAAGTCCCGTGTCTGCTTCGGTCGAGCGGGGTGGGGGCCGCTTGGTTGGGAGGACTGCTTGTTGGGTGGTGCCGCTGTTTTTGAGGCGGGCGCGACTTGTGATGCATGACTGCTTGTGGTTGTGGCGGCTGGGGTGATGGTGGTGGTGCTGGTTGCCCGGGTCGGGTGGCAGGCGGCGTCTGTGGTGGGTTGCTGTGTGTCGGCTGTTCTGGGTTCGGCTGTTGCCGGTTGTGCTGGTTGTGGGGGCGGCGCTGCGGGAGGGGCCGCTGGTTCGGCCGCTGGTGCGAGTCGTGGTGGGACCGTCTTGTCGAGGGGGATGCCGTATCGGGCGAGGTGTAGGGGCAGGAGTGCTTCGACGGGTGCTTTCCTGCGCCATGCTCTGCCGTATCGGGCGTGCAGCTTCGTCTGGTAGAGGAGGCGTTCCTGCTCGAGGGTGATGGCTTGTTGGTAGGTGCGGAGTTCCCAGAGTTTCATGCGCCGCCAGAGCAGGAAGGTGGGGGCGGGGGCGAGGAGCCAGCGGCTGGCGCGGACGCCTTCCATGTGTGTGCCGGTGGTGATGTTCGCGAGGCGGCTGATGGCGTGGCGGGCTGCTTCGACGGTGATGACGAAAAGCATTGGGATGACGGCGTGCATGCCGACGCCGAGGGGGTCGGGCCAGGCGGCGGCCGCGTTGAAGGTGATGGTTGCCGCGGTGAGCAGCCAGGCGGTGTGGCGCAGGAGTGGGTAGGGGATGCGGATCCAGGCCAGGAGCAGGTCGAGGGCGAGCAGGACGCAGATGCCGGCGTCGATGCCGAGGGGGTAGAGGCTGGCGTAGGCGGCGAAGCCTTTCCTTGTGGCCAGTTTGCGTACGGCGGTGTAGGAGCCGGTGAAGCCGATGCCGGCGATGGCCAGGGCGCCGGCGACGACGCTGGCGGCGAGCAGGCGCTGGGCCCGGGTGAGGCGTCGCAGAGCGGGCTGGAGAGGCTTCGGTGGTGCGGGGCCGGCGGTTGTGTCGCGCGCGGAGGGTGGGTTGGGGCCCGGGGCTGGTGCGCGTGGGGGTGTGGAGGGGTGGGCCGGTGTTGGTGTGCGGGTCATCGGTTCGTGGCCCGGTTCGGGCTGGGTGTGTTCAGCAACTGGTTGATGAGGTGTTCGGTTTCCTCCTCGAGGGGTGTGTGGAGGGTGGCGTTGATGTGCTGGATGCGGCTGATAGTGTGGCGTAGCTGGTGCAGCTGCTTATTGATGTTGGTTGTGGCCTGTTGTTGCTCAGTGGTGCTGAGCGGCGTATCCGGTCCGTGGGGAAAGTCTGCCCGGGGCTTGTGGGGTGGCGCGGGGTGGTTCATGGGCTGAACTCGTCGTTTGACGTTGCTCAGTGATTTTGGGTGTGGTGGCGTTTTTGCGCAGTGTGGTTGGCGCGTGGGTAGGTAACGGCGGGCTGGGCGGGGGTGCCGGGAGTGGCCGTGTGTGCCCGGCGCGCTGCACAGACGGCTGCTGACCTGCCAAGCGATCGCTTTTTTGTTCCTGCTGCCTGTCGCCTTGCCGGTGCCGGCGCGTGGATGGCCGGCCGGGGTTATCTGCTGCTTGGTCGGGTGCGGCGGCGGGTGGGGCTGCGGGGCCGGTGGTGTTCCTCGGCGAGGTGGTCCAGGGTGATGCTGTCCAGGAGTGGTTTGGTGATGCGTTCGCTGCCGTCGCAGATGGCTTCGATGGCGGCTTGGCGGATCAGGCGGGAGAGGCTGCCGATCCGTCCGGCGGTTCGTTGGTGCAGGTAGGGGGCTAGCTTCGGCAGGCTGCCTGCCCGATGGGCGTGCAGGTCGACGGCCTGTTCGAGGGCGGTGATCAGGTCGCGGAATGGTTCGTGGCCGCCAGCGCGGGCGGCCAGTGCTGCGCAGTCGATGAGGGAGGCGCGACCGGCCAGCTGTGCCCCGCGTACTCCGCTGAAGACGGGGCTGGTGGTGACGTCGATGCCTGCGTAGACGAAGGTGGCGGGGATGCGTTCGGTGAGGTCTTTGAGCCAGTCGGCGGCCTCGGCGCCGCTGGAGGTGCGGGGGTTGAGCCGGTGGATCTCGTCGATCAGTGAGAGCTTGACTCCGGCGGCGGTGTAGGTGTGGCAGACGGCGGTCGTGATCTGTGCGGTGGTCATGCGGCTGGTGATGGGGATGCCGAGGTAGCGGGCGAATTCTGCGGCCAGGGTCTTGGCGGTGGCGCCGGGCGGTACCAGCACGTAGGCGACGGGGACGCTGGTATCGCCGGGTTGGGTGCGGCGGGTGTGGGCCAGGTGGCAGGTCCGGCCGACCTCGAGCAGTGCGGTGGTTTTGCCGGTGGTGGCCGGGCCGGTGACGATCAGGGATGGGCGTGCGGTGACGTTCTGGTGGCGGCCGAGGATCATCAGGGTGCGTACCTGGCGGGAGAGGTTCTCGATGGCCGGGGTGCGCACGGTGACGAACTGGGAGTGGTAGGCCAAGCGTTCATCCATGGAGCGCGGTGCTTCGCCTGGCTGCGGTGGCGCGGGCGGTGCGGTGGCGGCGAACCGGGCGAACCCGTGGAACGTGGTGACCGCCTGCGAGGACATTTCATCGACGACGGGCGGGGCGTGGGGGCTGGTCACCAGTGCTCGGCCTCCTCGAAAGCGTTGTACAGCCCGAACCGGGCCGGCGGCGGGGGCGCTTCAGCACCGGTGTGCGTGGCGTCGTCTGAGGCGTGGGCTTCTGCGTCGTCGAGGCTGTCCTCGGTGTCTTCGGCCGCGACTGGGGGCGGCAGGGTTTCCGCCGTGCACTGCGCGACTGCTGCCGGGCTGGAGGGCTGGGGTCGGCTGCGCCGCAGGACCTCGTCGGCGGTCTCCGCGAGCGCTGCCTCGTGCTTCTCGCGGTCTGCGCGCTGGGTGAGAGTGGTGCGGATGTGGCGCCAGGTGGTTTCGCTCATGGGGGCGTGGACGTGGTCGCGGTGGATCCACGGGATCTCGTGCAGGCGTCCGTCGGGCAGCCGGATGTAGACCTGCCGCACGTCGTGCGGGTTGAGATGGACTTCCCACTTGCCGCCCGGACCGGCGGGGGAGGGGCGGCCGCGGTGTTCATTCAGGCAGACGTGGTCGTAGGTGCGGTAGTTGATGCGGATGCCGCGGCCGGTGACGGGGTGGAAGCGCACCGGCAGCAGTTCCAGGTAATCGGCGCCGGCCAGCGGCAGCGGCACATAGCCGGACGCGCCCAGCAGCGCGCCCCACATCTCGTTGGGGGCCAGAGCCTTTCTCGGCAGGACGGGGTGGCGCAGCCCTTCGTGGGGGCGGTGCTGCCAGCACGCGGTGACCCATTCATCCAGCAGCTCCTGCAACTGGGCCACCGTGAACCGTGCTTCGTCTTCTACCGCTTCGCCGCGTTGGAGGACGTGGGAGCCGGTGTAGCCGGCGACGTGCTGCGCGAAGAGGGTGTTGATGCTGGCGAAGGTCCGCTCGATGGCGCCCTTGGCGGTAGGTGAGCGGGGCGGGGCCGGCTGCACGCTCGTCCCGAGGGTTTCGCATGCGGTCAGGAAGGCGGTGGACAGGTAGATGCTTCCACGGTCAATGATGATCGTTTCCGGCACCATCACCGGCCGCGCTGCCGCCGAGGCCAGCCGCGCGTCGAGGGCGAGGAGCCGGTCGTAGGGGACGGCAGCGTGGGCCAGGCGCAGATGGTCGGGCCAGCCGGGCCGTGCCGGGTGGGGTACGGCCATTTCCGCCATCAGCAGGGCTGCGTCCACGGCCTTGGTGCCCTCCTCGCGCAGCACGGCCGCCACCACCGACCGGGTGGCCACGTCCAGGGCGATCGTCAGCTCCGGGCGCCTTACCCGGCCGTCCTCGCCCACGGCCATCACGTCCAGCCGGGTGGTGTCGACCTGCACGAGCTCACCCGGCCGCAGTGCCACCGTCGGTGTGAGCGGCCGGGCCGGCGTGGTGGTGGCCGCGCGGGCCGGCCGTCCGGGATGCTCCAGCGGGTCGGCCAGTACCCGCACCAGCCGGTTGAACGTCGACGGCGGCGGCAGCGCGACCGCGCCCGGCCCGTGCATGTCGGCCAGGATCTGCCCGGTCAGCTCGCGCAGCCCCTTCAGTGTGCCCGTGGAGCGGCCGCGCTGGCGGCGCAAGGCTTCCAGTACGGCGGCCATTACCCGCTCATCGGCCCGTCCCGTGGCGCTGGCCTGTCTGCGGCGGGGGACCAGGCCCCACAGGCCCTGGGCGTGGTAGCGGGCACGCATGCGGCGCACGGTGGCCCGGCTGGCCTTCGGCCAGCCCAGCGCTGCGAGTTCGTCGGCCTTGGCCTGCTCCCGTTCGGCCATCGACCGCTGCTGCGGGTCGTACTCGGGCCGGGGCACACCACCGCTGCCCGGTCCGCCGGGCAGGCCGGTCTCGAGCTCGCGGATGTGCCGCTGCCAGGCCAGCGCCCGTTCCCGTTCCCGCTCGGGCACCGACTCCAGCAGTCCCCACGCCGGCACACCAGCGGCGGCCGCGGAGTCCACCACGGCGAACGCCGGATCGGCGAACAGGAAGCAGGTCAGCACCGAGGCCATCTGCCCGCACTCGTCGACCAAGCGCACGCACGCCCCGGCCACGGCGGCCACCTGCCAGGTGCGGTCCTCGAACCTGACCTGAGCACCCACCCCGACATGCCGCCGACCGGGGGCGGTGACCACATTCCCGCTCACCGCTCCTGCTCCTCATCGTTGCCATCCGCCGTGCTCCCGGGGTGGATGAGGATGTGCTCGCCCAGCGGCCGCCTCAGGTCTGCGGTCAGCCGCCCGCTCCACAACGCGTGGTAGACCACCGGCAGCGTCGCAAGGACCTCGCCCGCCGCCGCGGCCCCGGCCATCAGCGGCCGCGGGGCGGCGAACGCCTCCAGTACCGCCTGCTCCAAGCCGCCTGCGTCCCGGTGGCGGGGGTGGCGGTAGCCGGCCAGCCACCGCACATTGGCCGCCAGCACCGGATCAGGCGGCACCAGACGCCGGTAGGCGAACCCCACCGCCTCACACGCCGCCGCAAGCACCGCGGCAGCGCGCGCGGCCCGCTCTGCGGCGGGCTCCGTCGTGGCCGGGCAGTCACCGAGCAGAGCACGGCCGTCGGCGTAGCGGGCGAACAGCTGCGGCACCCACGTCAGCACCCGCCTACTGCCTGGATCCCGCCAGATCAGCCGCACTGGCCGCGCCGACAGTCCCACCACATGTGGGTCACGGTCCAACAGCATCAGCTGGCTGCACATCGCCTGCGAGCCGTGCGCGATGTGCCGACCCGTAGTGGCCGACCACCACCAGCCCGGGCCCCACCTGCGGCCGGGCACCACAGGGAACGGCGCCACCGACTTCAGCTCCTCGAACCGGACCTGGACGGCAGCCTGGAGCCAGCGCTGCTGCACAAGCGCCCCGCCGCTGTGGGCGAAGACCGCCTCCACGCCGTCCACATCTACAGCCGGGCACCCGTCCCTGGCAGCGGACAAGGCGGCACCGGCATCACCGTGACTGCTCGTACTGATCAGCGCCCCCGAAAGCCCCGTCCCAGCTGGGCCGTCAGGCGAACCAGCCAAGAGCCCCACTCCCTGCCCCGACACCGTCCCGAGCGTGGCAACGATGCGGGTTCAGAATCGCGGAGACGTCCTGCCCGTGTCAGCGCGAGCCTGCGGCGTCACCCGCACGGAGGACCCTCTCCCGGGCACGGCGGCAGTACGACCGCCCGCGGCGCCCGCCTCGGGGCGTGAACGCCCCTTCTCCCGGCCCCCTGCCCCGGCTCGGGCCGCCTCCTACAAGCTGCCAGTCTCCCGGCCGCTTGCGCCTGCGTGTACCGACCGGGGCAGCCGGGCGCGCCTACTCGTGGTCGCTGTCCTGGTATGCCGCGAGCGCCTCAGCCAGAGCGTCGGCGGGCAAGCGGGCCCACTGTGCCAGATCCTCCAGCGCCATCCCGGCGCTCAAAGCCGCCGATGCGGACTGCCACAGGGCCTGGTCGATCAGGTCGGCGCCGTGGCTGAGGTTGAGCAGGAGGCGACGGGCGACGTCGACGGTGGGTCCGGTCTGCGCCCCGCGCAGCTGGATCAGTTGCTCCTCGGCGGCGTCGATGAGGCTGCTGATCAGGGCCCGCTGCTCGGCAGGCACCACCGTGCGCCACATCGTTCCTGAGCCGGGCGCTTTCTTTTCCTTGCCGAGCACGCGCAGCTGCGCGGCCATAGTGGCGGGCTGGAGCTCTTGCCGTACCCGCCATGGGTCTTCTGTTTGCTCAGACGGGCGGCCGGTGCTGCGGCGGGTGCGGATGATGCTGCCCATCCAGTTGATCAGCGGGCCGCCGTAGTCGGTGGCAGCCAGAGGCCCCAGCCAAGGCCGTCCCACCCGCTCGCCGAGCCGGCGGCAGAACACCCCGTCGGCGGGCAGCGGCCGCGGATGCTGCTCCCCGCTGTCGATCCACGCCAGCTCGGCCATAACCGGGTCCAAGAGGGCCTCCGTGACGGCGATCACCTCGGGGAAGACGACCGTGTCCCGTCCCACGATCCGCCACCGCTCCAGATCATCTCCGGCGTTGCCGCCCGCGATCTGGTGCAGGCGGCGCGGCCAGACCTTTTCCTGCTCCCAGCGCAAGGCCTGGTCCCACCACCGGGCGACCACCGCGTGCGCCAGGCCGAAGACCCGCTCCGCTTCCACGCCGGCCCGGGCTGCGTGCCGCGTCACCTTTGCCCATCGCCGCTGCGCTGCCACG
This sequence comes from Streptomyces sp. NPDC046915, assembly GCF_040644935.1. NCBI lineage: Bacteria > Bacillati > Actinomycetota > Actinomycetes > Kitasatosporales > Streptomycetaceae > Streptomyces > Streptomyces sp. NPDC046915. The sequence goes on along the minus strand of NZ_JBEYXB010000053.1, from coordinate 3,751 downwards.
ACCTCGGGCAGCCCGCGCAGATCGAGATGCTCCAGCGGTTGGTCGGCGTCTGCGTCCAGCTGCCATCGGGCATGCCGGCCGCACACCCGCTCCCACCGCTGCGCATAGCGCACGACCCGCGCCCCGGCCCCGCACCGCCGTGCCGTGCACAAGCGGCAGCCGTACGCCACCGGTCCCACCGCCGCGCCGCCCACACGCCACACCGCGCGGGCCGCCCCCTCATCCGTGCCGGCCTTGGCGTCCTTGCGGGACAAGGCCGGCAGCGCCCGGCCCAGCATGTCCTGCCCGACTCCGCTCAGCCCGGCCAGCATGCGCCGTCCGGCCTCGTTGAGCAGGAGCTCCGCGTCGGCTCGCACGGCGCCGCCTTCATGCCGGGGACGGGAGCCGGTGACCGTGAAGTGTCCGAGCATCTGTTCGGGGTGCATGCCGTACGTGGCAGCCACCCGGCCCATGAGCGACCAGGTCGTCTCCCTGCTCACCGGCGCAGTCCGCAGCAGGACCGGAAGAGGTGTCACCTCGTCACGGTCTCGCACCTACGGTGCCCGGCAGGCACCGACGGCAAAGATTCAGCAGGGCGCTGCGCTGCCCAGAAGCGGACAGACAGGCGTGCTGTTACCGGTGCGCGGCATGGCACGTCACCGCTGAAGACGCAGTGCCACAGAGACACCGGTGTAGACGGCCAGGCGCTGCTGCCAGCCGCTGTCCTGTTCGGGCAGGACAGCGTGGCAGACCCGCTGAAGGGTGCCGTCCTCGTGCCAGCGGAGAAAGCGGCGCCGGCAGGCCAGGAAGGGCCCCAGAGCCGGGGGGAGACGCGACCATGCCTGCCCGGTGCAGGCGACGTGGACGATGGCTTCCAGGATCTGCCGGTCGCAGCGGGGACGGCCTCCGGTGTGCGGCCGGGCGGGCAGCACAGCGGACAGTGTCTGCCAGGTGGTGTCGCTGATCCGTGGCTGCCATACCGGCACTGCACCGGCCAGTGACAGCAGCTCATCGACCAGCTGCCGTTGCCCCGACTGCAACAGCGGCCGTCGGGCACTTTGCTCACACAGCCAGGCGGCGGCGTGTTCGGCGTCCGGTGCGCCCGGCCACCACTCGAGATCCTCAGGGAGGCCGGTCAGGTGACAGCGGCTGGTCCACCACATCCGCTGCCAGGCGATGGGCCAGGGCGGGTTCCACCAGGCGTCGATGGCGCTCAGGTGCCACCCCATGCGGGTGGGCCGACCGGCGCTGCGCTGACGCTGGCGCACCTTGGTGAGCCAGGTCCCCAGGGCGAGACCATCGACCACAGTGGGCCGTGAGACGGCGAGGTGGCCGTGCCGGGCAGCGTAGGCACGCGCGATGGCCAGGCCGTCGGCGGCCGGGCGGCGCCGCCCGGGCCAGGCATGGAAACGCTCCACCTCGCCCCGGGTCATGCCGAGTTCGGCGAGCAGACGCTGCTGGTCCTCGTGCAGCCGCCCATAATGGGTGATCTGGTGGCGCAACCACCGCTCAAGCCAGCGCGGCAGACCGGCCAGGTTGTCGCCGCCGTGCACCAGGCCGTGCTCGAGCACGTGGGCGCGGTACCAGGCACGCTGCCAGTCGATGGGCCAAGGCGGGTTCCACCACGCATCCAGCTCCCGCAGCTGCTCCGCCTGCTCGAGAGACAGTGACGCGGCATCGGCACGCCGGTTGGCCAGCCACCGCCCCAGATCGAACCCCTCCCGCACCCGGCCGTCCGTATGCGCGACAGCCAGATGTCCGAACCTCCCCACATGGACACGGGCCTGCTCCAGGCCTTCGGCGAACAACCGCGCCTGCCACTGCTTCAGGCCCTGACCGTGCCCGCTCCGCCGCGGCACCGCCCGCTCCACCCGCCACCCTCCCGCCGCTACCGGCCCGCCACGCCCCACCGCACCCGAACCCCCACCTGTGCCAGGACCCGCAACACCCAAAGCGTCTGCCAGCAAGCGCAGGCCCGCTCCCACCTCCACCGGCCGGTACGCGCTGTGCACCCACCACAACCCGCTTCGCCCCTTTCCCGGGGCCGAGCCCGCCGGACGGCGCCGCTCACGGCCCACCGCCTGCGCCCAGGACGCCAACAACCCAGAAGCCTCCCGCGCCTGAAGCTCGCCCAGCCACGCCCAGCCCAGGCGCTCGCCCAGCGCGGCAGCAAGCCGCTCACCGCCGTCCCGCCGGCGCACCAGAGCACCTGATCCGTCGCCGGCGGCCAACTGCTGCATCCGCGGATCCACCAGGGCCTGCGCCACCGCCACAACCTCCGGAAACGTCACCGCATCCCGCACCAGCAGCCGCCACTGCCCGCCTTTCCAGCCCGCCGGATCCGGACACCGCCGTCGGGCAGCGGCCACCACCTGCTCCAGCCGCCACCCCCACACCGTGCCCCGCTCCCAGAACTCCTCCCGCTCCCACCAGGAACACACCACCGCCCGCGCCAGCGCGAACACCTCACCCGGCTCAGCGCCTGCCACCGCACCCGCGACCCGCGCCCGCCCCCACCGGCGCTGCGCCCGCCCCAACTCCCCAGCCAGAGCACCGACGTCGAGGAACTGCACAGGATGGCCCTCGCCCACATCCAGCAGCCACCGACCATGCCGCGCACACAACCGCTGCCACCGAGGCCGGTACACCCACACCGGCCCCGTACCCCCGCACCGTGCCCCACACAGCCGGCACCCGAACACCACCGGCCCCCACTCAAGCGTCCCCACCCGCCACCGCGCCCACCCCCGCCCGTCCCCACCACGACCGGCCGACACCTCCACGCCGGCCTCCCAGGACGGCAACGCCCGCACAAGATGCCCCGCCGGCACCCCGCACCAGCCCGCCAACTGCCCCTGCGCCACCCCGTCGAGCAGCACCTCGCCATCAGGACGCGCACCCCGGCTTTGATGGACCGGGTTCACCCACTGCCACCATGCCGTCAAGTCGCCCGCCTGCATCCCGTAGGCGGCCGCCACCCGATGCAAGAACGACCAGGTCGTTTCCCCCGGACAAGGCGCCACACGCAGCACTGCCTCCACTCCGCTGCCTCCCGCCCGCTACCGGCGACCGCCAGCGTGCCGCCGCAGACCCACCGACGGCACGCCCGGGCACCCCCAGACTGAAAACCCCGGCCAGTCTGTCCGCCCCCCACTCAGCCCGGCAAGAATCGGCGGTCCCTTCGCCCGAGGGAGTGAGAGGAATACCTCCCCCTCGACATCGCCCCGCGAGAGCCTTTGTGGTGCTGTGCTGACAGCCGGTCAGCACGCTGGCGAGTCACACAGTTGCCCTGTCCTCCGTTACCGAAAACCCGGGTACGCAGGCGCCGGGATGCTGCGCAGTTTCAGTGGTCGGCGGGAGCGGTGTGAGGCGGGGTCGGCAGGGGAGACGTGATCCAGATTCGATCCGAAGTCTATTTTGAAGCAAAGATCTGAGCACCCAACCCAGGTCTCCACAGTACCGGGACAGGAGCACCCCCAGGCTTCCTCTCTCCGACCGAGCCGTCCTCTGGCTCAGCGTCACGTTCCTTTCCCCGAAGCCGCACGACCCGCCTCCTTGCTGCCGCACGGGCCGGAGGCCCGCTTGCCGCGCGCAGCGCGGTCGAGGCTGGAGCGCAGCGGAAGCCTCTGGCTGGACGGAGTCCAGCACAGGACTGCAACGCAGGCCGATTCACTCCCGGAGCGCAGCGGAGGGAGTGTCAGTTCTCTTTTGAAAAAATACAAAAGTGGGGTGTTGAAAAAGAAACGCCACATAGGTATATCAAACATAATTA
>NZ_JBEYXB010000052.1:0-12096 GCF_040644935.1 Streptomyces sp. NPDC046915 | reverse complement strand
GGAACGACGCGACGACATTCACGAAGCCTTCCTCGGCCTCGCCACCTGCCTGATCACCCACCGCCACGTCCAACGCCTTTGTTAGGACCTCTAAGTCCCGCTCGGAGGGCTTTTTGTCCTCGCGAGGTGCTGCTCTGTTCGCAAAGATGGGAGGCTGCGAACGGTTCCGGCCGGAACCAGATCGCTCTCAGTAGAGGACTTCCTGCCCAGGTGGCGGATGAGATCTTCGTCCTGACCGGAACCGCTGCTGAAGCGAGCCTCGCGGTCTGTCGAAAGAGCTCTCACTCCGGATTCGGATAGCGATGACTCGCTTCGCCGCCCATTAGGATCCGGACCTGTCAGCTCCCCTTTTTCAGGGCCCGCATGTTCACCGAGTCGATCGCGCAGCGGGACCAGTCCAGGTCGCCGAGTTCGTCGAGGACCAGGCGGTGCAGCTTGGCCCACACGCGGGCCTTCGTCCACTCGGTGAAGCGTCGGTGAGCCGTCGCGCCGGACGGCCCGAACGAGGCGGCCGGCAACTGCTGCCACGTGCAGCCCGACGTCGCCACGAACACGATCGCTGCCAGCACCTCACGGTCGCCGTGCCGACGCCGGCCACCACCCTGAGGTCGCGACGGCGCCTCCGGCACCACCCGCTGGAACAGCTCCCACAATTCGTCCGGCACCAGCCGCTCAACGATCCTCGACACGACCAGCAGCTTACCTAGCCAAATGAGATGATCTCTAAAGGGCTGCCTGCTTGCTGGACATGGAGAGGAGTACCGCGCATGGTCGTGTACGTGAGTCCCGTACTGGGCGTGAGCCTGCGCCCCTACGCCCCGACCGATCAGGCGGCGGTCCTGGACCTGATCAACGCTGACCGGCTGTCCGGCCAGCCGGTCACCACCCCGGCCATGCTGGCTGAGGCTCTGGCGGGCCGCTCGGGCGTGGACGCCGGCTGGTGGGCCGAACTGGACCACCCCGCTACGTCCGTGGCCACAGACGCCACCGGATCCGTCCTCGGTGTGATCTCGTACGCGCTGCGCCCCAAGGACGCCACGGCGTCATCCTGTGGCTGCACTGCCGCGAGAACGAGATGGTGGCCCGCACCCTGCTCGACCACGCCGCTGCCGACCCCCGGCCCCTGGACGCCTTGCACTTCACCAGCGCCCTCACCCTGGGCCTGGAAGCCCTTCCCGTACGCCACCGCCCCGCAACCCACGCCGCCCTCACGGCTGTCGGGTACGCCGGAACCGACCTGTGGCGCTACATGCACCGCGCCCTGCCCGCCCCCGAACTGCCCCGCCTCACCCACCACGACACCGAACCCGCCACACCCGGCACCCGCCGCTTAGACGGTGTCCTATGTGGTGATCGCTCGTTGGGCTGTCTATGGGGCGGGGTACATGGAGTTGGATTGTTCCGGACGGCTTGTGGGAGATCGCAAAGCCGCTGATCCCACCGTCGAAGGTACGGCCGCAGGGCGGCGGAACGCAGGACACGCCTGATGAGACGCTGTTCGCGGCGATCATCTACGTGCTGGTCAGCGGCTGTGCCTGGCGGGCTCTACCGCCGTGTTTCGGGATATCGAAGTCGACCGCGCACCGCCGGTTCCTGATCTGGTCGCGGGCCGGCGTCTGGGGCCGGCTCCCGCCGCCGGTTCGCCAACGACCTCACCAACCCGCAGCTCATCGCCGTGTCGGCGAGCTCCAACCGGCAAAAGGGCGACCAGTGCGTGTCTGCGGTGCGTGAGGTGCGAGAAAGGGGGAACCGTCCACGGCCACACCCCCAACACCCCTCACCAGGAGGTGCGGGCGGTGTTCGGTGAGGTAGGCGAGTAGGCGAGGGCTTGGGGCGAGGTCACAGTGGCCTCCCTTCCCTGGACAGCCCTGTCCTGCCCGGCAGGCTGATGGTGCGAGCGGTGGTGTCCGACCGCCTGGCACTACCTGGCAGGGGCCCGTCAGGGCTGGGTGGGGGAGTAGCGCGGCCGAGCCGCTTGTTCGGCGGTGCGGGCCATCGCGCCTGGCGGGGTGTGCGACGCGGGACGAGGCGGAGCAGTTGAGACCGAGGCGGTGCTGCGTTACCTCGTGGCGTCGGCGTTCACGAGGTGACGCTCCTGGGTGGCCGGCTTGCTGGTGCGTTCGGTTTCGTCCTGGACGAGGAGGGAGAGCAGGGAGGCCACGGTGAGGCCGGCTTCGGCGGGGTGGCGCAGTACCTTGTCCGGCTCGATGCGGTAGGTGTTCGTGCGCCCTTCGCGGGTGTGGGAGAGGTATCCGTCCTGCTCAAGTTCCGAGATGATCCGCGAAACGGCGCGCTCGGTGAGCCGGCAGCGGGCGGCGATGTCGCGGATGCGGACGTTCGGGTCGTCGGCGATGGCTGCCAGTACACGTTGTCGACGCGCCACACGAGGTCCTCGTGTGGTGTGCGGGTCGGCGAGGAGTCGGCGTGTCTCATCCCGCTCGACGGGGTGGCATCGCTTGCCGCCCTGCAGGAGGCGCTCTGACGGGCCTGCGCGGGCGGCTGGCCGGCGCTGATGTGGGGCAGCGGCGGGCAGGGCCCGCTGCACAAAATTCCCTGTTGCGCCGTAACGTCTGGGCCTTTGGATGGACTGCATGGTGTCGACGCCGTTTGTGGGAGCTGCCATGAGTTCGATCGCCATCGCCGATTATGCACTGATTTCCGATCGTCATTCCGCCGTGTTGATCAGCCGTGACGGTTCGGTCGACTGGTTGTGTTTTCCCCGCTTCGACAGTCCCTCGGTGTTCGGGCGGCTGTTGGACGAGGAGGCCGGTCACTGGTCCATCCGGCCGTCAGCGGCGTGCGAGGTATCGCGGCGCTATGTGGAGCGGACGATGGTGCTGGAGACGACTTTCCGGACCGCTTCGGGGACGGCGGTGCTGACCGATGCCCTGCTGGTGGGGGCGGACAATGGCGGCCATCGGCTGGGGGTGGGGGTGCCACAGTTGCTGGCGCGCCGGCTCTCCGGAGTGGACGGAGAGGTGCCGATGGAGATGGTCTATCGGCCTCGCCCTGAGTACGGGTTGATCGCTCCGATCCTGTCCGCGGCGCCGGGTGGAGTGACCTCCCGAGGAGGAGCCGAGTGGTTGGTGCTGACCACTCCGACCGCGATGAGTTTCACGGACGCCAGCGCTCACGGGGCGTTCACCGTCCGTGCGGGTGAGTCGCTGTACTTCGGGATGCACCGCTCCACGCTGGAGGAGGCCCCGGCTCATGTGTGGCCTCAGGAGGAACTCGCCGACAGGCTGGAGTCGACGATCGCCGCATGGCGGTCCTGGTCCGATCTGCACCAGGCGTACGACGGGCCGTGGCGGGACCTGGTGCATCACAGCGGCCGCGTGCTGCAGGCGCTGTCGTTCCAGCCCAGCGGTGCCATCGTGGCGGCCGCCACCACCTCGCTGCCGGAGGGCGTGGGCGGTGAGCGGAACTGGGACTACCGCTTCACCTGGGTACGGGACGCGTCGTTGACCATGGAAGCACTCTGGGTCGCGGCCTGCCCGGACGAGGCGCAGGACTTTTTCTCCTTCCTGGCGACTGCCGCACCCTCACTGAGCAGGGACCGGTCCTTGCAGATCATGTTCGGGGTGGGCGGTGAGCACGACCTGTCCGAGCGCACCCTGCCGCATCTGAGGGGATGGCGGGACAGCCGGCCGGTACGGGTCGGCAACGGGGCCTGGAGCCAGCAGCAGATCGACGTCTACGGGGAACTGCTGGACGCCGCTCACCGCCTGGCGGACCAGTTGCAGCGCATCGACGACGACACCCGGCGGTTCCTCATCGCCTGCGCCGACACCGCCGCCGACCGTTGGACGGAGAAGGACCAGGGCATCTGGGAGGTGCGGGGCGAACCCCGCCACTTCCTGTACTCCAAGGTGATGTGCTGGACCGCGCTGGACCGGGCCATCAGCCTCGCACCCCGCCTCGGCGCGCCGCAGGACAAGGTGGCGGCGTGGCGGCGTACCCGCCAGGAGATCCACGACACCGTGCTGCGGGAGGGCTTCAGCGAGGAGGCAGGCGCCTTCACCCAGTACTTCGGCTCCACGGCTCTGGACGCCTCGAACCTGATGATGCCGATCGTCGGGTTCCTGCCCGCCGCCGACCCCCGGATGCGCGCCACCATCGACGCCACCGCCGAGAGGCTGACCGATGACGCGGGACTGGTCTACCGCTACCGCACCGAGGGCGGGGTGGACGGCCTCGCCGGCGAGGAGGGCACGTTCCTGCTGTGCACGTTCTGGCTGGCCCAGGCCATGGCCCTGTCCGGGCAGACCGAGCGGGCGAGCGGCGTGTTCGAGCGGGCGGCTTCCTACGTCAACGACGTCGGTCTGCTCGCGGAGGAGGTCGACCCGGCCACCGGTGAGCTGCTGGGGAACTTCCCCCAGGCGTTCAGCCATATCGGCCTGGTCAACGCCGCCTGGGCGATCAGCCAGGCGCGCCGGTCCGTCGCGGCCTGAGTGGACAACCGGGCCTTGAAGGAGGCCGCACCGTGACGGGATGGCGTGAGATGGCGGCCGAGTTCGCCGGCACCGCTCTGCTGCTGTTGCTGGGCCTCAGTGCGGTCGTCGTCGGTTTCGCTTCCCACTCGCCCGTGGTCGCCGCCGTTCCCAGTGCGGACCTGCGCCGGCTGCTGACCGGGGTGCTGTTCGCCGGCTCGGCGACCTTGATCGTCTACTCCCCGCTCGGCCGTATCAGCGGAGGGCACATCAACCCGGCCGTCACCCTCGCCTTCTACCGGCTGGGCAAGATGACCGGGCGCAGCGCCGCCAGCTACGCCGCGGCGCAGGTCGCGGGAGCGGTCCTGGGGACGGTGCTGGTCCTGCTGCTGTGGGGCAGGTGGGCCACCGACGTGCAGCTTGGTGCGACCGTGCCCGGGACCGGGGGTGTCTGGGCCTCCCTCGCAGCTGAGGCCGCCGCGACGTTCTTGCTGGTGGCGTTGATCCTGAACCTGGTCGACCGGCCCCGTCTGATGCCGTACACGGCTGCGGCAGCCGGGCTGCTGGTCGCGACGCTGGTGTTCGTCGAGGCGCCGGTGTCGGGCACCAGCCTCAATCCCGCGCGCAGCCTGGGACCGGCTCTGGTGGGCGGCACCTGGACCGGGTTGTGGGTGTACCTGATCGCCCCGCTGGCGGGCGCGCTGGCCGCGGCGGTGCTGTACCGGCGGCGCCGCCGGACGGTGGCATGCGGAAAGCTCATCCACGACGACGCCTACACCTGCCCTTTCCTGGACTGCCGCTACACCCCGCCGGAGCGGCGTGTGCCCAGGGCGCGGTCCCTGCGCACACGCACTGGCGGGACCTCAGACAGACCGCCGGCCGCTAGCGAGGCGGTCCGGCACAAGCCTGCCGTCGCCTGGCTCACACCCACGGACGCCGTCCCGACACCCGTCCGTGACCCGAGCCGCTCACCACAACCGCAACCTGGCCGCAGACGGGCAGGCCGTTCAGCAGCGGCGCCCGGTGCGGCCGGTACCGCCTGTGAGAGGAACATCAACACCATGAAGGCCATCGGCGTCTCTCCCGGAAAAGCCGGCAGCGCGCACCTCATCGACGTCCCCAGGCCGGCACTGGAGGACATCCCGCACGGCCGGGGAGTCATGGTCCGGATCCTGTGTCTGGGACTGGACGGCACCGACAAGGAAATCAACGCCGGAGAGTACGGCACCGCCCCCGCCGGTCAGGACTACCTGATCACGGGCCACGAAAGCCTCGGCCGCGTGGAGGAAGTCGGCCCCGCCGTCACCGAGTTCGCCCCGGGCGACTACGTGGTCGCCCGGGTCCGCCGGGCCGGGAACAGTCTCTACGACCTGATCGACACACCCGACATGACCACGGACGACGCCTACTACGAGCACGGCATCAGCCGGGTCAACGGCTTCCTGACCGAGTACTACGTCGAAGATCCCCGCTACCTCATCAAAATCCCCCAAGGCCTCCAACACGTGGCCGTCCTGCTCGAGCCCACCAGTGTGGCGGAGAAGGGCATCATCGAGGCCTACGAGATCCAGCGCCGGCTGAAGGTGTGGCAGCCGCGCCGTGCGGCCGTCCTCGGCGCGGGCACCATCGGACTGCTCGCCACCATGATCCTGCGCAACCGCGGCCTCGAGGTCACCACCTTCGGCCTGGACGAGCCGCCCTACCTCAACTCCGACCTCGCCGAGGCCATCGGCGCCACCTACATCAGCACCAAGCAGCAGTCCCTCGCCCAGAACGCCGCCGAGACGGGCGGCTACGACCTGGTGTTCGAGGCGACCGGATACTCGCCCATCGTCTTCGACGCCATGTGCCATCTCGTCGCCAAGAACGGCATCCTCGTGTTGTCCAGCGTCACCGGCGGCATGCGCCGCAGCGAAGTCCCCTCGGACGCGATCAACCTGGACTTCGTCCTCGGCAACAAGGTCATGTTCGGCACCGTCAACGCCAACCGCGAACATTTCGAGGCAGGCGTCCGGGACCTCGCCGTCGCCGAAGCCCAGTACCCGGGCTGGCTCTCGCGCCTGCTCACCCACCCCGTCCACGGACTCGACCACTACGACGAGGCCCTCGCTGCGCTCGGTGCGCCAGGCGCCATCAAAGTCTTCGTGGAGATCGCCGAAGCCTGAACGATGTGCCGGGTGTGGCGGCCACAGCTCCGCCACCCTCACCGGCTCGGCCCGCAGGTTTGTCAGCAGGTCCGCTCACATGGCTTCACCCATCCTCGAGTGATCCATCCGGGCACGGGTCTCGGGCTTGGCCCGCTTTCGCAGCAGGGCCAGCGCGGAGACCGGGAACAGCAGCACCGACAGCAGACCCGCACACACCAGAGCCGCCGCCGTGACAGGTGTCATCAACCCGGAGGCCACACCCACCTGGGTGGCAGTGACCAGGAACGGCAGGGACGTGGCCTGGAGCAGCGCCACCGCCAGCGACGAGCGGTTCCCCAGCGAACTGCGGTACAGCAGGGCCGGCACGCCGCGCACGACCAGCAGGGCCAGCAGGAACACAGGAACCCTCAGCAGCGCCGAGGGGCTCGCAAGAAGCCCGCGAAGATCAAGCCGCAGGCCGCTGGCGACGAAGAACACCGGGATCACGAAGCCGTACCCGATGGCTTCCAGCTTGATCCTGAAGTGCGGGTGGGAGGCGGAGTCACGGTCCACCAGGCCCACGACCCCGCCCGCGAGGAAGGCCCCGAGGATGCTTTCCAGACCGAACTTCTCCGCCAGAGCCACAAACGCCACCAGCAGCACAACGGCCGCCCGGACCCGGATCTGCGCCGTGGTGTCCTGCAGACGCAACAGCACATCACCCACCCGCATCGAGCGCCCCGCCAGCCCGACAGCAACTGCGGCCACGGCCACCAAGGCAGCGAAAGCGACCAGCAGCACCACGCGGCTTCCGGTGCTTCCGCCGGAACCGGAGAAGAACAGCGACAGCAAGAGCACCGCTGCGAAGTCCGCCACGGACGAAGCCGCGATGGTGATCTGCCCCAGATCGGTGTTCACCCGTCCCGCGTCCTGAAGTACGGGCACCACCAGCCCCAACGACGTGGCGGACAGTGTCACCGCGATCAGGACAGGGCTGTGCACCCAGCCCACCGCGCCGAAAGCCACCCCGACCGCGACACCGAGGACCACGGTGATCACATAGCCGAGCAGCGCGGAGCCCAGCAGGCGTCCGCGTAGCCGGTGTACGTCGATCTCCAGGCCCGCCAGGAACAGCAGGAAGGCCAGACCCAGCAGGGCCACAATCTGCACCGGCAGGTCGGCCTTGATCCAACCCAGGCCGGACGGTCCCAGGACGATGCCCGCCACGATCTCCAGCACCACCGCCGGGATCCGCACCTTGGGAGCGAGCCCGAGCAGGAAGGGAGCCAGCAGTGCCACGAGAGTGACCGCGAAAAGATCCACGAACGACACGTCAGGCATGCCGAGACTCCCTTACACCCCGCACTGCTCCAGCAGATGCAGCCACACCTCGCTCACCGTCGGGAAGGAGGGCACCGCGTGCCCCAGCACCTCCAGCGGCACCCGGCCCACCACCGCGATGGTGGCAGAATGCAGCAGTTCCTGAACGTCCTGGCCCGTGAAGGTGGCGCCCACCACGATCCGCCGCTCGGTGTCCACCACCAGCTTGCTGGTGCCACCCAGCCCGTTGCCCCGCACATACGAGCCGGGCACGTCGCCGGTGCCGTAGCTGACGGTGCGCACCGGCAGGTCCTGTTCGCGTGCCTGCGCCTCGGTCAGCCCCACGGCGGCGACCTGCGGGTCAGTGAAGGTAACCCTGGGAACCACGTCAGTGGCGGTGGGCTCGCCGTTGCCGATGATGACGTCGGCCGCGATCCGGGCCTGGTACTTGCCCATGTGGGTCAGCAGCGCTCGGCCGTTGCAATCCCCGATGGCGTACAGCCAGCCACCGGACACGCCGGTCGCCCGCATGTGGTCGTCGACGTCCACGAAACGGCCCGGTTGCAGGCCGACACTGTCCAGACCCAGATCGGCCGTCGCCGGACGGCGTCCCACCGCGACCAGGATCTCGTCGGCGACCAGTTCCCGGCCGTCGGCGAGCGTCGCCTCCACCGGCGCGTCCGCGGCCTCCCGCCGGACTTTTTGCAGCAGGACACCGGTGATGACGGTGATGCCCTCGGCTTCGAAAGCTGCCCGCAACTCCTCGCCGGCGAACGGCTCCTCCCGCGGAACCAGGCGATCGGTCCCCTCCACCACGGTGACGTCCGGACAGCCCAGCCGGTAGAACCCTTGCGCCATCTCCGCACCGATCGCCCCGCCACCCAGCACCAGCAGACGCGGTGGGATCTCCTTGGCCGCTGTGGCGCCCCGGTTGTCCCACACCCGGATCTCCCGCAATCCGTCGACAGGCGGGATGGCCGCCGCGGTACCCGTGGCCAGCACCACAGCCCTGCTCGCCGTCAGCCGTGTCGTGTCACCGTCCTCGGTGGTCGCGTTCACCACGCGCTCCTCGGCCAGCCGCCCAGTCCCGCGCACCAGCGTGATGTTCCGGTCGGCGAGCCACTTCGCCTGCCCGGTGTCCTGCCAGTGACTCGTCATGTAGTCGCGCTGGGCGAAAGCGGACTGCGCGTCCACCCGTCCGGTCACGGTCTCAGCGGCCCCCGGCACCCGGCGGGCGGCCGCCACTGCGTCCCCCGGGCGGAGCAGCGTCTTGCTGGGAATGCAGCCCCAATACGAACATTCCCCGCCCACCAATTGCCGCTCCACGACCGCAACCGACAAGCGGGCATCGGCGCACCGACCCGCCGCGTTCTCACCCGCCGGTCCCGCCCCGACCACCACGACATCCACCTGCAGCTCGCGCATGTCGGCCTCCTCCACACGAACGACCCGTCCGGTTGTGTCCCCCCACCCCAGCCAGGCGTTACAGTCGTCCCTCAGCCGGCTGCACCGAATGCGGCACATCGCCAGGCCACACGTACACGCGTGGCCTGGCTCTTGGCCGTTTCTCCGGCGGCACCAAACGCCTGGTGATTGCTGACGGCCTTGCGGTAGCAGCGTTGGCCGGATACGCGCTGTGCTGCTTCCAGTCCCAGAAGCTGTGACCCAACCCGACGGTCAATGAACCGCTACACATCGCGACAACCACCAGCACCGCACACCAGTGCCCCACTGACGTATTGCGGTCTTGACCACCGGAAGACTGGTCAGCCGTGGCTGCCCAGGCTCCCCGAGGTGCTCGGGTTTCCTGCGTCCTGAGGCTGGAGCGCCTCCCGGTGGAAACCGGTCCCGACCTGGGTGTCCGCCTGACCACTGCCAACATTGACTTCGGTCACGACTTAGCGCCCGCGGTGCCCCTCAAAGGCATCCTGGCCAACCAGTCCTGCGCTGTACCCGGACCAGGCCCCCGCTTGCTCACTATCGCGCCCTAGTGATCCGGTGGTGCTGTCGCTTCACCTACGCCCGCAACGGTATGCAGCCTCCGTTGGCATACGTTTACAACGGGGTGGCGTTCCAGTCGCGGAAAGCAGTGAGCAACCGTCTCTGGGCCTCCTCGGAGAGCGTCTGGCGCGGAATGCGGCCCAGCATGCTCAACGTTTCGCGCATCTGCTCCAGATAGGTCTCACAGCCCTCGCACTCAGCCAGATGGTCCTCGAACCGCAGGCGCGACCGTGTATCGAGCGCCCTCTCGAGGTAGTCCGTCACAAGTTCCACGAACTCGGCGCAACTGAGACCCTCCGCCTCAGCCATCGCGTCACCCCACCACTGCGGATCGAAAGTACTCCTCGATGCTGTCACGCATCCGCGCACGCGCCCGATGCAGCAGGACTCGTTGATTCACCGCGGAGATATCCAGCATCCAGCACGCCTCATCCGCCGAGTACCCGTAGACGTCCCGGAGCTCGATCACCTCTCGCTGCCTACGCGGCAAGCTCTCCAGAACCCGTCCCATCCGCTGACGAAGCTCGCCGGACAGCACCTCGTCCTCCGGTATCACAGGCCACCGCTCGGGAAAGACCCGCCAATGCCCGGGCCACCGTTCCTCCGGTCCACGGAATCGGTCGGGCGACACGGTAGGGCCTGCCTCATGCCTATCCAGCAGGTCCGTCGGGAGCAACCTGTGCTCCCGAAGGGCGCAGGACTTCGCTTTGTTGACCAAAATCCCGAGCACCCACGTCCGCAGCGCAGAGCGCTCCTGGAACCCGTCCAGCCCCGCCAGCACGGCCAGCCACGTGTCCTGAACCACGTCCTCCGCCGACTGCCATGTTCTCACGTACACCCGCGCCAGCCTCAGCATCCCCGGAGACCACGAGGTCATGATCGACACGAAGGTGACCTCGTCGCCTTCCCGCAGGCTGTGGACGGTGAGTGCATCGGCCCTGTCGGTAACCACGGCAGCTCGCCTCGCACAAGTGGAGTCGTCCAGCTCCAATTCGACGCTAAACCCCTCCGTCCCGGCTGTCATATGGGGGCCGGGGATCCGCCCACGGTGCGGATGCAGCACAGGCAGCGGCGCGGTGCTTGGGGCCCCGGCCACGCGTCCGGCCACGCCACGCGCACTCTGACCACCGCTGGTCGTGGGTGCCGGGTGAGAAGCCTCAACTGCCTCACCCCAGAGCGGCGGCATCCGGCACCCACGGACATCAACATTCACGCCTTGATCACTCGTTGGTGCTGGTGGTGCGAGCCCACTGCACGGTGACTTCTTGCGAAGTCCGAGCTGTCCGAGCTCCGGGATAGAACGAGGCCCGCCAGGCGGGCTGATGACGGCCACCGCTTTTCGTGATGCTGCATCTGGGCGGGCAGGCCGATTGGTGTCAGCGGCGTGAATTCCGAGGCGGTCGAGCTGGACGCCCCCGCCGGGGCCACCCTGCTCCAGTACACGGACGCGTTGGCGGATGGAGTATCCGGCCCAGAGACGTGTGGACCGGTATAGAGCAGTTGCGCGAGAAGCTGGCCGCGACCGCCCAGCTGACCGCGCCGGACCATCCGCAGCCCCTCGAGACCCTGTGGGACGAGTGCGCGACATGCCCGGTCCGGGGGACCGGAACGACGACATCGTGTTGTTCGCCGCCCGCTTTGACAGGATCGCGCCGAGCGATGTGGCGTACTGGGTTCTGGAGTCAGAGGACGCGGCTCCCGGCAGGCCCCCGGCGGGCGCTGGCCCGCTGGGGGCCTGGAGGAGCTCAGCGATTCGGTCGAGTTGCTGGTCCGTGGGGTGTCACCGACGCCGGCGTCCGGTCACCTAGTGGATATCGCTCAGGACCGGATCCCTGGGCTGGCCTCGCCGGTGACGGGCGGCTTCGCGGGCCGGGCCGTCCTCGTCGACCGCGTCACGACCAGCTCGTCGCCGTGGAAGCGAGCCCAGATCTGGGTGTCGATCAGCTTGTGCGGCACAGATTGTCGGGCCGCCTCGACGGAAATGGCGGACTCCCGGTTGACCCGCCGGGTAGTGCCGAAGGCGGCGGTAAGGGCCGCTGCGGCGGGTGCAGCCTGTGCTGTTCTTCCGCGAGGCTGTCGGCTAGGGTCCGTCTTCAAACGGATCTTGCCCAGAGCAGGAATGAGGCGAGACTGACCGCTGCTTCGTAGGAGGTGGCGGTCTTGTCGTATCTGGTGGCGATGCCACGGAAGCCTTTGAGCTGGTTGAAGCAGCGTTCGAC
>NZ_JBEYXB010000051.1:0-13032 GCF_040644935.1 Streptomyces sp. NPDC046915 | reverse complement strand
ACGTGCTCGTCGCGATGAACCCGGCCGCCCTGAAGGCGAACATCTCCGACCTGCCGCGCGGCGCGGAGATCATCGTCAACACCGACGAGTTCACCGACCGGGCCCTCCAGAAGGTCGGCTACGCCGGCAACCCCCTTCAGGACGGCTCGCTCGACGGCTACCACCTCCACCCGGTGCCGCTGACGACCCTCACCATCGAGGCGTTGGAGGAGTTCGGCCTGTCCCGCAAGGAGGCCGGACGCAGCAAGAACATGTTCGCGCTGGGGCTGTTGTCGTGGATGTACCACCGGCCGACGGAGGGCACGGAGAAGTTCCTGAAGTCGAAGTTCGCGAAGAAGCCGCAGATCGCGGCGGCGAACATCGCCGCGTTCCGGGCGGGTTGGAACTTCGGCGAGACGACGGAGGACTTCGCGGTCTCCTACGAGGTCACCCCCGCAAGGGAGTTCCCGCCCGGCACCTACCGCAACATCTCCGGCAACCTCGCCCTGGCCTACGGCCTGATCGCCGCCTCCCGCCAGGCGGACCTGCCGCTGTTCCTGGGCTCGTACCCGATCACACCGGCCTCCGACATCCTGCACGAGCTGAGCAAGCACAAGAACTTCGGTGTGCGGACGTTCCAGGCCGAGGACGAGATCGCGGGGATCGGGGCGGCGCTGGGCGCGGCGTTCGGCGGCTCGCTGGCCGTGACCACGACCTCGGGCCCCGGCGTGACCCTGAAGAGCGAGACCATCGGCCTGGCGGTCTCCTTGGAACTCCCGCTGCTGGTGGTGGACATCCAGCGCGGCGGGCCCTCGACGGGCTTGCCGACCAAGACCGAGCAGGCCGACCTGCTCCAGGCGATGTACGGCCGCAACGGCGAGGCGCCGGTGCCGATCGTCGCCCCCCGCACTCCGGCCGACTGCTTCGACGCGGCACTGGAAGCCGCCCGGATCGCGCTGACCTACCGGACGCCGGTGATGCTGCTGTCCGACGGCTACCTGGCCAACGGCTCCGAGCCCTGGCGGATTCCCGAGCCGGCCGAACTCCCTGATCTGCGCGTGCGGTTCGCGTCGGGCCCGAACCACACCCTGGACGACGGCACCGAGGTGTTCTGGCCCTACAAGCGGGACCCGAAGACCCTGGCCCGTCCGTGGGCGGTGCCGGGCACGCCGGGCCTGGAGCACCGGATCGGCGGGATCGAGAAACAGGACGGCACGGGCAACATCTCCTACGACCCGGCCAACCACGACTTCATGGTCCGCACCCGGCGCGCGAAGATCGACGGCATCGAGGTGCCCGACATCGAGGTCGACGACCCGCACGGCGCACGCACCCTGGTCCTGGGCTGGGGGTCCACGTACGGGCCGATCACGGCGGCCGTCCGCCGGCTGCGCGCAGCTGGAGACCCCATCGCGCAGGCCCACCTGCGCCACCTCAACCCCTTCCCGAAGAACCTCGGTGAGGTCCTCGCCCGCTACGAGCGCGTCGTGATCCCCGAGATGAACCTCGGCCAGCTCGCCCTGCTCATCCGGGCCAGGTACCTGGTCGACGCCCACTCGTACAACCAGGTCAACGGCATGCCGTTCAAGGCGGAACAACTCGCCACCGCGCTGAGGGAGATCACCGATGCCTCTTGAAGCCCTTTCCCTCGTGCCGAAGGCGCAAGCCCAGCAGTCGATGAAGGACTTCAGGTCCGATCAGGAGATCCGCTGGTGCCCCGGCTGCGGGGACTACGCGATCCTGGCGGCCGTGCAGGGCTTCATGCCCGAGCTGGGCCTGGCGAAGGAGAACATCGTCTTCGTCTCCGGGATCGGCTGCTCCTCCCGCTTCCCGTACTACATGAACACCTACGGGATGCACTCCATCCACGGCCGCGCCCCCGCCATCGCCACCGGCCTCGCCACCAGCCGCCGCGACCTGTCCGTGTGGGTGGTGACCGGTGACGGCGACGCGCTGTCCATCGGCGGCAACCACCTCATCCACGCCCTGCGCCGCAACGTCAACCTCAAGATCCTGCTGTTCAACAACCGGATCTACGGCCTGACCAAGGGCCAGTACTCCCCGACCTCCGAAGTCGGCAAGATCACCAAATCCACGCCGATGGGCTCCCTAGACTCCCCCTTCAACCCGATCTCCCTCACCGTCGGGGCCGGGGCGTCCTTCGTGGCCCGCACCGTCGACTCCGACCGTGAACACCTCACCGGCGTGCTGCGCGCGGCGGCCGCCCACCGGGGCACGGCGCTGGTGGAGATCTACCAGAACTGCAGCATCTTCAACGACGGCGCCTTCACCGCCCTGAAAGACAAGCAGCAGGCCCAGGAGGCGGTCATCCGCCTGGAGCACGGGCGGCCGATCCGCTTCGGCCCGGACGACACCCGCGGCGTGGTCCGCGACCGGCGGACCGGTGACCTGGAGGTCGTCACCGTGACCCCCGACAACCAGGCCGACGTCCTGGTCCACGACGCCCACGCCACCTCCCCGACCACCGCCTTCGCGCTGTCCCAGCTGGCCGACCCGGAGACCCTGCACCACACCCCCATCGGCGTCTTCCGCGACATCGACCGCCCCGTCTACGACACCCTGATGGCCGACCAGCTCGACACGGCCGCCGAGCGCCACGGCGACGGCGACCTGGCCGCCCTGATGACCGGCGGCGACACCTGGCGCGTTGGCTGACGCGGACCTGCCTCAGACGGACGTCCCGGCGCGCTCCGGCTCGCCGGCCGGCGGCTGCTCCTGAACCGGCTCCTTCAGCCGCTTGCCGAGCAGCACGAACAGCAGGATCAGCCCGACCGTCAGCAGGATGTGGCCGACCCCGGCCACCGCGGGCACGACCTCCGGGACGTCGTCACCGAGCACGGTGAGGCAGCCGTGCACGCCCATCATGCCCACGGTGACCGCGATGCCCGCGTTGTAGAACCAGAACAAGTACGTGAAGAGCTTCGTTCCGGACAGCTGGAACTGCTTGTCGAGCGCCAGGACGATCAGGAAGCCCAGCATGCCCAGCGCCAGCAGATGCGTGTGCATCAGCGCGAGCTGGGT
The DNA here is from genome assembly GCF_040644935.1 of Streptomyces sp. NPDC046915. NCBI lineage: Bacteria > Bacillati > Actinomycetota > Actinomycetes > Kitasatosporales > Streptomycetaceae > Streptomyces > Streptomyces sp. NPDC046915. The sequence goes on along the minus strand of NZ_JBEYXB010000051.1, from coordinate 10,011 downwards.
GTCGCCGGTGAAGTCCTCGGCAATCTCCATCGCCTGGCGCGAGCGCGATGACCGCCTCCACACCGGCGCCCGCACCGCGCTCGCTCTCCTGATCAAGGACGCGCACACCGAGCCGTACGAGGGGGACGTGCTCGACTGGCCGTCCTGGCGGACTTTCACCGCTGCTCAGGCCGACCCGCACCTGACCATGGCGGGCCTGAACCCGGACCCGTGGGCCATCGGCCACTCCACCCCGACGACGGCCGCTGTCCTCCAGCAGGACGGCACGATCCTCGCCGACCGGCCCGACTCCCCGCCCCTCGCGGTCCTGCGGGACTGGCTTGCCGCCTGGGAGGCCGCCGGACGCCCCGCGCCCGAGACCTACACCGCTGACGATGACGTCCCGCAGGGCCGCGACCCGGCGCGAGCCTTCCATCCGCATGCTCGCGGGGCGCTGTGGGTGGGGCGCGACGGGCTCAGGCCAACTGCTTGGTCATCGACTGGAGCAGGACCAGCTTGTCCTCGTCGGGAGTGTCGGCGGCGGGATGGAAGGCAACGAGCATCATGCCGTCGGTTCCGGTGATGTGGAGTTTCTCCCGGCTGAGGGTGATGTCCCCGATCTGCGGATGCTGGAAGCACACGGTCGCACTGCCACGGGGACGTACGTCGTGCCGGGCCCAGAGCTTTTGGAAGAGCGGGCTGGCGAGGGAGAGTTCCCCGACGAGTTCGATGCAGCGCGGGTCGTCCGTGTCTGTGCCGACTGCCTCGCGGAAGCCGGCCAGCAGCGCTGCCGCGGCCCCTTTCCAGTCGGAGAACAGGCTCTGTTCGCCGGGATCGAGGAACACGTCCCGCAACCGGTTGCCGCCCGTCACGAGGCGTGGGGAGAGGGCGGTGGCGAGCGGGTTGGCGGCGAGGACGTCGAGGTAGCGTCCTTCGACGAAGGCGGGAACGGGCAGCAGTGACAGAAAGCGCGCCGTGCTGGGCGGAACCGTTTCCCGTCGACGGCGACGGGCACGGCGAGGACGGTCGGCGGTCAGGCCGAAAAGGTAGGACCTGGTGTCGTCGTCAAGGCGCAGGACGCCGGCGAGGGACTCGAGGACCTGTAGGGACGGGCGGCGGTCCCGGCCGCGTTCCAGGCGCAGGTAGTAGTCGGCACTGATGCCGGCCAGCATGGCCACTTCCTCACGCCGCAGCCCCGGTACCCGGCGCACGCCCACGACGGGGATGCCTGCTTCCTCCGGGGTGACGAGCTCGCGCCGAGCTCGCAGAAATTCTCCCAGCAGGTTCGGCTGTTCACTCATAACCCGCACGCTATGCCGCCTCCAGCTCGCGTGAGGGGGCCCTGCCACTCCCCTGGATGCACAGGGAACTGGCTGGCCACTCCGGCCGGGGCAAGGATCGAAGCATCACGATCTACCGGCTGCCGCCAGGCTGGCCACGAACCCTTGGAAGTGAGGGCGGGCGCAATGCCGATCCCCGAACAGCGTGTCCTCGTCACCGGCGGGTCCGGCTTCATTGCCGGGCACTGCATCCTCCGGCTGCTCGAGCAGGGACACCTCGTGCGTACCACCGTCCGCTCCTTGGAGCGTGAATCCGCTGTGCGTGCGGCCCTCACCGACGCCGGGACGAACCGCTGCGAGCGTCTCGGCTTCGTCGCCGCCGACCTGACAAGCGATGCCGGATGGGCCGACGCCGTGAGCGGATGCGATTTCGTCCTGCACGTGGCCTCGCCCGTACACACCGGGAAGGTCAAGAACGAGCAGGACGTCATCGGCCCGGCCCGCGAGGGCACCCTGCGCGTGCTGCGCGCAGCACGCGACGCGGGCGTCAAGCGGGTGGTGATGACCTCGGCGTTCCACGCGGTCGGCTTCGGCCACAAGCACACCGACCGCACATTCACCGAAGACGACTGGTCGGTGCTCGACGGACCGGGCGTGGACGCCTATGGCAAGAGCAAGATTCTGGCGGAGCGCGACGCCTGGGACTTCATGGCCGCGCAGGGCGGCACCATGGAACTCGTGACCATGCTGCCGGTCGCGGTCATGGGCCCCGTGCTGGGCACGCAGATCTCGGGCGCCGGCCACATCGTGCAGCGCAGCCTCAGCGGCGACATGCCGGGCTATCCGAACATGTGGGTCCCCATCGTCGACGTCCGTGACGTGGCTCAGGCCCACGTCGCAGCCATGACCAGCCCTGCTGCCGCCGGGCAGCGGATCCTGCTCGCCGGTGGACCGGCGCTGTCCATGCTCCAGATCGGATCGATCCTGCGATCGCATCTCGGCGACGCCGCTCACCGGGTGCCGATCCGCACCATCCCCAACATGGTGGTCCGGCTGGCCGCTGTCTTCTCCCCGGAGTTCCGGCCGGTCGCGGCAGACCTCAACTATGTCAAGAAGGTGTCGGACGACCGGGCACGTCGTGTACTGGGCTGGCAGCCCCGGTCACCGGAACAAGCCATCATCTCCTCCGCCCGCAGCATGCTCGCCAAGAACCTCATCAAGAGCTGACCGTCGCGAGCCCGCCTGGCCGTGCCGCGGTCGACACCGGCGACATCAGACCCGGCACGCAGCCCTGCGAACGCGGCCGACGTCCACCACACCGGCATGACCGCGTCGACCTCGCAAGCCCATCAGGCCGGATCCGAAATTCAGGCTATGACGGCAGCGGCCCGCGCCCCCTGGACCAGGGCCGCCGGGAGTTCGGCGCGGCCCTGGACGCGCAGCTTGCGGTAGATGCGGGTCAGGCGCTGTTCGACGGTGCTCACCGACAGCAGCAGGGCCGTCGCGATCTGCCGGTTGGTCAGTCCCCGGGCGGCCAGCGCCGCCACGCGCTGCTCGGGACCGTTCAGCGGCTCCCGCTCCACGATCCGCGCCGCCGAGTCGGGCCACACGGAGATCTCCGTCAGCCGCAGCTCGACGGCGGTCCGTGAGGTGGCGTCGGGGCAGACGTCATGGGCGAGTTCGAGGATCCGTTCGGACTCGTCCGGCCGGCGCTGTGCCAGCAGCTCCTCGGCGAGGTCCCGCAGCACCTCCAGGTCGCCGGGCCGGGCGGGCCGCCGTATCCCGTCCGCGATCGGCGCGAGGAAGTGACCGGCCACCACGGAAGCCGTGGCTCCGGTCTCGCGCAGCGCCAGCGCGGCACGCCGGTGCAGACCCGCGCGGGTACGCGGGGGAGTCCGCTCCAGTACGACGTCCCGTACCACCGGGTGCCGGAAGCGCAGCCCGTCGAGCAGCCCGCAGGAGCGCAGCGCGGCGAGCCCCGGCACCTCGGCGCCGGCGCCGGCGCCGACCAGCCGGGCGAGGACCGGCTCGGCCGCGCGCTCACCCAGGATCGCCACCGCGCGGGCCGAGGCGACGGCGGCCGGTCCGCTGTGGGCCAGACAGGTGGCCACGGCCGCGGCGAACGGCCCGTCGGGCGCCACCGTGACCGCCCCCGCCGGATCCGCCGTGGAGTCCGCCGCCTGCCACTCCTCGGTCAGGGCCCGCAACAGCAGCGGATTGCCCCCGCTGATGCGGTACAGCTCGGAGACCGCGCCCCGCGAACGGCCCGCGACCGCGTCGGACGTCTCCTGGAGCGACAGCGGGCCCAGCGTGATCCGCCGGACGTGCGGCCGGCCCGTCAACTCGGTGACGAACGCCGCGTCGTCGGCCGAGGCCTGCGCGGAGACGGCGACGACCAGCAGCACCGGGGCGGGCCGGGCGTGCTGGGCGAGGTGACGCAGGTAGCGCAAGGACTGTGGATCGGTGTGCTGTACGTCGTCCACGCAGAGCACCACCGGGCCGTCCGCGGCGAGGGCGCACAGCTGCGCACAGAACTCCGCCCCGGCCTCCTCGCGCCTCGGCAACGCGAACACGGTCGCGGTGCCCGCGAGTTGCCGCAGCACGCCGAGCGACACCCGGCGGCCGTCCTCGGTGGCGGCGGCGGTGAGCACCAGCGCCCCCACGGCGGCGGCCCGTTCGGCCACGGCCGCCAGCAGATGGCTCTTGCCGCAGCCTGCCGCCCCCTCGATCACCACCACCCGGGACCGTCCCACCGCGCAGGTGGCGAGGACCGTCTCCAGAGCACCGGCCACCGATGTCCTGTCCGCCGCCTCCGTCATGAGCCGCCCCTTCACCGCAGTCGCCGAACGTCCGCTCATCCGGGACAGGATCGGGGGAGCGCCTCTAGACCGGGTCGAGAGCCGACGGAGGTACCTCCGACCGGGCCCCGCCCGAAAACGCCGAAGCCCCCGCGGCGGCCTCGAAGGCCGGCGGGGGCGTCTCGGTGGGGCGTACCTCAGACAGCGGCGACGGTGGGCCAGCCGATGCTGTCGGTGCTGTTGGTGGAGGCGGCGGTGACGGTCGGCCAGCCGATGCCGTCGGTGGACTTGGCGGACGCGGCGGTGACGGTCGGCCAGCCGATGTCGTCCGTGCCCTCGGCGGACGCGCTGACGACGGTGGGCCAGCCGATGTCGTCCGTGCCCTGGGCGGAGGCGGCGGTGACGGTCGGCCAGCCGATGCCGTCGGTGGACTTGGCGGAGACGGTGGTGACGGTCGGCCAGCCGATGTCGTCCGTGCCCTCGGCCGAGGCGGTGACGGCGGTGGCGGTCTTCGGCCAGCCGATGGAGTCCGAGGCGGTGACCGACTTCGCCGTGGTGGGCCAGCCGATGGCCTGCGTGGCGGCGCTGCCGACACCGGCGGTGGCGAAGGCGGTGGCGGCGACGGCGGCGGCGGTGGCGGCGATGCGGGCGGCGATGCGGTTCATGGCTGGCTCCTCGGTGACAACTTCGTGTTCGTTGCTTGGCAACCTCTTGCCTAGAAGGTTGGCAACGAACTCTCGTGAATCACTGGGGAATTGATGGAGATACGCTCGACATGCGCGCCAGAAGCGCCTCAGAACGCTGGACAGCCCGTCAGGGCTGGCCTGGAGTGGTCCCGGTGAATGGCCTCTGACCTGCAAAGACAAGGCCTCTCGATGCGAGGCGAATCCGTCTGGCAAAACTTGGCAACTCCTCGGAAAGGAAGCCAGGACGAGCGGGAATCATTTGCCAAGAACCGGCCGCACCTTGCCCAGCATCAGCTCGAGGAACCGGTCCGGGTGCCGGAAGGCCGCGAAGTGGCTGGCGTCCTCGATCAGCGCGAAGTCCTTGACCGGCGCCGTGACGTCCTCGAAGAAGCGCCGGGCCGGCTCCGGCGGGGTGAGGGCGTCGCGGTCGCCCTGGAAGAGGAAGAACGGCAGCCGGAACTCGGTGCCGTCGGCCCGCTCGTCCACCGTCATGGCCTGCGGGCCCAGCCGCTCGGTGAAGCTCATGCCCTTCAGGTAGGTGCGCAGGCCGCGCAGCGTGTGCAGGGGTGAGAACCACAGCGAGCGGATCACCACGGTCTTCATCGTGTCGTAGCTGAGCGGGTCGGTCGTGATGACCAGTTTGTTGAACTCCGACCACTGCCCGGCGCTCCACGCCTTCCGGTCCGCCCCCATCGCGGCGACGGCGGCGTACTCCTTGCGCTTGCCCGCCTTCCGGAGCCGGCCGAGCAGCGCGTCGTACGCCTCCCGCTCCCGCCCGCCGGCGATGACGTTCTGGTCGGTGCCGACGTAGGCCGAGTACAGCTCGGGGTGGTTGCGGGCCAGGCGCAGGCCGGTGACCGTACCGAAGGAGTTGGCGACCAGCAGGACCTTGTCGACGCCGAGGCGGGCGCGGACGTGCCCGGTGACCTCCAGGGCGTCCCGGTAGTACCGCTCGAGGCTCATCTCGCCCTGCCCGTCCGGGCCGCCCTGGGCGAAGGTCAGGCCGGAGCCCCGCATGTCCCAGCGCACGATCGTGAAGTGCCGCTCCCAGGCGCGGGTGCGCGGGATGAATATCTGGTTGGAGGCGCCGGGGCCGCCGTGGATCTCGAGGACCACCGGGTTGTCGCGGTCCTCGCCGCGCACGGAGATCCACTGGTCGATGCCACCGATGCGGACGTACCCGGACTCGTCGATGCCGTTCGGCGTGGTGATGGCGAGGTGCCTCGCGTTGGCCGCGCGCTTGAGCTGCCGGTAGCCCAGCAGACCGGCGGCGGGAGCGGCGACCAGGGTGGCGGCCGAGGCGGTGAGGACGGTGGCGAGCATGACGTACTCCCTAAACTGTTTATGTCGTCAGCAGTTGTGTTTACGGTATATACAGTTGGAGTCGGGAGTCAACCGGCTCCGCCCGCCGACCGAGAGGACCGTCATGCCGAGGGGTACCGCGAAGAGCACGGACCGGGACAAACCGCGCGACCTGCGGGCCGGTGTCGCCCTGCTGTGGGGCGAGCAGGACCAGCCCACCCGGGGGCCCAAGCCGAGCCTGTCGCCCCAGCGCATCGCCACCGCGGCGGTGAAGCTCGCGGACGCCGAGGGACTGGACGCCGCGTCGATGAACAAGGTCGCCGCCGAGTTCGGGGTCTCGGCGATGGCGCTGTACCGCTATGTGCCGGGCAAGACCGAACTGGTGGAGCTGATGGTCGAGTCCGTGCTCGCCACCCCGCCGGACCTGTCGGAGCTGGCCGGCGACTGGCGGGCGGCCGCCAAGGAGTGGACCCGCAGCTCCTGGCAGGTGCACGAGGCCCACCCCTGGCTGCTGGCCGCCACCGCGATGCGCCGCCAGGTCATGGGCCCCAACCAGCTCGGCTGGCTGGACGCGATCCTCGGCGCCCTGGCCCCGACCGGCCTGTCGGCGGCCGAACTCCACCAGGTCTTCCTGCTCCTCGTCGGACTGGTCCGCAACCTCGCCCAGCAGCTCGTCGACTTCGACGCGGAGCACAGCCGCGAGTTCACCCGCCTCACCGCCGAACTCCTCGACCGCCACGCCGACCGCTTCCCGGCCCTCACCCGGGCCATCGCCGACGGCTACTTCGCCCCCACCCCGATCGACCCGCTCGACTTCGCCCTCGACCGCGTCCTCGACGGCGTCCAGCCGCTCATCGACCGGGCCGCGGCCCCACCTGCGCCGTCGGCCGGCCGCGCCGGGCGGTAACGTCTGCGGCGGCAGGCAGCCGACGGGGCACGGCAAGTCGACACGACAAGTCGACACGGCACGACGACACGGCAAGACGACACGACACGACGGAGAACGGGACAGCGCGATGGTCGATATCGGGGACACTCTCGACGAGGCCGCCGCCGAGCACTTCACCCGCCCGCTCCCGAAGTCGGCGCAGGCCCAGATGCGTTTCCTGGTACGGCAGCTGAAGGGCACCAGACCGGTGGCCGAGCTGCTGGGCATCTCGCAGCGCACGGTCGAGCGTTACGTCAAGGGCCAGCTGAAGCGCCCCCGCCGGGACCTCGCCGACCGGCTCACGGCCGAGACCCGCAGACGGTGGCAGCCGCGCGTCCGGGACCGGGCCCGGCAGCAGGCCGCCGCCACGGGCGGCATCTTCGTGTCGACCCGGGCCCGCTTCGGCTTCACGGCCGCCCCCGGCACCACCGACGACCCGCGCGTCCGGCACATCAACCAGGCGCTGCCCCCCGAGTACGCGGCCCGCCTGTTCGCCGCGCAGGACGCCGGCGCCACCGAGCGCCAGCTGCGCGACATCCTGGCCGAGGGCCTCGGCGAGCTGTACTTCCGCGACGCCGGCCGCCGCGCCCGGGGCCTGGCGGTGGAGTTCACCGACATCGAACAACTGGAGCTGGGCTTCTAGCTTCGTCAAACGCCAGCGACGGGCATCCGTGGGCAAGCATGATCAGAGGTGTTCGCTTCCGACGCTCATCCGGAGGTTCCATGTCCGACGCGATCACCCCGTTCGTTCCCACCGAACGGGGCATCACCGAACACAAGCAGGCGCACGCCGAATTACGGGCGGCCGGTCCACTGGTGCAGGTGGACGCACCCGCGGGCGGCCCGGTCTGGATCGTCACCGAGGAAGAACTCGCCAGGCAGGTGCTGACGGACGCGCGCTTCGTCAAGGACCCGGCCCTGGCACCGGCGGACTGGGACCGGCGGATGGCCGGCCTCGAGCGGCCCGCCGCCGAGCAGACCTCGTTGACCACACTCGACGGCCCGGAGCACGCACAGCTGCGCAAGGCGCACGCGCCGATGTTCTCGGCACGCGGCATCAGCCGCTACTACGACCGGATGGTCGCCATCGCCCGCGAACTCCTCGCGGAACTCGCCGACTCGGTGCCCGCGGGCCGTCCCGTCGACCTCACCGTCGACTTCAACACCCGCTTCCCGGTGTCGGTGGTGTGCGAGGTGCTCGGCGTGCCCGCCAAGCACGTCGACCAGGCGATGAACGCATGCCGGGACATGTTCAACCCCGATCCCAACGCGGCCATGGCGGCCATGGCGGCCTTCAACGAACTGGCCGACGCCGCACTGAACGCGGGCGACGGGGTCGCCGCCGAACTGCGGGACCGGCTGCCCGACACCACCGTGGAAGACCTGCGCTACTTCATCTTCCTGATCATCTTCGCCGGCCAGCCGACCATGGACGCCTCCCTGGGCTACCTGGTCGCCAACCTGCTGGAGCACGGCGTCTCCGGCAGCGACCGCAAGGCGCTCGACGGGTTCGTCCAGGAGGTGCTGCGGAGCCACCCGCCGGCCCCGTTCACCCTGTGGCGCTTCACCTCCGTGGAGGTGGAACTGGCCGGGGTCACGCTGCCCGCGCGGGCGCCCGTACTGGTCGACCTCTTCGGCATCACCGTCGACCCCGACCGCCGGACCGGCCCGGACCTGGTGTTCGGCGCGGGCGCGCACTACTGCGTCGGCGCGCAGCTCGCGCTGTTCCAGATGCGCGCCCTCACCGAGGTGCTCACCGACACCTACCCCGACGCCCGCCTCGACGTCCCGTTCCCCGAACTCCGCCAGACCGACATCGGCGGCACCATGGGCAGCAGACTCAACACCCTGCCGGTCGTCCTGCAAAACTAGGTTTTCTTTAGTCCCCGCCCCCACCGTGGCGCGATGGACCAGCTCGGGACGCGGGAGTCCTTCGGTACGGCGGTCGAGTCCAACGCGCGCTACCGGCGGCTGCTGGCCGGCGGCGCCACGGGCCTGACCGTCGTCTTCGACCTGCCCACCCGCCTGGGCCACGACTCCGACGCGCCGCTCGCGCACGGCGAGGTCGGCCGGACGGGTGTGGCGGTGGACTCGGTCGACGACATGCGCGTGCTGTTCGCCGGGATCCCCCTGGACCGGGTACCGACGTCGATGACGATCGGCGCCCGGACAGCAGGGCTGCTGCTCCTCTACCAGGTCGTGGCCGAGGAACAGGGCGTGGCGGCCGACCGGCTGACGGGCACCACGTACGTCCTCGCGTCCCGGCCGCCGTCGCGGCCGGCCGGGGACCTCCTCGCCTACTGCCGGGCGGAGCTGCCCCGCCGAGCCACCGTCCCGGCGATCCCGCCGCCCGCCGGTCCCCGGTCCCCGCGCGCCGACCCCGTCGTCGCGGCCCGGCAGGCCGAGCGCCTGGCCAAGCTGCGCGCCTGGCGGTGCGACGAGCGGGTCGCCGCCCTGCTGACCGCGGTGCGCCTGGCCGCCGAGGGTCAGGACAACGTCCTGTACCCGATGAAGGAGGCACTGGCCGCCGGGGCCACGATCGGCGAGGTGAGCGACACCCTGCGCGGTACGCCCACGACGGCGCAAGCGCCTTTTTAACGCGTCTGACTAGCGTCCAGCCAGGTGTACGACCTGCCCCGCACCGCACGGTGACAACAGAGACAAAGCACGGAGACAAAGGGGCTGTCCGCCGCCGGACCGACAGGAGCCGATACACGTATGTCTGTGGAAACCACCGCGCCGCCCGCACCCGGAACGGCGACACCGCCCTTCAAGGAGATCCGCCGTCTGGGCCGGGTGGTCATCCGGTTCGCCGGGGACTCCGGCGACGGTATGCAGCTCACCGGTGACCGGTTCACCTCGGAGACGGCGTCCTTCGGCAACGACCTGTCGACGCTGCCGAACTTCCCTGCCGAGATCCGCGCCCCCGCAGGAACGCTGCCCGGCGTGTCGTCCTTCCAGCTGCACTTCGCCGACCACGACATCCTCACCCCGGGTGACGCGCCGAACGTGCTCGTCGCGATGAACCCGGCCGCCCT
>NZ_JBEYXB010000050.1:0-15208 GCF_040644935.1 Streptomyces sp. NPDC046915 | reverse complement strand
CCCGCTCTGCCGTTGTGGGGCGCGGGCCCCGCGGGCCTGCGCCCCGGCGGCCTGCGGCCGCCCCCCCCGGGCCCGGGGGGCCGGGGTGGGGGGCGCCCCGGGGGGGGGCCCCGCCCCTCACATGTACGTCGGTGAACCGCCGGAGGCTAGTGGCCCTGCTCGTCGCGGCGGCGCTGCCAGCGCTGCTCGATCCTGTCCATCATGGAGCGCTTCGGGCGTCCCTGACGGCGGGCCTGCGGGGTCCCGGCGGGCTGTTCGCCCGGCTTGGGGGCCTTGCGCCAGCCGGTGACGGCGAGCACCGCGCAGCCGAGCATCACGAGGAAGCCCACCACACTGATCCAGATCTGCAGCGCGGCCATTCCGGCGATGAGGAGCGCGATACCCACGAGGAAGCCCGCGGCCGCCTGGTAGACCCGCCGCCGGGTGTACGTACGCAGCCCGCTTGCCTCGAGCGCCGACGCGAACTTGGGATCTTCGGCGTACAGCGCTCGCTCCATCTGCTCGAGCATGCGCTGCTCGTGCTCCGAGAGCGGCACGGAGTCCTCCTCATCGTGCGGTCGCCGGGGCGACCCGGGGGTCCCTTCAGGATAGGCAGGGAATCGCCCCCGTGAAACCCGCCCCTCTGCGCCAATTGGCCAACCGGGATCCGCATTGGCGGACCCGGCTCGCTGAGGCTTCCATTCCCCGGCGGCCGACCCGTCATGCCGAGCGGTCTCCCTCGATCATACGGCGCAAACCCCTCGATCGGGGGGCCTGTGGCGTACTCCATGCGCCGCCGACGCCCTGATCAGGGGCGTGCCCCTGGTTGCACACCAGGCGGTTCACGCCCCCGGCGACACCGCCGTCTCACCGAGCACGTGCAGCTGGGTGGCCACGGAGTGGAAGGCCGGGAGTTCGGCGGCCGCCGCCTCCAGCTTCAGCAGGGCGTCGAGGGCGCCGGGCTCGGTGTCCACGAGGACGCCCGGGACCAGGTCGGCGAAGACCCTGACGCCGTGCACGGCACCGACCCTGAGGCCCGCGCCCGCCACCAGCGCGGTGAGCTGCTCGGCGGTGAAGCGACGCGGCACCGGGTCGCCGGAGCCCCAGCGGCCGTCGGGGCTCTCGAGCGCCTGCTTGGCCTCCTTGAAGTGGCCCGCGAGGGCGCGGGCGAGCACCGCGCCGCCGAGCCCGGCGGCGAGCAGGCTGAGGACGCCCTCGGAGCGCAGCGCGGCCACGGCGTTGCGGACGCCCTCGGCGGGGTCGTCCACGTACTCCAGGACGCCGTGGCACAGCACCACGTCGTAACCGCCGCGCTCGACCACGTCGAACAGGCCGTGCGCGTCGCCCTGCACCCCGCGCACCCGGTCGGCGACGCCGGCCTCGGCGGCCCGGCGCTCCAGCGCGAACAGCGCGTTCGGGCTGGGGTCGACGACGGTGACGCGGTGGCCGAGGCGGGCCACGGGCACCGCGAAGTTGCCGCTGCCGCCGCCGGTGTCGAGGACGTCCAGCGAGTCCCGGCCCGTGGCCTTGAGCCGCTGGTCGAGGGCGTCCTGGAGGACCTCCCAGACCACGGCGGTACGGAGAGAGGCGCGGGGGCGCATCGGGTCCGACACGGCAGTTGACTCCTCGGGGACGCAAGGCTCGGCGAAGGCTTCAGGCGCCTTCCACCCTATTGCCTCCCGTACCGCTCGCGGTCATCGTGTCAGCCCGCGTCCGGCATCTCGCGCGGGGCGGCCGGACGGTCCGGCTCGTCGGTGTCCTGGCGGGGCTGGGGCAGGACCGGCTGGAGCACCAGCATCCGCTCGACGATGCGGACGAACATCGCCACGTCCCGTATCAGGTCGTCGGCGTCGCGGCTGCCCGCGGCGCCCTGGATACCTGCCTCGGCCCGGGCGCGGCGGGCGGCGCCGGAGGCGAACAGGGCGCTCCACTCGGTGAGTTCGGGCGCTATCTCGGGGAGCACTTCCCAGGCGCTCCGGATGCGGGCGCGGCGCCTGGTCGAGGGCTCGGGACGGCCGCGCGCGGCGAGCACGGCGGCGGCGGTGCGCAGGGCGGCGAGGTGGGCCGTCGCGTAGCGCTCGTTGGGGGTTTCGAGGACGGCGGCCTCTTCGAGTCCGGCACGGGCCTGGGCGAGCAGGTCGAGGGCGGCGGGCGGGGCCGTGGACCGGCGCAGCACGGGGTGCACGTCGCTCGCCGGTCCGGTCAGTGAGGGGGCAGGGCCGGTGGCGCGGCGCCGGCGGGCGGCGGCTGCGGAGGGGTTGGCCATGACGAACCTCCTGTCGTCTGGGTGACGGCACGCCCTGCTACGAGGTGCCGTATGTGCCCATCGTGAGGTATGGCACTGACAATCCGTTCTGACCTGGACTTTTGCTTCGATCGAAGGTTCGGGTTAGTTTTTGCACTGACCAGTCAGTTCAAAAACCATCGCAGGGGGAAGGCGGGAGCCATGGACCCGTCACAGAACAGCACCCACGGCCTCGGCGTCACAGCTCGCGACTTCGGGCTGCGCGGGCCCCGCGGCTGGGTCTTCAGAGGCGTCCGCCTGGACGCGGAGCCCGGGTCGCTGATCGCGGTCGAGGGGCCCTCCGGCTCCGGCCGTACGTGTCTGCTGCTCGCGCTCACGGGACGTATGAAGCCCACGGAGGGAACGGCCACCGTCGGCGGGCTCGAACTCCCGCGGCGGATGTCCGCCCTGCGCCGGGTCAGCGCCCTGGCCAACGTCGCCGGGGTCACCGACCTCGACCCGGCCCTCACCGTCGGCGAGCACCTGCGCGAACGGGCGCTGCTGCAAAGGCGTTTCGGGGGTTCCCTGCGCCGGCTGCTGCGGCCCCGGGCGGAACGGGCCGGCGAGGCCCGGCGGCGGACCGAGAGCGCGCTGGCCGCCGCGGGGCTCGACCCGGACACCCTGCCCAAGGGCGCCAGGACGGCCGTACGGGATCTGGAGCGGCTGGAGGCGCTGCGCCTGTCCGTCGCCCTGGCCCTCGTCGGCGACCCCCGGCTGCTCGCCGTGGACGACACCGACCTCAAGCTCTCCGACGCCGAGCGGGCCGAGGCGCACGCGCTGCTGGCATCCGTCGCGGCGGCCGGGACGACGGTCGTGGCGGTGTACGCCGAGGCCCCCGAGGGCGCGGTGACCGTCTCCACCCGGCCCGTCGAAGCCACCGGGACCCGGGACGAAGAAGTCACCGACGACGAAGCGAAGGAGGCGGCCGATGCGCTCGCCGAAACTGGCCGCGCTTGAGCTCAGGCGCTTCGGCCGGGGCAAGCTCCCCCGCGCCGCCCTGGTCGCGCTCCTCGTGCTGCCCCTGCTGTACGGCGCCCTGTACCTGTGGTCCTTCTGGGACCCGTACGGCCGCCTCGACCGCATCCCCGTGGCCCTGGTGAACGACGACAAGGGGGCGACCGCGAGCGGGAGGAAGCTCGCGGCGGGCGACGACATCGTCGACGGACTGCGCGACAGCCGGACCTTCGAATGGCACGAGGTGAGCGCCGCCGAGGCCCGCAGGGGCGTCGAGGACGGCACCTATTACCTGTCGCTGACCATGCCCGCCGACTTCAGCCGGCGCATCGCCTCCAGCTCGGGCGACTCCCCCGAGACGAGCGCCCTTCAGGTGCGGACGAACGACGCGAACAACTACATCGTCGGGCAGATATCCCGGACGGTGTTCAGCGAGGTACGGACGGCCGCTTCCACCAAGGCCTCCCGGCAGTTCCTGGACCGGATCTTCATCTCCTTCTCCGACATCCACGGCAAGACCGAGACGGCCGCCAAGGGCGCCGACAAGCTCGAAGGGGGCATCGGGAAGGCGGAGAAGGGCTCCAAGGACCTCGCCGACGGGCTGAAGGACGCCAAGAGCGGCAGCGGCAAGCTGGCCAAGGGCCTGAAGAAGCTCGACACGGGGGCGGGCGACCTTCAGGACGGCTCGCGGCAGGTCGCCGACGGCACCCAGACCCTCGCCGACAAGGTCAACGGGGTCTACGAGAAGACCGGCCCCTTCGTGAAGGCCAACGAGAAGACCATCGGGGACACCGCCCAGCTCGTCGCCGACTCGGCGAAGACGGTCCGCGACAACCTCGACGTCCTGGTGAAGACGGCACCGGCCGCCGCCAAGGCCGCCCACGCGGCCTCCACCACGCTGGACGAGGTCTACAAGACGCACTGCGAGACGGCGCTGCTGCCCGACGACGTCTGCCCCGACCTGAAGAAGGCGAAGACGGCGGCCTCCGACGTGGCCACGGTCGCCGACGACCTCAACACGCTGATCGCCGACCAGGACGGCGACCTGAAGACGCTGCGCACGAACCTCGGCACGCTCCAGCAGCAGGCCCAGGCGCTCGCCGACCGCGCCCCGCACCTCTCCGAGGACCTCGACGACGCCGTGTCCCGCGTCAACAAGCTGAACGAGGGCGCGGGCAAGGTCGCCGCGGGCGCCAAGAAGCTGCACACCGGACTCGGCACCGCGAAGACCGGCGCGACCAAGCTCGACACGGGCATCGGCACGGCCGAGTCGGGCGCCGAGACCCTCAGCGGTGGCATGTACAAGCTCGTCGACGGCTCCGGGAAGCTGGCCGGCGGACTGCACGACGGGGCGAAGAAGATCCCCGACTACGGCAAGCGGGACCGCGACGAGCGCACCGGGGTCATGGCCGACCCGGTCCAGCTCGCCTCCAGGGACCTGCACCACGCGCCGAACTACGGCACCGGGTTCGCCCCGTACTTCATCCCGCTGTCCCTGTGGGTGGGCGCCATGGTGGCGTACATGCTGATCCCGCCGCTCAACCGGCGTGCCCTCGCGGCCGGCTCGTCCGCCTGGCGGACCGCGCTGGCGGGCTGGCTGCCGGTGGCCGCGATCGGGGTGCTCCAGACGGCCGCACTGATGTCCGTCCTGCACTGGGCGATCGGCCTGGAGATGACCCGGGCGGCCGGGACGGTGGGCTTCCTGTTCCTGGTGGCGGCCTGCTTCGGGGCGATCGTGCAGTGGCTGAACGCGCGCTTCGGCGCGGCCGGCCGGATCCTGGTGCTCGCCCTGCTGATGCTCCAGCTGACCTCCGCGGGCGGTACCTACCCGGTGCAGACCAGTCCCCGCTTCTTCGACGCGATCCACCCCTTCCTGCCGATGAGCTACGTCGTGCAGGCACTGCGCAGGCTCATCACGGGCGGGGGCCTCGGCCCGGTGTGGCTGGCCTGCGGCGTGCTGACGGCGTTCACCGCGGGCGCCCTCGCGCTCACCGCGCTGTCGGCCCGCCGCCACCAGGTGTGGACCCTGGACCGGCTGCATCCCGAGCTGAGCCTGTGACCTCCCCTTTCGTGCCCCGTTCGGACGCCGTTCCTGTGAGAATCGACGCCATGGAAAGCAGCAGCGCCACGTCGGGTGGCAGCACGCGCCGCGAGGCCACCCGGCAGAAGCTCTACGAGGCTGCCGTCACGCTCATCGCCGAACAGGGCTTCTCCGCCACCACGGTGGACGAGATCGCCGAGCGTGCCGGGGTCGCGAAGGGCACGGTCTACTACAACTTCGCGAGCAAGTCGGTTCTCTTCGAGGAGTTGCTGCGGCACGGCGTCGGCCTCCTCACCGCGTCCCTGCGCGAGGCGGCCGAGCGGACGGCACGCGAGGGCGGCAGCAGGGTCGACGCCCTGGACGCGATGGTCCGGGCCGGGCTGGTCTTCATCGACCGCTATCCGGCCTTCACCCAGCTGTACGTGGCCGAGCTGTGGCGCACCAACCGCGCCTGGCAGTCCACGCTGATGGTGGTCCGGCAGGAGGCCGTCGCCGTCGTGGAGGGCGTGCTGCGCGAGGGCGTGGCGAACGGCGAGTTCAGCGAGGAGATCGACGTGCAGCTGACCGCGGCCGCGCTGGTCGGCATGGTGCTGGTGGCCGCGCTGGACTGGAAGTCGTTCCAGCCGGAGCGGTCCCTGGACGACGTCCACGCGGCGCTGTCCCGGCTGCTCCAGGGGCGGGTCAGCGGGAAGGGCTGAGCCGGCGCCCCGGCAGCAGCCGCACGCGTGCGTGCACGGAAAAGCGCCGGTCCGTCGTGGCCGCGTCCCCCGCGGGCCACCTCGAACCGGCGCTTCCTTCGTGCTCCCCCGTACGTCCCCCCGTGGGCCCCCGTTCGGTCGTCCCCCGGGTACCCCCCGTGCCTCGCTTCCGCCGACGGAATCGGCGGAAGGAGCGGATCGAGGGCCGCTCCGTTCCGGCGCCCCGTGTCGCCGGTGCCGGAGCCGCGCCCCTTCTCCGTGCCTCCACTCTCTCGTTCGCGCAGGTGGCAGCCCATCCGTGCGCGTACTCATCTCATGCACTAGGTACGGATACTCAGCCCTGCGCGCTCATCCCCAGCCCGTGGCCGGGATTGTCGGTGGCGGTCGCTAAGGTCGCAGGCATGGCACGGATTGCGGTGATCGGCGCCGGGATGGGCGCGATGGCGGCCGCCGCCCGGCTGGCCGTCGCGGGCCACCGGGTGGCGGTGTACGAGCGTACGGAGACGTACGGCGGTGCGGTGCGCCGGTTCGAGCGGGACGGGTTCCGCTTCGACACCGGCCCCGGACTGCTGCCCCTGCCCGCGGTCTACCGCGACCTGTTCGTCAAGACCGGCAAGGAGCCGCTGGAGGCCTGCGTCGAGCTGGTGCAGGTCGACCCGTCGTCCCGGCACGTCTTCGCGGACGGCACCGAGGTGTCGTTGCCGAACGCCTCGCGCGCGGGTGTCGTCACCGCCCTGGACGAAGCACTGGGCGCGGGCGCGGGCGGGCGCTGGGGGGACTTCCTGGTGCGGGCGCGCGAGGCCTGGGACCGCACCCGGCGTCCGCTGCTGGAAGAGCCCCTGTGGCCGAACTGGCGCGTGCTGGCCGAGCGTGAGCCCTACCCCGCCGTTCCGCACAAGCGGCTGCTGCGCACCCGCCGGGCCACCACGCTCGCCGAGGTCGGGGAGTGGGAGCTGCGCGACCCGCGTCTCGCGGCGCTCCTGGAGAGCCACGCGCTCGCCCACGGCCTCGATCCCCGGCTGGCTCCGGCGAGCGCGGCGGTGCTGCCCTATCTGGAGCACGCCTTCGGCACCTGGTATGTGCGCGGCGGCATACGGGAGTTGGCGCGCGCGGTGTACGAGCGGTGCCTGGCCCGCCGGGTGGAGTTCGCCTTCGGCGCGGAGGTCACCGGCATCCTGGAGAAGGACGGCCGGGCGGCGGGGGTGGAGTTCGCTGGGGGCACCTCCCCGGCTTTCGGCTCTGGGGGAGGGACGGTGGCCGAGGCCGACCACGTCGTGGCGGACGTGGACCCGGTGCGGCTGCGGGGCCTGACGGGGCATCCGCTGGACGCGGACGGGGATGTGCGCGCGGAGACCGTGCCGCCCCGTACGGGCCGGTTCACCGTGCTGCTGGCGCTGCGCGGCGAGCGCGAGCCCGGTGCCGCGCACCGCACGGTCGTGCACGCGCCGGACCCCGCGCGGCCCACGGTGACCGTGCTGCGGCCCGACGACCCCTCCTCGCGTCCGGAGGGCGGGTACGAGTCGGTGGTCGTCCAGGCCATGGTGCCGACGGAGGCGGGCTGGGAGCAGGAGAGCACGGTCCGGCGTTTCACCGGCCTCGTCCTGGACGCCGCCGGGGCCGCTGTTCCCGGCCTGCGCGAGCGGCTGATCTGGCACGAGGTGCGGACGCCCGGTGACACCGCGGCCGAGACGGGTTCCGGGGCCGTCCCCGCTCCCGCGCTCGCCGCGGCGGACGGCCGCTTCCTGCATCCGGCGAACACCACACGCCTGCCGGGCCTGTACCGGGTGGGCGGCTGGTCACACCCCGGCGGTGGACTCCCCCACGCCGGGATGTCCGGCGCGCTGGTGGCGGGGCTGATCGTGGAGGGGCCGGACTTCCGCGGCTCGCAGTGAGTCCCTCGAGCGGTGAGGCTCAGAATCGGTACTGCTCGTCGAACCCGTTCCCCTGCTGCTGACCGCCCGTCTGGTAGGGGTACGGCTGCTCGGTGGGGAGTTCACCGCCGTAGGACCCGTCGGTGCGCTGCTGCGGGACCCAGACGCCGTCCGCGGGGGTCTCGCCGTAGCCGCCGGTGCCGTACTGGCCCTGGCTCTGGCCCTGGCCGTAACCCTGCTGGTCGTACTGCTGGCCGCCGTACGTCTGGTCGTAACCGGTTCCGCCGTAGGGGTCGGAGTAGCCGCTGTACTGCTGCTGGCCGCCGGCCTCGTAGCCGTACTGCTGCTGCTGGCCGTAGCCGGAGTAGTCGTACGCGTACGACTGGTCGGTGCCCTGGGCGGCCGTCGCGTAGGTGTCCTGCTGGGCGGCGGACGGTTGGGCGGAGCCCGAGAAGGAGTCGCCGTATATGCCGTACGTACCGGTCTCGTCCGGCATGGGCTGCGGCTCGTAGACCGCGGTGGTCTCGGCGGCCGTGGGCCCGGCGGAGCGGGCGGCGGGGTTGAAGACGTCGTCGCGGTCGTAGTCGTCGCCGTAGCCGGGGCTGTCGTCGCCGTAGCCGGCCGCCCGCGCGCCCTGGAGGTCGGAGACCTCCAGGGCCGGGTCCTGGGGCTCGGGTTCGCCGCGGCGGCGCTTGCTCTTGCTCTTGCCGGTGGCGCCGGGCTCCGGACGGCTGACCGCCCAGCCCGCGGCGAAGCCGCGGCGGAACGACAGCGTGACGTAGGTCTGCCCGACCGCGAAGGCGGCCGCGCCCAGGCCGATGACCGGCACGGACGGGATCAGCACACCGAGCACGACACCGAGGAAGCCGACGAAGGCGAGCAGCCGCCAGCGCAGCCGCGCCTTGTACTGAAGCAGCACCTCACCGAGCAACCACAGCGCGACGATGCCGAACGCGATGTAGAGGACCGTCCAGCCCATGTACGCCCCTCTCCCAGTGGCCGCTACGCAGTGTGTCGTATCGCGGGGCGGCCGGTCTAGGCCTGCGGGGGATGGTGCAGGCCCAGGTTCTCGTAGATTTCCAGCGTCGCCGTGGAGTTGTTGAGCGTGATGAAGTGCAGTCCGGGCACTCCCTCGGACAGCAACCGTGCGCAGAACTCCGTGGCGAATTCGATACCAATGGAGCGTACCGCCGCCGGATCGTCTTTGGCTGTGAGGATCCGCTCTTTCAGGGCGGACGGGAACACGGCGTTGCTGAGCTTCGGCAACCGTTGCAGCATCTTCACGCTGGTCACCGGCAGGACCTCGGGGATGACCGGGGTCTCGCAGCCCGCCGCGGCCACCCGGTCACGCAGGCGCAGGTAGGACTCCGGCCGGAAGAACATCTGCGTGATGGCGTAGTCGGCGCCGGCCCGGCACTTGTCGACGAAGTGCGTGACGTCGGTGTCCCATTCTGAGGAGCGCGGGTGCATCTCCGGGAACGCGGCGACGCCCACGCAGAAGTCGCCCGACTCCTTGATGAGCTGGACCAGCTCGGCCGCGTAGGTCAGGCCCTTGGGGTGCGGCACCCAGTCACCCATCGGGTCGCCGGGCGGGTCACCGCGCACGGCCAGCATGTTGCGGATCCCGGCGTCCGCGTACTGGCCGATGATGTTGCGCAGTTCGGCGATGGAGTGGTCGACCGCGGTGAGGTGGGCGACCGGCGTCAGCGTGGTGTCGACGACGATCTGCTCGGTCTCCTTGACCGTGGTGGCGCGCGTGGAGCCGCCGGCGCCGTACGTCACGGAGACGAAGTCCGGCGCCACCGCCTCGACCCGGCGCAGCGCGTTCCAGAGGTTCCGCTCGCCCTGGGGGGTCTTGGGCGCGTAGAACTCGAAGGAGTACGTCGTTTTGCCGGTGCCGAGGATGTCACGCACCGTACGCGCGCGATCGGACCTGGTTGATGCGGTTCCGAGGGCCATACCGGCAGGTTAGCCAGGGGCGGCCGGTCCCCCAACCGGGGTTCGGTTATTTGCCCGAATTGCCGGGCCGTTGTCCATCCCTTGGACACAGGTGGACGCTGGTGGACCCCGGTGGGCGCCGCGTCACGCCTGCCGGAGCCGCTTGGCGAACTCCGCCGCCGCCGCTCCCGGGTCCGGGGCCTCCGTGATCGCCCGTACGACGACCACCCTGCGGGCCCCCGCGTCCAGGACCTCGTCGAGGTTGCCCAGGTCGATGCCGCCGATGGCGAACCAGGGACGGTCGGTGCCCAGCGCGGCGGTGTGCCGGACCAGGTCGAGGCCGGGGGCGTGCCGGCCGGGCTTGGTGGGGGTGGGCCAGCACGGGCCGGTGCAGAAGTAGTCGACGCCCTCCTGGACGGCGGCGGCCTCCGCCTCGGCCTCGGCGTGCGTGGAACGGCCTATGAGGACGTCCGCGCCGAGGATCGCGCGGGCCGCGGGGACCGGGAGGTCGCCCTGGCCGAGGTGGAGCACGTCCGAGGCGACGGCGTGGGCGATGTCCGCGCGGTCGTTGACCGCGAGCAGCTTGCCGTGCCGGGCGCAGGCGTCGGCGAGGACCGCGAGGTGCTCCAGTTCCTCGGCCGCCTCCATGCCCTTGTCCCGCAGCTGCACGATGTCCACACCGCCGGCCAGTACCGCGTCGAGGAACTCGGCGAGGTCGCCCTGCCGCTTCCGGGCGTCCGTGCACAGGTAGAGCCGGGCGTCGGCGAGGCGCCCCCGGGCGGTGGCGGTGTCGGACATGCGTGGGTCCCCCCGTTGTCGGTGCGCGGTCGGCGGCGTACGGGCCGATGGCCGGGCCGGTCACCGGCCGCCCGCTCCCCCAGGGGTGCGGGCGGACGTGACTCACCGCGGCCGGGGCCCCGGGGCCGCGGCCCGTACGCCGGACGGTGTTCGGTTCGGATGGTCCGGGTCAGACGGCGAGCGCCTGGGCGCGGCGCTTCACCTCCGTGCCGCGATTCTCGCTCAGGGCCTGTGCGGGGGTGCCGGGGAGGCTGGGGTCCGGGGTGAAGAGCCATTCCAGCATCTCTTCGTCGGTGAAGCCGTCGTCCCTGAGGAGCGTCAAGGTCCCGGACAGGCCCTTGACGACCTTGTCCCCGTCGATGAAGGCGGCGGGGACGTGCAGCGCCCGGTTCTCACCACGGCGTACGGCGATGAGCTGGCCCTCCTTGACCAGCTGCCGCACACGTGTCACCTCGACGCCGAGCTGTTCGGCGATGTCGGGCAGGTTCAGCCAGGCGGGGACGAGAGCATCGATCTTCGCGTCAATCTCGGTCACGGGATCTAGCCTGCCATCTGCCACTGACACTCGGAAGTCAGGGCGGTCCACCCGGGGCTATTTGCCAGGTCCCGGGCCCGGTGCCGTGGCGCTCTTCAGGGGCCTCGCCGGGTCGGCCAGTATCTCCGGCCGCATCGGTGTGCCCGCCTCGATCAGCCGTCGTCCCTGGGCCAGGTCCCTCGGGCGTCCCACGGCGAGCAGGGCCACCAGCCGGTCCTCCTTCAGCCAGCAGACCGTCCACGCGGGGCCGGCCGGATCGCCGCGCCACAGGGTGCGGTCGGCCGCGCCGTGGTGACCGGCGTACTGGACGAAGCGGCCGAACTGCTCGGACCAGAAGTACGGCACGGGGTCGTAGACCGCGGGGGTCTCGCCCATGATGTTCGCGGCGACCGTGCGCGGGCCCTGGAGGGCGTTGTCCCAGTGGTGGACGAGCAGTCGTTCCCCGTACCGGCGGGAGGGGAAGGAGGCGCAGTCGCCGACCGCGTACACGTCCGGGGCGGAGGTCCGCAGGTGCTCGTCGGCCACCACCTCGCCGTGCGCGCCGAGTTCGATGCCGGAGCCGGCCAGCCACGCCGTGGCGGGGCGGGCGCCGATGCCGACGACGACGGCGCCCGCGGGCACCCGCGAGCCGTCGTCGAGCACCACCGCGCCCGGCTCGACGCGCTCCACGCGCGCGTGGGTGCGCAACACGGCGCCGCTGTCGGCGTACCAGGACACCATCGGCGCGGCCACCTCGGCCGGGAGCGCGCCGGCGAGGGGGCGGTCCGCCGCCTCCACGACCGTCACCGCACAGCCCGCCTCACGGGCCGCCGTGGCGAACTCGGCGCCGATCCAGCCCGCGCCGACGACCACGATGTCGTGCTGCCGGGCGAGTACCGGCCGCAGCCGTTCGGCGTCGTCGAGGGTGCGCAGCAGGTGCACGCCGGAGACGCCCTCCGTGCCGGGCAGCCGGACCGGTTCGGCGCCGGTGGCCAGGACCAGGACGTCGTACGGTTCGGGCCCCGCCTCGGTGTCGACCTCGTGGTCGCCCGGACGCACGCCCAGCGCCTCGCGGCCGAGGAGGAGTTCGATGCCGAGCGCGTCGAAGTCGACGTCGAAGGCGGAACCCTCGGCCTTGCCCAGCAGCACGGCCTTGGACAGCGGGGGCCGGTCGTACGGCTGGTGGGGTTCGGCGCCGATCAGCGCCACGGTGCCCCGGAAGCTCTGTTCGCGCAGGGCGACCGCGGTCTGCACCCCGGCCATGCCCGCGCCGACGACGACCACGCGCCGCGCCTGTGACGTGCCCTGTTCCCGCGTCTGCTCGCTCACTCGATCACCATAGTCAACTGACTGTTCGTCAGTCAGGGGGCGTGCTCAGTGACCTGCTCCACAACGCTCGTACCCGCTCCGGGCTGCGATTCCCATTCCCAGGTCTCCTCCAGCCGCACCCGGCCGTCGGACAGCTCGACGACGGTGGACGCGCAGTGTCCGCAGGAGGTGGTGCCGTCCCGCTTCAGCTGCACGTACCGGAAGTCCAGCCGGTCCCCTTCCCGGGTGCCCACCAGAGACCCGCGTATGACATCGCCGCCCGCGTACTCGGCCCAGATCTCGCCGTTCTTCTCGTGGTACGCGAACCGGGTGCGCGTCCCCACCTGCCCCGGGGCCTGGTCCGCTACGGGGGCGAGGATCAGACCGTCGAGCGAGCGGGCCATCGGCGGAGGCCTCCTTACGAGTCGGTGCGCTGCGGGCTAGGGTGGCCACCGTACAAGCACTCGCGGGAGCCCGGACGCACCGGGCTGAGAGGGAGGCTGGCGGCCTCCGACCGTACGAACCTGATCCGGGTCATGCCGGCGAAGGGAGGGGCTGGACGCCCATGTCGTCACGTACGTCCGACGTCCTCGTCATCGGGGGCGGGATCATCGGCCTGGTCACGGCCTGGCGGGCCGCGCAGCGCGGCCTGAGCACGGCCGTGGTGGACCCCGAGCCCGGCGGCGGGGCCGCTCAGGTGGCGGCCGGGATGCTCGCCGCCGTCACGGAGCTGCACCACGGCGAGCAGCGGCTGCTCGGCCTGAACCTGGCGTCGGCCCGCCGCTATCCGGACTTCGCGGCCGAGCTGACCGAGCTCACCGGCCTCGACCTCGGCTACCGCAGATGCGGCACGCTCGCCGTCGCGCTGGACGCCGACGACCGCGCCCACCTGCGCGAGCTGCACGCCCTTCAGCACCGGTCGGGCCTGGAGTCGGAATGGCTGTCGGGGCGGGAGTGCCGCCGCCTCGAACCGTTGCTGGCGCCGGGGGTGCGCGGGGGGCTGCGGGTGGACGGCGACCACCAGATCGACCCGCGCCGGCTGTCGGCCGCGCTGGTCGCCGCGTGCGAGCGGGCCGGGGTGGTCTTCCACCGGGTGTGGGCCGAACGCTTCGACGTCGCAGGGGACCGGGCGGCCGGCGTCACCGCCTCGGACGGCTGCGTGCTGCGCGCGGGCCAGGTGGTGCTGGCCGCCGGGAGCCTGAGCGGGCGGCTCGCGGGCCTGCCCGAGGACCTGCTGCCGCCGGTGCGGCCGGTGAAGGGGCAGGTGGTGCGGCTCGCCGTGCCGGAGCGGTACGCACCGTTCCTCAGCCGGACCGTACGGGCCGTGGTCCGCGGCAGCCATGTCTACCTGGTGCCCCGGGAGAACGGCGAGCTGGTCGTCGGGGCCACCAGCGAGGAGCTGGGCTGGGACACCACGGTGACCGCGGGCGGGGTGTACCAGCTGCTGCGCGACGCGCACGAGCTGGTGCCCGGCATCACCGAGCTGCCGCTCACGGAGACCCGGGCCGGCCTGCGCCCCGGCTCGCCCGACAACGCGCCGCTGCTCGGCCCGACCGGTCTGGACGGCCTGCTGCTGGCCACCGGGCACTACCGCAACGGCGTACTGCTCACGCCCGTCACCGGGGACGCCCTGGCGCACGCCCTGACCACCGGTGAACTGCCCGAGGAAGCCCGCCCGTTCACCCTCAAGCGCTTCAGCACGGCACTCACGGAGCAGCCCGTATGAACAACCCGGTCACCATTTCCGTCAACGGAGAGCGCCGGGAGGTCGCCCCCGGCACCGCTCTCGACACTCTCGTCGAGTCCCTCACCGCGGCGCCGCGCGGCGTGGCTGCCGCGCTCAACGAAACCGTCGTCCCGCGCGCGCAGTGGCCCGCCACGGCTCTGGCCGAGGGTGACCGCGTCGAAGTCCTCACCGCCGTCCAGGGAGGCTGACCATGGCCGACGACCCCTTCGTCCTCGGCGGTACGTCCTTCACGTCCCGCCTGATCATGGGTACGGGCGGTGCGCCCAGCCTGGAGGTGCTGGAGCGGGCGCTGGTCGCCTCCGGCACGGAGCTGACGACCGTGGCGATGCGGCGGGTGGACCCCGGTGTGCACGGCTCGGTGCTGTCGGTGCTGGAGCGGCTCGGCATCCGGGTGCTGCCGAACACGGCGGGGTGCTTCACCGCCGGGGAGGCCGTGCTCACCGCCCGGCTGGCACGGGAAGCACTGGGCGGCGATCTGGTGAAGCTGGAGGTCATCGCCGACGAGCGCACGCTGCTGCCGGATCCGATCGAGACGCTGGAGGCGGCGGAGACGCTGGTCGACGACGGGTTCACGGTGCTGCCGTACACCAATGACGATCCCGTGCTGGCGCGGAAGCTGGAGGACGTGGGCTGTGCGGCGATCATGCCGCTGGGGTCGCCGATCGGGTCCGGGCTGGGGATCCGCAATCCGCACAACTTCCAGCTGATCGTCGAGCACGCGCGCGTGCCGGTGATCCTGGACGCGGGCGCCGGTACGGCCTCGGACGTGGCGCTGGCGATGGAGCTGGGGTGTGCGGGGGTGATGCTGGCCTCGGCCGTCACTCGGGCGCAGGAGCCGGTTCTGATGGCGGAGGCGATGCGGCGGGCGGTCGAGGCCGGGCGGCTGGCGCGGCGGGCGGGGCGGATCCCTCGGCGGCACTTCGCCTCGGCGTCCTCTCCTGCGGAGGGCTTGGCTGTGCTTGATCCGGAGCGGCCCGCTTTCTAGGGTCCGTCTTCAAACGGATCTTGCCCAGAGCAGGAATGACGCGAGACTGACCGCTGCTTCGTAGGAGGTGGCGGTCTTGTCGTATCTGGTG
>NZ_JBEYXB010000049.1:0-18847 GCF_040644935.1 Streptomyces sp. NPDC046915 | reverse complement strand
GTGCTGATCGGGCATTCGATCGGTGAGTTGACGGCCGCGCATGTGGCCGGGGTGCTGTCGCTGGCCGATGCGGGGGCGCTGGTGGCGGCTCGGGGGCGGCTGATGCAGGCCGCGCGCGGTGGTGGGGCGATGCTCGCCGTCGCCGCTCCCGAGGCCGAAATCGCCCCGGTTCTTGAGGAGTTCGCGGGACGGTTGGATCTGGCGGCTGTGAACGGGCCGGCTGCGATTGTTCTCTCCGGTGATGCGGACGCGGTGGAGGAGATCGCCGAGCGGTTCGCCGGTGAGGGTGTGAAGGTGAAGCGGCTGACGGTCAGCCATGCCTTCCACTCCCCGCACATGGATGAGGCTCTGGAGGAGTTCACGCGCATCGCCTCGACCCTGACCTTCAACCCGCCGATGATCCCGGTCGTCTCCAACGTCACGGGTCGGCTCGCGACAGCCGTGGAGCTGACGGACCCCGCCTACTGGGCGGCCCACATCCGTGGCACGGTCCGTTTCCACGACGGTATCCAGACCCTTGCCGCCGACGGTGTCACGACGTACCTGGAACTGGGCCCGGACCCGGTCCTGACCGCGATGGTCCAAGACGCCCTGGAATCAGGCGAGTTCACGGCAGCCGCCGTACTCCAGAAAGCCAAGGACGAACAGCGTACGTTCCTGTCCGCGCTGGCCACCGCGTACACCGCCGGGTCAGAGGTCGACTGGCACACGGGCGGACGCCGTGTCCCCCTGCCCACCTACGCCTTCCAGCGCAGGCGGCACTGGATCGACGCGCCGGGTACGGAGGCCAGGGAGCCGGAGGAGGCCGCCGCTCCCCAGAGCTGGGCCGAGAAGCTCCAGGCGCTGAACAGCGAGCAGGGCGACCGGATCCGCATCACCATGATTGCCGCGCTGGTGCGTCGGCACACGGTGGAGATCCTCGGGTACGAGAGCGCGGACGAGGTCGACCCGGCGCTGTCCTTCAAGGAGCTCGGCTACAACTCCCTGACGGCGGTCGAGCTGCGCAGCCGTCTGAACGCCGACCTCGACCTCTCCCTGCCCTCCTCGCTGATCTTCGACTATCCGACGCCCAACGCCCTGGCCGAACACATCGTGCGGGGGCTCCTGGAACTGCCGCATGTGACGGCACCCCCGGCCGAGAGCACGGATGAACCGCTGGCCGTGGTGGGGATGGCGTGCCGGTATCCGGGTGGGGTGGCCTCGCCGGAGGAGTTGTGGCGTCTGGTGGCCGACGGGGTGGACGCGATCGGTGGTCTGCCCGAGGACCGTGGCTGGGATGTGGAGGGTATCTACGATCCCGAGCGGGGTGTGAGCGGCAAGACGTATGCCCGGCACGGTGGTTTCCTGTACGACGCGGGGGAGTTCGACGCCGAGTTCTTCGGCATCAGCCCCCGTGAGGCGCTGGCCATGGACCCGCAGCAGCGGCTCCTCCTGACCACCGCGTGGGAGGCCCTGGAGCGCGCCGGAATCGACCCGCACACTCTGCGCGGCAGTGACACCGGTGTCTTCGCGGGAGTGACCGCTCAGGACTACGGTCCCCGCCTGCACGAACCGGCGGAGGGCGTCGAGGGTTATCTGCTGACGGGTGGGACGGCGAGTGTCGCCTCGGGGCGGATCTCGTACTCGCTGGGCCTGGAGGGCCCGGCGATCACGGTGGACACGGCGTGCTCGGCGTCGCTGGTGGCCCTGCACCTGGCGGCGCGGGCCCTGCGGGGCGGCGAATGCTCCCTCGCCCTGGCCGGTGGTGCGGCGGTGATGGCGACACCGGGGATGTTCGTGGAGTTCTCCCGCCAGCAGGGCCTTGCTCCTGACGGCCGTTGCAAGGCCTTCTCGGACTCGGCGGACGGCACCGCGTGGGCCGAGGGTGCCGGTCTGGTGGTGCTGGAGCGGCTGTCGGACGCCCGCCGCAACGGACACCACGTCCTGGCGGTGATCCGGGGCAGCGCCGTCAACCAGGACGGCGCCTCCAACGGGCTGACCGCGCCGAACGGTCCTTCACAGCAGCGGGTGATCCGCCAGGCGCTGGCCGACTCCGGTCTCACGGCCGCCGACGTCGACGTCGTCGAGGCGCACGGCACGGGCACGAAGCTGGGTGACCCGATCGAGGCGCAGGCCCTGATCGCCACCTACGGCCAGGACCACGCCCCCGAACGACCCCTCTGGCTCGGCTCGTTGAAGTCCAACATCGGGCACTCGCAGGCGGCGGCCGGTGTCGGCGGTGTCATCAAGATGGTGATGGCCCTGCGGCACGGCGTGCTGCCGCGCACGCTGCACCTGGCCGCGCCGACCACGCACGTCGACTGGACAGCGGGGGCGGTGTCCCTGCTGGCCGACCAGCAGGACTGGCCGGACCTCGACCGCCCTCGCCGGGCAGCGGTGTCCTCCTTCGGCATCAGCGGTACCAACGCCCACCTGATCCTGGAACAGGCCCCCGAGACCGCACCCCGCACGGTGGAGACCGCCGTCCCGGACATGGCCGTCCCGTGGGTGCTTTCCGCCCGTACGGAAGAGGCCCTGCGCGAGCAGGCCGCCCGCCTGCACGCCCACGTCGAGGCCGACCCCGGCCTCACCCCCGCCTCCGTGGCCCGAGCCCTGGCCACCACCCGCGCCACCTTCGAACACCGCGCCGTCACCATCGGCACCGACCGCGCGGACCTGCTCGCCGGGCTGGCGGCGCTCGCGGCGGGGGAGGAGACGGCGAGTGCGGTCGTGGGCGAAGGGAGCGGCGGGAGCGGGGGCGGTACCGCGTTCGTGTTCCCGGGCCGGGCCGGCGACGGGGGATGGATCGCCGACGTGGCCCGACTCGCCGCCGAGGTACCGGAGTTCGCCGCTCGGCTCGACGACTGCGCCGGGGCCCTCGCCGGACTGGTCGACTGGGACCCGCGCGCGGCGCTGCGCGGGGAGCCCGTTCCGGAGGGCGTGGACGTCGCCCGGCCCCTGCTGTGGGCGCTCGGCGTGTCGCTGGCCGGGCTGTGGTGGTCCCTCGGCGTAGTGCCGGACGCGGTCGCCGGGCGTGGCGTGGGGCAGGTGGCCGCCGCCTGCGCGGCCGGTGCGCTGAGCCTGCGGGACGGGGCCCGGGTGGTCACCGTGCCGGACGGCGACGAGGCGGCGGCCCTGGAACTGCTCGCGTCCCTGCGGCCCGGCACGGCCGCGATCCCCGTGCTCGGGGCGACGGGCGCACCGGTGGACCCGGCCGCCCTGACCCCCGCGTACTGGCTGGAGTGCCTGCGTGAGGCGCCGGACGCCGGGGACGGACCGCTGAGGGCGGAAGCGGGCGACGGCATCACCGCCTTCGTCGCGTGCGGGCCGGAAGCGGTGGCGTCCGGCGGCGAGCCGGGCGGCGCCCACCAACTGCTGCTCACCGCGGCCCGCCTGCACGTGCGCGGTGTCCTCATCGACTGGTCGCGGCTGCTTCCCCAGTGCCCGCCGGTCGCGCTGCCGACGTACCCCTTCCGGCGTCAGCACTTCTGGCTGGCGCCCGCGCGGTCCGCCGGGGACGTGACGGCGGCCGGGCTGGGCGCCGCAGGGCATCCGCTGCTCGGCGCGCTGGTGCCGGTGGCCGGTGGCGAGGGGCTGCTGTTCACCGGCCGGCTGTCGCTGCGCACCCACGGCTGGCTCGCCGACCACACCGTCGCCGACACCGTGCTGCTTCCCGGGACCGCGTTCGTCGAGATGGCGCTGCGCGCGGGCCGCGAGGCGGGCTGCGACCGGCTGGCCGACCTGACGCTGGAGGCGCCGCTGCCGCTGGCCGCCGAGGGCGTGCAGGTGCAGGTCGCCGTGGACGCGCCGGACGCGGCCGGCCGCCGCGCCGTGAGCGTCTACTCCCGGCCCGAGCAGGACGACGACGAGGACACCGGCGGGCGGATCTGGACCCGGCACGCCTCCGGTCTGCTCGAACCCGCCGTCGAGGCCGCCGAACCCGAGGCCTCCGCCTGGCTCCCCGAGGACGCCGAACCTGTCGACCCGGCCTTCCTGTACGAGGACCTGGCCGCCCAGGGCTACACCTACGGCCCCGGCTTCCAGGGCGTACGTGCCGCCTGGCGGCACGGTGGCGACAGCTTCGCCGAACTCGAACTGCCCGAGGAACTCACCGGCGACGCCGCCTCGTTCGGCATCCATCCGGCGCTCCTTGACGCGGCCCTGCACGCCGGGCTGCTGTCGGACGGCGGCACGGACGGCGGCACGGACGGCGGGCCCGCCGGGCCCAGGCTGCCGTTCGTGTGGTCCGGGGTGCGGCTGTACGACGTCCCCGCGCCCCGCACGGTACGGGTACGGCTGACCGCGACCGCCCCGGACACCCTCGCCCTGGACGTCACCGACCCCACAGGCAGGCCGGTGGCCCGCGTCGAGTCGCTCGCGCTGCGCCGGGTCCCCGCGGGCAGGCTCACCCGGGGACAGGGCCTGCGCGGGCTGTATGCCCTCGACTGGACGCCCGCTCCCGACGAAGCGCCGGCGGCCGGCTCGTGGGCCCTCGTCGGCGCCGACACCCCGCTGGCCGCGCGCCTCGCCGCGGCCGGCACCCCGGCCGCCCGGTACGCCGACACGGCCGCCCTGCTGACTGCCGTCACGGCGGGGGAGGCCCTCCCCGACCGGGTCCTCCTCGCCGTGGCGGCACGCGACGACGACGGCCACGACATCCCCGTACGCCTGCGTGAGCGCACCCACCACCTCCTCGCCGAGCTGCAACAGTGGCTGGCCGCACCGGAGTTCGCACGGACCCCGCTCACGGTGGTCACCACCGGAGCGGTGGCCGTGCGGGACGGCGACGATGTCACGGACCTGGCCGGAGCGGCCGTCTGGGGCCTGCTGCGCACCGCCCAGACCGAGCAGCCGGGGAGGTTCACCCTGGTCGACCTGGTCGACCTGGACGACCCGTACGACTCAGACGACTCGGCCTCCCTCGACGTCAGCCGCCTCCTCGGCTCGGAAGAGCCGCAACTCGCCCTCCGCGACGGCGAGATCCTCGTACCGCGCCTGGTACGGGTGACGGGCACGGGAGCCGAACCGGAGGAGCCGCGGCTCGACCCCGAGGGCACCGTGCTGGTCACCGGCGCCTCCGGCACCCTGGGCGGGCTCTTCGCCCGGCACCTGGTCACCCGGTACGGGGCCCGTCGGCTGCTGCTGGCCAGCAGGCGCGGCGCGGACGCCCCCGGTGCCCCGGAACTGGCGAGGGAGCTGCGGGAGTCGGGCGCCGAGGTGACCTTCGCCGCCTGTGACGTCTCCGACCGGGCGTCGGTGGCCGCGCTCCTGGAGGGCATCCCGGCGGCGCACCCGCTGACCGCCGTCGTGCACACCGCGGGCGTGCTGGACGACGGCACCGTGACCTCGCTGACCCCGGACCGGCTGGACACCGTCCTCGCGCCCAAGGCCGACGCGGCCTGGCACCTCCACGAGCTCACCCGGGACGCCGGCCTCGCCGCGTTCGTGCTGTTCTCCTCCGTCACCGCCACCCTCGGAAACCCGGGCCAGGCCAACTACACCGCCGCCAACGGCTTCCTGGACGGCCTCGCCCACCACCGGCACGCCTCCGGGCTGCCCGCGACCTCCCTCGGCTGGGGCCTTTGGGGCGAGGCGACCGGGCTCACCGGACACCTCGACCAGGCCGACCTCGCCCGGATGACCCGGGGCGGCATCGCCCCGATGGAGACCGCGCAGGGCCTCGCCCTGTTCGACGCCGCCCTCACCGCCGGCCGCCCGGCGCCGGTACCGGCCCGGATCGACCTCGCCGCGCTGCGGGCCGACGCGGGCACCGGGCAGCTGCCCGCCGTCCTGACCGGCCTGGTGCGCGTACCGGCCCGCCGGGCCGGGCGCGGCGCGGGCGGCGCGGACGGGGAGTGGGCCCGTACCATCGCCGCGCTGCCCGAGGCCGAGCGGCGCGCGGCCGTCGCCCCGGTGGTGTCCGCCCAGGTCGCCACCGTGCTCGGGCACGACAACCCGGCCCGCGTCGAGGAGGGCCGCCCGTTCCGCGAGGCCGGCTTCGACTCGCTCGCCTCGGTCGAACTGCGCAACCGGCTCGGCGCGGCCACCGGCCTGGCGCTCTCCCCGACCCTGGTCTTCGACTACCCGACACCCGGCGCCGTCATCGACCACCTCACCGAACTGGTCGCCGGCCCGGACGGCGGCCCGGACCAGGAGGCCCCGGCCGCCGTACCGCGCCGGGCGAGCGACGCCGACCCGGTGGTCGTCGTCGGCATGAGCTGCCGCTACCCGGGCGGCGTGGCCTCCCCGGAGGACCTGTGGCGGCTGGTGCGGCAGGGCGTCGACGCGGTCGGCGAGTTCCCCGCCACCCGGGGCTGGAACGTCGCCGAACTGTACGACCCGGACCCGGACCGGGTCGGCCGCAGCTACTCCAAGGAGGGCGGCTTCCTGTACGACGCGGACGCCTTCGACGCCGAGTTCTTCGGCATCAGCCCCCGTGAGGCGCTCGCCACCGACCCGCAGCAGCGGCTGCTGCTGGAGACCGCCTGGGAGGGCCTGGAGCGGGCCGGGATCCCGCCCGCGACCCTGCGCGGCAGCCGGACCGGCGTGTTCGCGGGCGTCATGTACAACGACTACGCCTCCCGGCTGCACCCCGCGCCCGAGGGATACGAGGGCCACCTCGGCAACGGCAGCATGGGCAGTGTCGCCTCCGGCCGGGTCGCCTACACCCTCGGCCTGGAGGGCCCGGCGATCACCGTCGACACCGCCTGCTCCTCCTCCCTGGTGGCTCTGCACCTGGCGGTGCGGGCGCTGCGCGAGGGGGAGTGCACCCTCGCCCTGGCCGGTGGCGTCACCGTGATGTCCACGCCCACCACCTTCATCGAGTTCAGCCGCCAGCGCGCGCTGTCCTCCGACGGCCGCTGCAAGGCGTTCGCGGAGTCCGCCGACGGCACCGGCTGGGCCGAGGGCGTCGGCATGCTGGTCCTGGAGCGGCTGTCCGACGCCCGCCGCAACGGCCACGACGTCCTCGCCGTGGTCCGGGGCAGCGCGGTCAACCAGGACGGCGCGTCCAACGGCCTCACCGCACCGAACGGCCCGGCCCAGCAGCGGGTGATCCGCCAGGCCCTCGCCGACGCCCGGCTGACGGCGGCCGACGTCGACGCCGTCGAGGCCCACGGCACCGGCACCAAGCTCGGCGACCCGATCGAGGCCCAGGCGCTCATCGCGACGTACGGGCAGGAGCACGGCCCGGGACAGCCGCTCTGGCTGGGCTCGCTGAAGTCCAACATCGGCCACTCCCAGGCGGCCGCCGGAGTCGGCGGGATCATCAAGATGGTGATGGCCATGCGGCACGGCCGGCTGCCGCGCACCCTGCACGTCGACGCCCCCACCCCGCACGTCGACTGGTCGGCGGGAGCGGTGTCCCTGCTGACCGAGGAGCGCGACTGGCCGGAGCTGGACCGCCCCCGCCGGGCCGCGGTGTCCTCCTTCGGCATCAGCGGCACCAACGCCCACGTCATCGTCGAGGCACCCGCCGCACCCCGGCCCGCCCCGGCGCCGGCCGCCGACCCGTACACCGGCCCCCTGCCCTGGGTGCTGAGCGCCCGCTCCGCCGAAGCACTGCGCCAACAGGCCGCCCGGCTCGCGGAGTTCGCCGCGGCAGAACCGGCGCCCCCGGCGGCCGACATCGCGCTGTCCCTGGCCACCGCCCGCACCGTCTTCGACCACACCGCGGTGGCCCTGGGCTCCTCCGCCGCCGAACTGCTCGCCGGGCTCGACGCGCTCGCCCGCGGCACCGACTCGCCCCATCTGCTGCGCGGCGGCTCGGCCCGCCGGGGCCGCACCGCGTTCCTGTTCACCGGGCAGGGCAGCCAGCGACCGGGCATGGGACGGGAACTGTACGAGACCGAGCCGGTGTTCGCGGAAGCCTTCGACGCCGTGTGCGCACACCTCGACCCCCGGCTGGAACACCCGCTGAAGGAAGTGGTGTTCGGCGAATCCGAGCTGCTGCACCAGACCCGCTACACCCAGACCGCCCTGTTCGCCCTGGAGACCGCCCTGTTCCGGCTCGCCGAGCACCGCGGCCTCGTCCCCGACCTGCTGATCGGGCACTCGGTGGGCGAACTGACCGCCGCGCACGCGGCCGGGGTGCTGTCCCTGCCGGACGCCTGCGCGCTGGTCGCGGCCCGGGGCCGGCTGATGCAGGCCGCCCGCGACGGCGGCGCGATGCTCGCCGTGCGCGCCGCCGAACCCGACGTACGGCCGCTGCTCGCGGCGTATCCCGGCCGGGTGGACCTGGCCGCGGTGAACGGGCCCGCCGCCGTCGTGGTCTCCGGCGACGCCGACGCGGTCGCCGAACTCGCCGACCGGGCACGGCAGTCGGGCCTGAAGACCCATCGGCTCACGGTCAGCCACGCCTTCCACTCGGCCCACATGGACGAGGTGCTGGAGGAGTTCACCCGGATCGCCTCCACCCTGACCTTCAACCCGCCGGCGATCCCGGTGGTGTCGAATGTGACCGGTCGGCTCGCCACCGCCGAGGACCTGGCCGACCCCGCCTACTGGGCCCGCCACATCCGTGGCACGGTCCGCTTCCACGACGGCGTCCGCACCCTGCACGACCAGGGCGTGACGACCTATCTGGAACTCGGCCCCGACCCCGTGCTGACCGCCATGGTGGGCAACGCGCTCGAGGAGCGCACCGGCGAGGACGACGAACCCGCCGTGACCGCCGCCGCCCTGCGCGCCGGACGCCCCGAACAGCGCACCGTCGCCGCCGCGTTCACCGCCGCCCACACCCGGGGGCCGGTGGCCCTGGCGGTGGCCGGCGGCGCCCCCGCCGACTGGCTGGACCGGCTCGCCCGGCACGGCGCCCGCCGGGCCGACCTGCCCACCTACGCCTTCCAGCGCACCCGCTACTGGCTCCAGGCCCCCGCCGCCGCGGCCGACACCGCCGCGACCGGGCAGGACACCGCCGACCATCCGCTGCTCGGCGCCCGCGTGCCGCTCGCCGACGGCTCGGGGCTGCTGTTCACCGCCCGGCTGTCCCTCGCCGACCACCCCTGGCTCGCCGACCACCTGGTGGCCGGACGGGTCCTACTGCCCGGCGCCGCCCTCGCCGACCTGGCCGTACACGCCGGCGACCAGCTCGGCTGCGACCGGGTCGAGGACCTCACCCTGCGCGCGCCGCTGGTACTGCCCGAGGACGGCGCGCTGCGCCTACAGGTGTCCGCCGGACCCGCCGACGCCTCGGGCCGGTACCCGTTCGCCGTCCACACCTGCCCCGACGACGGCTCCGGCGCCGCCGACTGGACCCGGCACGCCGACGGCACCCTGACCGCCACCGGCACCACCGCCCCGGCCGCCGAGGCATGGGCGCAGGCCTGGCCGCCGCCCGGCGCCGACCCGGTCGACGTCGACGCGCTGGACCGGCGGCTGGCCGACGCCGGACTCGGCTACGGGCCCGCGTTCCAGGGCCTCACCGCCGCCTGGCGGCACGGCGACACGCTGTACGCCGAGGTACGGCTGCCCGCCGACGCCTCCCAGGACACCGGCCCCGACCGGTTCGGCATCCACCCCGCCCTGCTCGACTCCGCGCTGCGGCCCCTCGCGCTCGGACCCACGGCCGACCCCGCCGACGACGCCGGCCAGGCCCACATCCCCTTCGCCTGGAGCGGCCTGACCCTGCACGCGACCGGCGCGAGTGCCCTGCGCGTCCGCATCACCCCCGCCGCCGCCGAAGGCAGCGTCACCCTGGACCTCGCCGACCCCTCCGGCGCACCCGTCGCCCGCGTGGACACCCTCGCCCTGCGCGCCCTGCCCGCCGGCGGACAGACCCCCGCCGAGTCCGGCTCCGGGCTGCTCGCCGTGGACTGGACCCGGCTGGAGCCCACCGCCGTCGACGCCGCCCCGGCCGACTGGGCCGTGCTGGACGGCCCGTTCACGCCCACCCTGCCCGACACCCTGCCGGGCGTACGGCTCACCGGCCTCGCCGCCGCGACCGCCCCGGGCGTGCTGCTCGCCGCGGTCACCCCCGAACCCGCCGCCGAACCCGCCGCCGACCGCGGTGAGCCCGCGGACACCGCGCGTGCCGCGCTGACCTCCGTACTGCGACTTCTACAGGACTGGTCCGCGCGGGAGGAGACGGCCGGCGTCCCGCTGGTGCTGCTCACCCGGGGCACCGCCGCCGTACTGCCCGGCGAGGTACCCGACCCCGCCTGCGCCGCCGTCGCCGGACTGCTGCGCACCGCGCAGGCCGAACACCCCGGGCGGATCCTGGTCGTCGACACGGACGCCGACGACGCCTCCACACAGGCGCTGCCCACGGCCGTGGCCCGCGCCCTGGCCGACGGCGAACCACAACTCGCGCTGCGCGCCGGACAGACGTACGCGCCCCGGCTCGTCCCCGTCGCCCCCGCCGCCGAGCCTTCCGCGTCTGCCTTCGACCCGGACGGCACCGTGCTGCTCACCGGCGCCACCGGCCTGCTGGGCGGGCTGGTCGCGCACCACCTGGTCACCGCGCACGGCGCGCGTCGCCTCCTGCTGGTCAGCCGCCGCGGGCCGGACGCGCCCGGGGCCGCCGAACTGGTCGCCTCGCTGGCCGGGTCGGGCGCCGAGGCGACCGTCGTGGCCTGCGACACCGCCGACCGGCGGGCGCTCGCCGCGCTGCTGGACGCCATCCCCGCCGCACACCCGCTGACCGCCGTCGTGCACACCGCGGGCGTCCTGGACGACGGGGTGCTCACCGCGCTCACCCCCGCCCGTCTCGACGCCGTCCTGCGGCCCAAGGCGGACGCGGCCCGCAACCTGCACGAACTGACCCGGGAGCGCGGGCTGTCGGCGTTCGTCCTGTTCTCCTCGATCGCCGCCACCGTCGGCACCCCCGGCCAGGCCAACTACGCGGCCGCCAACGCCTTCCTGGACGCCCTCGCCCGGCAGCGGCACGCCGCGGGGCTGCCCGCCACCTCCATCGGCTGGGGCCTGTGGGGCGGTGGCGGGGGCATGGGCGAGGAGCTCAAGCAGAGCGACCTCGTCCGGCTGGCCCGTTCCGGTATCGCCCCCATGAGCCCCCAGGCCGCCCTGGACCTCCTGGACCGGGCGTTGGCCGGCAGCCACCCGGCGCCGGTCGCCACCGCCCTGGACCGGGCGGCGCTGCGCGGGCGCGCGGCCGCGGGCGAGCTGCCCGCGCTGATGCGCTCGCTGGTCCGCGTGCCCGTCCGCCGCACGGCCGCGGCCGCCGCGGCCGACACCACCGGGCCGGCCGCCCTGACCGCCCGGCTGGCCGGGCTCACCGCCGACGAGCGGGTCGCGGCCGTACGGGACCTGGTGGTCACGGAGATCGCCCATGTGCTCGGCCACCCCGACGCACGCGGCATCGGCGCCGAACGCGGCTTCACCGAGCTGGGCTTCGACTCGCTGACCGCGGTGGATCTGCGCAACCGGCTGATCGCCGCCACCGGCCTGCAACTGCCCGCCACGCTCGCCTTCGACCACCCGACCGCCGCCGCCCTGGCCACCGAACTCGCCGACCGGCTCGCCCCGGCCCAGGACACCCGGCCCTCCTCGCTCTCCGCCGAACTGGACCGCCTGGAGGCCCTGCTGGCCCGCACCGCCGGAACCGCCGAACACGCCGAGGCCGGCGACCGGCTCGCCGGCCTGCTGCGGACCTGGCAGGCCGCGCAGGCCACGGACGCCGACGAGGCGGACCTCGACTCGGTCACCGACGACGAACTGTTCGCCGCCCTGGACGGCGAACTCGGCCTGTAGGACCGGCCGGCAAAAGCCGCAACACCAGCAACAACCGAAATATCCGCAACACCGCAATATCCGCAACACAGGCAATATCCGCAACACACCGGAGGTATCCCGGAGATGGAAGAGAGGCTCGCGTGAGCACTTGGCGCGGCAACCCCTGGGCGGTGCTGACCACACTCGCCCTCGGGTTCTACATGACCCTGCTGGACCTGACCATCGTGAACGTCGCGATGCCCGACATCATGTCCGACCTCGGGGCCTCGCTCGACCAGGTCCTGTGGGTGGTCAGCGCCTACGCCCTGGTCCTGGCGGTCCTGCTGATCACCGCCGGCCGGCTCGGCGACCTGTACGGGCCGAGGGCGCTCTTCCTGGCCGGCGTCGTGGTCTTCACACTGGCCAGCGTGGCGTGCGGCCTGGCCCAGAACCCGGCCGAACTCATCGCCACCCGGGCGGTGCAGGGCCTCGGCGCGGCCCTCATGGGCCCGCAGACCATGACCATGATCGTGGCGGTGTTCCCGGCCGAACGGCGGGGCGCGGCCATGGGCGTGTGGGGCTCGGTCGCCGGCGTGGCCACGATCTCCGGGCCGACGCTGGGCGGGCTGCTGGTCAGCGCGGCCGGCTGGCGCTGGATCTTCTTCGTCAACCTGCCGGTCGGCCTCGCGGTCCTGGCCCTGACCCTGCTCGTGGTGCCCGACATCCGCACCGGCCGCGCACACCGCTTCGACGTCACCGGCGTGCTGCTGGCCAGCGCCGCGCTGCTCGCCCTGTGCTTCGGCCTCCAGGAGGGCCAGCGCTACGACTGGAACGGGGCCATCGTCGCCTGCATCGCGGCCGGCGTCGTCCTCATCGGCGTGTTCCTGCTGCACCAGCGGGCCCGGCAGGACCGCGAACCGCTGCTGCCCTTCGCCGTGTTCCGCAACCGCAACTTCACCCTGATGTCCACGGTGACCGGCCTGGTGGCCCTGTCGATGCTGGGCCTGGTCCTGCCCTTCAACCTGTACCTCCAGTCCAACCTCGGCATGAGCCCGCTGCGGGCCGGCCTCACCCTGGCACCCTCCCCGCTGGTGTCCATGGCCGTCGCCCCGTTCGCCGGCCGCATGTCGGACCGGATCGGCGGCAAGTACGTCCTGATGTTCGGCCTCCTCGCCTACGGCACCGGAATCGCCCTGGTGAGCGGACTGGCCGGCGCCGACAGCCACTGGTACACCTTCACCCCGGCCCTGCTCGTCACCGGCATGGGCACCGGCTGCCTCCTCGCACCGCTGGCCGCCGAGGCGATGCGCAGCGTCGAACCCCGGCTCGCCGGAGCCGCCTCCGGCGTCAACAACACCATCCGGCAGCTCGGTTCGGTCATCGGCTCGGCGGTGGTCGGCGCGATCATGCAGCACCAGCTGATCAGCGAGATCCACTCCGGCGCCGACTCCCGCGCGGCCCAACTCCCGGCCGGCGTGCGGGAGAAGTTCACCGGCGCCTTCGTCTCCGACGCCGGCCGCGACGCCGGCGCGCACCAGGTGGCGGCGGCCGTACCGCACGACGTGGCCGCCACGGCCGAGAAGCTCGCCCGCGGGGTGTACTCCGACGGCTACCTGTCGCTGCTGCACTCCACGCTGCTGCTCCCCGTCGGCGCCCTGAGCCTCGGCCTGATCGCCGCGCTGGCCGCCACCTCGCACGCCCGCCGCACCGCCCCCGCCCCCCAGCCGAAACCCGCCACCGCGGCGGACGCCACGACCACCTGACCCCACCCACCGGACGGCGGCACGCGCCGCCGTCCGAGAACGGGGAACAGGCCGCCCGACACCGGTGTCGGGCGGCCTGTTCCCCGTTCTCGGACGGGTGAGGTCAGAGGGTCACCACACCACCGGCAGATGGGCCAGCCCGCCGGTCAGGGTGTCGTCACGGAACTCCAGGTCGTTGGGGGAACCGGCCAGCTGGAGGTCGGGGAAGCGCTCGAACAGCGTGGAGAAGACGATCTGGAGCTCCACCCGGGCCAGGCTGGCACCGATGCAGAAGCGCGGGCCGTGGCCGAAGGCGAGGTGCTGGGGGATCTGCCGGGTGATGTCGAAGACGTCGGGGTCGTCGAACATCTGCGGGTCCCGGTTCGCCGCCGTGAACGGCAGCAGCACCAGATCGCCCGCCGGGATCGTCGTTTCGCCCACCTGGATGTCCTCGTGCGTGTAACGCGGCAGCACGTCCTGCGTGGACGGCGCCGCCGCCCGCAGGATCTCCTCCACCGCGTTCTTCACCATGCCCCGCGGGTCCGCCTGGAGCTTCGCCCGCTGCTCGGGGTGGGTGAGCAGCAGCAGCGTGCCGATGTCGAGACGGGTCACCGTCGTCTCGTGCCCGGCGAACAGCAGCGCCGCGCCGAGCCCGGCGATCTCGTCGTCGCTCAGGTTCTCCCGCTCCTGCGCCTCGATGAGGTCGGAGAAGACGTCCTGACCCGGCTCCTTGCGCTTGACCTCGATCAGTTTGTACATGTAGCTCGTCAGCCGGTCCCAGGCCGCCTGCGACTCCACGCGGTCGTACAGGTTCGTGGCGCCGTTGGAGTACGTACGGAACTCCTCGCGGTCCTCGCCCGGCACCCCCAGCAGCTGGCAGATGACCAGCACCGGCAGCGGGAAGGACAGCGCCTCGTGGAAGTCCGCGGGCTGCGGACCGGCCTCCATGGCGTCGAAGAGCTCCCGGACGATCTCCGCGACCTCCAGGCGCAGCTTCTCCACCCGCCGCGCCGAGAACGACGGCGCGAACAGCCGCCGCATCCGGGAGCGGTTGGCGACCTCGTCCTCCGGCTTGCCCAGCGGGCCGCTGATCACGGCCGCGTTGGCGATACGGGCCGCGTTGTCCGGATCCGGGTGGGACCGGCCCAGCCGCGGGTCGTTGAAGAGTTCCTTGATCTCCTTGTACCGGGTGATCAGCCACCCCTCGTCCCCGGCCGGCGTCCCCACCCGCGCCACCGGATTGCGGGTACGCAGCTGGTGGAAGAGCGGCGCGATCGCGGTGGCCGGGTTCTCCGGGTCCCGCGGAAACGGAAGCCGCGGCAGTTCCTGAACAGCAGTCACGATGGGTACTCCTCGATGGTCTCTGAGGTCTTCGATCGGATCGCGGCCTCGGGATATTCGGCACCTGGCTGGAAAAAATCCCCGAAACTGATTGCCGGTCACGCTATTCCGGGGTCCTAAAGCTGACTTAAACCAGCCAGGGCGGAGCACCGCGGGCTTTTGCCGTCCGCAAGCCCGCCGAAAGAGGCCCGCAAGAGCGGTGGACGACCCTGCTGGGCATGAAGGTCGACAATGTCTTCCTGGCCGGCATCGGCACCTATCTGCCGGACCGGGTCACCACCGCCGAAGCCGTCGAGAACGGCTGGTACGACGAGGAACTGCGCACGGCCAGCGGGATGGTGGCGGTGGGCGTCGCGGGCGAGACACCGGCCCCCGACATGGCCGTCGCCGCCGCCCGGGAGGCCCTCAAACGCGCCGAGCACACGCCCGACGACTTCGCGGCCCTGCTGCACACCCCGGTCCACCACCAGGGCCCGGAGATCTGGTCGGCGCCGCACTACGTCCTGCACAACACCCTGGACCGGCCGGTGCCCGCGATCGAGATCCGGCAGGGCTGCCTCGGCATGATCACCTCGATGCGGCTGGCCGCCCTCTGGCTGGGCGGCACCCCCGGCCCCGACGCCGTCCTGGTCACCGCGGGCGACAACTTCTCCACCGCCAACATCGACCGATGGCGGGTCAGCAGCCACTACCTGCTCGGCGACGGCGGCTCGGCCGCCGTGCTCTCCCGGCGCGAGGGCTTCGCCCGGCTGCTGTCCGTGCACTCGGTGTCCTGCCCCGAGGCCGAGATACTGCACCGCGGTGGCGAGCCGCTCTTCCCGCCCTCCATCACCGTCGGCAAGCGCCTCGACCTGGAGGAACGCGGCGAGTACATCCGCGCCCAGTGGGCGGCCGGGGTGGCGCCGCCGCTGTTCCACCTCGGCGACGTGGTGACCGAGGTCGTCGACCGGGTCCTGGCCGACGCCGGGCTGCGCATGGACGACATCGCCAAGGTCGCGCACAGTGCCGTCGCCGTCGACCAGATCCGCAACGGCTTCCTGGACCCCCTCGGCATCGACGAGGCGCGCGGCACCTGGGAGTTCAACCGGACCCTCGGCCACTCCGCGGGCACCGACCAGATCGCCGGCCTGGAGTGGCTCCTGGCCACGGGGCAGGCCGGTCCCGGCGACCGGGTGCTGCTGCTGGCCGCCGCGGTCGGCATGGAGGTCGGCGCCGCCGTCGTGGAGATCCTCGCCGCCCCCTGACCGTGTCCGAAGAAAGAGAGAAGGCAGCCATGGCAACGACCGACGGACTCAGCCGCGAGGAGATACGCGAGGCGGTGGCCGCCGTCATCGGCGTCCCGGCCGGCCAGCTGGCCGACGACGCCAATCTCGTCCAGCACGGCCTGAAGTCCCTGCACCTGATGCAGCTCATCAACGGCTGGCGACGCGCGGGCCACACCGTGAAGTTCGGCGAACTCGCCGCCACCCCCACCATCGAGGCCTGGTCCGCCCGCCTCACCGACCAGCTCCCCGCCGCCGGCTGAACCACCCGCCCCGACCCCGCTGCCGCCGACCCGATGCCCCGGCGGCAGCGGGGTTTTCGGCGTCCGGGGCCCGGCTGTCCGGTCCGGGTACGCACGGAGGCGGGGGCACGGCCCTCGCCGTGCCCCCGCCTCCCTCGTCGTACCGGTCGTACCGGTCGTACCGGTCGTGCAGGTCGTACCGGTCGTGCAGGTCGTACCGTCGTCAGGACCCAGGTCCCGCCGGGCCGAACCACCGTTCCACGGCCTCCGCCAGGGCCGCCGCGTCGGCGGTCGGGTCGCCGGCCCAGGCCACGTGGCCGTCGGGGCGGAGCAGGACCGCGTCCGCGGGGATCTCGGGGGCCGGTTTCACCGCGGCCACGCGGAGGCGGTCCGTACGGCCCGCCGTCGCCCCGGGAACGCCGTCGGCCGGACCGGTCAGGGTCAGCAGCACACCCCGGCCCGCGTACAGCAGCCGCGGGACGCTGGTCGTACCGTCCGCGCCCACCAGCGGCACATGCGGCAGCCGACGGCCCAGCGGCGGCGCCGAACCCTCCGGCGCGTAGCCGACGTCCAGGCCGGTCGACAGCTCCAGCAGGTGCCGGTTGACGTCCGGGTACTTCAGCAGCTCCGTCACCAGCTCCCGCACCGGCGCCACCCGCCGCGCCGGATGGATCAGCGCCAGCTGCACGTCCGTGGCCGCCGCGGCGCGCACACCCTGCGGGCGCCGCTCGGCCTCGTAGGTGTCCAGCAGGCCCTGCGGCGCCCAGCCCAGCAGCTCGGCGGCGAGTTTCCAGCCCAGGTTGAGCGCGTCCTGGAAGCACAGGTTCAGCCGCAGCCCGGCCAGCGGGTAGAAGGTGTGCGCCGCGTCCCCGACGAGGAACACCCGGCCTTCCCGGTAACGGTCGGCGATCCTGGTCGGCCCGCCGTACCGCTCCACCCACCGCACCGGCACGTCCGGGAACGCGCTGCCGTTGATCCGCCCGATCGCCTCCCGCAGCTCCGCCGCGTCCGGCACCACGTCCGCGCCCGGCAACTCGGTGTCGAACTCGGCGGTGATGATCCGGGTGACCCCGGTGTCCGTGGGCACCGCCGAGTAGATCCCGCCGCCGGGCGAGACCTTGGAGCCCCGGTGCACCTCGGGCAGCTCCCCGAGGGTCACCTCCACGTCCGCGACCAGCCCGCAGTTGGGCGACCCGGACCCGGGAAAGCCGATCCCGGCCAGCTCCCGCACCCGGCTCGACTCACCGTCCGCGCCCACCAGATGACTGCCGCGCAGCTCGTACTCGCCCTCGGGCCCGCGCACCCGCGCCGCCACCCCGGACGCGTCCTGGGAGAAGCCGACCAGCTCGTGGCCGCGCCGCAGCCGGGCGCCCCGCCGCACGGCCGCCTCGGCGAGCCGCCGCTCCACATGCTGCTGGCCCAGCAGCAGCGCGGGCTGGTGCCGCCCCTCGAGCGCGCTGTCGTCCAGCCAGATCAGCGAGAAGTGCGTGCCCTGCACCGGTTTGCTGTGCTCCAGCAGACCGCCCAGCAGGCCGCGCTGCTGGAGCAGTTCGGCCGCCGACAGGTTCAGCGCCTGCCCGGGCACCCGCCCGCTGGGCTCGGCGAGCCGGTCGAGTACGACGGTGTCGATGTCCCACAACGCCAGTTCATGGGCGAGCATGAGCCCTGCGGGCCCAGCGCCCGCGATGATGACCGGACCGGACATGCGCGGTTCCCTTCCTGCCCGACGCCCCGTGAAGGCGGCTCAGGCGATGCCGAGTTCGTTGTCGATGAGGTCGAAGATCTCGTCGTCGGAGGCGACGGACAGCTCGCTCGCCGTCAGACCCGCGTCGGCCGGACCGCGGCTCTCCTCCAGCCGCACCAGGAAGTCCTGCACCCGTGCGGCCAGCCGGCCCACCCCGCCCGGCGAGGCCGCCGGGTCACCGAGCCGCTCCTGGGCCCGGTCCAGCTCGGCCAGCAGCGCCGCGAACGGGTCCTGCTCCGCCGGGGCGAGCAACTCGTCCAGGTGGGCGGTGAGCGCGGACGGGGTGGGGTGGTCGAAGATCAGGGTCGGCGACAGCCGCTGCCCGGTGGCCGTACCCAGCTGGTTGCGCAGCTCGTACGCCGACAGCGAGTCGAAGCCCAGCAGCGAGAACGGCCGCTCCGGGTCCACCCCGGAGGCCGACGCGTGCCCCAGCACGGTGGCCACGCTGCCCCGCACCAGCTCACCCAGCAGCTCCCGGCGTTCCGCGGCCGGCAGTACGGCGATCCGCTCCGCCGACGACGGCCCGCCGGCCGCACCGCGCCGCCCCGCCGCCCCGCCGCGCCGCGGCGACCGGGCCCGTACGAGGCGGTCGAAGAGCGGGTCGAGCAGCCCGGCCGCCGCGCGGTCCGCGAGGACGCCGGTGTCGACCCCCAGCGCCACCGTCAGCGGCTGACGCAGCGCCAGCGCCGCGTCGAACTGCCTGAGCCCCTCCTCCGGTGACAGCGCCACCACACCCGTCTGCGCCAGCCGGTCCAGCGCCCGCTCGTCGAGCTGCCCGCCCATGCCGTGGGTGGTGTGCCACAGGCCCCAGGCGAGGGAGGT
This sequence comes from Streptomyces sp. NPDC046915, assembly GCF_040644935.1. NCBI lineage: Bacteria > Bacillati > Actinomycetota > Actinomycetes > Kitasatosporales > Streptomycetaceae > Streptomyces > Streptomyces sp. NPDC046915. Next base: position 48 of record NZ_JBEYXB010000049.1, on the reverse strand, counting down.
GGCGGGGAGGCCGTGGGCGTGGCGGTGGTGGGCGAGGGCGTCGAGGAA
>NZ_JBEYXB010000048.1:11897-23402 GCF_040644935.1 Streptomyces sp. NPDC046915 | reverse complement strand
AGTACATCCAGTACGAGGGCTCGCACCCGGCACGCCGAGAGCACGCACCGGACGCCGCTCCTTGACGGGCAAACGTTGCCTGCCGCGGCACTAGTTCGGTTCCCCGCGCATCCGCTTGACGGCCTTGCCCAGTACGGCCATCGCGCCGCCGCAGACCAGCAGGGTCGTCCCGCCGATCAGGATCGGGGGCAGGGTGCCGCCCTTGATGCCCTCGCCGGTCACGGTGGTGGCCAGCACGAAGATGATCGAGTACAGGCTCCGGCCGACCTTGGCGCCGGCCGGGATCACCTGGAGCAGCTGCGGGATGGTGGTCGCGGCGGCGAGGCCCATGCCGAAGGGGATGCCGGCGGCGAGCATCAGCGCGCCGAAACCGAAGGAGTTGCCGTACGCGCCCCACCCGGCGCCCTTGACCAGCAGGTAGCCCGCCGCGCCGAAGGACAGCAGGACCAGCAGGCCGTTGACGTACGCGGCCTGCGTGGCCGCCTTGCGGGCGCCGGGCAGATGGGCTGCCGGGGAGCGCCAGGCGTCCGCGGTGACGAGCCGCAGCTGCCGCTTCAGCGCCTGCATCTGGAGCAGCGCGAGGACGCCCACGGCCACCATGGCCAGCCCGACGGCCGTACCGGCGAAGCCGATGGGGGCGCGGGTGATGCCGTAGTGGGCGCCGCCGAAGGTGAGCGGGATGCCGAGGACGAACCCGTAGGCCAGGAACTTGGCCTTCTGCTGGATCTTCACCACCAGCTCGCGCTGCCCCGGGGTGAGGTTCGGATCGACCCGCACCCGGCCCTCGCCGAGCCGCTGTTCGGGGACCTGGGGCGGGTACGGCTGCTGCTGGTAGGGGTTGTGCGCCGGCTGCTGCGGTGGATACGGCTGTTGATAAGGCGGCTGCTGCGGATAGGGCTGCTGGTACGGCTGCTGCGGCGGATACGGCTGGTACGACGGCTGCTGGCCGTACGGCCCCGGCTGCTGCTGACCCTGACCTGGATGCATGGTGTGGTTTCTCTCCCCCGTACCGGCGTGTTCCGGTGTGTCGCGGGCCGGGAGTCTGCCACACGTCCCGGGGCACCACGAGCCCCGGCCCAGGGGTCAGGTCCCGGGCCGGGGCTGCACGTGGGGGGTTGTCCCGGCTCAGACGTTAATCGTCGCGGCGAGCCTGCGGTCGCCGATCGAGCGGCCCACCTGGATTTCGTACGAACCTTTCACAACCACCCACCGTTTCTCTGCCCAGATCTCGAAGGCGCGAAGCGGGATGTCGACGGTGACTTCGACGCTCTCGCCGGGTTCCGCCTCGGCGCCCGCGAACCCGGCGAGCCACCGGGCGGGGCGGTCGGGGTCGGGCAGGCTCGGGGCCAGGTAGACCTGGACGACCTCGCGGCCGGCCCGTTCGCCGGTGTTGCGGAGGCGGACGGTGACGGTGGTGTCCGCCACGTGCAGCGACTCGTAGGTCCAGTCGGTGTAGCCGAGGCCGTGCCCGAAGGGGTAGGAGGGGGTGCGGCCCGCCTTCTCCCAGGCGCGGTGGCCGATGAACACGCCCTCCGTGTAGGCGAGCTCCCCGTTCTCCGGGACGACCCGGGTGACCGGGGCGTCGGTCAGGGAGCCCCAGGTGGTGGGCAGCCGGCCACCGGGCTCGTACGCCCCCGTCAGCACGTCCGCCAGGGCCGCGCCGCCCTCCTGGCCGGGGAACCAGCTCAGCAGCACGGCCGCGACCTCCTCCCGCCAGGGCAGTTCCACCGGGGAGCCGGAGTTCACGACGACCACGGTGTTCGGGTTGGCGGCGGCGACCGCGCGGACGAGGTCGTCCTGCCGGCCCGGCAGGCGCAGGTCGGTGCGGTCGAAGCCCTCGGACTCGACGCGCTCGGTGGTGGCGACCACGACCACGGCCGTGTCGGCGTCCCGGGCGGCGCGGGCGGCCTCGGCGATGAGCTCGTCGGGGTCGCGGCGGGGGTCCTGGTGGGCGACGGCGAAGATGACGTTCTTGAGAGGGCCGTCCGCCGGGTGCCTCACGACGTGGGTGAGGGAGACCTCGACCGGTTCGCCCTCGGTGAGTTCGGCCTCGGCGCGGGGCACGGGGGCGTTGAAGAAGGCGGCGAACGGGTCGCCGCCGGTGGGGCGCTGGACGTCGTCGTAGTGCGTCGTGCCGTCGACGGTGAGGGTGAAGGCGCCCAGGCCTCGGATGCCGAAGGTGTGCGTGCCGCTCTCGCGCGGGGTGAAGGTGCCGGTCAGTTCGACGGTGTGGAGGGTGTCGTGGGTGACGCCGTCGGGGAGGTCGGAGCCCGTCCACTGGATCTGTCCGCCGGGTGCGCCTCGGGCGCCGAGCACGCGGCCGGCGGCGTCCCGGCAGACCGCGCGCAGGTCGAGACCGGGCTCGCCGGTGGCGAGTTCGGTGCTGGGGTCGGCGCCGACGGTGTAGGTGAGGGTGCCCTCGGGCAGCGCCGCGGTGAGGGCGTCGAGCGGGGAGACGATCCGGGGCGGGAAGACGGTGGCGGAGCCGCCGCCGAGGACGCGGGCGTCGCGGGCGGCGGCGCCGGTCAGCGCGACCGTGCCGGGCCGCAGGGGCAGGGCGGGGCGCTCGGCGCGGGCCTCGTTCCGTAAGAGGACGAAGGAGCGGCGGGCGATCTCCCGGGCCAGGGCCTGACCGTCGACCGGCCGCGGCGGCTCGGCGACCACCGGTTCGGCGCCGGCCAGGATGCCGACGCGGGCGGCGAGCCGCAGCACGTTCCGTACGGCCGCGTCGACCCTGGCCTCGGCGACCTCGCCCGCGCGCACGGCACGGGCGAGGGCCTCGCCGTACACGGTGACCGGGCCGGGCATGGCGATGTCGAGGCCGCCCTCGATGGCGTCGGCGGTGGACCGGGCGGCCGTCCAGTCGGAGACGTTGACGCCGTCGAAGCCCCATTCGCCGCGCAGGACTTCCTCGACGAGGTGGTGGTGCTCGGTCATCGTGGTGCCGTTGACCGTGTTGTAGGCGGTCATGACGCCCCAGGGGCGGGCGTGCTCGACGATCGCCTCGAAGGGGGCCAGGTACAGCTCGCGCAGGGTGCGTTCGGCCACCAGGTTGTTCACGGTGAGGCGTTCGGTCTCGGCGTCGTTGGCGACGAAGTGCTTGACGGTGGTGCCGACGCCGCCGGACTGCACTCCGCTCACATAGCCCGCGCCGATCCGTCCCGTCAGGTACGGGTCCTCGCTGTAGGCCTCGAAGTGGCGGCCGCCGAGCGGGGAGCGGTGCAGGTTGACGGTGGGCGCGAGCAGTACGTGGACGCCCTTGCGGCGGGCCTCCTGGGCGAGCAGCACGCCCGCGCGGCGGGCCAGTTCCGGGTCCCAGCCGGCGGCGAGCGCGGTCGGGGAGGGCAGGGCGACGGAGGGGTCGTCGGCGGTCCAGCGCACGCCCCGGACGCCGATCGGGCCGTCGGACATCACGAGGGACGCCAGTCCGATCTCCGGCAGCGCGGGCAGCGTCCACATGTCCTGCCCGGCCAGCAGCCGGACCTTGGCGTCCAGCCCGAGCCGAGCGAGCGCGGCCTCGACGACCGCCTCACGCGCCTGGTCCGCAGGGTCTCCCACCATCGCGGTGCCTCCTCTTCGAAGTCCGTCCGGTGTCTCCATCCTGCCCAGCCGGCGGCCCCGTCCTACTGCCCCCAGACGATGGCCAGTGTCTTGCTCACCAGGCAGACCAGGGCGAAGACGACCGCCCACTCCGCCGCCCCGGCGAGGACCAGCGCGGCCACGCCTGCGCCGAACCACAGCAGTTCGAAGCCGACACGGATCGCGCCGCGCGTCTTGTACGCCGCCTTCTGCGACCCGAACAGCGCCCACAGCACGACCAGCACGGCGGGCGCGCCGATCCCGAGCAGCCAGGTGAGCGGGGTGGCGATGTCGAGGGTGAAGCCCCAGTACGCGGCGGCCGTCAGGGCGCCCAGTTCGATGAGGAACAACACGCCCAGATTGGCAGCCTTCATGCTGCCGCAGGCTAAGCGGGAACGCGGCGCCTGCCAACTCGGTTTGCTCCGTCGCCGGGCGACTGCCGGTCGTATGTGGCTGAGCGCGCAGTTCCCCGCGCCCCTGGGAGGGGCTGCCCCCGGGGCCCCCACCCGCCTACACCGCCGCCACGACCTCGATCTCCACCTGTGCCTCCGGCCGGAACAGTCGTGGGACCTCGAAGGTCATGCTGGTGGGTGGGGTTCCGGTGAGGAACTCCCGGCGTACGGCGGCGTATTCGGCGAGGCGGGAGATGTCGGTCAGGTAGGTGCGGATGTTGATGACGTCCGCGAGGGTCGCGCCGTGCGCGTTCAGCAGGGCGGCGATCGTCTCGAAGACGCCCCGGCTCTGCTCGGCGAGGGTCGCGCCCTCGGCGATCTGACCGGAGAGGTACAACAGGGCGCTGCCGTCGGCGTGTTCGACGCGGGCGACCTGGGAGTAGTAGGGGCTGAGGGGCTGGGGCGCCGACGCGGGGCTGTCCAGGGTGATCTGCACGGGGCTCCTTTTCTCCATGGGCCCGACGCTAGGTCCGGCCCATGGATGCGACAAGCGAATGTCTAGCATCGCTGTCATGCGAAGCACGCATGGCAAGCCCGCTCGTGAGGTCCCCGATCTCTCCACCGCCTGGCTGCGGGTGTTCCTGGAGGTCGCCCGGAGCGGTTCGTTCACCGTGGCCGCGCGGACGCTCGGCTGGACGCAGTCGGCGGTGTCCCGGCAGGTGGCGTCGCTGGAGGCGGCGCTCGGCGGGGCGGCGCTGTTCGACCGGCTGCCCAGGGGCGTACGGCTCACGGAGGCGGGCCGGGCGCTGGTCCCGCACGCGGAGGCGGTCGCCGAGTCGCTGCTCGGCGCGGCGCGCGAGCTGACCGCGCTGCGCGAAGTGGCGGGCGGGCGGCTCAGGTTCGGCGCGTTCCCCACGGCCGACGCGGCGCTGGTGCCGCACACCCTGGCCGCGTTCCGCGCCCGTCACCCGCACGTCCGGGTGTCCCGCGAGGAGGGCCTCACGCCCTCTCTGCTGGACCGGCTGGCCACCGGCCACCTCGAGCTGGCGATCGTCTCGACGACCGGCGGCGTCCCGTTGGAGGCGTACGAACTCCACCACCTCCTCGACGAGTCCCTGTACGTCGCCGTCCCCGCCGGTCATCCCCTGGCCGGTGCCGGCGAGGTCCCGCTGGACCGGCTCGCCGACGCCGACTGGATCTCCGGCGGCCCCCGCCCCGAGGGCACACTGCTGGCCGCGGCCCTGCGCCGGGGCTTCCGGCCGCGGGTGGCGCATGTCGTCGCCGAGTGGACGGCCAAGCAGGGTTATGTCGCGGCGGGCCTCGGCGTGGCCCTGGTCCCGGCACTGGCCGCCGGGTCGGTGCGGCCCGACGTGGTGCTGCTGCGGGTGCTGGACGAGGGGGCTCCGGCACGGGCGGTGTACGCGGCGACCGCGCGGGGACGCTCGCTCGCCCCGGCGGCACGGGCGTTCCTGACGGCACTGCGGGAGGCCGCGGCCCGGATCCCCGGCTGAACCGCCCCATGGCGTGGGCCACTTCCGTCACGCGATACTGCGGCCGTCCGGCACGACCGCACCCCACTGCGACGGAAGGACCCGAACCCCCTTGACTGCCATACGCCTTCGGATGGGCATCCTCGGCCTCACCCTGCTCGCGGGACTCGCCACCCCGACGACCACCGCCTCCGCCACGACGGCAGCCGCGCCGACCGTCGAGGAACAGCGGCTCGACCAGGCCGCGCCCCAGGAGATCCTGCGACGCTCCGGATTCGACACCGTCGCCCCGGACTTCGCCCGCGCGCTGGAGGGGGCGCGGAGCTTCGCACAGGCCCGCCGTGTCGTCGTACGCGAGGGATCGGCGCTGTGGCGGCGGGCGGTGGAACGGGCACAGGGCCGGGGGCCGGCGGGATCAAAAAGGCGCGAAGCGCTTCCTTGGAAGGGTGGTGGCGGGAGACAGGAGGGCCTGAGCCGGGACGACGACCGGCCGCTGTACTGGGCGCGGCTGGGGATGACGCGGGAAGTGCGGACCTGGGACCCGGGGTTCGGGCTGAGCGAGGACCGGCGCGGCACGCTGCTGGACGAGTTGGAGCGGACCTCGCGGGGGCAGACGGACATCCGGTACCCGGCGCGCGGCAAGGGTCTCAAGCGCGTCCTCGTCACCGGGTTCGACCCCTTCACCCTCGACCGTGACATCCGTATCTCCAATCCGTCCGGGGCCTCCGCGCTGGCTCTGGACGGCACGGTGATCGAGACGGCTCAGGGCCCGGCGCGGGTGGAGACGGCGGTCTTCCCGGTGCGCTGGCAGGACTTCGCCCAGGGGACGGTGGAACGGACGCTGCGGCCGTACCTGCCGAGGGTGGACCTGTTCACGACCGTGAGCCAGGGCCGGGTCGGGCGGTTCGACGTCGAGCGCACCAACGGGGCCTGGCGGGGCGGCTACCCGGACAACGACAACGTCTCCCGCACGGAGACCGTTCCGGTCGCCGATCCGGCCGCGCAGCCCCAGTGGACGGCGACGACCCTGCCGTACCAGCGGATCGTGGCCGCGGACACGGGACGCTTCCCGGTGTACGACCACACGGAGGTCACCGAGATCCCGGCGGGCGGCACCGAGCCCGTCGTACGGGCGGACGGCCCGACCCCCGGCTCGACGGCGCGGGCCGGGGGTGGCGGGAACTACCTCTCCAACGAGATCGCCTACCGGGCCACGCTGCTCCGTGACCGTCTCGGCCTCCACGACACGCTGCCGGGCGGCCATGTGCACACCCCGGTCCTCCAGTTCGGCTCCGGCAACACCGACCCGGCGACCGGCACGGTCACGGATCCGGAGTTCGTCCGCAACCGGCTGGACATCATCGCGCAGGTACGGGCGATCGTGACGGTGGCGGCGGAGGCGACGTTCAGGAGGTGACCCGCTCCTCCTCGGTTTCGTCGGGCTCCCCGGCGTTCTCCTCGCCCAGCAGGTCGCGGGCGAGGAGGGTGGCGCCCGCGACCGCGCCCGGCATCAGGAACACCGCGACGACCGGGACCAGGAAGGCCAGGCCGAGGGGGGTGCCGAAGCCCCAGACCAGGGTCTTGCGGGAGCGGAGCAGGGTGAGGCGGGTGCGCAGTTCGACGCCGCGGCGCTGGAGGGCCACGGCGGTGAGTTCCTCGGTGAGGAAGAAGCCGGTGACGAAGAAGCCGATCACCGGTACGGCCGTCTGGCCGACGAAGGGCAGGAAGCCGAGGGCGAACAGCAGCACACCCCAGACGGCGGCGCGGAGCACGATGCGGAGGCTGTCGCGGGCGGAGATCCACAGCTCGCGCCAGAGCGGCAGGCCGGACTCGGGTGCCGTCCCGTCGGGTGAGACGTCCCGGTCGACCTTCTCGGAGAGGCTCTCGTAGAAGGGCTGGCCGACCAGCAGCGTCACCGCGGTGAAGGTGACCGCGGCGAGCAGCAGGCCGAGGGCGAAGAGGACCACCGTGAGGAAGCCGCGGAAGAGGCCCTGCCAGGGGCTCGACCAGTCGTCGGCGAAGGGGGTGGTCCAGGCGACGAAGTCCTCGCCCCACACGGCGAGCGCGACCAGCGCCGCCGCGTACAGGACCAGGGTGATCAGGCCGGGGAGCAGTCCGAAGTCGTACTGCTTGCCGTGCCGGGCCACCCATCGCTGGCCCTTCAGGAGATAACCGAAACCCACCCCGAGATCACGCATGGGGGAACCCTATCGGGGCGTGTCGGGGCCCCGGCGCGGGCCTCGGGCGTCCGGCCCTCAGGCGTCCAGCATCCGCCGCAGCAGGTCCCGCAGCGCGAGCCGCTCCTCGTCGGACAGCCCGGCCAGCGGTTCGCGGGCGAAGCGCAGGCCCTCGCGCAGTTCCCGGGCGACCCTGCGGCCCTCGTCCGTGGCGGCGGCCAGTTTCACCCGGCGGTCGGCCGGGTCGGGGCGGCGCTCCACCAGGCCGCGGTGCTCCAGCCGGTCCACGATCCCGGTGACGTTCGACGGCTCGCACTTCAGCTTCTGCGCCAGTTTGCGCATGGGCAGCGGCTCCAGGGAAAGCAGACTCAGCAACCGGGCCTGTGCGCCGGTGAGCGCGTGCTCGCCCGCCGCCTCCTCGTAGTCGGCGTAGAACCGGGACACGACGTCACCGATGAGCTCGACGACCTCCATGGTCAGCTCGTCGGGGCGGCGGGTCTTCTCTGGGGTGGACATGCCCTCAAGAATACCCCGTTACTTGACATCCTGAAATATTCAGGAGCATGGTTGTTTCAGGTACTGAAGTAAATTTCGAAAGGCACAGTCATGATCAACCGCGAATGGCACCTGCTCAGCCGCCCGGTCGGCTGGCCGAAGCCCGAGGACTTCGCCCTGGTCGAGGCGGAGGCCCCCACCCCGGGCGAGGGTCAGGTGCTGGTGCGGAACAAGTACCTCTCCGTCGACCCGTACATGCGCGGCCGCATGAGCGCCGCCAAGTCGTACGTCGCCCCCTTCGAGCTGGGCAAGGTCATGCAGGGCGGGGCGGTCGGCGAGGTCGTCGCCTCCAACGCCGAGGGCATCGCCGCCGGTGACCACGTGCTGCACTTCTTCGGCTGGCGCGAGTACGCGGTCGTGGACGCGAAGCACGCCGTCAAGGTGGACCCCGAGGCCGCGCCCCTGTCGACGTACCTCGGCGTCCTCGGCATGACCGGCCTCACCGCCTACGCCGGCCTGCTGCGCACCGCCTCCTTCAAGGAGGGCGACTCCGTCTTCGTCTCCGGCGCCGCCGGTGCCGTCGGCAGCCAGGTCGGCCAGATCGCCCGGCTCAAGGGCGCCTCGCGGGTCATCGGCTCGGCCGGGTCCGACGAGAAGGTGAAGCTGCTGGTGGAGGAGTACGGCTTCGACGCCGCGTTCAACTACCGGAACGGGTCCGTGAGCGAGCAGCTGCGCGAGGCCGCCCCCGACGGTGTCGACGTCTACTTCGACAACGTCGGCGGCGACCACCTGGAAGCGGCCATCGGCCTGCTCAACCAGGGCGGCCGGATCGCGGTCTGCGGCATGATCTCGCTCTACAACAACACCGAGCCCGCCCCCGGCCCGAAGAACCTCGCCCGCCTCATCCAGACCCGTGGCCGTATCGAGGGCTTCCTGGTCGGCGACCACTACGACCTCCAGTCGCAGTTCGTCCAGGAGGTCGGCCCCTGGGTCCGCTCCGGCGAGCTCAAGTACCGCGAGACGGTCGTCGAGGGCATCGAGAACAACCTGGAGGCGTTCCTCGGCGTGCTGCGCGGCGACAACACCGGGAAGATGATCGTCAAGCTCTGACCGATCACGGAATCACCGTGACGCCCGCCCGGCGGCGGTCGTTGCGTACGACGGAGGCCGTGACCCTTGGACGTGGGGTCGCGGCCTCCGCCCTTGGCTCACAGCTCGAGCGCCGCCCTGTGCACCACCCTCGCCAGCCGGTCGTTCTCCGGGGCCGCGCCGCCCGGGAAGGCGTGGCGGCGGCGGGTGTAGCCGTAGGCGAGGCCGCTGCGCGGGTCCGCGAAGGCCTGGGAGCCGCCCGCGCCGGCGTGTCCGAACGCCCCCGCGCCGAGGAAGTGGTGGTAGGTGTCCGCGGTCGCCTGGAAGCCCAGGCCGTAGGACTTGTGGACCCGGGCCACCAGGTCGTACCCGGCGGAGTGCAGCTGCCCGAACTCCGCCACCGTGTCCGGCTTCAGCAGCGGCGCCTTGCCGTCGACGTCGCTGATCACTGCCGCGTACAGCCCGGCCAGTCCGCGCGCCGAGGCGACGCCGCCGACCGACGCCGGGCCCTTGGCGCGGATCAGGCGGTCGTTGGGCAGCGCCTGGAGGTCGGTCGGCTCGGCCGCGTGCCGGTTGAACGCGATGGCGGCCAGCGTGTGCGGCCCGCTCGGCAGCGCGTCCAGCAGGGCCTGCTGCTTCGCGGTCGGCAGCATCGGCTGGGCGGTGCGGAAGCGGGGCTCCCGGGACGGCGGCAGACCCAGGTGGAAGTCCAGGCCGTAGGGGGCGCGCACCCGCTCCTCGTGCAGTTCCTGGATCGTACGGCCGGTGGCGCGCCGCACGACCTCGCCGGTCAGGGCGCCGATGACCAGCGCGTGGTAGCCGAAGCCCGTGCCGGGCCGCCAGAACGGCCGCTGGTCGGCGAGGCGTTCGGCCATCGCCCGGTCGTCGGCCAGCTCCGCCGCGGTGAAGCCGGAGTCGGTGCCGACCAGTCCCGCGCGGTGCGCCAGCAGATCGCGCAGGGTCAGCGCGCCCTTGCCCTCGGCGGCGAACTCCGGCCAGTAGTAGGTGACTTTGCGGTCCAGTTCCAGTGTGCCGTCCTGCACGAGCAGCGCCACGACCAGATGGGCGGCTCCCTTGGTCGACGAGTACACCCCGTACAGGGAGCCTCCGTCGACGTCCTCACCCGCCCACAGGTCGACGACCCGCCGCCCGTCGACGTACGCGCACAACTGCCCTTCGTAGTCGTCCCGCTCCGCGGCGACGAACGCGGCGAACTCCTCGCGCACCGCCTCGAAGCCGTCGGCGACCGTGCCGTGGACGGTGATCTCCTGCGTCATCCGCGTGCCTCCTCCGGGTGATTCCCTAGATCGAATACGGCGCGACGCCTCCCTTCGACTCAACCGCCCCACCCGTCTGTTGACGCCCTCGTCGCCCCGATGTCTCCTGCGGACGGGCCGCAGCGGGCATGCTGGTGGCGGGTGCGCCCGAAACGGGCGGCGGCGAGGCGGGAGGGGCCCCATGGCGACGATTCCTTCGCTCCCCAGCAGGGACGACATGCTGCGGATGGCACGCAGCACGACCGACATCACCGGCCAGCTCCTGGACACGGCCGGCAACATCACGAAGATCGCGATCAACACCCTCGACCCACGGGACGGCTCGGGCACCGAGCTGCTGCGGGTGCTGCGCCGGACGACCGCCGAGCTGGCCGAGGCCAGTGCCTCACCGCAGGCGCAGGAGGCGTTCTACCGCGTCGTCGACACCCTGACCCGGCTGGGTACGACCGGCGCCCCGCTGGCCACGCACCCGGTCAGCGAACCGGCCCAGGCCCTGCTCACCGCCCTCGGCGACAGCCTGCTGCCGGTGCTGGACGCGCTGGAGCCGGCGGTGGAGGAGTGCGCGGCGGTGGTCGGCGAGCTGACCGAGGCGCTGTCCCCGCTGCTGCCCGCGACGGCGGGGCTCGCCGCGGGTCTCCTGCTGGCCCTGACCCCGGTGCTCCGGGCGGCGGCCGGGGTCCTGCGCGACTCCACGCCCGAGCTGCGCCGCATCGCCGATGCCCTGACCGCCGCGCTCGCTCCCCTGCTGCCCCTCCAGGTGGCCCTGGCGGAACGCACGGCCGCGGTCGCCGCCGACGTCGTCCGCGCCACCCTGCCGCCCCTCGCCGACCTGACGGAGGCGGCCGCGGCGGCCACCAAGGCGGCCCGGCCGGCCCTGGTCGCGGGCGAGGAACTGATCGTGACCGGCCTGGAACACCTCCAGCCGTACCTCCTGGCGACCGCCTCCCGAACCGGCCGCGTGGCCCGCGCGGTGGCGGTACGGGTCTCGGCGGCGGCCAGCCCGGCG
>NZ_JBEYXB010000048.1:0-11799 GCF_040644935.1 Streptomyces sp. NPDC046915 | reverse complement strand
CGGCCGAGCGGGGCGTCGTGGTGGCGATGAGCCCGCTCTAGGACCGCGGGACCGGCCGTCAGGTCACGTGCACCACCACAGGAACCGATTGCACGTCCGCGTAGGCGAAGGTTCCGGTGCCGGTTCGGAGGTCGTCGGGGCGGACGCCCGCGCGGTGGCGGTACGGGTCTCGGCGGCGGCCAGCCCGGCGGCCGAGCGGGGCGTCGTGGTGGCGATGAGCCCGCTCTAGGACCGCGGGACCGGCCGTCAGGTCACGTGCACCACCACAGGAACCGATTGCACGTCTGCGTAGGCGAAGGTTCCGGTGCCGGTCCGGAGGTCGTCGGGGCGGATGTCGGGGTGGGGGACGGCTTCGTCGTCGCGGGTGCCGTCGGGGCCGGTGTGACGCCGCCGGCGCCGGTCGTGGCCGACTGCCGGCCCTGATCGGTGTCCTTGTCCGGCGACTTGGACGCCTTGTCCTTCTCCTTGGCGGACTCCGAGGCCGACGGGGACGAGGACGGGTCCGGCGAGGCGGTGCCGCCGGGGCCCCGCGAGGCGTCGTCCAGGGGCTTGGCCGTGCGCTGCGGGGCGGAGGTCGACGTGCCGCCGTCCGCGGACTCGCCCCCGGCCGCCGCGGGGTCCGGGCTCGAGAAGCCCGGGGCGTCGATCCCCAGCTCGGCGAGGCTGAGGCCGCCCGCCGCCAGGACGAAGCCCGCGGCGATCAGGACGGTGCGTCGGCGACGGCGGCGGTGCAGAGCGGCCTTGCGGTCGCGACGGCTCGCGGCCGGGTCCGTGGACTCCGCGTCGTCCGCTCCGCGCCCGCGTCCACGCGCCCGCCGCCGGTTCGCCGCCCGGCCCCGCGGCTCGTCGCCGGAGCCGGCCGCCTCCTCGCCCTCCCCGCCTTCACCGGATGGGCCTTCTTCGTCCGCATCGTCCGCGAAATCCCCCTCGGCGTAGGGGACTTCGGCGTGCGGTTCGCCGTACGGTTCCTCGGGGCCGTACGCGTACGGCATCGCGGGCGCGCCCGCTTGCGCGTACACGCGTGGTGTCTGAGCCGGTGAGCCGCACCCCGGGCAGGCGAGGGCGCCGTTGAGGTGCCGTCGGCACGGGTCGCAGTAGTCCATGACGCGGGAAGACTAAGTTCCCGGACGGTAACGTTCCTAGGCACCTCTGTGAAGGTTTGGTGGGGGACCGAAAGAGCTCTCGAAAGGCTTGTCGAAACCGTTACCCGTTCGACCCATTGACACCCCTGCCGCCCCATCCTTACTGTCACGCCAGCATTTCGAACGTGTGACGAAATCTCGAACAGCTGAGGGGCAACCGCCGTGCGCATCACCGGAATCAGCACACACGTGGTCGGGACGCCGTGGCGCAACCTGACCTACGTCCAGGTGCACACCGACGAGGGGATCACCGGAGTCGGCGAGACCCGGATGCTCGGTCACACCGACGCTCTGATCGGCTACCTGCGGGAGGCCGAGGCCAACCACATTCTCGGTTCCGACCCGTTCGCCGTCGAGGACCTCGTACGCCGTATGAAGTACGGCGACTACGGCCGCGCGGGTGAGATCGTGATGTCCGGCATCGCGGTCGTCGAGATGGCCTGCTGGGACATCAAGGGCAAGGCCCTGGGCGTGCCCGTCTGGCAGCTGCTGGGCGGCAAGGTCACCGACAAGGTGAAGGCCTACGCCAACGGCTGGTACACCACCGAGCGCACCCCGGAGGCGTACCACAAGGCCGCCCAGCAGGTCATGGAGCGCGGCTACAAGGCGCTCAAGATCGACCCCTTCGGCACCGGCCACTTCGAGCTGGACCACGAGCAGTCCCTGTACGCCGTCTCGCTCATCGAGGCCGTGCGGGACGCGATCGGCCCGGACGCCGAGCTGATGCTGGAGATGCACGGCCGCTTCTCCCCCGCCACCGCCGTCCGCCTGGCCAAGGAGCTGGCCCCCTTCAAGCCGGCCTGGCTGGAGGAGCCGTGCCCGCCGGAGAACCTGAAGGCGCTGGAGAAGGTCGCCGCCAAGGTGGACATCCCGGTGGCCACCGGTGAGCGCATCCACGACCGGATCGAGTTCCGCGAGCTCTTCGAGAGCCAGGCCGTGGACATCATCCAGCCGGACGTCGGCCACATCGGCGGCATCTGGGAGACCCGGAAGCTGGCCGCCACCGCCGAGACCCACTACATGCTGGTGGCCCCGCACAACGTGGGCGGCCCGGTCCTGACGGCCGCGAGCCTCCAGGTCGGCTTCACCTCCCCCAACTTCAAGATCCTCGAGCACTTCAACGACTTCGCCGACGCGGAGATCAAGAAGGTCGTCAAGGGCGCCCCCGAGGTCGTCGACGGCTACTTCCACCTCTCCGACAAGCCGGGTCTCGGCGTCGAGCTGGACACCGACGCGGCGGCCGAGTTCCCGCAGCAGCAGGCCCGGTTCGACCTGTGGGCCGAGGGCTGGGAGCAGCGCAAGCCGAAGGGCACCGAGAAGTGAGCACCGCCGTCGTCGTCGAGGCACCGGGCGCCCACCGGGTCGTCCCGCACGAGCCGCGCGAGCCGGGTCCCGGCGAGGCGCTGGTCGCGGTGCACGCGGTGGGCATCTGCGGCAGCGACCGCGAGGTGTACCAGGGCAACCGGCCCGAGGGGTACGTCCGCTACCCGCTCACGCCCGGCCACGAGTGGTCCGGGACCGTGCGGGCGGTGGGCGCCGGGGTGCCGGGGAGCCTGGTCGGCCGCAAGGTCGTCGGCGAGGGCTTCCGCAACTGCCAGGTGTGCGACCGCTGCCACGCGGGCGAGACCACGCTGTGCAGCGCGGGGTACGAGGAGACCGGCTTCACCCAGCCGGGCGCCATGGCCACCACGCTCACCCTTCCGGCCCGGCTGCTGCACCCGCTGCCGGCGGACGCCGACCTGACCGCCGCCGCCCTGCTGGAGCCGGCCGCCTGCATCGCGGCCGCCGCGCTGAAGGCGAACGCCCAGCCCGGCGAGCGGATGGCGGTGGTGGGCACCGGCACCCTCGGGATGTTCGCCGTGCAGTTCCTGAAGGCGGTGTCCCCGGCCGAGCTGCTGGTCGTGGGCACCCGGAACGACCGCGAGGCGCTGTCGCGGCAGTTCGGCGCCACCGACTTCCGGCTGAAGGACCAGGAGCTCCCGGCCGACTTCGACGTGGTGATCGAGACCGCCGGGTCCGCGTCCGCCGCGCGCACCGCCGCCTCCCTGCTCAGGCGCGGCGGACGCCTGGTTCTGACGGGCATCCCGGCGGCGGGCGCCGACGGTCTGGACCCGACCGACCTCGTCGTACGGCAGCTGGAGGTGCACACGGTCTTCGGTGCGCCGCCGGACGCCTGGGCGCACACGGTCCGGGTGTTCGGCGCCGGGTTGCTGGATCCGCTGCCGCTGGTCACGCACGAGCTGCCGCTGACCGAGTTCTCGCAGGCCATCGAGCTGGTCGGGGCAGGCGACCCGAAGGTCGGCAAGGTGCTGCTCCGCCCCTAGCCGTACGCCGGTACGGGGGTGACCTGACGACCCCCGTACCGGCGTACACCCCAGCTTTTCCATACCCCGAGCCGCGAACCTCGTCCGAAATACCGAACACTAAGGACAGCTTGTGACCGACGCTTCCGCCACGGCAGCCCGCAGGCCCGGTGAGCAGGCCCTCGCCGCCCTCGGCCTGGGCGCGCCCGCCCCCGACCCCGCCGACGCCTCGCCCCACTCCTTCCCGGGCGGCGGTCGCTGGCGCACCGAGATCCCCTCGTGCGAGGGTCCCGAGGCGCTGGCGGTCGTCCTGAAGGAGGCCTCGCGACTCGACGTGCCCATCCACCGCATCAGCCAGGGCAGCGGCGTGTGGATGCTGACCGACGCCGAGATCACCGAGATGGTCGACGCCACCAATGAACGCGACATCGAACTCTGCCTGTTCACGGGCCCGCGCGGCACCTGGGACATCGGCGGCTCGGTGCGCTCCGACTCGCGCGGCGCGGGCCTGAGGGCGCGCGGCCACGACGCGGTCGCCGGCTGCGTCGAGGACGCCGTCCGGGCCACCGAGCTGGGCGTCAAGTGCCTCCTCGTCGCCGACGAGGGCGTGCTGTGGACGCTGCACCGGGCGCGCGAGCAGGGCATCATCCCCGCCGACACCACCCTGAAGGTGTCGGCGCTGATCGGACCGGTCAACCCCGCCTCGTATGCGGTGTACGAGGGGCTCGGTGCCGACTCGGTCAACGTGCCCAGCGACCTGACGCTCGATCACCTCACGGAGATCAGACGGGCGTCCGCCGCCCCGATGGACATGTACATCGAGGCCCCCGACGACCTCGGCGGATACATCCGGATGTACGAGGTCGCCGAGCTGATCCGGCGCGGCGCGCCGCTCTACCTGAAGTTCGGCCTGTCCAAGGCCCCCGGCATCTACCCGTACGGCCACCACATGCGGGACCTGACCCTGGCCACGGCCCGGGAGCGGGTCCGGCGCGGCCGGCTGGCCCTGGACCTGCTCGCACGGCACGGGGTCGACGGCGACATGGCGCCGCTCGGTTCACGGCTGCCCGGCGCCCTGAAGCGGTTCGGAACTTCCGCATAACGTTCCGGAAAACCAGCTTCACAAAACAAGACATGACCCAACAGAATCCAACGTACGAGCCGCACTCCACACATCAAGGATGATGATCATGCGCACTCGCAGAGCCGCCATAGCCGCCGTGGCCTCCGCCGCCTCCCTCGCCCTCACCCTGTCCGCCTGCGGCCAGAGCGGCGAGGGCGGCAGCAAGGAGAAGGCGGGTAGCGCCAAGGGCGGCACCATCGGCATCGCGATGCCGACCAAGTCCTCCGAGCGCTGGATCTACGACGGCAAGAACGTCGTCAAGGAGCTCCAGGCCAAGGGGTACAAGACCAAGCTCGTCTACGGCGAGGACAAGCCGGACACCCAGGTCTCCCAGATCGAGAACCTGATCACGCAGGGCGTCAAGGGCCTGATCGTCGCGGCCATCGACAACAAGTCCCTGAACAACGTGCTCCAGGAGGCCAAGGACGCCAACATCCCGGTCATCTCCTACGACCGTCTGATCCTCGGCACCAAGAACGTCGACTACTACGCCTCGTTCGACAACGAGAAGGTCGGCAAGCTCCAGGGCACGTACATCGTGCACAAGCTCGGCCTGGACAGCGGCAAGAAGGGCCCGTTCAACATCGAGCTGTTCGCCGGCTCCAACGACGACAACAACACCCGCTACTTCTTCAACGGGGCGATGGAGGTGCTCCAGCCCTACATCGACAAGAAGCAGCTGGTCGTCAAGTCCGGGCAGACCGCGCTCAACAAGGTCACCACGCTGCGCTGGGACGGCGCCACCGCGCAGAGCCGCATGGAGGACGTCCTCACCTCCACGTACAAGAGCGCCAAGGTCGACGCCGTGCTCTCGCCCTACGACGGCATCTCCATCGGCATCCTCGCCGCGCTGAAGTCGGACGGCTACGGCTCCGCGAGCAAGCCGCTGCCGGTCATCACCGGTCAGGACGCCGAGGTCGCCTCGGTGAAGTCGATCATCGCGGGTCAGCAGACGCAGACGATCTACAAGGACCTCCGCAAGCTCGCCAAGGTCGCCGCGAACATGGTCGACGACGACCTCAAGGGCAAGAAGCCGGAGATCAACGACACCAAGTCGTACGACAACGGCACCAAGGTCGTCCCCGCCTACCTGCTCCAGCCGGTGAGCGTCGACAAGAGCAACTACGAGGACGTCCTGGTCAAGGGCGGCTACTACACCGACGCCCAGCTCAAGTAATCCCGCCAACCGACCCACTCACACTGATTGGAAGGCACAACCATGGCGGGACCCGTCCTGGAAATGCGCTCGATCGTCAAGACCTTTCCCGGTGTCAAGGCGCTGTCGGACGTCACGCTGACGGTCCGGCAGGGCGAGGTCCACGCCATCTGCGGGGAGAACGGCGCCGGCAAGTCCACCCTGATGAAGGTGCTCTCCGGCGTCCATCCGCACGGCACCTACGAGGGCGACATCCTCTTCGAGGGTGAGACCTGCGAGTTCAAGGACATCCGGGCCAGCGAGCAGCACGGCATCGTGATCATCCACCAGGAGCTCGCGCTGGTGCCGTACCTCTCCATCGCGGAGAACATCTTCCTCGGCAACGAGCACGCCAAGGGCGGCTTCATCGACTGGAACGAGACGCTCAAGCACGCCACGGAACTGCTGCGCCGGGTCGGTCTGAGCGACCACCCGGAGACCCGCGTCGCCGACATCGGCGTGGGCAAGCAGCAGCTCGTGGAGATCGCCAAGGCGCTGTCGAAGAAGGTGAAGCTGCTCATCCTGGATGAGCCGACGGCGGCGCTGAACGACGAGGACAGCGGCAAACTCCTGGAGCTGATCCTGGAGTTGAAGAATCAGGGCATCACCTCGATCATCATCTCCCACAAGCTGAACGAGATCCGTCACGTCGCCGACTCGGTGACGATCATCCGCGACGGGCGCTCCATCGAGACGCTCGACGTGAAGGCCGAGGAGACGACCGAGGACCGGATCATCAGCGGCATGGTCGGCCGCGACCTCGACCACCGGTTCCCCGAGCGCACCCCGCACGAGCCGGAGGAGGGCGCGGCCCCGGCCCTGGAGATCCGCGACTGGACCGTGCACCACCCGATCGACCAGCAGCGCAAGGTGGTCGACGACGTGTCGATCCAGGTGCGGCGCGGGGAGATCGTCGGCATCGCGGGCCTCATGGGCGCCGGCCGCACCGAGCTGGCCATGAACGTATTCGGCCGCTCCTACGGCCGGTACGCGAGCGGCACGGTCCTCAAGGACGGCAAGGAGATCCGTACCAAGACCGTCGCCGAGGCGGTCGAGCACGGCATCGCCTACGTCACCGAGGACCGCAAGCACTACGGCCTCAACCTCATCGACACCATCAACCGCAACATCTCGCTGACCGCGCTGAAGAAGGTCGCCAAGCGGGGCCTGGTCGACGAGCACGAGGAGCGGCAGGTCGCCGAGGGCTACCGCAAGTCCATGAACATCAAGGCGCCCACCGTGTTCGAGCCGGTGGGCAAGCTGTCGGGCGGCAACCAGCAGAAGGTCGTCCTCAGCAAGTGGATCTTCGCCGGTCCCGATGTGCTGATCCTGGACGAGCCGACGCGCGGCATCGACGTCGGCGCCAAGTACGAGATCTACACGGTCATCGACCAGCTGGCGGCCCAGGGCAAGGCGGTCGTCTTCATCTCCTCCGAGCTGCCGGAGCTGCTCGGTATGTGCGACCGCATCTACACCATGGCCGCGGGGCGGCTGACCGGCGAGTTCTCCCGGGCCGAGGCCTCGCAGGAATCGCTGATGCGCCAGATGACGAAGGACAAAGAGGTAACCCGATGAGCACGGATGTGACCGCCAAGACCCCGGCCCCCGCGCCGCCGGGCAAGAGCGGATCGGCGGACGGCGAGGGCCTGCTCCAGCTGATTCTGGGCGGCCTGCGCCGCAACATGCGGCAGTACGGCATGCTGATCGCGCTCGGCCTGATCGTCGTCCTCTTCCAGATCTGGACGAACGGGGACCTGCTGCTGCCGCGCAACGTCTCCAACCTGGTCCTCCAGAACAGCTACATCCTGATCCTCGCGATCGGCATGATGCTGGTCATCATCGCGGGCCACATCGACCTGTCGGTCGGCTCGCTCACGGCGTTCGTCGGCGCGACGGCGGCCGTACTGACGGTGAACCACCACATGGCGTGGCCGCTCGCCACGGCGGTGTGCCTGCTGACGGGTGCGGTCGCGGGCGCGGTGCAGGGCTATCTCATCGCCTACTTCGGCATACCCTCGTTCATCGTCACGCTCGCCGGGATGCTGCTCTTCCGCGGTCTGACGGAGATCGTGCTCGAGGGACAGACCGTCGGCCCGTTCCCGGACGGTCTCCAGAAGCTCGGCAACGGCTTCCTGCCGGAGGTCGGCCCGAACACCAACTACCACAACCTCACGCTGCTGCTGGGTCTCGTCCTCATCGCCTCCGTGGTGTGGCAGGAGGTACGTGACCGGCGTCGGCAGCAGGAGTTCGCGCTCGACGTGCTGCCGGCGAAGGCGTTCGCGCTGAAGCTCGTCGCGCTGATCGCCGCCGTCCTCTCCGTCACGATGCTGCTGGCGAGCTACAAGGGCGCGCCGATCATCCTCATCGTCCTCGGCGTCCTGGTGGTCGGCTACGGCTACGTCATGCGCAACGCGGTCTTCGGCCGCCACATCTACGCGATCGGCGGCAACCTGCCGGCCGCGAAGCTGTCCGGCGTCAAGGACAAGCGCGTCACCTTCCAGGTGTTCCTGAACATGGGCGTGCTCGCGGCCCTGGCGGGTCTGGTGGTCGCCGCCCGTCTGAACGCGGCCTCGCCGAAGGCGGGCGTCAACTTCGAGCTCGAGGCGATCGCCTCGTCGTTCATCGGCGGCGCGTCGATGAGCGGCGGTGTGGGTACCGTCCTCGGCGCGATCGTCGGTGGTCTCGTCCTCGGTGTGCTGAACAACGGCATGAACCTCCTCAGTGTCGGCACCGACTGGCAGCAGGTCATCAAGGGCCTGGCCCTGTTGGCCGCGGTCGGCTTCGACGTGTGGAACAAGCGCAAGTCCGGTTCGTAAGTCAGATCGGGCCCCGCCGGAAACGGCGGGGCCCCTCCCTTTACAGGAGCTGCAAGTGGAACTGAACAGACGCACGGTCATCGCAGGAGCCGCGGCCGCGGGTATCGCGGCGACCACCCTCGGCACGGGCACGGCACAGGCAGCTTCGGGAGGCAGGAAGCCGGTGAAGGAACCCTTCGGCAAGCTCGCCGACGGCACGAAGGTCTACCGCTGGTCGCTGGAGAACGGCGGCACCCGGCTGAAGGTCCTCAACTGGGGCGGCGTCGTCCAGTCCCTGGAGATCCCGGACCGGCACGGCCGGCACGCCAACGTGGTCAACGGCTTCGACAACATCGACGACTACGTCGCCAAGTCCCCCTACTTCGGTGCCCTCATCGGCCGCTACGGCAACCGCATCGGCAAGGGCCAGTTCACCCTGGACGGCAAGGCCTACCAGCTGTCCGTCAACGACGGCGTGAACAGCCTGCACGGCGGCACCCAGGGCTTCGACAAGCACATCTGGGACGTCGAACCCTTCACCCGGGGCTCCGACGTCGGCCTGCACCTGCACTACACCAGCATCGACGGCGAGATGGGCTACCCGGGCACCCTCAAGGCGAAGGTGACCTACACCCTCACCAAGCACGGCGACTGGCACATCGACTACGAGGCCACCACCGACAAGGCCACCGTCGTCAACCTCACCAGCCACGTCTACTGGAACCTGGCCGGCGAGGGCAGCGGCACGATCGAGAACCACGAGCTCACGATCGCCGCCTCGCGCTACACCCCCACCGACTCGGGCCTGATACCCACCGGCGAGCTGGCCAAGGTCTCCGGCACCCCCTTCGACTTCCGCCACGCCAAGGCGATCGGCAGGGACATCCGGGCCGGCCATGTGCAGCAGGTGCAGGCCAAGGGCTACGACCACAACTGGGTCCTGGACAAGGGCGTCACGGCGAAGCCCGAGCACGTCGCGACGCTCCGCGACCCGCACTCCGGCCGCACCCTGAAGATCGCCACCGACCAGCCCGGCCTCCAGTTCTACTCGGGCAACTTCCTCGACGGCACCCTCACCGGCACCGGCGGCCACACCTACCGCCAGGGAGACGCCCTGTGCCTGGAGACGCAGCACTTCCCGGACTCGCCGAACCAGCCGTCCTTCCCGTCGACCGTGCTCCGGCCCGGACAGACATACCGGACGAGGACGGTCCACACCTTCAGCGCGTGAGGTGAAGTCACACTTCTTTCACACGCGTTGAACGGCGCCCCGCCGGTCTCCGTACTCATGGGTGGCCCGTGCTCCCCCGCACGGGCCACCCTTAAACGGAGGTTTCCTTGGCTGACAACGTCACCTCGTTGTTCCGCAACACGGCGGCGCACAGCCCCTCGATGGCGGCGCTGGCGCGCGAGGGCGACGGGTCGGGCCCGGTGGACTTCTGCATCCCGTGCAACCCCTACTTCCCCACCCCCGCCATGTTCGAATCCATGGCGGCCCGGTTGCGCGACATCATCACGTACTACCCCAGCAGCGCCGACACCATCACGGCCGAGCTGTGCAACCTGCTCCAGCTCCCGCCGAGTTGCGTCGCCATGGGCAACGGCTCGACCGAGCTGATCACCTGGATCGACCATCTGCTGGTCCGCGAGTCCCTCGCCATCCCGGTCCCCACCTTCGGCCGCTGGACCGACCAGCCGATGGAGACCGGCAAGCGGGTGGACATGTTCCCGCTCCAGGAATCGAGCGGCTTCGCCCTCGACCTCGCCCAGTACGCCGAGTTCATCCGGGCCCGCGGCACCCGGGTCGCGGTCATCTGCAACCCCAACA
This sequence comes from Streptomyces sp. NPDC046915, assembly GCF_040644935.1. Lineage (NCBI taxonomy): Bacteria > Bacillati > Actinomycetota > Actinomycetes > Kitasatosporales > Streptomycetaceae > Streptomyces > Streptomyces sp. NPDC046915. The sequence continues at coordinate 1,413 of NZ_JBEYXB010000048.1, read as the reverse complement.
ACCCCGACGGCGGCTACCTGCGCAAGCAGCAGGTGGTGCAGTTCATGGACTCGATGGCCGACCTCGACCTCGTGGTCGTCGACGAGTCCTTCCTGGAGTTCGCCGACGCGGAGGCCGAACCGAGCGTGGTCCAGGAGGCGATGCTGCGGCCGAACGTGGTCGTGCTCCGCAGCCTCGGCAAGAACTTCGGTCTGCACGGCATCCGCTTCGGCTACCTGGTCGCGAACCCCGCCCTCGCGACCAAGGTCCGCTCCATGCTTCCCAAGTGGAACCTCAACTCCTTCGCCGAGCACGTGGTGTTCATGCTGAAGGAGCACGGCTCCGAGTACGCGCAGAGCCTCATGCAGGTCCGCCGGGACCGCCTCGACATGGCCAGCCAGCTCTCCGCACTGCCCGGGCTGACCGTGTACCCCTCCCAGGGCAACTTCCTCTTCGTGCGCCTTCCCGTCGGCGCCGAAGGCACCGTGGTCCGGGACCGGATGCTCACCGAGCACCGGATCCTGGTCCGCGAGTGCGGCAACAAGATCGGTTCTTCCAGCCGCTTCCTGCGGCTCGTGGTGCGCCCCCAGGTCGACGTGCGTCGCCTGGTAACCGGCCTGGAGTCGGTGCTCTACGGGACCAGGAGGGGGGCCGCCGTACCCGAGCTGGGTACAGGGACCAACTACAGCTCGGGTACGGCGGCTGTCGACAGGCTGGTCAGCGAGACCAACGGGGCCGGAATGATGGGGCTTGCCGCGCAGGCCGTCGCCGCCGGTCCCGCCCCGGGGCTGCCAGTCGCCCCGGCCGCCGGCACCGGCATGCCGCTCCCCGCCGCCGCACCGTCGGTCGGCGGCGGGATGCCGATGCCGGCGGCAGCTCAGGCCGTTCCGCAGCAGGTGCCGCAGGCGATCCCGCAGCAGATCCCGCAGCAGATTCCCCAGCAGATCCCGCAGCAGATGCCCCAACAGATGCCGCAGCAGGCCCCCCAGCCGATCGCGCCCGTGCCCGCCCCGGCACCGTTCCCCACCCCCGCCCCCACTCCGGTGCCGGTGCCTGTACCGGTGCCTGCCCCCGCGCCGGTACCTGCCGCGCCCCCAGTGCCCGTGCCCGTCCCCGCGGCGACCGGCCCCACCCCGCCGGGCGTTCCCGCCCGCGGCGGTCTCACCGCGGCCCAGGTACGCGGCATGACCGCCCCGGCCCCCGCCGCCGGCCTGACCCCGGCCCCGGCGACCGGCTGGCCCAACGCGCAGAGCTGGCCGAACGCGGCCGGGATGGGACAGACGGGGTAACGGCCCGGGGCTGCCGCGCTGGGCCCTGCCGACAGGGCCTAGTGCCGCGGCAGGCAACGTTCGCCCCGTCGCGACGCCCGGCACGCTCCCCCACTGCCTCAAGGGCGTGGGAGGTGCCCCCACTCGCCGCACCGGGCACAAGCCC
>NZ_JBEYXB010000047.1:0-27871 GCF_040644935.1 Streptomyces sp. NPDC046915 | reverse complement strand
ACATCCCCCCACCCCCCGTGGCCCCCCCGACCTGCCACCGCGTCGGGGCGCCCCCTGCTGTCGTACGCCTACGAGTGCGTGCGCACGTCTACGAATGCGTGCGCAGCAGCGTCCGCATCGTCCGCATCGCCACCGACAGGTTGGCGAGGTCGAAGGTCTCCGAGCCGCGGATCTCCTCCAGGGTGGTCCGCGCCCGGCTCAGGATCGCCGTGTTCTTCTGCTCCCAGGCCTTGAAGCGCTGCTCGGGAGTGGAGGTGCCGTTGCCGACGGCGAGGACGTCCGCGGTGAGGGCCGCGTGGGCCGCGTACAGGTCCTCGCGGATGGACGCGCGGGCCATGGACTGCCAGCGGTCCGCGCGGGGCAGCTCGATGATGCGGTCCATGAGCTGGGTGATGCCGAGGCGGTCGGCCAGGTCGTAGTAGACCTCGGCGACGTCCAGCGGCTCCTTGCCCATGCGGTCGGCCACCGAGACGATGTCCAGCGTCGGGAAGGCCGAGGAGAACCCGGCCACCCGCGTCGCCAGCTCGTCCGGGACACCGGCCGCAGCCAGCTCGTCGTACACGTGCTGGTACCACTCCAGGTCCTCGCCGCGCAGCAGCTTGGGCAGCTGCTGCCAGACCTGCTCGACCCGTTCGGCGAAGAACTCGACGGTCTCGGCGAGCTGAAGCGGCTGCGGCCGGTTGTTCAGCAGCCAGCGCGTGCCGCGCTCGACCAGACGGCGCGAGTGCAGGCGAATACGGGTCTGGACGTCGGCGTCGACCTGGTTGTCGAGCGCCTCCACCGCGTCCCACACCGGCGCCGAGCAGAAGATCGTACGAGCCACGGTCTGCGCCCGGACGATCTCCTCCAGGGAGGCACCGGTCTCCTCGCGCAGCCGGTGCAGATACGTCGTGCCGCCCGTGTTGACCGTGTCGTTGACCAGTACGGTCGTGGTGATCTCGCGGCGCAGCGGGTGGCCGTCGACCTGTTCGGCGAACTGCTCGCGCAGCGCGGCCGGGAAGTACGCGTGCAGCAGGCCGCGCAGGTACGGGTCGTCCGGCAACGAGGTGTGCAGCAGCTCCTCGGCGACCGTGATCTTCGTGTAGGCCAGCAGGACGGCCGTCTCGGGGCTGGTCAGGCCCTGGCCCTGGGTCAGCCGCTCGCGGATCTGGCGGTCGGTGGGCAGGAACTCCAGCGCCCGGTCGAGGTGGCCCTCGCGCACCAGGTGGCGGATGAAGCGCTGCTGGGCGTTGAGCATGTCCTTGGACTGGGCCAGCGCGTTGGCGATCGCCGTGTTCTGCGCGTAGTTGTTGCGCAGGACCAGACGGCCGACCTCGTCGGTCATCTCGGCGAGCAGCTTGTTGCGCTGCTTGACGGTCATGTCGCCGTCCGTGACCAGGCCGTTGAGCAGGATCTTGATGTTCACCTCGTGGTCGGAGGTGTCCACGCCCGCGCTGTTGTCGATCGCGTCGGTGTTGATCTTGCCGCCCTGCATGGCGAACTCGATGCGGCCCAGCTGGGTCAGGCCCAGGTTGCCGCCCTCGCCGACGACCTTGACGCGCAGATCACCGCCGTCGACCCGGATGGCGTCGTTGGCCTTGTCGCCGACGTCCGCGTTGGACTCGCCGGCCGCCTTGACGTACGTGCCGATGCCGCCGTTCCACAGCAGGTCCACCGGGGCCTTGAAGATCGCCTTCATCAGGTCGGCCGGGGTCAGCTTGGTGACCTTGCCCTCGATGCCGAGCGCCTCGCGGATGTGCGCGTTGACCGGGATGGCCTTGGCGGTACGCGGGAACACGCCGCCGCCCGCCGACAGCAGGTCGGTGTCGTAGTCGGCCCAGCTGGAGCGGGGCAGTTCGAACAGGCGGCGGCGCTCGGCGTAGGAGACGGCCGCGTCCGGGGTGGGGTCGATGAAGATGTGCCGGTGGTCGAAGGCGGCGACCAGCCGGATGTGCTCGCTCAGCAGCATGCCGTTGCCGAACACGTCACCGGACATGTCACCGATGCCGACGACCGTGAAGTCCTGGGTCTGGGTGTCCACGCCCAGCTCCCGGAAGTGCCGCTTGACGGACTCCCAGGCGCCGCGGGCGGTGATGCCCATGCCCTTGTGGTCGTAGCCCGCGCTGCCGCCGGAGGCGAAGGCGTCACCGAGCCAGAAGTTGTACGACTGCGCGACCTCGTTGGCGATGTCCGAGAACGTCGCCGTGCCCTTGTCGGCCGCGACCACCAGGTAGGTGTCGTCCTCGTCGTGCCGCACGACGTCCTGCGGGGGCACGACCTCGCCGGCCACCATGTTGTCGGTGATGTCCAGCAGCGCCGAGATGAACGTCTTGTAGCTGGCGATGCCCTCCGCCAGCCACGCGTCCCGGTCCACGCTCGGGTCCGGCAGCTGCTTGGCGACGAAGCCGCCCTTGGCGCCGACCGGCACGATGACGGTGTTCTTCACCATCTGCGCCTTGACCAGGCCGAGGATCTCCGTGCGGAAGTCCTCACGGCGGTCCGACCAGCGCAGGCCGCCTCGGGCGACCTTGCCGAAGCGCAGGTGCACACCCTCGACGCGCGGCGAGTACACCCAGATCTCGTACGCCGGGCGCGGCGCCGGCAGATCGGGGATGGCCTGCGGGTCGAACTTCATGGAGACGTACGCGTGCGGCTCGCCGCCACGGGTCTCCTGGAAGAAGTTCGTGCGCAGCGTCGCCTTGATGACGGTCAGGAAGGAACGCAGGATGCGGTCCTCGTCGAGGCTCGCCACCTGGTCCAGGGCCGCGTCGAGCTCCTCGAGCAGGGCGTCGACGATCTCCAGCCCGGCGCGCTGCCGGTCCGGCGACATCCGCGCCTCGAACAGGGAGACGAGCAGCCGGGTGGTGTGGACGTTGTTGCGGAGGGTGTCCTCCATGTAGTCCTGGCTGAAGGTGGAGCCCGCCTGCCGCAGGTACTTGGCGTACGCGCGCAGCACCATCGCCTGCCGCCAGGTCAGGCCGGCGCTCAGCACGAGGGCGTTGAAACCGTCGTTCTCCGCGCGGCCGGTCCAGGTGGCCGCGAAGGCGTCCTGGACGCGCTCACGGCCGTCGTCGCCGAGGTACTCCGCGCCGCCGCCCACCACCTTGGGCATGCGCAGCCCGAAGTCGTAGATCCACGCGGTCGTCCGGTCCACGCAGCGCAGTTCGTACGGCCGCTCGTCGGTGACCTCGACGCCGAGCCGGCTCAGCACCGGCAGCACCCGGGAGAGGGAGACCGTGCCGCCCTTCTGGTAGATCTTGAAGCGGCGCTCCTCGGGCGCGGCGCCCACCGGCTCGTACAGGCTCAGCGAGAACGTCTTGTCCTCGCTCAGCCGCTCCAGGTGGACGAGGTCGGCGACCGCGGCGCGCGGGCTGTGGTCGGCCTTGTAGCCCTCGGGGAAGGCGTTGTTGTAGCGGCGCAGCACCTCGGCCGCGTACTCCTCGCCGCACTCGGCGGTCAGCGCCTCGGCGAACGCGTCGGTCCAGGACCGGGCCGCCTCCACCAGGCGGGCCTCGATGCGGTCCTTGTCGCTGTCGCTGAGCTCCGGCAGCTCGGTGCCCTGCGGGACCCGGACCACGAAGTGCAGCCGGGAGAGGATCGACTCGGTGTTCCAGGCCGTGAAGTCGACGCTGGTGCCGCCCAGCTCCTCCTTGAGGATGTCGATGATCCGCAGCCGGACGCCGGTGGTGTAGCGGTCGCGGGGCAGGTAGACCAGCGCGGAGTAGTAGCGGCCGTACTCGTCCTGCCGCAGGTAGAGCCTGAGCCGCCGGCGCTCCTGGAGGTACAGCACCGACGTGACGATGGACTGGAGCTCGGCGACCGGGGTCTGGAAGAGCTCGTCGCGCGGGTAGGTCTCCATGATCTGGAGCAGGTCGCGGCCGTCGTGGCTGTTGGGCGAGAAGCCGGCGCGCTCCAGGACCTCTTCGACCTTGCGCCGGATCACCGGGACCCGGCGGACGGACTCGGTGTAGGCGGCGGAGGAGAACAGGCCGAGGAAGCGGCGCTCGCCGACGACGTTGCCGTCCGCGTCGAACTTCTTGACGCCGATGTAGTCCAGGTACGACGGCCGGTGCACGGTGGCCCGGCTGTTGGCCTTGGTCAGCACCAGCAGCTTGTGCTCGCGGGCCTTGGCCCGGGCGTCGGCCGGGAGCCGTTCGAAGGACGGGCTGACGGGGTGCTGCTCATCGCTGGAGTGGTGCGGGTCCGAGCGCAGTATGCCGAGTCCGGTGCCGGGGACCGCGGCCAGGGAGTCGTCCTCGCGCAGCTGGTACTCGCGGTAGCCGAGGAAGGTGAAGTGGTCGGCGGCCAGCCAGCGCAGCAGCTCGCGGGCCTCCCCGACCTCGGGGACGGCGAGATCAGCGGGAATGGACTCGTCCGGCAGGGTCTCGGCCATGCGCAGCGCCGCGTCCCGCATCTTCTCCCAGTCCTCGACGGCCTCCCGGACGTCGGACAGCACGCGCAGCAGGTCGGCGGTGATCTGCTTGAGGTCGGCGCGGTCGGTCTCGCGGTCGATCTCGACGTGGATCCAGGACTCGACGTGCGCGTCGTGCGGGAGCTCGCCGCCGGCGGGCGGGGTGGGCAGCACCTCGATGAGCTTGCCGGTGACATCGCGCCGGACGACGAACTGCGGGTGGATGACGACGTGGATGCCGCGTCCCTGCCGGGTCAGCTCATTGGTGACCGAGTCGACGAGGAAGGGCATGTCGTCGGTGACGGCCTCGACGACGGTGTGGCTGCACGTCCACCCGTTCTCCTCGACGGTCGGGGTGTGGACCCGCACGTTGGCCGTGCCCTGGGGGCGGTTCTCGGCCAGGCGGTAGTGCGAGACCGCGGCTCCGAAGACATCGACCGGATCGCGGTCGCCGAGGTCCTCGGGGGCGGTGTGCAGGTAGTAGCGCTGGAGGAACGCGAGCATGGATTCCTGGTCCGGGCCGTCCGGGGCGCCCGGATTGCCCTCGCCCGTGATCCCAGTCGGTAGGTGCCCCCCGACCGGGCTGTTCTCAGCTACCCGAGCAGCCCTCTCGAGCAGCTCGGCCTTGGCTTCGTCCAGCTTGGTCTGCATTGTCCTCTGGCTCCTGTCGCGCGCCGTTGCGTGACGTAGAAGGAAGTACGGCCTCTTTCCTTCCGGCTCGCCGCCACGGCCCGGGGTGTCCGGTCCGGTCCGACGCTATGCCGCAAGGTGAGAGGAGCGGGGGGTAATCAGCCATTCTCGGCGCGCCCGACGGGTGTGACGCTGCTCTCGGCGACGTCGTTCCCCGGGGCGTGCGCGGCGCCTCGGGGGCCCTTGCGCCCCCGTCCCGCCCGCGAAGACCAGCGACTGCCGCCCGGTCACGGATGTCGTCCGTGCTCGCCGGGCGCAGGGCGGGGGCACCGGTGCCCCCGCGAACTATCGCGCTGATCACGCCACAAGGCTATCGCTCCCGACCGGGGGCCCGTCATGAGCCGTATGTGTACAAATCCGGGGGTGGAAGTTTGACGTTATGCACAGGGGTGGAGACGGCCGGGAAGGCGTATCCAGGGTGGTCCGGGCCGCGCGGGGAAGTCTCCCCGGAAACCGGCGGGTCCCCTTGGCAACGGGGCTCATCGGAGGGACGTTTGCCGTAGACAGGGATTGTCCTCCCGAGAGGAGCCGCCCGACATGACCGCCAAGATCCTCATCGTCACCGGCGATGCAGCGGAGTCACTGGAGGTCCTGTACCCCTACCAGCGTCTCCGCGAGGAGGGCTACGAGGTTCACATCGCCGCCCCCACCCGCAAGAAGCTGAAGTTCGTCGTCCACGACTTCGAACCCGGATTCGACACGTACACCGAGAAGCCCGGCTACACCTGGCCCGCCGACCTCGCCTTCTCCGAGGTCGACCCCGGCCAGTACGTCGCCGTCGTCATCCCCGGCGGCCGCGCCCCCGAGTATCTCCGCAACGATCCCGAGGTCCGCAAGATCCTCAAGTCGTTCTTCGACACCGACAAACCGGTCGCCCAGATCTGTCACGGCCCCCTGCTGACCGCCGCCACGGACAGCCTCAGCGGACGCCGTGTCACCGCCTACCCCGCCCTCGAACTCGACATGCAGGCCGCCGGCGCCACCTTCCAGGACGCCGAGGCGGTCGTCGACGGCACCCTCGTCTCCGCCCGGGCCTGGCCGGACCACTCCGGCTGGATGCGGGAGTTCCTGAAGGTCCTGCGCGCGAAGGCGCCGGTGACCTGAGCCGATGTGGGCGCGAGGCGGGGCCCGCCGGTCAGGCCGCCAGCCGCTCCGCCTCCGCCACGGCCTCCGCCAGCGTGTCCACCACGGGCACGCCCACCTCCTCCAGGCTGGCCCGGCTGTGCGACCCCCCGGTGTACAGCACGGCCCCCGCCCCGACGTACCGCGCCGCCACCGCGTCGTCCGCCGCGTCCCCGATCACCACCGTGCGCGCGGGCTCGACGCCCACCCCGTCCAGCGCTTCGAGATGCCGCACCATGTGCTCGGCCTTGCTGCCCCCGGACGGCCCGGTCCGCCCCTCCACCCGGAGGAAGTGCGCCTCGATCCCGAACCCGCGCACCAGCGGCACCAGTTCGTCATGCCCGTACATGCTCAGCAGCGACTGGCTGCGGCCCGCCGACCGCCACGCCGTCAGCAGGTCCACCACGCCCTCGGTCAGCCCGCACCGCACCCGGTGCTCGGCGTAGTACCGGTGGAAGATGCCGTCCATGACCTCCCACTCGGCATCGGTCGGCAACCTGCCCAGCAGCCGCTCGTAGAACCTGGGCACCGGCACGCAGTACAGCGTCCGGTACTGCTCCAGCGTGATCGGCTCCAGCCCCAGCTCGCCGAACGCCGCGTTCGTCGCCACGATGATCGCGTCGTTGTCGTGGAACAGTGTCCCGTTCCAGTCCCAGACGATGTGCGCGCTCGAGTGCATCCCCATGCCCAAAAACGTACCCGCCGCCACTGACAATCATGGAACCGGCGGGTGATCCCTCAGGTCACAGCGGTTACGTCGGTTACCCGAGCCCCACCAGATTCGGGATCTCCTGCGTCGCGAACCACAGCAGCTCGTGGTCCTCGGCCCCGTCCACGACGAACTGCGCGTCGTCGTCCCCGCCGTCCGCCGCCTCGACCGCCCCGGCCGCGGCGGCCACGTCCGCCTCCGCGTCGTCCGCGTCCACATGCACGGCCGCCGCCTTGGCCAGCCGCACCGGCCCGGCCACCCGCACCTCGCCGGGCGCCGCCTCGTCGAGCCCGCGGTCCGGGTCGGCGGTGGCCGCGCGGTCGGGCACGTCGACGGCGACCACGACACGCCGCCGCGCCGTGTCCGGCTCCGCGGCCAGCAGCCGCAGGGAGGCCAGCGCGGCCCGGCTCAGCGCTGCGTACTCCAGTTCCTCGATGTCCTCGGAGAGGTACCACTCGCGCAGCCCGGGCGTGACGGCGTACGCGGCGAGCGGGCCGCTCCCCAGCTCACCCGTCTTGTGGGCCTCGGCGAGCCCGGAGAGGGTCAGGGGGACGTAGACGCGCATGCTGGCCGCTCTTTCCTGGTCGTAAGGCTCCGCTGAGGTTCTTCAGGATACGTGTGGAGTCCTCTTTCGGGTTCCCGCCCGTGACGCCCCGGACGTCCACCCGATGTCCCGCGACTCACCCCCGTCCGCCCCCGCGCCACAAGGTTTCCCACCTCCCCGGCCACTCGGATAGGTGAACCTCCCGGCCCCGCGACACCGGCCGGGTCCTTCCTTGCCGCCGCCGTCCCCGGGCCCGTACAAGATCCCCACCAGCAAGTTACCGCCCGGTACCCACCGGGCCCGCCGAACGGGTTCTTCCATGAACAAGGTCATGACCAGAGCAGCGGCACAGCACCGCCCCGGCACCCGTCCCCCGAGCCGCCGCGACCCCCGCCGCCCCGGCGGCACCCCGCCCCGCAACCCCGCCACGGCGCCGTCTCCGCGGCCCCGCCCCACCGACCTCTTCGCCGACCGTCTCCTCGCCGTGCTGAGCGGCCGGCGCCCCGTCCACTGGATGCTCCGGCACACCGTCGGCCGCGCCTACGACGATCTGGCCCGGCTCGCCGAAACCGGCACCCTGCGCACCCGCGGCACCCGGCCCGTCGTCCGCGACATCGGCTACTACGTCCCCCGCCCGGGTGCCGTCGAGGCCTTCGCCCGCATCGGCGCCGGCGACCAGCTCCGCGCCCTGGCCTTCCGCCTGGAACAGGGCCCCGACCTCCGCTGGCGCTGCACGGCGGTGGAACTGGGCGGTCCGCGAGGGCGGGACGACTGAAGCACGGGGCGAAGGGGCTGCGGGGCGGCACGCCGAAGGGCCGGGCACCCCGAGGGGTTCCCGGCCCTTCCGACAGGCCCTAAGGCGCCGCAGGCGCCTGTGTGGCCTCCGCGGGCTTCACGGCCTTCGCGGCCTTCGCGGTCACTTCTTGCGGCGACGGCCCGTCTTGGCCTGCTTGCGCCGCTCGGCGCGGGTGAGGCCGTCCGCCTCGGAGCGCACGGGCTCCTCGTCGGTGGCGAAGTCGCCTTCGACCACGCCGCCCTCGCCGTCCACGGTCGGTGCGGAGAAGTGCAGCTCGCGTCGCTGCGGGGCGTCCAGCCCCTTGGCGCGGATCTCGGGACGGGCGCCGGCCTGCGCCGGAACCGTGTCCTGCGGCTGCTTCTCGATCGACGGCTTGGTGTCCTCGACCGGGACCTCCTCGACCTGCTGCTCGACCTGGACCTCCAGGTTGAACAGGTAGCCGACGGACTCCTCCTTGATGCCCTCCATCATGGCCTGGAACATGTCGAAGCCCTCGCGCTGGTACTCGACCAGCGGGTCCTTCTGCGCCATCGCGCGCAGGCCGATGCCCTCCTGGAGGTAGTCCATCTCGTAGAGGTGCTCGCGCCACTTGCGGTCCAGGACCGACAGCACGACCCGGCGCTCCAGCTCACGCATGATCTCGGAGCCGAGCTGCCCCTCACGCGTCTCGTACTGCTCGCGGATGTCGTCCTTGATGGACTCGGAGATGAACTCGGCGGTCAGCCCGGCCCGGTCACCGGCCGCCTCCTCCAGCTCCTCGACGGTGATCCGCACCGGGTAGAGCTGCTTGAAGGCGCCCCACAGCCGGTCCAGGTCCCAGTCCTCGGGGAAGCCCTCAGCGGTCTCCGCACCGACGTACGCGTCGATCGTGTCGTCCATGAAGTGCTGCACCTGCTCCTGGAGGTCCTCGCCCTCCAGGACACGGCGCCGCTCGCCGTAGATGACCTCGCGCTGCCGGTTGAGCACCTCGTCGTACTTCAGGACGTTCTTACGGGTCTCGAAGTTCTGCTGCTCGACCTGCGACTGCGCGGACGCGATCGCGCGCGTGACCATCTTGTTCTCGATCGGCACGTCGTCCGGCACGTTCGCCATGGACATCACGCGCTCGACCATCTGGGCCTTGAACAGCCGCATCAGGTCGTCGCCGAGGGAGAGGTAGAAACGGGACTCACCGGGGTCGCCCTGACGGCCGGAACGACCGCGCAGCTGGTTGTCGATCCGGCGCGACTCGTGCCGCTCGGTGCCGAGCACGTAGAGCCCGCCGAGGTCCTTGACCTCCTCGAACTCTGTCTTGACCGCCCGCTCGGCCTTCTCCAGAGCGGCGGGCAGGGCGTGCGCCCACTCCTCGATGTGCTCCTCGGGGTCGAGGCCGCGCTGGCGCAGCTCCGCCTCGGCGAGGTCGTCGGGGTTGCCGCCGAGCTTGATGTCCGTGCCACGGCCGGCCATGTTGGTGGCCACGGTCACGGCGCCCTTGCGGCCGGCCTGGGCGACGATGGTCGCCTCACGGTCGTGCTGCTTGGCGTTCAGCACCTCGTGCTGGATGCCGCGCTTGCTGAGCTGCTGCGAGAGGTACTCGGACTTCTCGACCGAGGTGGTGCCGACCAGGATCGGCTGGCCCTTCTCGTGCTTCTCGGCGATGTCGTCGACGACCGCCTCGAACTTGGCGACCTCGGTGCGGTAGATCAGGTCCGACTGGTCCTTGCGGACCATCGGCTTGTTGGTCGGGATCGGGACGACGCCGAGCTTGTAGATCTGGTGGAACTCGGCGGCCTCGGTCATCGCCGTACCGGTCATGCCGGACAGCTTGTTGTAGAGGCGGAAGAAGTTCTGCAGGGTGATCGTGGCGAGCGTCTGGTTCTCGTCCTTGATGTCCACCGCTTCCTTCGCCTCGATCGCCTGGTGCATGCCCTCGTTGTAGCGGCGGCCGGCGAGGATACGGCCGGTGTGCTCGTCGACGATCATGACCTCGCCGTCGATGACGACGTAGTCCTTGTCCTTCTTGAAGAGCTCCTTGGCCTTGATGGCGTTGTTCAGGTAGCCGACCAGCGGGGTGTTCACCGACTCGTAGAGGTTGTCGATGCCCAGCCAGTCCTCGACCTTCGAGACGCCGGCCTCGTGGATGGCGACCGTGCGCTTCTTCTCGTCGACGTCGTAGTCGCCGGTCTCCTCCATGCCCTTGAGCGGGTTGCCGGCTTCGCCCTTCTTCAGGCGCGTGACCAGCTTGGCGAAGTCGCCGTACCACTTGGTGGCCTGGTCGGCCGGGCCGGAGATGATCAGCGGCGTACGGGCCTCGTCGACGAGGATGGAGTCGACCTCGTCGACGATGGCGAAGTTGTGGCCGCGCTGGACGAGCTCGTCCTTCGACCAGGCCATGTTGTCGCGCAGGTAGTCGAAGCCGAACTCGTTGTTCGTGCCGTACGTGATGTCGCACTCGTACTGCTCGCGGCGCTGGGCCGGCGTCATGTTGGCCAGGATGCAGCCGACGCTCAGGCCCAGGAACTTGTGGACGCGGCCCATCATCTCGGAGTCGCGCTCGGCCAGGTAGTCGTTGACCGTGATCAGGTGGACGCCGTCACCGGAAAGGGCGTTCAGATACGCGGGCAGCGTGCCGACGAGGGTCTTGCCCTCACCGGTCTTCATCTCGGCCACGTACCCGAGGTGCAGGGCGGCGCCACCCATCATCTGCACGTCGTAGTGCCGCTGACCGAGGACGCGCTTGGCGGCCTCCCGCACGGTGGCGAACGCCTCGGGGAGGAGGTCGTCCAGAGTCTCACCATCGGCGTACCGCTGCTTGTACTCCTCGGTGAGGGCTCGCAGATCGGCGTCGGAGAGGTCGACGAAGTCCTCTTCGATGGAGTTGACCTGGTCCGCGATGCGGTGCAGCTTGCGCAGGATCTTGCCTTCGCCTGCACGCATGATCTTCGAGAGGACGGACACGGGGGCTGGTCTCCTTGCCGGTCGGGCCTGGGACGGTCGGTTTCCATTGGACGTACTGAGCAACGGCCATCGTATGCGAGGACCGGGCCACGCCGGGAGGCCTGGCGGCGCGAGGGCTGTTCCCATAGGGGACAACGGCCGGGTCACGCGGATAGTGCCGCATCGTCGCATGGAATTGCGCGAAATGTGATCACGCGCTCACGCAGGGCATGAACGATGGCGTCCCCACCCGCCACCCGAGGACAATCGCCCGATGGAACCCGTGACGCTCACCACCGATCGTCTCCTGCTGCGCACCGTGGACCCGAAGGACACCGACGCGGTGTACGCCGCCGCCCAGGACCCCGACACACAGCGCTGGATCTCCCAGTTCCCCTCTCCCTACCTGCGGGAGCACGCGGAGAGTTTCACCGGCCAGGCGGCACCGGACGGCTGGGCCCACGACTCGATGTACACGTTCGGCCTCTTCCTGCCCGAGGGGCAGCTGGCCGGCATGCTCGGCATCACGATGCGCGCCCTGGGCGTCGGCGAGATCGGCTTCTGGGCCACCAAGGAGCACCGCGGACACGGTTACGTCACCGAGGCCGCGCTCGCCGCCGCCCGCTGGGCCTTCACCGCGCTGGCCGTCGACCGGCTGGAATGGCGTGCGGAAGTCGGCAACAGACCCTCCCGCGCGGTGGCCGAACGCGTCGGCTTCACCGTCGAGGGCACCCTGCGCTCCGCGGTCAACAACAAGGGCGTCCGCCGGGACTGCTGGGTGGGCTCCCTGCTCCCGTCGGACCTGGGCCTGCCGTCCACGGCGCCGTATCTGCCGGCACCGGGGCACCTGGGCTGACGGCCGGCCCGGCCGCGGGCACTCGTGCCGCCCGGCCGGTACCGATTTCCCGGCTCAGCCCCCACTGTCAGTGCCACCCTCTATCGTCCGGAGCCATGACGACCCCGCGCCCCGCCACCGACCTCTCCGCAGACGACGCCCGCCGCATCGCCCTGCGCGCACAGGGCTTCCTCGGCAGCCCCGACCGCCGAGGAGGGGTCCGGGGCGTCCTCCGCCACCTCGGCGCGGTCCAGCTGGACACCATCTCGGTCCTCGCCCGCTCCCACGAACTCGTCCCGTACGCCCGGCTGGGCGCCATCGGCCGCAAGACCGTCGAGAACGCCTACTGGAAGGACACCCACGCCTTCGAGTACTGGTCCCACGCCGCCTGCATCCTCCCGGTCGAGGAGTGGCCCCACTTCGCCTTCCGCCGCCGCGCGTACCGCAACCGCCCGCACTGGGCGCACGAACTGCCCGACGGCGCCTACGACCAGGTCATCAAGCAGCTCCGCACCGAGGGCCCCCTCACGGCCACCGAGCTCGGCGGCGCGAAGCGGACCAGCGAGTGGTGGGACTGGTCCGGTTCGAAGGTCGCCGTGGAGCGCGCGCTGATGTACGGCGAGGTGGTCTGCGTGGAGCGCCGCGGCTGGAAGCGCGTGTACGACCTCGCCGAGCGCGCCGTCCCGGAAGCGCTGCTGCACGACGAGCTGGACGACACCGAATGCCTGCGCCGCCTGGTCCGGCTGGCCGGCCAGTCCCTCGGCGTGGGCACGCGCGCGGACATCGCCGACTACCACCGCCTCAAGGGCGAGCAGGTCGATGCGGTGATAGCGGACTCGGGCCTGGTCCCCGTCACGGTCGAGGGCTGGGGCAAGCCGGCCTGGGCCGACCCGGTGGCCCTTCGGACGCCTCCGCGCGGCCGGCACCGCACCACGCTGCTGTCCCCGTTCGACTCCCTGATCTGGGAGCGGGCCCGCACGGAGCGGATCTTCGGCTTCACCCACCGTCTGGAGGCCTACGTTCCCAAGCCGAAGCGGGTGTACGGCTACTTCGCCATGCCGGTCCTGGCCGGCGGCCACCTCGTCGGCCGTGTCGATCCGGCCCGCGAGGGCCGCACCCTGGTGGCCAAGCAGGTCACTCTGGACGGCGCCAAGGCCGTCCCGGCCGTGGCCCAGGCCCTGGTCGAGGCCGCGAGCTGGGTGGACTGCACGGACGTCCGGGTGGAACGCGTGGACGCCCCCGAGCTCCGCGAGCCTCTCACCGCGGAACTCGCCCGCCTCCTCGCCTGAGCCTCACCGGATCTCGAGGATCTTCTCCCGCATCGCGTAGACCACCGCCTCCATCCTGGAGTGCAGCTGAAGCTTCTCCAGGATGTTGCGCACATGGTTCTTCACGGTGTTCTCGGAGATGAACAACTCCTTGGCGATATCCCGGTTGTTCATCCCGGTGGCTACCAGCTTGAGCACCTCCAGCTCCCGGTCGGTGAGCCGCGGCGCCGGCACCAGCCGGCGCTCGTCGGTGCGCTGGATCATCGACTTGAACTCGGTCAGGAGTTTCGACGCCATGGAGGGGCTGATCTGCGACTGCCCGTCGGCCACCGCGCGAATGGCGGTGGCCACCTCGTCCGTGGAAATCTCCTTGAGCAGATAACCGGTCGCGCCCGCCTTGATCGCGTCGTAGAGATCGGCCTCTTCGTCGCTGATCGTCAGCATGATGATCTTCGCACTGGGTGCCACCTCCTTGATGGAGGTGCATGCCTCGATCCCGCCGCGCTTGGGCATCCGTACGTCCATCAGGACGATGTCGGGCAGCAGGTCGGCGGCCTTGTCGACGGCCTCGGCGCCGTCCCCCGCCTCCCCGACGACCTGGATGTCCTCCTCGGCGGCGAGCACGATCTCCAGGCCACGGCGGAACAGGGCATGGTCGTCCACGACCAGGACTCTGATCGGCTCCTTGCGTGGAGCGCCCGCGTCCGGGCCCATGCCGACGCCGTCGGCATCCCCCTCCTGCATCGGTCCGAAGCTGTCCGCCATCGTTCCTCCCCCTGAGGCTGTGGCCTGTGGTCCTGTGCCATCGCCAACCCAAGGCAGCGGCCCACCGGTTGGGCCGGTGCGGCCATGATTTCATGCCGGGACGACACTGCGGTGACAGAGCGGGGCGCGAATGGCCGCACACCGGTGCCCCTGGGGGCGCACACGCGCTCCAGGGGCACCCGCTCAACTGTCAGCCGGAAGAATTCAGCCGCCCAGCGTGCCGCCTGCCGCGGGGGACTGCGCCTGGGCGACCATCGGGTCCGTGCTGAGGTGAATCACGCCGTAGTCGTAGGCATGCCGCCGGTAGACGACGGCCGGTTCCTTCGTCTCGGAGTCGACGAAGAGATAGAAGTCGTGCCCGACCAGCTCCATCTCGTAGAGAGCCTGGTCGAGGGTCATCGGGGAGGCCACGTGGGTCTTCTCGCGAACGATGAGGGGGCCTTCGCCCTGCACCTCCAGCGAGCCGATCCGCTTCGTCGGCACTTCGCCCTCTTCTTCCTCATGGACGGGGAGGCCGTTTCCGTTGAGCGTCGCCGCGCCCGGGACGTGGTCGGGAACCTCGGCCGCCGAGATCCGACGCGCGCCGCGGCGCGAGAACCGCTTGTCGTGCTGCTTGCGCAGCCGGGCTTCCAGCTTCTCCGCCGCCAGGTCGAGTGCCGCGTACGGATCGTTGGCCGCCGCCTCCGCCCGGATCACCGGACCGCGGGAGCGGAGCGTGATCTCCACCCGGTCGCAGCGGTCGGCCTGTCGCGGGTTGGGCTCCTTGGACACCTCGACATCGAGGCTGATCACCTTGGCATCGAGCTTCTGGATCTTGTCCAGCTTCAGCTTCTCGGCCACGTGCTTGCGGAACCGCTCGGGCACCTCGGTCTTGCGGCCCTTGACGACGATGTCCACGCAGAACTCCGTTCCCGGATCACTCCGCATCACTGGCGGAGCATCTCCCTTTTGCACCCGGCTCCGGTGAGCCCCGGAGCCTCGGACTCGGTGACGTCCACCTCCTCCTCCCCCGCGGGCAAGATCTCCACCCAGCCGGTGCGGGTGATTGCAGGAAACCCGCAGCACGGCATTCGAATATGAGGGGTATGGCCTGCGCCTTTCCCTCACAACCGAACATATCTCGCCCGGACGGATGTCGTCACCCTCTACTGCGGCGTACCTCCGTTCCGGTGAATTGGTCTTCTCGCTACCTGCAACGACGCAAGTTCGAAGTCAGTTCCGGTTCTTTTCGAAGGAATCCGGCGGTGCCGCGATCACGGCCGCGCGGATCACCGTTCCTCCCGTTGATCCAGCCATCCGTTCCCCCATCTCTTCCCGAGTTGCGTGCGCGTACACGACCGTTCTCCGGCCGTCGCGGACGAGCGCCTCCCGTACGGCACGCGCCGCCTCCGTCAGGGAGGCACCCGTCGTGATCAGGTCGTCGACGAGCACGAGCCGGCCCCCGCCGAGCAGCCGGGCACCGCCCGCCGTCACCTCCAGGGCGCCCGCCAGATTGTCCAGCCGCCTACGCCAGTCGAGCCCCGACTGGTCGGCCACGGCACGCCGCTGCCGCAGTACCGCCACCACCCGGGCCGGTGTTCCACCGCGCCGCAGCTCACCGGCCGCCGCCAGCGCGATCCGCCGCACCGGATCGTGCCCGCGCGCCCGAACGGCCCGCCGCGCGGAGGGCACCGGCACGAGCAGCACGGGCCCACCGGCCCGCCCGCCGGTCCGCCCGGCGGCCGGCAGCCCCGCCCGCACCGCACCCGCCAGAGCCGCCCCGAGAGCACCCGTGAGGGTCAGCGCGCCCCGCTCCTTGTGGGCGAGGAGAACCGCCCGCACCTCGTCCCCGTACGGAGCCGCCGCACGGACCGCCGGCAGCCCGGGCGGCTCCGGCACCGGTCGCACCCGGCGCGGTACGGCCCCGCTCAGGGCGGCACGGCACTCCTGGCAGAGCACCGTGCGAGGCCTTCCGCAGCCTCCGCACTCAGCCGGCAGCACCAGGTCGGTGAGGTCCTGCCACCACCCCCGCATGGCCTCCACTGTGCCAACGCCCGGCCGGGTCGGCCACCCCTGTGGAAAACTCCCTGTGGACAACCCGCCCGGTACCCCGGATCGCGTCACCCGGGATAGACCGGCGCGAACCCTTCCTTGACCACCTTCTGCCACTGAGCCCCGGACGGCAGCCGTACGATCCCGTCCTCCGAGTACGCCACCAGCGGCAGCCGGTCGTCCTCGGACGCCGTGATCGTCTTCACGCCCGAGAGTGTGGCGGGCGCCGTGCCCTCCGGCGTGGAGCCGTCGACCTGGACGTACCGCATCTGCAGCAGTCCCCCGTGCTCCTGTCCGGCCACCACGAGCCGGCTGTCGCCCGCCCACGACATGGCGGTGACCTCCTCCAGTTCCGGTGTCACCGAGCGCAGTTCCGTGACCGACACCGGGTGCCCCGTGGACCTGTCGTCCCGCTCGACACGGCCGACGAGCAGGGACTGCTTGCCGTCCTTCTCCACCACGAGCGCTATCCGGACCCCGTCGGCCGCCACCCGCACGTCCCTGATGCGTCCGGGCAGCTCCGGGGTCTGCACGGTGACCGGCTCTCCCCTGCCCTGCTCCAGCAGGAGCAGCCGCGAAGCGTGAGGATTGCGGTCGGCCACCCACAGGTCGCCCCGGGCGTCCCAGCTGGGCGTGGTGAGCCGGTCGTCCCTGGTCGCGCCGTGGCTGGTGACCACGGCGTCACCGAGCGAACCTTGCGAGGTCAGCGACGTGACGTACAGCGAGCCGCCGCCGATGTCGACCCCGGCCGCGGTGCGCTCGTCACGCGAGACGGCCACCGAACGCAGCTCCTTGCCGCTGTCGCCCAGCGCGCCCGGCACCGGCACGGCACTGGTCCCCGGGCCGCCGCCGACCATCCGTACCAGCCGGTGCTTGCCATCGAGGAAGTACAGGTACTCGGGACTCTTCGCGGCGGCGTCCCAGGCGGTGCTCTCGGCCCGGTCCTGTCTGAGGTCGCACAGCCTCTTGCCCCCGGTGCCCCGCAGGTCCACCGCGTCCACCGTGGGCGTCTGGTTCCGCAGGGTGAACAGCAACTGGGTGGCCATCTCGTTGCACTGGGCCACCCCCACCCCGGAGGCCTTGTCGTTCAGCGGCACCGTCAGCACGTTCTGGTCGTCGGGCGTCAGCGAGTCGGTACCCTTCCGCAGTGCCGCACCCGTGGGGAAGCTGGATCTGACCACGGGTGACAGCCAGCTCGTGGGCCCACTGATCAGGGACCGCACCACCTGGGTCATCGGGTCCACGCCCTCGCGCACGAAGACCGGGTCGGCGACGGCGACCGGCTGCCCGCTCGTCCCCACCCAGGTGTTCGACGCGAAGTAGTACTTGTCGACGGACTTGTAGTTGCGCTGGAAGTCGGACTTGCCCATGACGACGCCCGACGGCAGCTCGGTGATACGCCACTGCCTGGTCTTGGCGTCCCGCGTCAGATGCAGCTTCTTGCTGTACGGCCCGCCGGCGGGCGCGTACGCCTGTTTCGCGTCCACCGTCGCGACCCTGTCCCCGGCCAGCGTGTAGGAGACGTTGTCGGCGTCCTCGCGGCCGCCCGGCTGCGGGTCGGGCGCGATGCTGGGCCCGTCCGCGAGCACCGTGGTCAGACGCTCGGGCCGCCACTGCTTCGCGGCATCGGTGGTCAGATACTTGCGCGCCGTGTCATAGTCCGGATCGTCGCTGGTCAGCGCCTCCAGAAAGCCCTGCACGATCTCCCCGGGCTGGGCGTCCTCGGCCGGCGGCATCGCGAAGACCCGCACCTGGGTGTCCTGCCGGGGCGTGGACTCGACGTCGCGCAGATCCCCGCTGTCGGGCATCGAGGCGCACCCCGCCAGCAGTACGACGCCACAGACGGCGTACACCACCGCGCGCACCGGCCGCCGACGCACGCCCCCCTCGTGGTCAGCGCCCACGAAATGCCTCCCCTGGCTCGTTCAAGTCCTCGACGGCGTTCGCGCGGCCCTCGGTCTCCTCGCGCGCCGTGCCCGCGGCGGGCGTGCCGTCCTGCCTCCGCGCGGCACCGTTGGGCCGCGGCACCACGCGCGCGCCGTTGCCGGGCAGCGCGGTCGGGTCGGCGGCGGGGCTGACGGTGGCCAGACGGGGCACGATCGGATCACGCGGCGACAGCGGCGGCGCCTGGCCGCCCGTCGGCTGCACCGGGACCGTGGCACGCTTGCCGTCGCCCCCGCCCGGCAGACCGGCGTCGTCGAGCCCCCGGTTGCGCCGCGAGTCCTTGGGCTCCAGGGGTATCGGCGAGCCCCGCAGCGGCTCGTCCGCGGTCCGCGGCAGCGTCAGCCGGAACTGCGAACCACCACCGGGCTCACCCCAGGCCTGAAGCCAGCCGCCGTGCAGCCGGGCGTCCTCCAGGGCGATCGACAGCCCCAGACCCGTACCACCGGTGGTACGCGCGCGTGCCGGGTCCGCGCGCCAGAAGCGGCTGAAGACGCGGGTCGCCTCGCCGGGCTTGAGCCCGACGCCGTAGTCCCGCACCGCGACCGCGACCGCGCCGCCCGCCGCCGCCAGCTTGACGACGACGTCCCTGCCCTCGCCGTGCTCCACGGCGTTGACCACGAGGTTGCGCAGCACCCGCTCCACACGCCGGGCGTCCGCCTCGGCCACGACGGGCTGCTGGTCGCCGAGGACACGTATGTGCGTGCCCTTGCGCTCCGCGAGCGGCTCGGCGCCGCTGACCACCCGCCGTACGACCTCCCTGAGGTCTATCGGCTCGGCCTCCAGGGCCGCCGCGCCCGCGTCGAAGCGACTGATCTCCAGCAGGTCCGCGAGCAGCGACTCGAACCGGTCCAGCTGGTCGGCGAGCAGTTCCGCCGACCGCGCGGTCACCGGGTCGAAGTCCTCACGGGCCTCGTGGATGACGTCGGCGGCCATGCGCACGGTCGTCAGCGGCGTCCGCAGCTCGTGCGACACGTCCGACACGAACCGCCGCTGCATCCGCGACAGGTCCTCCAGCTGCTGGATCTTCAACTGGAGGTTCTGCGCCATCTTGTTGAAGGCCTCGCCGAGCCGCGCGATGTCGTCCTCGCCGGTGACCTTCATCCGCTCCTGGAGCTTGCCCGCGGACAGCCGCTCGGCGATCCCGGCCGCCATCCGCACCGGCGTGACCACCTGCCGCACCACCAGCCACGCGATGGCCCCCAGGAGTACGACGACGAACAGCCCGGCGGTCGCCAGCGTGCCCTTGACCAGGCTCAGCGACTTCTCCTCCTGCGTGAGCGGGAAGAGGTAGTACAGCTGGTACGGGTCACCGTTGGGGTCGTTGACCTGCTTGCCGATGACCAGCGCCGGCTGGGACTCCCTGCCGTTGGTGTAGACGACGCGGGTGTAGCTCTGAGCCGCCGTCGTGCTCTCGTTGACCCGGGCACGCAGGTCGTCCGGCACACTGGTCGTGGCGTCGACATGCCCGGAGCCGCGCGGACTGCGCCCGCCGCCGCTCCCGTCGCCGGCCGGGAGCGTCACGACGTCGAAGGCGCCCTGGCCGCCACTGGACAGCGACTCGACGAGGTCGCTCATCCACTGGATGAGCGTCTGGGACGGCCGCCCGTCCGCGGTCGAGGTCTGATCGGTGGCGGCGGTGTCTCCCGCGGCCTCGTCGGCCTTCTGCTTGGCCACCGCGAAACCGCCGGTGGCCTGGCTCTGCGACGCCTTCACCTTGGCGTCCAGCAGACCGTTGCGCACCTGGCCGATGACGACGAAGCCCAGCAGCAGGACGACGCCCAGCGACATCAGCAGGGTCGTGGCGACGACCTTGAGCTGGATGTTGCGGCGCCACAGCCGCATCACCGGCAGCAGCGGCCGGCGCACCCAGCGCATGATCAGCCGGAGGACCGGGCTCCCCTGGAACCCGCCCTGCAGCAGCCCGCCCTCGAAGAGGCGTCCCCAGCGCGAACCCGCCGCCTTACGGCCGACAGGCCGCCCCGGCCGGTCCCCGGACCGGCCGGGAGCCGAAGCGGCACTGTCACCTGACATGTCAGCTCGGTCCCGCCTTGTAACCCACACCACGGACGGTCACCACGATCTCCGGCCGCTCCGGGTCCTTCTCGACCTTGGAACGCAGCCGCTGCACATGCACGTTGACCAGCCGCGTGTCCGCCGCGTGCCGGTAGCCCCACACCTGCTCCAGCAGCACCTCACGCGTGAACACCTGCCACGGCTTGCGCGCGAGCGCGACCAGCAGGTCGAACTCCAGCGGCGTCAGGGCGATCGACTGCCCCTCCCGCTTCACCGAGTGACCGGCCACATCGATGACCAGGTCACCGATGGCCAGCTGCTCCGGCGCGGGCTCCTCCGACCTCCGCAGCCGCGCCCGGATCCGGGCCACCAGCTCCTTCGGCTTGAAGGGCTTCACGATGTAGTCGTCGGCGCCCGACTCCAGGCCCACCACGACATCGACGGTGTCGCTCTTGGCCGTGAGCATCACGATCGGCACCCCGGACTCCGCCCTGATCAGGCGGCACACCTCGATACCGTCCCGCCCGGGCAGCATCAGATCGAGCAGCACAAGATCGGGCTTGGACTCACGGAATGCTGCCAGCGCCTTGTCGCCGTCGGCTACGAAAGACGGCTCAAAACCTTCACCACGCAGCACAATGCCGAGCATCTCGGCCAGTGCGGTGTCGTCGTCGACGACAAGGACTCGTCCCTTCATAAACGACATCATCCCATTCTCGTAACAGTGACCGGGGCGCTGGTGAGCGACGTCACTGGCCAGTGACGATAGTCGTACGGGACCACTACTGTCTGCCCTCGTCCCAAGGGCCCGGCGAACACCCCCACGGAACGGGGCTCACCGGGCGGACAGCCCCGCGAGTGCCTCGGCCGTCACCGGTGAGACGGCGCCCTCCTCGGTGACGATCGCGGTGATCAGCTCCGGCGGCGTCACGTCGAACGCCGGGTTGTACGCCTGAGTCCCCAAGGGAGCCACCGGAATCCCGCCACCCGCACCCGTCACCGGCATCTGCGGTGCCACGACCTCGGTCACCTCGAAGCCGGGTCGCTGCTCGACCTCGATGGACGCCCCGTCCGGTGTCTCCGGATCGATCGTCGTCACCGGCGCCACCACGATGAACGGCACATGGTGGTACCGCGCCAGCACCGCGAGTGGATAGCTCCCCACCTTGTTCGCCACCGAACCGTCGGCCGCTATGCGGTCCGCCCCTATCAGCACCGCGTCCACCTCGCCGGCCGCGAACAGCGAGCCCGCCGCGTTGTCGGTCAGCAAGGTGTACCCCATACCGCTGCGGGCCGCCTCGTACGCCGTCAGCCGCGCCCCCTGCAACAGCGGACGGGTCTCGTCCACCCACAGGCGCCGCAGCCGCCCCACCCGGTGCGCGGCGAGCACCACCGCGAACGCCGTGCCCTCGCCGCCGGACACCAGCGATCCGGTGTTGCAGTGGGTGAGGATCCGGTGCCCGCCCCCGGGCAGCAGCTCGTCCAGCAGCGCCAACCCGTGCTCGGCCATACGAGCACTGGCCTCGGCGTCCTCCCGGTGCAGCGCCCGCGCCGCGGCCAGCGCCGCCGCGGCCGCCTGCTTGGCGTCCCCGCCCTTGGTGAGCGCGGCGCGGTACGCGGACCGGGCCCTGCGCACGCCGACGGACAGGTTCACCGCGGTCGGGCGGGCGCCCTCGAGCGTCCCGGCGGCCTCTTCCACGTCGAAGCCCCGCGCGGCGGCGAGCGCGACACCGTACGCCCCCGCGATACCGAGCAGCGGCGCACCGCGCACCGCGAGCGAACGGATCGCCTCGACCAGCGCCGACGCGTCCGTGCACACCAGCTCGACCTCCTCGGTCGGCAGTCTCGTCTGGTCGAGAAGGACCAGTACGGGGCCTTCGGGTGGCTCCTCCCATCGGATCGCCGATTTCTCGGTCGGCCGGTTGTCCTCGCGGGCTTGCGCGTACTGATCAGCCATGCCGTCAGTCTGCCCCGTATCCGGCGGACAATTGAAGGCGTGCAGCCCATACCGCGGCCGGTCCGCCGACGACCGCCCCATGACACGATGGCTGCCAACCTGCCGCCGCGACCGCGGACGGGCACCGTGAAGGAGCTTCGATGAAAGACACTCCGGGCTGGGCCTCGCCCGGATCCGCACCGTCCGACGGGCAGGAAACCGGCGCGTCCCGACCTGCCGAGCCCGCCGACCGGCCGGGCCCCGCACAGCCCGCCGAACAACCGGGCGCGGACACGCAGGACTCCGGCTCGAAGTGGTCCAAGGAGCAGCCGCCACCCGGCCAATGGTCCGCGCCCACCGGCAGTCCCGGCCCAGGCCAGGCACCACCGCCGCCACCCCCCGGCCCGAGCTGGGGCGGTCAGTACCCCGGCGGCGGCCCTGGAGGGCCCGGCGGATACGGAGGGCCCGGCGGATACGGAGGCCCGGGTGGCTACGGGGGTCCCGGCGGATACGGCGCCTGGGGCGGCGGCTGGGGCGGTCCCCCGCCCGCGGCCAAGCCCGGTGTGATCCCGCTGCGCCCGCTGGGCGTGGGGGAGATCCTCGACGGAGCCGTCTCCACCATGCGCACCTACTGGCGCACGGTCCTGGGTATCTCGCTGACCGTCGCCGTGGTCATCGAGGTCGTCATCGTCCTCCTCCAAGGACTCGTCCTCAACAACAGCGCCGACACCGCGGCCCTCGACGACCCCAGCGCCACCCTCGGCGAAGTGACCCGGGCCATGGGCGACGTCATGCTGAACTCCGGCGTCGTCGTCCTGATCTCGCTGCTCGGCACGATCGTCGCGACCGCCCTGCTGACAGCCGTGACCAGCCGCGCCGTACTCGGCAAGTCGGTGACCACCGGTGAAGCCTGGCGCGACGCCCGGCCACAGATCCCGAAGCTGTTCGGCCTCATCTTCCTGCTGCTGCTCATCGCCTTCGGCATCGCGTTCGCAGGCGCGCTGCCCGGCATCCTCGTCGCGGTCGCCGGCGGCAGCGGGGACGGCGCCGCCGCACTCGCCGTCCTCGGCATCTTCGGTGCCGCCATCGTCGCCCTGTGGCTCATGGTCCGCTTCTCCCTCGCCTCTCCGGCGCTGATGCTGGAGAAGCAGGGCATCGTGAAGTCGATGAGCCGCTCCGCGAAGCTGGTCCGCGGCGCCTGGTGGCGGGTCTTCGGCATCCAGCTGCTCGCCGCGATCATCGCGAACATCGTCGCCTCGATCATCGCCATCCCCTTCGCCGCGATCGCCGCCGCGGCCAGCGGCAACAGCGTCTCCGACTTCCTCAACGGCACCGGCGGGGACCTCGGCTGGACATTCCTCATCATCAGCGGCATCGGCTCGGTGATCGGCTCCATGATCACGTTCCCGATCACGGCGGGCGTCACCGTGCTCCTGTACATCGACCAGCGCATCCGCCGCGAGGCCCTCGACCTCGAACTGGCCCGCGCCGCCGGCGTCCAGGGCTACGGCACCGGCACGACCCCGGGGAGCTGATGCGGTGAGCCTTACGGGGGGAATTCTCGTCTCACTGGCGCGCTCCGGCGACGAGCCGCCGGTGACCACTCCACGCGACCCCGCACGAGAAGCGGCACGGCGCGAACTGTCCAAGCGGATGTACCACGAGAACGACCCCAGTCTCCTCGAACGCGCCCTCAACGCCTTCTGGGACTGGGTCGACCGGGTGCTCAACGCCGCCTCCGCCGCGACACCCGGTGGAGGACTCGGCCTGATCGTCGTGGTCCTGGCCGTCGTCGCCGTCCTGGCCGCCCTGTGGTGGCGCCTGGGCACCCCGCGCCGCCAACCGACCTCCGCCGCAGCCCTGTTCGACGACCGGCCCCGCAGCGCCGCCGAGCACCGCGCGGCCGCCGAGGCACACGCCGCCCAGGGCCACTGGAACCAGGCAGTCCAGGAACGGATGCGCGCCATCGTCCGCTCCCTCGAGGAACGCGCCCTGCTCGACGTCCGTCCCGGCCGGACGGCCGACGAAGCCGCCGCCGAAGCCGGCCGCGCCCTGCCCTCGCACACGGACCGGCTGCGCGCCTCCGCCCGCGAGTTCGACGACGTCACATACGGCGGGCGCAGGGCGAGCGAGCAGTCGTACCACCGCATCGCCGAACTCGACCGCGACCTGGACCGCACCAGCCCGGTCCTGGCGAACAGCGTCCCCAGCGCGGCCGGCAACACCCGCCAGGGAGGCGCCGGATGACCGCCGGGGCCGCCCTCCCCTCCACCTCGGCCTCCCTCACCGCACGCCAGGTGTGGACCCGCGCGCGAGGTGTGGTCATCGCCCTGGTGCTGCTCCTGATCGGCGCCGTCGCGATCGCCGTCGTCCGCTCCGACGTCAAACACGGCGAACTCGACCCGCGCTCGGCCGACCCCTACGGCAGCCGGGCCGTCGCCGCGCTCCTGGCCGGCCGGGGCGTCTCCACACGCGTGGTCACCACGCTCGACGAGGCCCGCGCCTCGGCCGGCCCGCGCACCACTCTCCTGGTCGCCGTCCCCGACCTGCTGACCCACCGCCAACAGACGCGACTGCGCTCCGCCACCGCCCACTCGGGTGGCCGCACCGTCCTCGTCGCCGCGGGCAGCTCGTCCGTCGAACGACTCGCTCCCGGGGTCACCGCGGACCCCGCCACCAGTTTCCACTCGGCACTCGCACCCCACTGCGACCTGCCCGCCGCCCAGAGCGCGGGCACCGCCGAGACGGGCGGCATCCGCTACACCACCACCCACCTCGACGCCGACTCGTGCTACCCCAGCGAGCGCCTGGCCACCCTGGTCCGCGTCCCCGCGGCCTCCGGAGGCGGCGACACCGTCGTCCTCGGCGCCCCCGACATCCTCTACAACGACCGTCTCGACAAGCAGGGCAACGCCTCGCTCGCCCTCCAACTCCTCGGCTCGCGCCCCCATCTGGTCTGGTACCTCCCCTCGCTCTCCGACACCTCGGCCACCGGCACGGGCGACCGCAAGGGCTTCTTCGACCTGCTCCCCTCGGGCTGGCTCTGGGGCACACTTCAGCTCTTCATCGCCGCCGCCCTCGCCGCCCTCTGGCGGGCACGCCGGCTCGGCCCCCTCGTAGCCGAACGACTCCCCGTAGCGATCCGCGCCTCCGAAACCGTCGAAGGCCGCGCCCGTCTTTACCGCAAGGCCAACGCCCGCGACCGCGCGGCCGCCGCCCTGCGCTCCACCACCCGCACACGCCTCGCCCCCCTGGTCGGCGTCCCCGTCGCCCAGGCCGACGCGCCCGAGGCACTGCTGCCCGCGCTGTCCGCCCACCTCCACAGCGACGGACAGTCCCTGCACGCCCTCCTGTTCGGCCCGCCGCCCCGCGACGACGCGGCCCTCATCACACTCTCCGACCAACTCGACGCCCTCGAAAGAGAGGTACGCCGTCCATGATGGACCCGACCACTGACAACGCCGGGTACACCGGGGACCCAGGCGCCGCCCGTGCCTCCCTGGAGTCCCTGCGCGCCGAGATCGCCAAAGCCGTGGTCGGCCAGGACCCCGCCGTGACCGGCCTCGTCGTCGCCCTCCTCTGCCGCGGACACGTACTGCTTGAAGGAGTCCCTGGAGTCGCCAAGACGTTGCTCGTCCGCGCACTCGCCTCCGCACTCGAACTGGAGACGAAGCGTGTCCAGTTCACCCCCGACCTCATGCCGAGCGACATCACCGGCTCCCTCGTCTACGACACCCGCACCGCCGAGTTCTCCTTCCAGCCCGGCCCCGTCTTCACCAACCTGCTGCTCGCCGACGAGATCAACCGCACGCCCCCCAAGACCCAGTCCTCCCTCCTGGAAGCCATGGAGGAACGTCAGGTCACGGTCGACGGCACGCCCCGTCCGCTCCCGGAACCGTTCCTGGTCGCCGCCACTCAGAACCCGGTCGAGTACGAGGGCACGTACCCCCTCCCCGAGGCCCAACTGGACCGCTTCCTCCTCAAACTGACGATCCCTCTGCCCTCACGCCAGGACGAGATCGACGTCCTCACCCGCCACGCCGAGGGCTTCAACCCACGCGACCTGCGCGCCGCCGGCGTACGCCCCGTCGCCGGCCCCGCGCACCTGGAAGCCGCACGCGCCGCCGTCGCCAAGACGGCGGTCTCCCCCGAGATCACCGGCTACGTGGTCGACATCTGCCGTGCCACGCGCGAGTCACCGTCCCTGACCCTCGGCGTCTCACCGCGCGGAGCGACCGCCCTCCTGGCCACCTCACGCGCCTGGGCATGGCTGACCGGCCGCGACTACGTCATCCCCGACGACGTCAAGGCCCTCGCTCTGCCGACCCTCCGGCACCGCGTCCAGCTGCGCCCGGAGGCCGAGATGGAGGGCGTCACGGCCGACTCCGTCATCAACGCGATCCTCGCCCACGTCCCGGTCCCCCGCTGATGGCCCTCACCGGGCGCGCCGCCCTCATCGCAGCCCTCGGCTCGATTCCCGTCGGCATCTGGGGACCCGGTTGGACGGGCATTCTCGCTGTCAACGGTCCGCTGGCCGTGGCCTGCGCATGCGACTTCGCGTTGGCGGCACCCGTACGACGGCTCGTCCTGACCCGCTCGGGTGACACCTCCGTGCGCCTGGGCGAGGCCGCCGAGGTCACGCTCACCGTCACCAATCCGTCCGGGCGCCCGCTCCGAGCCAGACTGCGGGATGCCTGGCCGCCCAGCAGCTGGCAGCGCGGCACCGAGGGCGAAGCCTCCCGGCACCGTCTCACGGTGCCGGCGGGCGAACGCCGACGAGTCACGACCCGGCTCAGGCCCACCCGCCGCGGCGACCGGCAGGCCGACCGCGTGACCATCCGCTCGTACGGCCCCCTGGGCCTGTTCGCCCGCCAGGGCGCGCACCGAGTTCCCTGGACGGTACGAGTCCTGCCCCCGTTCACCAGCCGCAAGCACCTCCCGTCGAAACTCGCTCGTCTGCGTGAACTCGACGGCCGCACCAGCGTGCTCACCCGCGGCGAGGGCACCGAATTCGACAGTCTGCGCGAGTACGTTCCCGGCGACGACACCCGTTCCATCGACTGGCGCGCCACTGCCCGACAGTCCACGGTCGCGGTACGTACCTGGCGTCCGGAACGGGACCGGCACATCCTCCTGGTCCTCGACACCGGCCGCACCTCGGCGGGGCGCGTCGGCGACGCACCTCGCCTGGACGCCTCCATGGACGCGGCACTGCTCCTGGCGGCACTCGCTTCCCGGGCCGGCGACCGCGTCGACCTCCTCGCATACGACCGCCGGGTCCGCGCCCTGGTCCAGGGCCGGACGGCGAGAGACGTGTTGCCGTCCGTCGTCAATGCGATGGCGACACTCGAACCCGAACTCGTCGAGACCGACGCCCGGGGCCTCACGGCCACTGCACGGCGGACAGCCCCGCGCCGCTCCCTGATCGTCCTGCTCACCACCCTGGACGCGGCACCGGTCGAACAGGGTCTGCTCCCCGTTCTTCCGCAGCTCACCCAGCGCCACACCGTCCTGCTGGCATCCGTGGCCGACCCGCACATCGCGCGCATGGCGACAGCGCGGGGCAGCACCGAGGCGGTGTACGAGGCCGCGGCCGCCGCACAGGCTCAGGCTGAGCGGCACCGGACTGCCGAGCAGCTCCGCCGTCATGGTGTGACCGTTGTGGACGCGACACCGGATGAGCTTGCTCCAGCACTGGCCGATGCCTATTTGGCTCTCAAGGCGGCAGGGCGCCTCTGACCGGAAGGGCGGTTCTGAATCCTCCTCCGGAGCCAGGCCCCGCACGCCGGCCCAGAAATGCAGAAAGCCCCCGCACCATGAGGTGCGGGGGCTTTCCCAATATTTGTTCGGCGGTGTCCTACTCTCCCACAGGGTCCCCCCTGCAGTACCATCGGCGCTGTGAGGCTTAGCTT
>NZ_JBEYXB010000046.1:0-29290 GCF_040644935.1 Streptomyces sp. NPDC046915 | reverse complement strand
GAGACGATGCACCAACGGCTGTTCTCGACGATGCGCCAGGCGCGGCTGGAGATCTTCCAGTGGCTCACCTACTACAACGCCCGCAGACGCCACAGTGCCCTCAAGTACCTCTCACCAGCCGAATTCGAACAGCAACAGCAGAGAGTACGTACACTCACGCTGGCAGCATGAACCCCCGTGTTCACACTCCAGGGGACGCCTCAGCTGACTCCACCTCCCGAATGCGCACCACTGGCAGAGCCCGACAGCCAAGCCGGTCCAGATCTCGAAGGTGACTGAGTCACGCCGGGAGCAAACGGGCCTGGACACCACCGGAACTTCTCTTGCTCGTCATCTCCAGGCGGCCGTTGACGCCATGCCGGGCTCGCTCCGATCCAGTCCACTGGAGCGCCCCCCTCAACCGGACCTGAGAGAGGACGCACGTTGGGACGCATGTTCAGGCGCGGGCTCATCACGCTCGTCGCCGTCGGCCTTGCTTCTTCCGTACTGCCAGCCGTCACCGCATCGGCGGCCGGCAGCCCACTGACGCTCGCCGTATTCGGAGACACGCCGTACGGCAGGTCGGCGTACGCGCCCGCGGGCCAGACCGCCGACACCTCGCAGTTCCAGAAGACCCCGGCGTTCATCGGTACCATCAACAGCGATCCCGCGGTCAGTGACGTCATCCAGGTGGGCGACATCCACTCGGGCAAGGAGTTCTGCACCGAGGACTACGACGCCTCGATCGCGACCGTGTGGCAGACCTTCGCCAAGCCGCTCCTCTACACACCGGGCGACAACGAGTGGGCCGACTGCCACAAGGCGTCGAGCCTCACCTCGCCCGGCCAGGGCGGTGGCTTCTACGACCCGACCTCCGGCGCGATCAACTACATCGGCACGAGCGGTCTGTCCACCAACCCCGCGGACTGTGTCAGTTACCGCTGCGGCAACCCGCTCGACAACCTCGCGAAGATCCGCCAGGACTTCTTCGCGCAGCCCGGCCACACCCTCGGCAGCGGCACACTGAGCGTGGTCTCCCAGGCCACCGCCTACGACCCGAGCCACCCGGGCGACGCCCAGTACGCCGAGAACGTGATGTGGGCACAGAACGACATCGTCTTCGTCACCATCAACGTGCCCGGCGGGTCGAACAACGACGCCGACCCCTGGTACAAGGTGCCGACCGCGACTCAGGCGCAGACCGACGAACGGACCAACCGGACCGCGGCCGACGTCCGCTGGCTCGATGCCGCCTTCGCCGACGCCCAGGCCAAGCACGCGAAGGCCGTAGTGATCTCCGCGCAGGCCGACATGTGGGACCTCGACGGCAAGACCAAGGACCACCTGACGAACTACGAGCCGGTCATCAGCGAGGTCGCGGCGAAAACCACCGAGTTCAACCGTCCGGTGCTCATGCTCAACGGTGACTCGCACCTGTACCGCTCGGACAACCCCCTGTCGTCGACGGCGACGTGCACCGGCGAGACGGACCCGGCCACCGGCGCCAGCGTATGCGCTCACGACCCGGGCAACAACGCGTGGAACGAGCACCCGTACTACAACGTCCCCAACTTCCACCGCATCGTCGTACACGGCAGCACGACACCGCTGGAATGGCTGAAACTGACTGCTGACCCCAACTCCAACTACCCTGTCACCAACACCACGTACGGCCCCTTCAGCTGGCAGCGGATGCCACAGCCGCAGCTGTAGCCTGCTGACCAGGCCCCGGCCACGCAGTCTGGAACGGACTCCGTGGCCGGTCGCGTTGCCTCCTATTGCGGTCCTCGGGAGTGTCAACTTAACGGCTGATCTTGGTTGTTGAGGTGGTCAGTGGTTGCTTGGGGTCAGTCGGCCGTCGAAGGCGATCTGGAAGGCGTTCAGCGGCGCTTTCCAGCGCATGGTCCACCTGCGTCGTCCCTTGCCGGTTGGGTCCAGGCTCATCAGCGCGAGATAGACACATTTGAGGGCGGCGGCTTCGGTCGGGAAGTGCCCGCGGGCTCGCACGGCCTTGCGGATGCGGGCGTTGAACGACTCGATCGCGTTCGTCGAGCAGATGACTTTGCGGATCTCCACGTCGTAGGCGAGGAAGGGGACGAACTCGGCCCAGGCGTCCGACCACAGCTTCACGATCGCCGGATACTTCTTTCCCCAGACCTCGGTGAACTCCAGGAACCGTTCCTCGGCCGCCTCGGCCGTCGGCGCGGTGTAGACGGGCCTGAGGGCCTAAGCGAGTTTGTCCCAGTCCTGGCGGGCCGCGTAACGGAACGAGTTGCGCAGGAGATGGACGATGCAGGTCTGGACAATCGTTCGAGGCCAGACCGTCTCCACCGCGTCGGGCAGGCCCTTCAGCCCGTCGGCAGACCAGCATCAGCACGTCCTCGAGGCCGCGGTTCTTCAGCTCGGTGAACACCTGCAGCCAGTACTTCGCGCCCTCGCCGCCGTCGCCGGCCCAGATGCCGAGGATGTCCCGCTCGCCCTCCACGGTCACCGCCATGACCAGGTAGATCGGCCGGTTGGCGACCTGCTGGTCGCGGATCTTCACGTTGATCGCATCGACGAACAAGACCGGGTAGACGCGGTCCAGCGGGCGGCTCTGCCAGGCGGCCATGCCCTCCATGACCTGGTCGGTAATGGTGGAGATGGTCTGCTTGGACACCTCGGCCCCATAGACCTCGGCCAGGTGGGCGGCGATCTCGCCGTGAGTGAGCCCCTTCGCGGACAGCGACAGCACCATCTCGTCGACTCCGGTCAGCCGCCGCTGCCGCTTCTTGACGATCTGCGGCTCGAACGTGCCCGAGGTGTCACGCGGCACCTTGACCTCGACCGGCCCGACGTCGGTCAGCACGGTCTTGGCCCGGCTTCCGTTGCGGGAGTTGCCGCTGCCCCGGCCGGCCGCATCGTGCTTCTCATAACCGAGGTGATCGGTGATCTCACCTTCCAGGGCAGACTCCAGGACCCGCTTGGTCAGCTGCTGCAGCAGCCCACCCTGCCCGGTCAGCTGGCTCGGTTGCGGGACCTGGAGCGCCGCTGGGTTCGCCCCGGACGGGCGGACCATGGCGGCGGCCTGTACGGAGAACGGACCGGTGCGGCTGTGGGACACCAGCGATCCGGTTGATCCCCGCCCTTTGGCTGGCTCTCTGCCGGGCACCGCAGCGGAGTTCGCTCCGCGCGGGCACCTGCTCGCCGTCATCTCGCCCAACGGCGGGGTACGCCTCTACGACGTGTCCCACCCCGCACGGCCGCGAGCGCTCGGTCATCTCGCCGCGGGCCACCACGACACCATCGTCCTCCTGGCCTTTACCCCGGACGGACACAGACTGGTCACCCACGAGGAGACCAGTGACCAATCGAGCGCCATCGGGGCGGACATCGGGGACGGCGACGGCAAGCTGCCGTTCGAGACCTTTGACGACGGCGTCCGCATCCGCACCTGGAACATCGACGACCCCCGGCACCCCCATGAGGAGGGCCGTGCCGCCGTGCTGGAGAAGAACGCCGGGGCCGGACCGCTGGCGCGCAGCCCGGACAGTCATCTACTCGCGGTCGTCGACCAGGACCGACGCATCCTGCTGTGGGACATCACCGACCCCACGCACCCGGTCCGGCGCGGCAGGTCCTTCGTCGGCGACGTGGTGACGTTTGCCCCCCCACGGCGACACGCTGGCCATCGGCAGCACCGACGGCACGATCCGCCTGTGGAACACCTCCGACCCTTCCCATGTCACCCCGCTGGGCGCCGCGCTGGACGCCGGCGGTTCGGTTACCGGCGCCGCGTTCCGGCCCGACGGGCATCGGCTGGCCGTCGGTACCGGCGATGGCATGATCAGGCTCTACGACGTCACCCATCCCGCGCATCCCACCACGGTGGGCGACCCCTTGGTGGGACACACCGAGGAGATCGGCACCCTGGTCTTCACACCCGACGGCCAGACCCTTGCCACTGGGGGCCTGGACGGCACCACCCGACTGTGGATGCTCAACGCCGAACAGGCCATCCACCGCATCTGCACGGCCACCGGAAGAGCCCTCACCCGTGACCAGTGGCGTCGCCACGTGGCGGAGGCCCCCTACCGCAACCCTTGCTCCTGATTGGCGCCCTGGTCCAGTTGGCGCCGCTGGCCCTACCCGTGTCAGCAACCGCGCGCCGCGGTCTGGCCCGTGGTTGTACCCCGACCACGAGTCCAGCCGCGGCAGATCAGCGCGCTTCCCCGCCGCCCTCATCGGCCGCGAGATCCAGGCGTGAATGGGTGGTGGATGGCAGCGGTTGGTTGCGCCGGTGGCCTGGCCGACGACCGAGCCGATGGTGCCGGGCAGCATGAGCACCTGGGTGACGTCGGCGAGCGCGGACTGCATCCGCTGGAGCAGTGCCTGCCCGCACCGGTAGCCGAGGCCGGCGCGGCGCAGGTACTCCTCCAGCGGCTCGCCCGGGTGGTCAGTAGCGGCGCAGCGTCAGGGTGAAGGCCAGCAGCGGGCGCCCGACCTCGGTGAGGGCTGCCCGGATCGTCAGCACAATCTGCTCGAAGTCGTGCCGACATCGGCCGCCGACCATGACCACGACCGCGACCGCGGTCGTGCGCATCGTCAACGTCACCCTCCACGCCGACGCCCCCAGCCAGGGGACGCCGAATGGGAGGAGATCGTCGAAGTGCCGCTGCACTCCGCCTCGGGTGAACTGATGGTGCGGGGCTTGATGGCCGACCTGGACGAGGAGTTGCCCGAGTTGTCCTTCGACGGTCCCGGCGACTACCGGCTGCGTGTCCATGCACGGGGCCGGGACACGGCCATCGACCTCGCCCCAGACGACATCACCGAGTGGTACCTCATCCAGGTATGGCCCGCACCGGCCCGGGAGGCCACGGTGCTCCGCCAGACCGACAGCTACGGAGCATCTGTCCGAGCACAGTAACCACCACCGGCTCGGTGCAGCAGCTCTGATGACGTGAACCCTGGACAGGCGTGCGCTGGTGCGGCGCCCGAGAGCCTTCGGGCGCCGCACCAACGGGATGCCGCAAGGTGGCCGCCATCGCACATGTCCAGGGGACGGCAGGCGTTGCCGGGGCGGTCTACTTGAACCAGTAGCGGACGCCGTGGTGGTGGGAGCAGGTGCCCTGCGAGTGCCGGGAGTAGGACAGGGAAGCGTCCGTGCACTTCGCGGTCTCGTACTTGTCCGCGGGCCTCTTGTGGTGCGTCCACCCGCACACCCCGGTGGTGTGGTGGATGCAGTGGTGAGCGGTGTTGGTCGACGGCAGCGTCGCCGCGGAAGCGGAGGGTGCGCTGAAGAAGACGCCGGCGACGGCGACCGCCACGGCGCAGACAGCAAGACGAGTGCGCAAAAGATCCCCCCTTTTTGAAGCTGAGCAAGTGCAGCGGGAGCCTATAGCGCTCTCAACTGCCTCCTCGCATCACTTTGCATCTCTTTACCCTGAGTTCGGATCGGTGCGCCCGGGGCCCGTAAGAGCACGGGGATAAGGAGGCGGCTCGCTGCTGAGCCCCTCCACGGCGGGGCGCGAACACGTCGCGGAGCCGGGACGTGTCGGGCGGCCGCGGACGACGACACCGTCCTCGCCTGACAACCGACGCTGGCCAGGATGCGGGCCACCGCGCAGGCAGACCGGCCCATACGCCCGGCGATTCGGGTGTTGCTCCTGGGCCTGCGCGGCGACAGTACCGCTCGTTCACCCTATGTGACGAGCCGATCGATTAGTCGTCGCAGGGCGGGGCAGAGGGCCCTGTGAAAGGCGGTGATTTTGCGGACGAGAGGATTCGCAGGTATTTCATCCGTGCCTCGCTGATGGGGCTGCTGACCGGAGCTGTGTTCGGCTTCGCCTCGGGAGGCATCTTCGGTGTTTTGGTGGGCGCGGGAATCGGCTTTGCCCTGGCAGCAGGCGGCGTCCTGTACTGGGGTGAACATGGTTGGTGCGCGCCGCCGCCAGCCGACAGGTGAGGTGCCACCAGGTCGTTCGGACGGCCAGTGCCTCAGGAGGGCTCGCCGGGTACCCAACCAGAGGACGGGCACGTCGACTGGTTGGCCGCACCTGCACAACTGACCTCGCGAGCGAGGCTCGACTGGGGGCGATGACGCCGTCAGCGCCTTCCACGCGGCGCTGGCCAGGGTGTGGGCCACCGCGCTGGCAGGCCGGACTACCCGGACTTGCGCCAGGAACTCGGTGCCTTCCGCTGCGGCTGGCCGCAGCTGCCTCAAGCATCAGGCCGCATCACGGGAGTTCTACCTCGAACGACTGGAGGTCGCCATCGATCTCCTGGTGCGCTGAAGATACTTACTGTAAAGGACAAGCTGATGCCGGGGGCGGCGTGTCCCCTGCCAGTACGGTTACCCCCCCGACGCGGCACGCCAGCCGTGCCACCGGCGGACGGCGATCACGAGCGCCGGACCGGTCGGCGGTCGCTGCCGGTATGGCGCGTACTTCTCCCGCAACAGGGCGACGGCCGCCGGGTACTCGCCCTGGTTGCCGGGCGGCAGCACGCGGGCGTCACCGTCCGCGCGGACCCACCACAGCCGCTCCCAGTCCTCGTCGTACG
Source organism: Streptomyces sp. NPDC046915 (assembly GCF_040644935.1). Lineage (NCBI taxonomy): Bacteria > Bacillati > Actinomycetota > Actinomycetes > Kitasatosporales > Streptomycetaceae > Streptomyces > Streptomyces sp. NPDC046915. Next base: position 22,768 of record NZ_JBEYXB010000046.1, on the reverse strand, counting down.
CGTCGACGAGCAGGCAGACAGCCGGGTGGGCCGCGATGTTGCCCAACCGTTTCAGCCGCTGCGACCTCTTCGGCTTCCAGTCGACGGCGGTGACGATCTCCTCGCCGTGGGCCGCGAAGACGACCGGCACCAAATGCGGGCGCAGGCCCGCGTCCACCGTCGCCAGGCGCGCCACCCGCGCGGTCGTGAACCGGCGGCGCGCCTCGCCCTCGGCCATGTCCGGCACGGTCAGCTCCTATTCAGCGGCAGCCGCGAGCTGTCACCGGTGGCCGGACGTGGCCTCGGCCAGTTCGTCCAGGGTCCGCAGCGTCTGGTTCTCCGGCAGGGTTGGCAGATACAACAGGACGCGTTCGACGCCGAGTTCGGCGTAGGTGTCGAGCGCCTTCCGGTCGTACCGGCCCGCGTACACCACGACGGACGGGCGGTCACCGGCCGTCCGCCGCATACGCGCGATGCGTTCACCCAGCTTCTCGAGCGGTGGATCGCTCGGCATCCACGCCGCACCGTACGCGGCGACGCGTTCGAAAGCGCGCTCGCTGTCGCCGCCGACCCAGATGGGCGGATGCGGCTTCTGGACCGGCTTGGGCCAGGCGTAGACGGGATCGAAGTCGACGAAGTCGCCATGGAACTCGGCCTTCTCCTTGGTCCACAGCTCGATCATCGCGCGGATGCGTTCGTCCATGAGCCGCCCGCGGACGGCCGGATCCGTCCCATGGTTGCGCATCTCCTCGCGGTTCCAGCCCGCGCCGACCCCGAAAACGGCCCGGCCGCCGGAGATCAGATCGAGGGAGGCGACCTCCTTCGCGGTGTGGATCGGATCGCGCTGGATCACCAGGGCGATGCCGGTGCCCAGGAGCAGGTCACGGGTCACCGAGGCGGCCGCGGCGAGCGCCACGAACGGGTCGAGCGTCCGGTAGTAGATCCGCGGCAGCTCACCGCCCCCCGGGTACGGGGACTCCCGCTTGACCGGAATATGCGAGTGCTCGGCCAGCAGCAGGGAGTCGAACCCACGCTCCTCCAGGGCGGGTCCCAACGCCTTGGGGCCAATGCCTTCATCGGTGACAAATGTCGATACTCCGAACTTCATCCGCGACCACCTCGTCTCGTCGGCACACCTGCTGTCAGTGTGACGGGGCCGGTCGCTCCTCGTCGGGCATGACCTCCCGCAGCGTGGCGTGGCGTCCGGACTCCATGCCCACTGTCACTGCCCGACCCACGCGTCCGCCGGCCGCTGCAGGGCCCACCTCGCGCAGCGCCGCAGTGGTGAGCACGAGAACGCCGGCCGATCGCACGCGGGTCGTCACGGAGCTCGTAGACGACGTCGAGCATCCGCGCCCGGCCCTCGCGACCGTGTGGCGGCCAGCGCGTCAGCCGCGCGGAAGGAACGGCTGCCCGGCCGTCCTCGTGCGGCTGAGCAGCCGGGATCATCCTGCGATGTCCTCGCCAAGATCCCCCTCGGGGGCATGCCCGTCATCCGCCGGTGACGGTGCTGGAGCCCGGCCTTCTCTGCGGTGCGCACGGCCCCGGTGACGGCCCTGGCGGTTCGGCTGTCTGGGGGAGGGCGTCCGGGCAGCAGCGGCAGGGCAAGGCCAGGCGGCAGGGCCTGGCGCCGATGCGGTGTCGTTGCCGGCGATGGTGCGATCAGGAACCGTGTGGGTGTTCCGGCTCCCCGCCCTCAGCGTCGAACACCTTGGTGAAAGTGGCACCGCACCGGCAGCGGGAGTGCTCGACCAGTTCTCCGTCATCCGATGCGCTCAGCCCCTGACTGAGTCGCACATGCACATGATCACCCATGATGAGCTGCTTCCCTTGACGCCGGTCAGTTCGCGTCATCGTGAGGCTTGCCCTTCCGGATGACAATGTCGCAGCTCACACAGTTCGCAACTGCGACATCGGTGCCCTGCGGCATGGGGGTGGGTTCTCCGTTCGGGGCGTGGACAGGCGGCCCGGGAGAACGGGTTGTGTGGTCGCCGCTCCCCCGGGCCGGTGCCCCCTACCGTGGCGTGGTGGCGGGCAAGGCACGCAACCCCGTTCCCCGGACGCGGCGTGAGGGCCAGCCGTGCCGGGCGCGACGGATGGCATGACGCAGCCGGCCCCGCCTCCTCTGGTCGCAGAAGGCGGGGCCGGGATGAGGGTGCCCCGGTCGGCAGTCGGTGTTTCGGGCCTGACCCTCCGCTCCCGCCGGTCAGTGGGCGGGTGCCGGATTCGCGCCGACCAGGTGGAGGACCGTAGTCAACAGGTCGGTTGTCGGCATCGTTCCGTCGAGTACGAGATCGGCCCGATGCCGGGAGGGGGCGACGTATTGCGCGTGGCGGTCTCGGCCGCTGAGCAGGTAGTTACGCAAGGAGACCAGCGGGTCTTGGCGCTGGATCTCGATCTTGCGCAGCAGCCCGCGGGCCAGGCGAACATCGTCGGGGGCATCCACGTAGATCTGCCAGGTGGTTTGGGCCGCGATCTTGGGCAGGGTCAGGGCGAACAGGCCCTCCACCACCACCATGCGGTGCTGTCCGCTGGTGGCCGCTGCCTCGAGCGCGGCAGCCGCGGCGTCCTCGTCGATGGAGCCGGGATGGTTCCAATCCAGCGTCTCGGCACCCGTGGCGCTCAGCGCGCGGACCCCGCGGTGCAGCTCGTGCGCGGGGACGTAGAAGTCGTCGAGGTGGATGAGAGCCGCAGCCCCGGGACGGTGCAGTGCCAGGGCCTTGGCGAGGGTCGACTTGCCTGAGGCGGTGCCGCCTGCGATCGCCAGCACGGGCAGTTTCCCGCCGGTTCCCGGGCTGGGGTTGGCCTTGGCCTGGTCGAGGACATGGTCGGCGGTTTTGGTGTGGGGTGGGGCGGTCATGGTTGCTGCCCTCCGGTGGGGTGGGGTGCGTCCGGCGGACACTTCCGGCCGGTCGCGCGGCAGCGTGCTCGGGCGGCGGGTTAGCGTGCAATCCATCGCGGCGCCGAAGCGCCCTTCCAGGTCGGGCGCGGGCTGGCAGCGCGCACGACCCGCCCCTGAGGTGGTGCCAGGGGCGGGCCGGCGAGGATGCAGGGTGCGGGTCAGGTGGTCACTTGGTCCGGAAGGCCGAAAAGCGGGAAGAGGCGGTCGGTGTCGCGGAATGCCGTGATGCCGGCGATGCGGTCACCGGAGAACTCGACGACCTGCAGCGCCCAGGGCGTGCAGCCGGTGCCGTCGGCCCGGGGCCGGTACTGACCGAAGGCGGGGGTGCCGTTGGCCACGGTCGGAATCAGACGAGAGCCGCGGCATTCGACGGCGGGGCCGGTCAGCCACGCCTGGATGTCCGGGACACCGCGCATCCACTTCGCGTACGACGGCGAGTTCCTCGGACAGCATCAGGTCGATGAAGTCGAGGTATCCCATCTTTCCCTCGTCGGCCCGCCGGATGTACTTGTTGATCGTTTCGGCCAGGTGGGACAGGCCGAGCTTGCCGGCCGTGCTGCGGATGCGGGTGGAGACCAGCTCGCTCAAGACGTTTCCCTAGTGCTCAAACGGGTGGTGACGGGGCGGGTGCCGGTCAGTTCGTCATAGGCCGACAGTGGACGTCGGCCGACCGGGACGGAAGCCGCGGGGGCGCCTATGAGTAAGGCCTGAAGCGGCCCGGCTTCCTGTTCCAGGGGCTTCGGGCGGCGGGGCTGGGCCGGGATGTCGCCGGTGGTGACCCGGCATCCGGCGCCGGTGGGCAGGCCGTCCCAGTGCTTGTCGTCGACCACGCAGACACCGCGGCCAACGGCTCGCTGGTGAGTGGCCAGCAGGGTCTGGCCGCTGCTGTCCGGGGTGGTGGAGTGCAGCGTGACCTGGGACTTTGTTGCCCGGACCTCCACCAGTTGGCGGGGGCGGACCCGGCGGGCGGGCACCGAGTAGAGGTTGCTGGCGAAGGCGACCAGACTGTCCTTGCCGACCGACCGAAGGTGTCGTTCGGCCACCAGGCAAGGGGTGGAGGGCAGCGGTTTGAGGGCGGCGTGGTCCCGGGCTGCTCTGTGCCCAATGATCTCGTGATGGGTGCCGTGGGTGCGGGCCCGTCGTTGCGGCACCCAGGCCATAAAGGCGGCGTCCATTTCCTCGAGCGAGGAGAAGGCCCGGCCGGCCAGGACGTGGTCGCGGATGATGAGGACCTGGCACTCGACGCGGCCTTTTCCGGTGGGGCGGTAGGCGGCCAGGATGTCGATGTCGAAGTCGTAGTGGCCGGCGAAGGCGACCGCCTCCGGGTGCAGCGGGACTGCCTCGCCCGGGGCGACATGCCGGCGGACGACGGTCTTGGTGCGGTCGTAGACGATCGTCATCGGCACACCTCTAATATGCGGGTCTCGCTGTCAAGCTCACGCGTCGGATCCGGGCAGGTCTGTGGTGCGGCAAGATGACCGTCGTGACGCTGACGTTTCCCTGTGTCTGTTGCGGCCATCTGACCCTGAGCGAGCCGCCCGGCTCGTATGAGACCTGTCCGGTGTGCTTCTGGGAGGACGATCGTGTGCAGCTGCGCTGGCCCGACTGGGCTGGCGGAGCGAACCAGCCATCCTTGATCGAGGCCCAGGCGAACTTCACAGAGTTCGGAGCCTGCGAGGAACGGTTCGTGACCAGGGTCCGGCTGCCTCAGGACGACGAGCCGCTGGATCCGAACTGGCGCCCCATCGTCCCAGGGCAAGACCGCTTCGAACCCCGCGGCAGACAGGAGGCACCCTGGCCAGACGACTGCACGGTCCTGTACTGGTGGCGCTATCGAGACGCTGGATTCTGGCGGCGCAGCAGTTGAGATGGGTCAGCTGGCTTCGCCATCCAGTCGGCTGAGGAGTCAGTCGAAGATCTGCTCGCGTGCGACCTGTCCCTTGGCCGCCGCGTCGTCCCGCTGGCGTTCGAGGGTCGGGCGGAACTCGATTGTGGTGACGAAGAACGTGCAGGATTCGCAGATCGACTCGAAGTGACAGTCCATCTCGACGGGGCGAGCGCAGTAGCCGTTGCCGAGCATCCGACGGTGCATCTCCCTGCGGAGCTTGGCCATCTCGGTTCCCTCCGCGTCGGCGGGCAGTTGGCGCGGGGCGTCGTAGAGTGCCTCGACCTTCTCGGAGACGGCGAAGTACTCGTCGGCGACGGTGCGGTCGGCCCGGCACAACCTGGCCTACTGACGGGGGCAGGCGGGGGATGCGGCGGGTGCGGCCGCTGCCTTCGCCGACGTGCTTGCAGACCGGGTGCGGGTGTTGGGGGTCGACCACCCCGACGCCCTCGCCACCCGGCACAACCTGGCCTACTGGCGGGGGCAGGCGGGGGATGCGGCCAGTGCGGCCGCCGCCTTCACCGACCTCCTTGCAGACCGGGTGCGGGTGTTGGGGGTCGACCACCCCGACGCCCTCGCCACCCGGCACAACCTGGCCTACTGGCAGAGCCGGCTCTCTCACGAGCCGGGCAGAGACGATCACGCGCCCAGTGACATCAATTCTGGGGAACATTGATCAAGCGAACCGGCTCTACGGTGACTCCCGAAGTCATCGCGAAACGGCATCCGCTGAAACCGGCACAGTCATGTTGCTGTGCACGCGACTGCGGATGCCGTTTCGACCTGACTGCGGACGTCACCCTGGCTGGATTCCTGCTGTGGTCGCTTCGCGGCGAGCCGGAGGCGGGTGGTTGCAGGTTGCGCGACGTGTGGGGGACCGCGCTGCTCGCGGGTCGGGCAGTCGGGCTTGACCTGCCGTGGTCGGGGGTTGCGGCTCTTGGGCGGGCCTGTGGTACGCCACTTGGCATCCGTGGTCGGGGTTCAGCGCCGGCTGGGCAAGGCCACGAACTGGGGCTTGCTCAGTACTCCGTCGGGCGTGCCCGGCCGGTGCCGCGCACGTGGTCCACTGGCAGGCCCTGCCCGGCCCCGGCGGGTTGCTTCGGTGCAGGTTCAGTGCTCCAGCAGGCGGCCGAGTCCGTTGGCCGTGAGACGGTTTCGACAGGTGTAATGGTGAGAGCAATGCTCACGACCTGTGGATCGGCCTCGGGGTGGACACGAAGGGCGTGCCTTCCCGAGTGATCGACTTCTGGTCATCGAGTAGGCCGACGTTGCACCGTCGGTCGGGAAGGCACGCCCGTGCTCAGCGTAGTAAACGCCGCTGGATCGACCGAGACCGGCTCCCTGATCGACGACATCCGGGAGGGTGCGCGGCGGATGCTGGCCGCCGCGCTGGAGGCTGAAGTCAACGCCTACATAGCCGAGTTGGCGGACCAGCGTGACGAGAGCGGACGCCGTCTGGTGGTCCGCAACGGCTATCACCAGCCGAGGAAGGTGACCACCGCGGCCGGGACGGTCGAGGTGAAGGCGCCGCGGGTCAACGACAAGCGCGTCGATGAGGCAACCGGCGAGCGCAAGCGGTTCACTCGGCGATCCTGCCGCCGTGGTGCCGCAAGTCCCCGAAGATCAGCGAGGTGCTGCCACTGCTCTACCTGCACGGCCTGTCCAGCGGGGACTTCGTGCTCGCGCTCGAGCAGTTCCTCGGCTCCTCGGCCGGGCTGTCCCCGGCCACCGTCACGCGGCTCATCCAGCAGTGGCAGGCCGACCAGCAGGCATTCGGCGAGCGCGACCTGTCCGCCACGGACCACGTCTACATCTGGGCCGACGGTATCCATCTGCGGATACGTCTGGAGCAGGCGAAGGCCGCGATGCTGGTCGTGATGGGCGTGCGCGCGGACGGCACCGAGGAGCTGATCGCCATGGCGGATGGCTACCGCGAGTCGTTGGAGTCCTGGGCCGGCCTGCTGCGGGACTGCCAGCGGCGCGGCATGCGCGCTTTGGTCCTCGCCGTCGGAGACGGCGCCCTCGGCTTCTGGAACGCGATCAACGAGGTCTTTCCCGAAACCCGCCACCAAAGGTGCTGGGTTCACAAAACGGCTAACTGCCTCGACAGCCTCCCGAAGTCGGCCCAGCCCGCGGCGAAAAAGGCCATCCAGGACATCTATAACGCCGAAGACCGCGAGCACGCGGCCAAGGCCATCGCCGCGTTCGCCAGACAGTACGGCGCGAAGTTCCCCAAGGCCGTCAAGAAGATCACCGATGACGAGGACGAACTACTGGCCTTCTACGACTTCCCCGCCGAGCACTGGATCCACCTGCGGACAACCAACCCGATCGAGTCGACCTTCGCGACCGTCCGGCTGCGGACCAAGGTCACCAAAGGGGCCGGCTCCCGAGCGGCCGCACTTGCGATGGTGTTCAAGCTCGTCGAGTCCGCCCAGACCTGCTGGCGAGCCGTGAATGCACCCCACCTCGTCGCCCTCGTCCAAGTCGGAGCCCACTTCGAACGCGGCTACCTCGTGGAACGGCCGCAGACGACCGCAGCATGAATCATGAACAGGGTGGCGGACCTGCCTCAATGTTCGAGATCATCCGATCATGTCGGATGACACGCCAGGACAGGACCTCCCAGCCGACTTCGGGTTCCGGCCGTATCGGGGCGACGAGGACCACGGCCCCATGGCCGCGGTGCGGCTGGGATGTGTAGAACGGGACCGGGTCGACGCCCGTTCGGTTGTGGAAGGGCTCCCGACAGCGGCCGAGATCGCCGAGTCCTCTGCCAAGCTGGACGAGCCGTCCAAGAACCAGGTCCTGGTGGTGCGCGACGGGAGCGTCGTCGGCTACTCGACGATCCGGTGGTGGCAGGAGCGGGACGATACGTGGCTGTACCTGCACCGCGGTTACCTCTTGCCCGAGCATCGCGACCAGGGCATCGGATCAGCCATGCTGAGCTGGGCCGAAGAGCGGATCCGCCAGCTCGTCGAAAAACATGGCACGGCGCGGACTGCAGTGATCGGTGCGAACGCCATGGTCTCCGAGCAGGACGCCACGGCGCTTCTGCTCTCAGCCGGCTACCGACGTGTCTTCAGTCTGGTCGAGCTAGAGCTTGGCGATCTGGAGCAGTTGCCCGAGCCGGGCAGCGAACTCCCGGCCGGGATACGGACGGGGCCGATCGGGACCAGCCACTACCGTGCGGCCTGGAGGACGGTCGTCGATTCGTATGCGGACATCGGTTTCACTCAGAAATGGTCCTTCCAGGACTTTGTCGACACCGCCGACCCGGCATGCTGGAGGGCTGCCTGGAACGGGCAGGACATGCTCGGCGTGGCCCTCTGCGCCATCCGCAGCCACGACCACACCGTGGGCGAGGTGGAAGAGCTGAGTGTCCGAACGGACCAGCGACGCCTCGGAATCGGCCGGACCCTGCTACTGGACGGGCTGCGAAGCCTTCGGGAGCAGGGTGCAACGACTGCCAGGCTGTACACGGGCACGGCAAATCCGCACCTGTCCTACGATCTTTACGAGAGCGTGGGGTTCCGGAGACAGAACGAGTATGTCCGTTACCGCAAGCCGTTCGCTTAATCGACCGGTCATTGGACTGTCCGGTCGGTCCACAGAATTTGACAATTCCTCGCTCGCCCGCCATCCGCCGCCGTCAGGTATCTGTCCGACCTTCTTCACGTCGATGTGCACCATGTGTCCCGGCCGGCGAGCGGTGATTGTGCGTGGTTTCCGAGTGGTGTGGCCGTCGGGATCGATGAATCGGCGTCTGCTCAGACCGAGATGGGAGAGGTGCCGGGTGACGGTGCGACGGCTCACAGTGGGCCCGGTTTGGCTGAGTTCGAAGGCGATTCGTCCTGCGGACCACTTGTGGGTTCGGCGCATCTGCTCGATCCGCTCCACTACCTCGCCCGGTGTGGCTGTGGGTTGACGGTGGGGTGTGGAAGACCGGTCGTGCAGGCCGAGCTCACCATGGCGACGGTACCGGTTGACCCACTTGGACGCGCATGCCCTGGAGATGCCCATCTCCGCAGCAACGTGGGCGATCGGATGTGACTGGCATCGCTCGACAAGTCGCCTGCGGCCCTCAATGGAGAGCGGCGCGTTGGCATGGGTGCCCATCAGATCGCGGCGAGTTTGTTGAGCAGGCGCCCCAGCTCTGCCGGCGCGTGAATGTGGGCCAGGTGACCCTGGCCAGGAAGTTCGTGGACTCCGGCGTGCGCGACGTACTGCCGCACGAGGTCGAACGACGTTCCGTAGGGGGCCGTTCCGCGATTACGCTGGCCGATGATCAAGTCGACTTGCTCCGCCTGCTGTGCCATCACATCCGGAGGCGGTGTCGCGTTGAGCGCGCCGAGTTCGGCGTACAGCGGTCCGCTCAAGCGACGCAGTATCGCCCAACTGTGAGGATCGGCCCGAAGGTCATCGACATACGCTGCGGAGAAGCCGGAGATCTGCCGATTGACGATCTCGACGCAGCGATCCCAGTCCGCCGTCTCCGCTGCCACCTTCAGGTCCGGCAGCGCATGGCGTCCGAACGGCTGCATCACCGGCTCATAGGTGATCATCTGGTGAATCGGGCGCTCGTTGGCGGCCAGCAAGGTGATCATGCCGCCGTAGCTCCAACCGAAGAGAGCCCTCGCGCTGTCGAACTCGTCAAGGATCACGCCGAGGTCCTCAACCTCTGTCCGCAGCGAGTACGAGTTGGTCAACGGCCCCGAGGGGGCACGGCCACGACGGTTCATGACTACCACTGAGGGCCAAGCGTCGATGGCGCCAGCCACATCGCGCCACGTATGTGCATCGCTCATCACGCCCGGGACGACGACGAGGCCCGGAGTGTCCGGCTCCCCGTACACATCAACCGTGACCCAGCTGTCCCCGCCGACCGACAGCTTCTTCTGAATCGTTCGCTCCATAAATCTATTATGGAGCGAACGATCTACAATGCAAGCGTGACTGAACGCAACCGTGGACGCCCCCGAGCCTTCGACCGCGACCGTGCGGTCCTTGACGCCGCTCGCCTCTTCTGGCGACGCGGCTACTCCGGCACCTCAACCCGCACCCTGGCCGCGACCCTCGGGCTTTCCACCTCCAGCCTCTACGCCGCCTTCGGCAGCAAGGCCGGACTGTTCGAGGAAGCGGTGCGGACCTACGCCGAGCGTTACCGCGAGATCTACCAGCAGGCAGTTGCCGAGAACGACATCCAGATGGTCATCGAACGCATCCTCACCGACTCGGTCCACGAGTTCATCCAGCCAAGCCACACGCACCCCGGATGTCTCATCAGCAGCGCCGTGATGACCGACAGCACGAGCACGCTCGATATCAGCGCCTACGTCGCCGAGCTGCACAGCTCGAACGAGCAGGCCCTCCTCGTGCGCATCGAACGAGCGATCCAGGACGGGGAACTAGCCGCGGGCACCAACGCAGCGGTCCTGACCGGGCTCATCCAATCCGTCTGGCACGGATTGTCGGTGCGATCCAACGTCGACACGGCTCGCGAGGACCTGCTCGCGACGGCGCAACTTGCTCACCAGCTGATCTGCCAACAACTCACGTCACCAACGTCCTGACCCGCAACACCTAGTGATCGATGAACATCGCTACGACGTCCGCGTCCCCGCAGGCTGGCAGTCTCAGGGGACAGGGTTGATGGTGACGTCGGTGTCGGGGCAGTCGGCGGCGGTGCGGGCCAGCGTCTGCTGTTCGGCCGGGTCGATGGAGAGGCCCCATTGCAGTTTGACCGCGGTCCAGTTGGCGATGTAGTGGCAGGTCTGAGCTGGGTTGTCGGGCACGAGCCAGGTGGTGGGGTCCTGGTCGGCCTTCTGCCTGTTGGAGCGGGCGCTGACGGCTTCGAGGTGGCGGGGGTCGTCGAGGTAGTTGGCGTAGCTGATGCGGCGCTGCTGACTCCAGGCGGAGGCGCCGGAGTCCCAGGCTTCGGCGAGCGGGACAAGGTGGTCGATGTCCAGGCCCCGGGGGCCGTCGATGAAGGTGTTGTCGTACCAGGAGTACCAGCGGCCGCCGGTCAGGGTGCACCGGCCGGTCACGGTCGGTGGTTCGACCGCCTCCTCGAGCAGGACCTCGGAGCGGGTGTTGCAGCCGTCCCGGTCGGCGTCGATCCATCCGCCGAAGGACTGCTCGCGGTTGTAGCCGGTGCGGTCCTCCGCCGCCACGGGGATGGTGGTGACGGCTTCGGCCAGGGGCAGGGTGTAGGCGGCTGGGGCGGCGGCGTGCGCGGCGGGCGCGGTCACGGTGGCGGGTAGCAGGGCGAGAGCGGCAGCCGCGAGGGCGGTCCAGGCGAAGCGCACAGCGAGAACCCTTTCGAAGGTCACAAGCAGGTCGTGACCTTCGTAGCGGCCCGCGGCCGGGACGCGCCCGGGGAGCGGGAGACCGTCACTCGCTCGGACGGTAAGTCAGACCGTCGTGAACCGGCCCGCGGTGACCCTTGCTGCCCACGGCGCCCGGGCCGGTGACTGCGCGCGGGAGCAGCAGTGTGCGTGCCTGGGTGGGACGGATGAGCTGATCGGCTGGGCGCGTGCGCCGGTGGTTCAGTTGGCGCCTTCCTCGGCGGCGATTTGTGCTTGCGTTTCGTCGCTGTCGCTGTCGCTGTCGCTGTCGCTGTCGCTGTCGCTGTCGGTGCCGGCGGCGCGGTTGCCATACCCCAGCCGCCAGTGGCGGGGTTGCCTCGAAGAGGCTGCCTCTCAATGTGAGCGGTTCCGCTGCTTGTGGCGCCTGCTGTTCGGCTGATTTCCGAGTTCCTCACCGCTGATGTCCGTGCCGGTACGCCGTGCCCGCCTGGCCTGGTGATACACGGATGATCATCTGATCCGTGAGCCGAGGAACGTCAGGAGTCCCATGTCCCAGATTTCCGAGCCCGTTCTCGAGCTCGCTCCCGTGCCGGTGCCCGACACGTCGGGAACGCCCGGGCTCAGGCACGCCACGGCGGCCATGGTGGCTTCCACGCCCACTCCCCCCTACACCCACTGTCTCCGGTTCAACGCCACGGGGGCGGTTCAGTACTTCACCGTCCCTGACGGCGTCACTGTGATCAATGCCCGCATGTGGGGTTCCTCTGGGCTCGGTTTGGTGCAGGCCGACTCCTTCCAAGGGGGTGGTGGTGGATTCACGTCGGGTGATGTGAGTGTGGTTCCAGGGGAGCAGCTGGCCGTGGTGGTGGGCAGCCGGGGCTTCGGTGGTGGCGGCCCCGGCTGGAGCCCCGATGGTTTGCGCTCCGGTGGGGGGCTGAGCGGGCTATTCAGCGTCCGGCTGCAGCGGCCGCTGCTCGTCGCCGGCGGTGGCGGTGGTGCCATCAACCAAGGTGGGGGGCGCGGCGGACACGGCGGTGCCGGCGGTGGCGCCTACGGAGGTGCAGGAACCGGGGGATCTTCAGCTCCCGGGCAAGGCGCTGCCGGGGCGGCGGGCGGGGCCGGGGGGCACTTCGACCACAAATATCGTGGGGGGCGCGGGGGCGATACCGGCACTCCTGGCGGGGCCAATTCCGAAGGGGCAGCCGGGGGCGTTGTCCCCATTCGCGGGCTAGGCGGCGGCGGCGGTGCTGGCGCTTACGCCGTCGGCCAAAACGTGTTCTACTCCGCTGGTGGTGGGGCTGGCTACGCGGGCGGAGGTGGCGCCTGTTTTGGGGGGCCGTCCGGTCTTGGTGCAGGTGGGGGTGGTGGCAGCGGTTTCGCAGCCGGCCCAGGCGTGTCGAACCCAGTGACGCTCACGGGTTCAGGCCGCTATGCAGCGAACAAGGGGGACCCGCTTTACCAGGCGGGTATCGGCGAGAACGGCCAGCCCGGTCAGGTGGTACTGCAATGGGCGGTTGCGCCGGACCTGTTGGAGACGGTCTCCGGCAACGACACAACGGCGGAACCCGGTGGCACGTTCGCTGCACTGTCGGTGAGGGCGAGCGCCGGCGGTGTCCCGTTGACCGGGGTGACAGTCACGTTCACGCTGAACGATGCGGGGGACACGGGCACGCGGTTCGCATCCGAGCCGGTCACTGCGCTCACCGGCGCCGACGGGATCGCCACGGCGGGTGTGACGCTGACGGCGGGTGGCACACCGGGTGAGGTACATGTGGTGGCCCAGGCCGGGACGGCGGTGACCGCTTTCGGCCTGCACGTGGGCTACACCAGCATCGATGAGCTGCAAATCGTCGGCGGTGACGGCCAGTATGCCGAACCCGGCACCCCCTTCGCCCAGCCGCTGACCGTGCTTGCGCTGCGCGGCGGCCAGCCTGTGCCGTCGCTGCCCGTGTGCTTCCACCTGGTGGACCTCGGCGGCACCGGCTCCACCCTCGGCGACGCGGAGACCGAGTACGAGACCACCACCGACTCCGCCGGCCAGGCCCGTGCAGGCGTCGTCGCAGGCCCCGGTGAGGGCGACATCATCGTCACTGCCACCGGTGCGGACAAGACCGTGACGTTCCACGCGAGCGTGGGCGACCCCGTCCCGGCACTCATCGTTCCCGAGCACGGCCAGGATCAGGAGGCACAGGCCGGGTTGCTCTTCCCGCTGCCGCTGACCGCGCTGGTCACCTCCCCCAGCGGTGCCCCGGCCGGGGGCGTGGAGGTCGAGTTCCTCATCGAAGGCAACCCCACCGGTTCGTTCTTCCTCGACCCGGGCGTGCCCGCCCTGGCCAACTACCTCACCCCTGACGGCGACGGCGCCGCCGACATCGCCCGTCTCACCGCCGATACTCCCCAGGCAGCCGAGGACCGCCAGCAACTGCTACTGGCCATGCAGGCACCGGGCACCAGCAGCACCAGCATCCGCGTCACCACACTCGACGCTCCCCAGGACCCCGGCCACGGCCGCGCCACCAGCCCCTTCATCGTGGCCGGCCCCACTGCGGGAACCTTCCACGTCCGGGCCACCATCCCCGACCACCCGGAGATCCCGCCCGCCACCTACCAACTCACCGTCACCCCCGCCCCCATCCGGCTCGTCCGCGTGTCCGGAGACGGCCAGACCATCCCCGCGGGCACGCGCTTTCCACAGCCCTGCGTCGTCCGGGTCACCAACTTCCTCGGGCAGAGTCTCGAAGACATCGCCGTCACCTTCCAGCTCACCGGCACCACCGGCGCGGTCTTCCCCGACAACTCCACCAGCTTCACCGTCTCCACCGACAGCAACGGCACCGCGGTATCCCGCGCCATCACCGCCGACTTCGCCGGGCTCGTCCAAGTCCGCGCAACCTGCCCCGACGTCAATCCCGCCCCCGCCCCCGTCCGCTTCGGCCTCAAAGCCACGTAAAGGAGCGACCCAGCTACATCTCAAAGCCGCCGTCAGGGCAGCTCACTGCCGCCTGCCGCAGTAACAACCGGTTTACTGCGGCAGCACCGGTCCCCATCGGCAGCGCGTGACCCAGCACCACCACTACAGTGGAGGGGCGCCCCTACGGGCGCCCCTTTGCACTTCTGCACTCAGAGGACACAGGCGAATGCGCGTGATGCGGCGACGAGCGCCCGGCGTCGAGCTGGAGCACTGAGGACCCCGTTCCTCAGCCCCGACTCGCGGTCCGGCTCGGCGCGCACCCCATCACCCCGCCACCCGTTTTCCGAACCTCTGGAAGCTGCCCCGATGCCTGTACCGCCCACCAGCGGCCGTCTGCAATGGACCGACGTCCCCACGCCACTGCGCGCCCGTCTCGAAGACGCCCTCGGCGCGCCCGTCACCGATACGGCCACCCCCGCCGGCGGCTTCGGCCACCAGTTGGCCGCCGCGCTCACCTTGGAGGGCGGCCGACGGGTCTTCGTCAAAGCTGCCCCCGACGACGACCCGCTGACCGCCGCCAACGTCCACGAGGTCGCCGTCCTGGATGCGCTGCCGCCCGGCGCCCCGGCCCCGGAACTGCTGGGCATCCATCGCGCGGGAGACTGGACCGCCGTCGTCATCGCCCACCTGGACGGCCCGCACCCCGACCTCTCCCCGGCCTCCGCCGACGCCGAACAGACCTGGGCGCTGCTGGACAAGCTCGCCTCCAGCCCCGCCCCGGCCCCCTACATCGCAGCAGTGAGCATCGCGCCCTCAACGGCGGCCGGTCTACACGGCTGGGACGAACTGCTTGCCGATCCGTCGGCCGACCTCGCCCCCGCCGCCCGTGACCGCCTGGAGCAGCTCGCCGAACTCGAGGCGGCCTGGCCCGGCCTCGCCCACGGCGACCGCATCGTCCACGGAGACCTGCGGGCCGACAACATGGTCCGCGATCACCACCTTGGCGTGACCTTCGTGGACTGGGCACACGCCACCACCGGTCCGGCCTGCATCGATGCCGCCTCCCTCGCCCCGCAGCTCATCCTCGCCGGACACACGCCCGCAGACGTCGCCCGGCTGCTCCGCGACCACCCCGCCACCGCTAGCAGCCCCGAGACCACCACCGCGTTCCTCTCCGCACTCACCGGTCACTGGCACCGCAACGCCCGCAAGCCTGTACCCCTCGGCGCCCCCGGACTGCGCGCCTACCAGCACCGCGCAGCGGCAACCGGCCTCGCGCTCCTCAGCCACCTAAAGCCCTGGGCGAGGGCCATCACGATCTCCAGGCCGTGCTGTCCGACCCGTCCGGCGTCCGCGGCCTTCGCTACCGGCAGCACTGGATCGGAGTCCCACACGATTACCTCCACCAGGTCACCGGTGATCCGCAGATCCAGCAGCACCGGGCCCGGCGCGTACTTGCAGGCGTTGGTGACCAGCTCGCTCACCACCAGCTGCGTCACATCCATGGTCCGCTCGGAGACCGGCAGCCCGTGCTCGGCCTGTACCCGGGCGAGAAAGTCCGCCGCCAGACGGCGGGCCTGGGCGATGCAGGTGCCGTTCCTGCGGGTGCGGGACTTCCAGGAGCACGAGAACGGGCTCCTGGTCGACGTCCGCGTGTCCAAGGTGAAGCCGCGCAAGGTGAAGGTGCCGCGCGGCACCCGCCCGTCAACCTGTCCCGTGCGCGCCTGGCAGGCCTGGAAGGAAGAGGCCGGGCTGACCGACCCGGACGACTTCGCCTACAAGCCGCTGCACCCGCGCTGGCACACCGTGATGGACGGCGGTCTGGACCCGGAGACGATCGGCGACGTCATCACCAAGCTGGGCGCCGCCGTGGAGCTGAAGTTCCGGCCCACCGGGCACTCCCCGCGGCGCGGTGCGGCCACCAGCTCCAAGAAGGCGATCGCCTTCGTCCCCAACGGCCGCTCGCTCTACACGGCCTCCGACGACGCCGTGCGGCAGTGGGACGTGCGTGTCCGGCAACGACCCGTCGATTGGGCCGACCTGCGCGGACACACCAAGTCTGTCGACGCCCTCGCCGTGAGCCCGGACGGGCGCACCCTGGCCACAGGAAGCGAGGACTGGACGGCGCGGCTGTGGGACACCGACCCGGACCGTGTGGCCCGCCGAGTGTGCCGGACCACCGACCCGGCCGACCTCACAGCCGCCGACTGGCACCGCTTCCTGCCCGGTCTCGCCTACCAGCCGCCCTGCCCGACGGGGATCCGAACGCGCTGAGCAGCTGCAGACGCGCAGCGGAAGACCCGCCACGGACTATCTACGAGCCGGTTGGAACGAAGTGGCCTCGGCTCACGGCCCGGTGTCACCGGGGTGCGAGCACAGGCCGCCGCGGTAGCCGCTGTCGTACCAGGCGCCGGTGGCGTTCGAGTCCAGCACCGTCTTGCCGGGGCCCACACAGCGGTGGTAATCGCTGCTGGGCCACTGGCGGATGACCTGGATCCACACGTTGGTGCGGGTGTCGCAGTGCTCGTAGAAGGGGTGCTCGGTGCCGGGGTTGTTCCAGCCGCACCCCGCGAGCCGAGCCGTCGGCTCGGACGCCTGGGCCGACGGCGCGACCGCGCAGGCCAAAACGGCGGTGAAGGCGGCGGCGGGCAGGGCGAGCAGCCTCGCGGAGCGCCCGGTCCGCCGGGCACCTGCTGTGCGAGTGGTGTCCGTGGAACTGTTGATGCGCACGTGCGTTCCCTTTCATTCGGTGAAGGCCTCTCGGCCACGGCACTCCGGGCCGCGCCGGCCCGGGGGCGCCCGACCGCACTCGCAGTCGGGCAGGTCCCGGGAGGCCTCAACCAGTCGAGCAGGCTCGTGGGTTGACCGACAGTGCCGCCTCGATACCAATCAACGCCCCGCGTTGTCCGGCACCGGCGCCGACACCGGACAATGCCGTCGACGCCCCGCCAAACCATCGTGACCGGAGTCGCCGACGAGCGCAGGGTCCGCCCTGACTTCTTGGATCGGCGACGCACTCGGCGACGGTGGTGTGGAGGGTGACGTGGGTCGACACTGGCCGTGGCGTACCACACGGGTCGGCCCGCGGGGTTGCCCGCCCAGAACCGCCAGCTGGCGTCCAACTAATAGTCGAGGATGCCGAGGGCGGTGTCGGGGCGGCAGTGGATGCATGCGGGTACCTGTCGGCGCAGGGCGTCGACTGCCTGCTGCCGGGTGGCCGGGCGGCAGCGCCCGCTCTTCGCGGCCGCCCAGCAGTCGCCGGTGTGCACGGCGTCGACGTTCGCGCGGTTCAGCCCGTACTGGATCAGCCACTCCGGCGGAGGCGGCCGCCGCTCCCCGCCCCGGCATCGCTCTGCCTCACGTCGTTCCTCCTCGGCTATCCACCGGTCGATCACCCGCAGCTGGCGGACGGCCTGCTGCTCGACGACGCGCCGGGCGAAGCGCAGCGCCTCGAGACGCGAGAGCGGCTGCTCACCACTCATCTGCTGCTCCCGGCTGCTGTGTCTCCACTTGCCCACAAATTCGAACAAGCGCTCTAATTGAATTATGCGCCGCGTTGATTACCTCACCGACACCCAGGAGCGCATCCTGCGCTGCATCTGCCAGCACATCGCTGATCACGGGCAGGCGCCGACGATGCAGCAGATCGGGGCGGCCGTGGGCATGCGGAGCAGGGCGTCGGTGCACTACCAGCTCATCGAGCTGGAGGCGAAGGCCGCGATCGTCCGCGAGCCGGGACGGGCCAGAGGGATCCGCCTCGCGTGAGCAGTCCCGGCCGCTATCACCTGCTGCTCGCTTCGGGGGGCCGGCCGGTGCAGCACGGCTGGTGGAACGGCGAGGAAGTGGCGTGGGACAAGTTCCGACGCTGGGTCGGCGAGTACGGAAGCATGCCCGAGGCCCGCATCACTCTCACCGACCAGGACACCGGTGAGGTGCTGGCTTCCTGGCCGGATCAGGCGTAGGTCAGGACGGCGGCTACTCGCCGGCCGGATCTTCCTGGACGTGCCGGACGGCCTTCTTCACGGCTTGCTCCAGCCCGTATCGGCTGGCCGGGGTACCACCTGGAAGGCAGGGTTAGCCCGTCGGGGAGGGGCTCCCCCGGCGCTGGCACAAGACCCGTTGGCGGTCTCCCACTCGCAGTCGACAGGTCGACCGTGGCACCGGAGAACGTCGAGCTGGCGCCGAATCTGGAGGAACGGGAAGTCGAGCTGGGGGCGCGTCAGGCCGCGAACCGGTAGTTGACCAGGGCACTGAACCGGCCGACGCATCCGACTTGGGGAGCGTCGGTCGGCGAGCACGCCGCCCACGCTCAGGAAGCCGATCGTCGGATGGGTGCTCCCTCTTAACAGGTGTGGTGGTAGGGGGCGTTCGGGAGGTAAGTCTTCCAGTCGCGTTTCGAGAGGCCGGAGCCGGACCGTTTGCAGATCTGGGCGGCTAGGTGCGCGGGCGTTATGTCGTACTTCTGTACGGGGACGTTCGTGCCGGAGGCGTACAGCATGCCGTCGTCGGAGCCGAACGACAGGGCGAGCACCGGGTCGCCTGGGGTCGGCAGCGCGGAGCCGAGGAGGCGTTGGGACGGGACGTCCCAGAGCTGCAAGGGGCCGGCTTGGCCTGCCACCGCCAGGGTGCGGCCGTCGTGGGAGAAGGCCAGTGCGGACACTGGGCCGGTGGTGTCCGCCCCGGCGTCGGACAAGGAGCCGTCGAGCACACCGAGGCGCGTGCGGGACGCCCCGTCCCAGAGGGTGACCCGGCCCATGGCGTCACCGACGGCCAGACGGGTGCCGTCGGGACTGAACGCCGCGACGCTGATCAGCTCGTCGCCGAGCACACGAGGCTCCATGCGTCCCCTGCGCAGGTCGGCGACCAGGCCCTCCTGCGTCACCATGCTGCCGTTGTCGGGGCGCAAGGCCATCCGCACGCTGTCCCACTCGTCGGCTGAGGCGCCGGACCGGCTGCTGCGTACCGTCTTCACATGTTTTTCCCGGCGCACGTCCCACACTTCGACCGTCGGCCGGAACGCCTGCCGAAACACCAGCAGGGTATGGGCGTGGGTGTCGAGGGCGAGCCCGTTGACGGCGTAGGAGCCGTCGTGGTTGGGCCGGATGCCCACGGTGGCGTACACGCGACCGGTCCTGACGTCCCACACCGTGATACGCGTCCCGCCCGGTGTCCCTTTCGGGTAGCTGTCCGCCCTCCGAGGGAGCGCGAGGTATCTGCCGTCGCCGCTGAGCGCCATGACGGCGGCGCAAGCATCGTCGCCCTCATCTTCCTTGCCCGGGCATGCGGTGTCTGCCTGGGGCTCGAAGACCACTCTGCCGTCGCGGGTGTCCAGGACCTGCAACCGCCACCTGTCGTCCGTCTCTAGCACACGGGCCAGGACCCGGCCGTCACCGGAGAGTTCCGCCTGGTCCGCCGCCTGGTCCGGCCATAGCTTCGTCGTCGCCCTGCCGAGCGACAGCGAGCGGACGACGGACCCGGAGGTGTTGAGGTAGCGCACGGCTCCCGCGGCGCGGTCGAGGGCGACGTCGCTCCAGTCGCCGGCGGTCTGCCGCAGCACGGGCAGATAGTCGTCGGCGGTCAGCCGCTGCCGCAGCACGGGCAGATACGGGAACGCGGCCCGCCACACAAGGAGCCGGCCGGGTCCCGTGGACACGAGGAACCTGCCGTCGGATCCGAACCACACCTGGGTCAGCCCGTCCGCTTCGAGGAACAGGGTCCGGCGCCCGGTTCGCAGATCCCACCCGCTGATTCCGTGGTTGATGACGACAGTGAGAGACCTACTGTCGGGAGTGAAAGCGAGCGAATGGTCCGTACAGTCGCCGGTGCGCACTTTTGAGGCCCAGGACGCGGGAGCCTTCCGGTGGTGCGCGAGATCCCAGATCTCCAGATGCCTGTCCGCGCACCAGGCGAGCCATCGACCGTCGGGACTGAGTGCCATCGCCGGCTCGCTGCCCTCAGGTACGGGGATGCGTGGTATCCGGCGTCCGCTGTGCAGGTCCCAGACATGGATGTCCCCGTCGTTCTCGTCCACCGCGGCCAGGGTGCGCCCCCCGAGGACCACGCCGGGCGGCTCCATCGCCTCGACCTTGGCGAGTGTCCTCGTCACCCGAGCGGACCGTACGTCCCACAGCTTGATGCCGTCCTCCAGCGTCGGCAGCGCGAGGGTGCGGCCGTCCGGGCCGACCACGGCCGCAGTGCCGTCGGCCATCAGCTTCCTGGGGCCGGGCGCGGAGAGTGTGAGCCGTCGCGTGCGCAGATCCCAGATCCGGACCCGGTCCGCCGTGACGGACACCACCGATCGGCCGTCCGCCGTCAGCTGGCGCGTCTCGTTGCTGGAGCCGTCGAAGCCGGCGTCGGCCCCCGGCACCGGGAACACGTCCTGTTCCCGTTGTGTCATCGCCCCGATCAGCGCCGACCGTGTCTCCGTCGTGTCAGCCAGCCGCCATGCGACCACGCTGAGCCGCATCGCGGTGACCGGGTCGGAGAACCGCATGCTGTCGGCGACCGCAGCGATGCGGCGGGCCTCTGACTCCACGCGGCGGCGGTCGCTGGTGCGGTTCTGCTGCCAGGCCACGGCTGCGGCGACGAGGGCGAGCACGACCAGCACCGCTAGGGCGCCGAGGAGTCCGCGCCTACGGCGGCGCTCGCCCTGGCGCGCGGCACTGCTCGCGTTGAGGAACGCCTGTTCCAGCGGGGTGAGCGAGGCCCCGGACAGCTGCTCTCGGGCCGCGGCGAGCCGGGTGCCGCGGTACAGGGCTCCCGGGTCGCGGCCGAGTTCGTCCCAGGTGCGGGCCGCCTCGGTCAGTCGCCGGTGCACCCTCAGCTGTTCGCGTTTTTCGTCGATCCAGCCGGACAGCCGCGGCCAGGCAGTGATCAGCGCCTCGTGGGCGAGGTCGACCATGTCCTGGTCGAGGGTGATCAGCCGCGCGCGAGCCAACCGGTCCAGGACCAGGGAGACGTCCGCCGCCTCGACAGGGGTGTACGCGGCGCTCGTCGGACCGGATGCGAAGTCGAGCTCGGAGCGATCGACGGGGCGGCGGGTGTCCTGCGATCCCTCGCCCGGGGTGACCAGTCGCAGCAGGACGAGGCGGGCGAGCTGGGCGTGCTCGGCGGAGAGTCCGGCATAGACATCTTCGGCGGTCTGGGCGATGGCACCATGGACACCGCCCGCGGCCTCGTACCCCTCCTCCGTCAGCGCCCTGCCGCGGCGGCGCCGCCAAGTCTCGCGCAGGACGTGGGACAGCAGCGGCAGGCCACCGGGTTCGCCTGCGATCTCGTCGACGAGGCGGGCGGTCAGGGCGCGTTCGACGATGAGGCCCTCGGCCTGGGCCGGTTTGACGATCACCTCGCGCAGCTCGGCGGGATCCATCGGGCCGACCAGCACGGTTGCGTCCTGTAGCGCGGCGGTCAGCCGGGGATGTGCGGCGCAGCGGCCGAGGAAGTCGGCGCGGACCGCGATCACTACGCGCAGCCGACTCGCCGGGTCCGTAGCGGCCAGGAGGTAGTCGATGAACTGGTCACGTTCACTGGGGTCCGTGCACAGGGTGTACAGCTCTTCAAACTGATCCACGATCAGCCAGGTGTCACCGTCCCCATCGGCTGGCACCAGGCGCTGCCCATGCGTGCGCAGCGGCTGTTCACCGGGAGTGAGCATCCGTATCGCAGCCGACCGCGGCCCGGTGGTGTCAGGGCTGCGCAGGCGCGGGATGAGGCCAGCGCGCAACAGGGAGGACTTGCCGCCGCCCGACGGACCGAAGACCGCGGTGAACCGCCCAGAGCAGGCCTGCTGGAATAGGCGCTCAGTGAGTCCGTCACGGCCGAAGAAAAGACCGGCATCGGCCGGTTCGAAACGGGCCAGTCCCAGATAAGGAGACTCGGCGTCCACGTCCTCGGCCTGAGGTTCGGCCGCCGCCTCCGCAGCCGCCTCACGCCAGCGCTGTTCCCACTCGACCGCATCGCCAGCGCAGGCCTGTACGTAGGCGAGGACAACCGGGAGGGTCGGCAACCGCTCGCCGCCAGCAGCCTGGGACAAAGTGCTGGCGCCCTGCCTCGTGCGCTGCGCCATCACCCGGTACGTCGGGCTACCCGCCTCCGCCCGCAGCTTGCGTAACTCGGCAGCGAACCGCGCCACCGGCCCGGCACTCGGATCCAGCGGACTCTCGTGGCGTCCCGCCATTGACTCCCTACCTTCCCCCGTACCGCTTCCCCCGTTGACACAGCGCGATCGCCCGCACGCTACGCACGCCCGTGACAGGAGGGCAAGCCGCAGGTGCCTTCTTGGGGCAGTGCCGCGACGCCATGCCGGCGGCCGGTGCGTCCGGCCAGGCGACCGGGACACACGGACGCAGCCCGTAGGCGGCCTGGACGGCGGCGATCGCCTGCTCGTAGGTGTCCCTCTCGGTGTCGATCGTCAGCCGCACGACGCCCCCTCCCGTGATGACGTGCTCGCAGCCCCATCTTTCCCGGCGCCCGGCGCCCGGCGTCCACTGTCCACAGGGGAAGGGCCCGACGCTGCCGGTATGGATGATCAGTACACCAGCCCGGTGTCGGCCTCGCTCCGGCGTCTTCGACGACCTCGGACGGGCCGAACGGGCCTTGTTCACCCGTCCCGCGCCGAAATCCGCACGAGCTCAGATGAAATTCCTCCTCACGCGAGCCAAGGGCTCCACGACGGCTGTAGCCGAGCGCCTAGTGCTGTGACCGGATTGGTTCGCCGGGTCGGCGGTTGGCGCGGTTGGAAGGGCAGAAGCTGCAGCAGATCTCGACCAGGTCCCGAGTCCTGT
>NZ_JBEYXB010000045.1:0-32744 GCF_040644935.1 Streptomyces sp. NPDC046915 | reverse complement strand
GCACCGCCACAACCGCGGCCGCCACGGAGGCCGACCGCCGGCATTCGACCGGCAGATCTACCGCCGACGCAACGCCGTCGAACGCTGCTTCAACCGGCTCAAAGGCTTCCGTGGCATCGCCACCAGATACGACAAGACCGCCGCCTCCTACGAGGCAGCGGTCAGTCTCGCGTCATTTCTGCTCTGGGCAAGATCCGTTTGAAGACGGACCCTAGGAGCGTGGGTCAGTAACGCCAGTAGAGTCACGGTGTGACCGAGTTCGTTTTGTTGGCGACTGGCCGAGACGCTGATGTCTTCGCTCTCGACACGCAGCGCGTCCTGCGTCGTTACCGGGACGACGGGGACGTGGCCGCTGAAGCCGCTGTGATGGCCTATGTCGGTGGGTTGGGATTCCCGGTGCCACGGGTCTACTCGGCAAGTGGTGGTGATCTGGTCCTCGAACGGCTCACCGGTCCGACCATGCTGCAGGCGCTGGGCACTGGGGAGATCACCGCGGTGGTGGCGGCGGACCTGCTGGCCGGTCTGCATGCTCGCCTGCACGCGTTGCCGCCACAGATGCCGCACAAGCCCGGAGATCGCCCGGTGCATCTGGATCTGCACCCGGCGAATGTCATGCTCGAAGCGCGAGGACCGGTTGTGATCGACTGGCGTAACTCCAGACAGGGTCCGCCTGAGTTCGATGTCGCCGTGTCCGCACTGATCGTTGCGCAAGTGGCGGTCGACTCCGCGCGGGAGGAGGCCGCCCTCGCCGGTACGTTCCTCACCGCGTTCTTGGCCAGCGTCGGTGCTGTGCCTTCCGAGGCATTGGATCAGGCAGTACGGTTCCGCCGGGACGACCCCAACCTGACTGCCCGCGAGATCGGCTTGCTGGGCGCGGCGGTCTCGTTGATCGGTTAGCGTCGCGGCCACAGCCGTGATGCTGCCGATAAGACGGCAGCCCACCCGCGGTGCGTGACTGTTCGTGCGGGATGATCAGGGCATGCGCGATGGTGATGGGCTGTTCGCCATGGAGCCGGTCCAGCCGCCCGGGTGGGGGAAGCCGACGACGTGGGGGGGGCAGTGGACAAGCGGTTTCGGGCGTTCGACCCGCACCAGGTCCTGCTGCTGCCCCCGTCACTGGACGATTGGCTGCCCCAGGACCACCTGGCCCGGTTCGTCGCCGACCTGGTCGACGAGGTCCTTGACCTGTCGCTGGTGCTGGCGGACTACACCGAAAAGCGCGGCTACCCGCCCTACGACCCCCGGCTGATGCTGCGCCTGCTGATCTACGGCTACACCACCGGGGTGCGCTCCTCCCGGGCGATCGAACGCAAGTGCGCCGACGACGTCGCGTTCCGGTTCCTGGCCGCAGACCAGGCCCCCGACTTCCGCTCGATCTCGCGGTTCCGCCGCCGCCACCTGGACGCCCTCGCCGACCTGTTCACCCAGTCCCTGCACCTCGCGCAGAAACTCGGCATGGTCAAGATGGGCCGCGTCGCGCTGGACGGCACGAAACTGGAGGCCAGTGCCTCCAAGCACAAGGCGATGAGCTACGGCCGCCTGATCGACAAGGAAGAGCGGATAGAGGCCGAGATCGCCGCTCTGGAAGCGAAGGCCCATGCCCTGCTGGCCGACGCGGAGGCCGCCGACGAAGCCGAGGACCAGATTTTCGGCGTGGACGGCAAGGATGTGGACCTGCCCGCCGA
This sequence comes from Streptomyces sp. NPDC046915, assembly GCF_040644935.1. NCBI lineage: Bacteria > Bacillati > Actinomycetota > Actinomycetes > Kitasatosporales > Streptomycetaceae > Streptomyces > Streptomyces sp. NPDC046915. Next base: position 31,059 of record NZ_JBEYXB010000045.1, on the reverse strand, counting down.
GCTGGACCGCCGCGAGAAGCGCCTGGCCAGGCTGCAGGCCGCCCGCGCGCAGATCGAGGCCGAAGCCGCCGACAAGGCTCGCGCCCACGCCGAGGACAAGGAACGCCGCCGTCAGGAGCGTGCCGGCAGCAGCGACGAGCAGGCCGTCACCGACGCAGGCGAGAAGGCCGCAGCCACGGCCCGGCCCAAGCCCAAGGCCCAGGCCAACTTCACCGACCCCGACTCGCGGATCATGAAGAACAGCGACGGCGCCTACATCCAGGCATACAACGCCCAGGCCAGCGTGGACGCCGAACACCAGATCGTCACCGCAGCCGACGTGACGACCAACCCATCGGACGCGCTGAACTACACCATGATGCTCGACCAGTCCGCCCAGAACACCGGCATCCACCCCAAGCAGGCATTGGTCGACGCCGGATACTGCTCGGAGACCAACCTCGAAGCCGCGAAGGACCGCCAACTCGCCTGCGGAACCGACACGTTCATGACCACCGGCCGCCTCGCCCACGACGAGCAGGTTCCGCCCGCTCCACGCGGGCGTATCCCCGCCAGCGCCACCCTCAAGGAGCGTATGGCCCGCAAGCTGCGGACCAAGCCCGGCAAGACCGCCTACAGCCGCCGCAAGGCCATCGCCGAACCCGTCTTCGGCCAGATCATGACCTGCCAGAACGGCCGTCAGCTCCTCCTGCGCGGCGAGGACGGAGCCCGCGGCGAGTGGCGACTGCTGGCCTCCTGCCACAACCTCCGCAAAATCTTCCGACACGCCGGGACCACCGGCCTCGTCGCTCTGGTCAGCTGACCAGCCGGGCATCCCGGCCCATCACAGGCCCGAACCAGGCCGCACATCGGACGGACAGGACCCCAGCGACCGCTCGCAGATGCCAGCGGCGCGACCGCTATCGGTGCTATCGAGCAAGAGAGTTGGCCGCCTACCCATAACTGACCCACCCTCCTAGGCATCGCCGGGAACCAGACTGTGCGCGCTGGCCGAATCCTGAGGGAGTTGTTCGCTAACGAAGTCGACCTGATTGGCACCTCGGATGATTGGGGTGCCTCAAAACCCGACCCGGCGTTTTTCCGCCGTGTCGCCGAGGTCGTGCCCGTTGAGGTTGGCGAGATACTCTACGTCGGGGACCGGATAGACAACGACATCCGTCCGGCCGCAGCCGCAGGAATGCATACTGCGCTCATCCGCCGCGGTCCTTGGGCGACCATTCAGTGGGCCACCGAGGATGCCAACAAACTTCCGACTCTCAGGGTTGAGAGCCTTTTGGAGCTGTCTGGGCTGATCACCACGTTCAACGCGCAAGTGCGCTGACGGTCGTCGACCACCCATACAGCCGATCATCCAACTCGCGCACGTAGGGTTCGTGCTGGTGCGGTGTGAGCGACCGACGCACCTCCCGCACCCGATCCATCCCCATGGCGTACCAGGTACGCTCCAACTGATCAAGGGCGCGCAGGGCGTACTGGCTGGCAGCTTCGGGATCGCCCGCCGCTGACTCGACTGCGGCAAGGTCACCGAGCACGACCGTACTCTGTTTCTCCTCGGTGGGATCAAGGGTGTCCAAGACGGACCCTAGGCGGCCGAGCGCATAAATCGTATGTCGCGCCGGGCTCCCTCTTGTCTCCGACGGCACGGCACCCATACGCTCACCATCCGTACCGACTGGCCGGTATGCCTTGTTCCAGCGTCAGTGCGCGCCGATGCCGGCCTGCCGACCGTGCCGGCCGCCGATCCAACACGACCGTCGAAGGAGCCGCCGGAGTTGAGCAGAATCAACGGCCAGGTGCGCCTGGCCGCACGTCCCGTGGGAGAGCCGCGGCCCACCGACTGGCAGCACGTCGAGGAGGCGATCCAGATGCGACTGTTCCGTGGTGATAACCACGGCAAGCTGGTGCTGAAGATCGCGGACCGACCGGCCTGAGGGGGAGAAACACGATGAAAGCACTGACCTACCATGGCCGTCACGACATCCGCTACGGGGATGTCTCCGACCCGGCCGTCACCAGCCCTACCGACGCGGTGGTGCAGGTGACAGCGGCCGGCATCTGCGGCAGCGACCTGCACATCTACCGCGGCAACCCGTTCAGCCCGGAACTGGGCTACACGCCGGGGCACGAGTGCGTCGGCGTTGTTGTCGACACCGGCGGCCAGGTGACCCGCTTCAGGCCCGGCGACCGGGTTCTGGTGCCCGCCTCTGTCGGCTGTGACCAGTGCCGGTCGTGCGCGGCCGGGTTCACCGCCCGGTGCGAGCGCGCCACGTCCAGCACGGACCTCTGCTACGGAGTGAGCCCGCAGCTCCCGGGCAGCCAGGCCCAGGCCCTGGCGGTGCCATACGCCGACGTCAATCTGGTGCACTTGCCCGAGGGCATCTCCGACGAGGCCGCCGTCGTCCTGACGGACAACGCCCCCACGGCCTGGTACGGCTGCCGCCGAGCCCGCATCCAGCCCGGCGAGACCGTCCTGGTCATCGGCCTCGGCCCGGTCGGCCTCATGGCCGCCCAGTCCGCCTTCGCGATGGGCGCCGCGCGGGTGCTGGGCGCAGACCTGGTCGCGGAGCGCCGCGCCTTCGCCGCCACCCTGGGTGTCGAGCCGGTCGAGGGCGAGCACGCGCGGACGGCCATACGGGACATGACCGACGGACGCGGGCCGGACGCCGTGGTGGAGGCCGTGGGGTCGGACGCCACCATCGAGCTCGCCCTCAAGGCCGTCCGGCAGGCCGGCCGGGTCAGCGTCATCGGGGTCAGCCAGAGCAAGGCCTTCCCCTTCCATATGGGACTTGCGCAGATCAAGGAACTGGAGTTCGCCATCGGGCTGTGCTCTGTGCACTACGAACTCCCTGCTCTGATCGCCCTCACCCGTGCCGGCCGGATCAAGCCAGAGGTCGTGGTCTCCCACCGCTTCGCCCTCTCCGAAGGCCCGGCGGCGTACGAACTGTTCGCAGGCCGCTCCGACGGCGTCCGCAAGATCCTTCTCGACCCCACCCGCTGACCCTCCTGCGCAGGGCTGCCTCGTCCGATCCCCCGCGGCAGGCCCTGCGCCTCTTGCGCGGCCCGGGGAATCCCGCCGTGTCGCCCCGCAGGACCTCGGGTAGCCGGTTCCGGGGGAACAGGTTCCGCCGCCGAAACCGAGCGGCTCCGCCCGCCGCGCCGAGGGCAGGACCTGGCACGGGTGCGCCGTTCCGGCGTGGACGTGGCCAGGGCACCCGCGGCCTTCCCGCTTACGAGCGTGCGCTGGGCGGACTTCAAGACCGTGCAGCAGACGCTGCCGGCGCCATCCGGTCGAAACACCCCGCATCATGAGCGCGAACGTTCCGCAGGACGACTGGTCGCCGCTGGGCGAGATGGCCGTTCCCGAGCAAGGGGGTAGGGCGCACTCCCCCAGAACGACTGGCGTGATTGCAGTAGTCCGTCTGGCATGTGCGGGCGGCGCAGCTGCGGTCATGCGACGGCGATGGCACGACTCCGCCGCGCCCCTGAAGGAGGCAGGCCGTCGACCGAGCCGAGCCGACGCCGCCCACAGCCGCTCCCAGGACCCCACCGTGCGGGCGGTTCACGCCACTTGGGAGGGCCCGCCGCTACACGTCGTCACGCTCCGGGAAGAGCACGTGAGCGGCGTCGAGAATCCGTTGCCGGGTCGCTTGTCGCCCTGCCGCAGTCCCAGCGCGGTTGGCGCAGGCGGCGGGACGCGGCTGAGCCGGCTCAGCCGAGTAGTTGCGCGCTGCTGACCGGTTCGCGCCGCTGCTGCCCATTGATGCGGTGCCGTTCGATGGACGAACGCCGGTACACCTCCTGCCGCACCCGCTGGATCTCGCCGACAGGCCGGTGCTCCTCGCGTGAGCGCCACGGTGTGATCGACGTGGCGTCGGCGGCCGCCACGTTCTCGTCCCCGCCGATGTCCTGGCGCGGAAGGGCCACACGGGCGACGGTCACCCACGGGGACAGTTCCTGCGGCCACTTCACGGAGGTGTTGTCCACCGGCATGTGGGCCAGATCGGTGTTGAGCTGCACCTGGAGTTCGAAGGAGTGGTCCCGTTCCGCGGCCTCGGCAACGAGTGTGTAGCGGAACGCCTCGTTGTCCGCGCGCACGTCCACGATCTCGTGCGTCAGGGAGGCCACGGACTCGGTCGTGGGCACGGTCCGGATCTTGGCGATGTGGTCGCCGTACCGGAAGGCGCCCATGCTGTTGTAGGTGTACGACAGCAGGTTCCTGCGCGGGACGGTGGTGAACGACAGCATGGCGAACAGTTCGTCCCACAGCCAGCTGTCGGGATCGATGAGCGTGCCCCGGCGGGTCAGGAACTCCGCCATCCAGGTCTTGCGGCGGGCTGGGTTCACCAGGGCCTCCGGCAGCTCCGCGAACAGGTCCTCGATGACCATGTAGTCGTAGGCGGTGTTCGCGAAGAAGACATCGTTGTTGATCAAGTTGAGGTCAAAAGTACCGCTGTCCGGTTCGTCGTCCAGCAGTGAGGGGCCGGGGACCCCGAACAGCTTGATGCCCATCCCACACGCCGCGCCCAGCTGATGGTCGGGGCGCTGATGACCAAGGCCGTTGGAGTAGCGGACGACGGCGTCGTACACGGTGGGTCGGGCGAAGATGCCCTGACCGTAGAAGCCGCGGTTGTCACCGACCGTGACCGTGGCCTTGAGAAGGCCGTAGGTCTTTCCGTGGGCCGTGCGGACGGCGCGGCCAACGACCTCGCGCTCGACCGAGGTGCGGGTGCGCTGCGCCACCTGTGCCACCACCGCATCCAACTCCTGCTGGTACGTCCGATGTTCGGCGGGGCGGTAATCCTCGTAGCGGACGGGATCCATGGTGTTGCCTCCCTGTGCTGTGGTGTCGACTCCAGACGCTAGCCAGCAATTAAATTGTGCACAACATAACCGACTGTGGTGAATCACACGTTGGCGAGCGCAACCATGGCGGGGGCACACCACACCCCAGCGTTATCGAGCAGGAGTTTGGGAGGCACCGGGTCTCTTGCCGGATGGACGAGCGTGGCCAGGAGCTGGTCGACGGACACCAGCAGGTGCGTCGCACCGGCGCCCACGGCTCGCTTCCGCGGCCGGGAGGCCAGCCTGGCCTGATGCTGTTCCTGCCACAACGGACCTGCTTCGGACATGAGTTCCGCGATCACATCGGCCGACAGATCCGTGATCGGCCGATCGTTGAGGATTGCCGCACGGTTCGCGTTCCCCACTAGAGCGTGTTCGATAGGTCAGGCCGAGAGGTAGGCAGACGGAAGGAGTTCAGACTCGGGCGAGAGCGTGACGACGCGGATCTGGTCGCCATCGCGGTAGGCCACGCTCCCCGGCGCGTCGGTGACGGCTGGATGGTAGTCCCCGCAGGACAGCGTGGAGAGGACCGTGGCGCGCAGGCCCTCGCGGAGCATGGGGTAAGGCTCGACCCACCGGACAAGCCCTAGATCATCGAGCTGTGCCGGCGTGGTGACCGTTCGGTGGGCCAGGTCGCCGAGGACTTCGACCTGACCGAGACCGCGGTGCGCGACCGGGTCAAGCAGGCCGAGGTCGATCCCGGCGAGCGGGACGGCCTAGGCTGCGGGAGGACGTGGAGATCCTCAAGCGGGACGGCTTTCTTCGCGAAAGAAACCCGGTGACGGTGCACCCGTTCATCGAGGCGGAGAAAACCAAAGGTCACAACGTCAAGCGTGCGTGTGAACTGCTCCAGGTCTCCCGAGCCGCCTTCTATGCCCATTACACCCTGTCCAACACCCCCGGGTACGGGAGCGACCCAGGTGTCTTACGGGAGGCTGGTGGGTCGCGATTCCGGCTCCCGCCCAAGGCGTGCGTGAGGGCGCCGGTGCCGCGGTCGGAGCCGCCGAACGGTCTGGGCATGGGATTGCGGGACCGTGCGGCGGCTGCTTGATGACCCGGCTCGGGAGAGAGGGGGCAGCGGAGTACAGGTCAGTTGGTGTCGGGGCGGCGGAACACTTCCGTCGGCCGCCAAGGTTCCGGCGCCTTGGGGAGCTTGCTGAACGAGGGGAGAGGGACCCGGTACGCCCGAGCCGCTGCACCCTCGCCGGTCTCCTGGGCGGCAGTCGGGAAGTCCTCGGCGACACCCACCGGAACCCACTGGTGCCCGTCCCACTCCTGGATGCCGCGCGGCGCGTCAGCGCCGACGTGGGCTCCCTGTTGTGCCTGGCCGCCAAGCGGGGCGACCCTACGCTCCCCGCGGGCCGGGCGGCGTTGCTCGCGGCGTTCCGCCCACTGTTCCAAAGGCTCGTCGTCCATGCGGTACTCCCTCCTTGTCGACCCGTCCAGTCTGCCGCGTCGGCACGGTGGCGGGGAACCAGCAGCCGGCCTCACAGAGTTGCCGTCCATCCCCCTCTCGTCAGAGTGGTCGTGCCGTCAGGGCTGATGGTGACGTGGGCGCCGTAGACGGGGAGTTCTCCGTGCTGTAGCCACCACCATCGGATGTCGTCGAGCTCGTCGTACAGGCGGCGATGCTCCTCAGTCGGGAGGGAAAGGGGCGCGCTGGCGCAGGGAGCGGAGGAATTGCGACCAGTGGCGTATACGGCTGAAGCGCGCCCGAAGACACGTCCGGCATCAGCCGGGCCTGTGAGGGCTCGGAGCCGAAGGTGGCCCATGTCTCCATGACCACACCGTAGATCAGCCGCCACCTCCGCAAAGTCGCGTTTGACGAAACTGGTCCCACGAGGACCGCGGCCATCCGGCGGTCGGCTCCGTACGGAATCATGTGGGTGGGGCGCGGGGGCGCAACCGGAAGCAGCGTTGGCCCGTGGGACGCCCTGAAGGACGAGGAAGGCGGCGGCGACCCGGACGCCGGTGACAACGCCCCCGAGGGCAAGGCCGAGACAAAGACGACGCCTCGGTCCCAGACTCGCAAGCGGGCCGACGAGTAACCCAGACAGGTCCGGCCCGGCATCCCTGTTCCACGCGCGGGGGTGTCGGGCCGCTCCGCTATCCGGAAGGATGCGCTCGTGGACGCTGCTGTCCTGGCCTGGCTCCTGGCGCAACTCGGCCCCGCCACCGACCAGACGGACCTGCTAGCCCGCTACGCCCGGCTCGGCACCGCCCGGAGCGTCGCCCTGGAGGTGCTGGACGACCGGCGCGACCAGGACCCCGACAAGGCGGGAGGCACAGTGCGTACGGTTGAGACGGCAACGGAATGGCCGATATCTCACCCGCGCTGTCGGCGCGCTATGGGCCCTCGTCCGGATGTTGGGGTAGCGGCGCGAACTGCCCGTTGATCGTGTGCGTTGGTGGGCTGTCGTTTGTGCCCCGGCCCGCGACCTGCCGGAGCACAAGCCGTTACTCACCTCGGGGCTGGCTCAGCCCAAGGGAACGGTCTCGAACGACTCCCACTCGTACATCTGGTTATCGCGGTGGATGACGATTAGCTCTGCGCTGGCAATGCGGGCGCGCGCTGGCGTGAGGTCGGTGTCGTCGAGAGCCTGATAGAGGGGTGCTGCTGGGCCGTCGCTCGCGCTGTAGGCGACCGACACGTGCGGGGTGAACCCGTCCGCGTTCTCGGGCACCTCGGGGAGTACATCGCCGATGGCGTGGCGGATCGCGTCCCGGATGGCCCGAACCGGGCCGTCCGGGTGGACGTGCAGCAGCACGGCTTCTGGATCCGGCGCGTGCGGGCCGATCTGCGCGTCGAAAGCGGGGATGGCGGCGAGCCGGGGCCGGGCCGCGTCCACGATGGCGTGGACGTCCGCCTCCTGGACTTCCTCGACGAAGCCGATTCCCTGCATGGTCAGGTGCAGCCACCGATCTGGTACTGGGGTGAGGACGTCCCCGAGCGGGGTCAGGGCTTTCCGGTACTGGGCAGCGAGGCGGTGCACCTCCTCCTGGCCCTCGAAGGTGAGGTGCCAGGTGTAGAAACGGCGACCCACGCTCCAACCGGGACGCCACCACCAGTGGTTACGCATGCTCTCCAGTTGAGTGCTCATGCCAGGGATCAAATCAGGCAGAGCCAGCACCTGGCGAGAGCGCATTGCGCGGGACGGAGTTGACACAGAACTCCTCGATGGCCGCGCGCAGCCCGACCGCAGCGGTGCCCGAGTGCGGCTGACCGATGCCAGAGGACAGCTCGTTCAGGCGCTTGGTGACGGGCGCCAGACGCTGGTCCGGGGGAAGAGCGAGCACGGGCATCAGCGCTTCGAGAGCGCCTTCCGCCTCACCAGTGGTGAGGCGGGCCGCGGCCTGACTGATGTGGATCTGTGCCTCGGTGCCGTACGCCCTGACCCGCTGTGTCGAGAGCAGTGCCAGGGCGTTGTCCGCCGCGCGTAGTGCGTCGGCAGGGCGCCCGATGCGCAGCTGCACCGCTGCCGCGTAGTTCTCCTGGCGGGCGCGATGGCAGGTGAAGATGCCGCCCACCTCATCTTCACCCGTGGCCGCGCTGCAGGCGTCCTCGGCACGGCCGAGCGCGGTCAGCGCCTCCTGCTCAGCCCCAAGGTCTGACCAGGCGTCCGCTTCCTGGCAGGCCAGCAGCACCTGGACAGAGCCCATCGTGCGGAAAGAAGCCCCACGCCGCGCGAAGGTGATCGCCTCCCGCAGACGGCCGTCCCAGAACGCCACTTTCGATCGCGTCGACAACACCCAGGCCCTCAAGTCGTTGTGCCCGGCGAGTTCCGCGCACAGCCAGGCGGTGCGTCCCTGTGTGTCCGCGTCACGCAGCTGCCCTAGGTCGGAGGACATCCACGCGAGCAGCCCGCACAGGTAGCCGGCGACCACGTACAGATCCGTGGACTGGCGTGGGTATTGATGCCCCTCCAGCAGGCCGAACACACGGTCGCGTAAGGCCCTGGTCCGCACGAACAGAGGGACTGGGTCAGAGGTGAGATAGTCAACGGCCAGAGCGCGGGTCTCGGCCATGAGTTGCTCGAGAGCGACATCGCCCACATTCGACGCCTCGGCCCACTGCGCCCAGGTGGCGGACTCGTCGGCGGCCAGTTGCACCAGGTCGGAGTGCGTCGGCTCGGGTGCTGGCGGCGGCGGGCTGGACACTGCTGTCGGCTGGGCCAAGTGGGCAACCTGGCTGCTCACGATGCGCAGATCGGCGTCCGGGAACGCCCGCCGGTCCTCCATGTCCAGGAGGTCGGTGACGCGGCACTCGAGCGCTGCCGCCATGGCGAACAAGACGGCCAGGCTCGGCCGCCGCGAGGAAGGTGCTGGCCACTTCTCCCACTTGCTGACGAGCGATGCATCGGCGGCGACTGCCTCACCTGGGCGAGCGGCTCGCGTGATCTGGTCAGCGGTCTCCTGGAGGGTCCAGCCGCGCGCATGCCGCCAGGCTTCGCGCGGGCGCATCCGGTACCGGGTGCGCATCTCGATCGCGATATCCGCGACTGTGCAGCCTGCGGTGGTCATGTCGTGACGTAGGACATCCCGGTCTGCTTTCGAACCAGTTTTGGGGGCGTTCATGGGCAGCTCCCTGCACGGCGTTGTGGACTCACGGTAGCGACGTGATCGCACTCGCGGGTGACCGTCACCCACAAAACGCGGCCTTCGGTACCCAACAGAGCTGCAGAACTTCAGAGTTATCGCTGGTCAGCTGTCCGGGAGGCGTCCAGAAAAGTTGGTCACTGTCGCCCGTGACGCCAACTCGTCCTCTTGGAAACGTAGGAGAGCACTGGGCGCCGGCCGTGGGCGCACACCAACACGGTCGGCGTCTTCCATCCCTTCCGTCTCGATCATGATGAGAGCCATGTCCACATCAACACCTCTGTGGTATAAGGGTCGTCCCGTGCCGTACATCGCGCCGTGGAGCGCCGAGCGCGTCGAGCTGTCGCGCCTGACGGTTGTATCCGGCGCACTCGCCGTGAAGGGGCAGCGGCGCGCGGCCGGCGTGCTGTGGAAGCCGTGGCGGGACAAACCCGGTGTTGGCAAGCCCGCCTTCGCCAAGGTCCACGGGCCGCGGCAGCGGGAATGCATGCTGCGCAAACTGTGCCAGGTGTGCCGGTGCCGGGTTGCCCCGAACGAATTCGGCTGGCCGTGGCTGCTGGACCACCGCGGCGAGGGCGCGTGGCCCGAGGCTGAGGTGACGACGCACCCACCGACGTGCGAGGAGTGCCAGCCAGTGGCGCAGCTCCAGTGCACGCCGAACCGGGGGAACTTCGTCTCGGTGCGCGTCGGCAGGCTGGTCACCGACGGCGTGCACGGGCAGATGTACCAGCGGGCCGCGCACCCGATCCCGGTCGGGAAAGAGAGGGTGCTGTACGCCGGGGACGCGCGGCTGCGGTGGATGCTCGGCGCGCAGATCGCGGCCACGCTCTTGGACGTCACAGTCGTGGGCGTGCCCTCGCTGGGCACCCAGGCTCCGGCACTCCGAGAGGCGGTGCGCCGATGACCGCCCTCGGGGTGCCGGCCGCGTTGGTGCAGCTCGACGTCGACCTGATCCGGCGTACGTACAGCACCGTGCTGGGCGAGGCCCGGCTCGGCCGCACGTACGTGAGAAGCGAAAAGCAGCGGGCGCACCTGGCGGGCCTCCTCCGCGGGCAGCTCCGGCTGGCCCTCCGGGACATGAAGGGCCGGGTCACGCAGAGCGTGGGGGAGACACGCCGGACTGCTGAGCACGTCATCGCCCGCGCCGATGCCGCCCTGGCCTTGGACTTCGCCTACGCCCGACAGCCCGATCACCTGCACGACCTGGCCGTCGTTGCCCGGTCGCTCCTCACCCTGCACCAAATGCTCAAGCAGCCCCGAACGCTGCGCGCCGTGCCCTGACCCCTGCACACCGCCCTACTCGTCCGCTCTTCCAAGCCCGGCCCCAACCGGGCTCCCCCCCAACCCCGAGGCCGACATGCCCCACTCCGCACTCAGCAGTGCCGCCTCCGCCCGCCGCAGCGATCACGGCACCGACACCGATGACATGCGCCTAGAAATCAGTCCCATTGGTGCCGACACCGACTTACGGGACGCTCTGCAAGACCTGAAAATGGGGCGCTTCTCAGCCGCCCGTGACCTGCTTGCCAGGACAGGGTCGCACTGGGCACTGCGCACGAGCCGCAGCCAGCATCTTGTCAACGGCGCGGCGGAAGGCAGCGCCTTCAAGGCGTGGCGGGACGAAGAGCCGAACAACCCCGACGCCTGCATGATGTGGGCCCGAGTACTCACCCGGAAAACCGTGCAGGCCCACCGCACCGGTCAGCCTCAGGACGTGGTGGGACAGGCCGCGGCCCTGGCTCAGCAGGAATGGCGGAGAGCGGACACTCTCAGCCCGCAGTGCCCGGTGCCGTGGATCGGGCGGCTTCAGCTGACCCAGCTGCCCTACGCGGCCCACTACTTCGACCCTTACGCACATGCTCGCCGGGGGCCCTGGGATCAATTGGACGATCTTGCGATGCACTACCGAGGGCCGTGGCCGATCTTGGAAGAGGTCAACCGGCTCCACCCCGGCAACCGGGAGGGCCATCACCGGATGCGCGAGTACTTCCTGCACCGCTACGGGGCCACGGCCGCCATGCAGTACTCTGCCTGGCTCGTCGCGGGCAGCACCTCGAATCCGGAGCTGCTCATGCTGCCGCTGTACTCGCTCATGGACCTCTACCGAGAGCGTCACGGCGACGGCCGGGGCGGCGCGCTCCAGTTCTGGCAGTCCGCGCAGGTCCGCCACTTCGCGTGCCAGGCCTACGACGACTGGTTCGTGAGCATCCCGCCTGACCAATATCCATGGCTGTCGATCCTTGATCTGAGCCACCTGGCGCACGCCCTGGTGGCCTGCGGAGAGAACGAACGGGCCAAGTGGGTGTTCCACGCGATGGGCCCCTACGCCATGCCGCAGCCGTGGAAAGACATCAACGCCAGCCTCGGCCGCTCCCAGAACTGGGAAGACGGCTTCCTCCGCACCCGCGCGTCCGTCCTGCGGTAGCGCCGGCCTGATGAACAGCCGCGCACCGCCCCCGATGCGCACCCTCGACCTGTCCCCCGCACACACTCTTCCCCCCTGAAAGTGGATCTCTGGTGTCTCACAGAAGCGCTGGCACGCATTTACCCGGCAGCGACGATGACGTCCTGGCCGCCCTCGGGATCAAACCCGAGCTGTCCCGCAAGATGGGCGCCTTCGGGAACTTCGCGATCAGCTTCTCCGTCATCTGCATCCTGGCCGGCGGCATGTCCCTGTTCGGGTTCGGCATGGGGCATGGCGGGCCCGCGGTCATGCTGGGCAGCTGGGCCGTCATCGGGTTCATGACCCTGCTGGTGGGCCTCTCACTGGCCGACGTGGTCTCCGCCTACCCGACCTCCGGCGGCCCGTACTTCATGGCCGAGAAACTCGGCGGGGCCCGCTGGGGGTGGTGGACGGGCTGGCTGAACCTGCTGGGCCTGCTCGGCGCCATCGCCGGTATCGACTACGGAGCCGCCCAATTCATCGGTGCCTTCGCGAAGCTCCAGTGGGACATCACGCCCACCGATGGCACCACGATGGCGATATTCGCCGGCATCCTGCTCCTACACGGGCTGCTCAACTCCTGTGGGGTGCGCCTGGTCAACGCCTTGAACTCGATATCGGTGTGGTGGCAGATCGCCGGTGTCGCCGCGATCGTCGGCGCACTCACCCTCGCCCCGGCCCAACACCGTTCGGCCAGTTTCGTCTTCACGCACTTCCACAACGACACCGGGTTCACCAACCCCCTGTACGTGTCGCTGGTCGGCGCGCTCCTGGCGGGCTACACGTTCTGCGGCTACGACGCGAGCTCGCACGTGACCGAGGAGACCACCGACGCCCAGACCTCGGCGCCCCGCGGCATCGTCCGTTCGATCTCCGTCTCGTGGGCGGCCGGGTTCGTCCTGCTGACCGGGATGCTGTTCGCCATCCAGGACTACGCGGCCACCCAGAACACCGCGACCGGCGTGCCTCCCGCGCAAATCTTCCTCGACGTCCTGGGCGCCACCGGCGCCAAGGCACTGCTGCTCGTCGTCATCGTGGCCATGCTGTTCTGCGGCAACGCTGAAGTGTTCGCGGCCAGCCGCATGGTCTACGCATTCAGCCGCAGTCGCGCTCTTCCCGGCTGGCAGAGCTGGCGGCGCGTCAACGCGAAGACCAAGACCCCCACCCGTGCGGTGTGGTTCGCCGTCGTCGTGCCCCTCGGGCTCGCCCTGCCGGCCCTGTGGTCACCTGCCGCCTACGGGGCGATCACCGCGATCAACGCGGTCGGTATGACCCCGGCCTACGGCATCCCGGTCTTCCTCGCCCTGCGCAAGGGACGCGACTACCGCCCCGGCCTGTGGAGCCTCGGGCGTTGGCGGCGCCCGATCGGCTACATCGCCGTCGCCTACGTCGTGTTCATCACCGTGGTGTTCTGCCTGCCGCAGTCCACGCCGATCACCGCCGACTCGTTCAACTATGCGGGCGTGACCCTCGCGGTGGCCCTGCTGCTGGCCTGGATCACATGGATCACCCGCGGCAAAAAGTCCTACCAGCTCACCGCCGCCCTGACCGCCAGCCCCGGCGAGGCCCTGCTGAGTGAGGGGTTCTGATGACCACTACAGCGGCAAACGGCAGCGAGACAGGCTGGCCGTCCGACCCGGCGCACCGCGACACGCTTGAGGACCTCGTAAAGATGACGACGGTCACGGAGGTCATGCTGGCCGTGCCGGACCTGCTCGGCCGGCTTCAGGGGAAGGTCATCAACGCCCCCGTCTTCCTGGAGCGGATGATGGGCGGGACGGAGATGTGCGCGTACGTGCTGGCAACCGACGTGGACATGAGGCCCCAGGAGGGATCCGGCTTCACCGGCTGGGAGCAGGGCTTTGGTGACCTCCTCGTCAGACCCGAACTCGAAACCGTCCGAGTACCCCCCCACCGCCCCGGCACCGCCCTCGTCATCGGGACCCCGGTCGACGACTCCGGCGCGCCCGTCACGGTGGCGCCCCGCCACATGCTGCAAACCCAGCTCGAGCGACTGGGCAAACTCGGCTACCGGGTGAAGGTCGGAGTCGAGAGCGAGTTCGTGCTCTACACGCAGGGGACGACAGGCCGGACACCGGCATGGGCTGAAAACCTCGACTACGGCCTCCAGCACCCACCCGCCGTCAGCGACTTCTTCCGCCACCTGGCCGACGCGCTGGGCGAGACGGGAATCGTCTACGAGGCGTTCAAAACGGAGGGCGCAGCAGGCCAGCCAGAGGTGACGTTCGCCTACTGCGAGGCGCTGAAGGCCTGCGACGACTACACGGTCTTCCGGCACCTCGTCCGCGATATCGGCGGGCGTCACGGCCTGATTCCCGCGTTCATGGCAGCCCCGCAGACCGGTGTCGGTAGCGGCCTGCACTTGCATCTGTCGCTGTGGCACGAGGACAACGAGCCGGGGTTCGTCCACCACCCGGGCCAGCCGCTGCCACCGCTGATGGACCAAGCCGTCGCGGGGCTGCTCTCCGCGTTGCCGCACATGGCGCCGCTGTACGCGCCCACGGTCAACTCGTACAAGCGCTACCGGACGCACTCCTTCGCACCCACCCGCTTCAACTGGGGTTTCGATCACCGCGGCTGCGCCATCCGCGTCACCGGCCACGGCAGCAGCGCCCGCCTCGAGGTCCGCCTCGCCGGCGCCGACGCCAACCCCTACACCGCGCTCGCTGCCTACGCCGCAGCCATGGCTCACGGCATCGAGGAGGACTTGAAGGCGCGACCGGCCACCGACGGCGACGCCTACCAGGAAAAGGCCTCGATGCCTCTCTACGCCGACCTCGGCGAGGCCCTCGCCCACTTCGAGCACAGCACCATCGCAGGACTCCTGCTCGGCAAGGACGTCGTACAGCACTACGCCGATGCAGCACACTCCGAGCTCGCCTTCTACCGCGCACAGGTCACGGACCTGGAACGGCGCCGCGGGATCCGCTGAATCTCCCTGCCGCCGGGTGAAATCCCCTCGGCGGCAGGGTCTAGCACCTGGTTTCCCGGTCGGACGGCGTCCGGGAAACCAGGCCACGGCGCCATCAAGCGCCCCGACTCGAGCCCTTCGGCCGAACTACCGGAGATGACACCCTCCGTGCCGCGCAAGGTGAGAGATAGAGGCCTAAATGAGCCCGAACAGCACCTATTGGATGAACTACGCCATTAGCGTCGCACAAAGGGCGCCGCAATCAGGTCGGCGGGTCGGCGTTGCGCTCGTTTCTGAACACGACGAGTTGATTTGCTCCGCCTTCGAGGGCGAAGCACGCGGCGCATCCTGGTATCGAATTCTGCGGCGCAGGATTCAAGAACTCGGAACATCCAGCGCACACAGCGTATATCTGACGATCAACACCCTATCAGCGGCCTGGTCGTTTGAGCTCGCCGAGCTCTTGAAGGATGTGCGCATCGACAGGGTTTATATCGGTCTGCCGGACCCCGCGCTGACGAGTTACCTCGATGACGATCCCGTCACTGCACGAGGCCATGTACACCGCTTCCCCGACGATTTGCAGCGCGAGATCCTCGAGCAGAACCGAGGCTTCTACGCAGTGAGCGAGCAAAATATCGAATGCAACCCTCACTACTCCACACATCGCATTAGTGAAGCCGTCTCCACCAGCCTAAGGTCGAGGGGGTTCGCGCTTTCCAGGAGGGATGTCAATGCGAACAGGGGGAGGTTTGCTCTCGCTTCGCTAATCTGCCAGAGGTATGGGATCGAGTACAAAGAGGCTGATCGCGCCGTAAACGACGCACTGTCCGAGGCGTTTGACGCGAAGTACGGCACCTATGACTACGCGTACGACGCTCGTGCCGCCAACTCGAGGTGGACCGACGACTTCATGTCGGTTTACGGGAGGTCGTCCACAAGGTCCCTGTCTACCGTTAACATCCTCAACGTCGGCGTCGGAGCCGGTTACGAAGCAGCAGCTTTATTTTCAGATTGCCCCCAGATCACCTTCGCCGACATCGCGGAGCGTGGCCTTGCAAACATAAGCGGACGCATTCCCTCGTCGAGAACTGTCGTCTCTAGCGCCGAAGACCTGTCTTCCCTACCGAAAAACAGTTACGATCTGTATGTCTCCTTGAGAACATACAACTCGTCGTTCTTCGATACGTCCGCAGCGGCCTCAGAGGCGCACAGAGTACTGAAACCCGGCGCGGCGATTATCGTCTCCGTAGCCAACGGATTTCTGTACACTCAGCGGGGCTGCGTCGTGCCAGGGCTGATCATCCCTGGCACTGACTTCGTCGACCTCTATCGCGGGATGGACACAGCCAATCTGATTGGCGCGGAGCTCGACTGTGCCGGATTCAAAGATATCCGAATGTTCCCAACAAGTACCGAGATCTACCTGTCAGCTGTCACCGCCTAACGTTTTCACCGCCCCTCCAGCCGGCGGCCACGTTCGCGACGTCCCATCAGTTCCGCGGGACGGCTCAATCGCAGACAGCCGGGCGCGACCGAACTGGTCCGAGTGACCAGCGTGAAGGAAGGACTTCTGCCATGACCGGGCGAACGACTGTTGCCCATCGGATCCTGCACTTCAACGAGGAACTTGCGGAAACGACGCTTGAACTGCCTCCCGGATTCACGGTCATCAACCCGTTCAACGGCCCCCAGAAGGAGCGTGTCCGCGAGGTCACTACGGCGTTCTACCACAAGTACTACGACGACGATAAGCCGCGCCGCCTGGTACTGGGGAGCTCGCCCGCCCGACGTGGCACGGCCGTGACCGGGGTCCCGTTCGAAGACGCCAAGCTCCTCGAAAGCGAAACGGGAGTCGATGTCGACGGCTATGCGGTGAGCCGGCCTTCCGCCGGGTTTCTGCACGACGTCATCAGGCGCTACGGAGGCCGCGAAAAGTTCTATGCCGACTTCGTCATGAGTTTTGTGTGTCCCCTTGGCCTGGTGAGAACGAACCCCAAGGGAAAAGAGGTCAACTGCAACTATTACGAGAACAAGAAGCTGCTGGAGCTCCTGCACTCTTTCCTCGTTGACACCCTGGAACGACAGCTGACATTCGGATCTGACCGCTCGGTGTGCTATTGCATCGGCAGTGGCGAGAACTTCGCGTTCCTCTCGAAGGTAAACGAGGGCCAGCGCTTCTTCCGAAGGATCGTCCCCTTGGAGCACCCGCGTTTCATCACTCAATACAACCGGGACAGAGAGGAAGAATTCGCCGAAAAGTACCTCAGCGCCTTCCGCGGACAGGGCGATTAGTCGGAACGCTTGCCAACCTCTCAGCTGATTAGACGAAGGCCGTAGGCTCCCAACGCGCCGGAACGAGAAGGAGAACAGTACATTGGCGACAGAAGGCAGGGTCCTGGTCCACTTCGACTCGGAATGCGTGAGCGTTTACCGCTCCCAGAGCGAAGAGTTGAAACTACTTAAAAGGGAGCGGTTCGCGTTCGAAGACAGCCTCACCGACGAGGTGCTGGCAGACAGAGTCGGCGAGTTCTGCGCCGGGCTCAAGGAATTCAACGAGGTCGTTGACAACAAGACAACGCGCCTGTACGCCACCGGAGTCTTTCAGCAACTCCCGCAGCCGGATGCGGCCGCACTGGTCAACAGTGTCTATGTCGACACCGGCCTCTATTTCAACATAGTCGGGCCCGAGCTGGAGCAGTTCCACCGGGAAACGGGCATGTCCGCCTGTGGAACGAACGACATGATGGAAGGCCTGATCCGGCGGGAATTCCGGAATGCTGTTGTCTGCGGCAGTTTCCAGCAATCTCTGGGGTATATCGAGGACACCATCGCCCGTCTGCGCGAGAGCGGCGCCGTAGTGCTGAGCCCTCGGTCCACAAGGATCAAGCCGGAGACCGCCAGCACCGACTTCATCCTCTTCGACTACCAGGATCTCCTGAAGAACGAACGCGACACGTGGCGGCACAAGTACGTGCACATGGACGCGTTCAGGCAAGCCGACGCTGTTGTCGTATGCAACCCCGGCGGTCTCGTCGGAAACGGCACAATCTTCGAGCTCGGCTTCATGTCCGCGCTTTCCAAGAGGGTCATCTTCACGGAGGAGCCCCTGGGCGTTTCTGTCTTGTTCCCCTGTGAGGTCGGCCTGGAAACCTGAGCACTCCCGCTGAGGGCTGCGGCATCCCACCCCGTTCTTGCATCCACGACCGAAACCCAGCGACGTTTCGGCGAACAGGCACAGGGCCGGGAACCGGTCTCCGGCTCATCCTCGCTCTCTGCCCAACCAGATCTCACTTCTCGGTTACGAAAATACGGAAAGGACCCCCGCCGGTGCGCGATGAAGAACCCATCGATACGGTCCTCGACAGGCTGCGAGAGATCGTGGCATCAGTCCTTGAAGTGGAAAAGGCAGACATCGAGTCTGGTGCCCTGTTCTACGAGGAACTCGGAATCAGCTCCTTGGAAAAGGTTGCGATCGCGGCCGTGATCGAGCGCGAGTTCGGAGCCCTGTCCGCTGAGGAAGCGGCAGCCCTCACCAGCCTGGACGCCGCGGTGTCCCTGCTCGGCGAGCGGGCGACAAGCCCCCAGGGTATCGACCTGATCGACCACTTGGTGACGGGTCACATCTCCGCCGGCCGGGGCGAAAGGACCAGCTACCTCGACCCCCAGGCTGGGGAGATCACCTACGCCGCCCTCCTGGAGGCAGCACGTGGGTACGCGGGCGCCCTCAGGACAGCAGGCGTGCCTGAGCGCGCCCGCGGCCTCCTGGTCGCCGACGATTCCGTGGCAACCGTTGTCGCCGTCCTTGGCCTGTGGTGGCACGGCTGTGTCCCCGTGGTGATCAGCCCGGTGCTCACGGACGACGAAGTCCGCTACATCGCCGAGAACTGCGCCGCCGCGATGGTGCACCTCGACGCAGCTCCCAAGCGGCAACGTGCCCTGGAGGAACTGTTCGAGACGACAACCCAGTTCGCCGGCGCTGACGTCCGCACTGCTCTGGCGACGTCCGAGCCCAGCCCCGCACGGCGCCCGGAGGAAGCTGGGCCCCCGGCCGCGTGGAGTGCGGGACGTGAGGCGCTCGTGCAGTACACCTCCGGAAGCACCGGCATGCCCAAGGGAGTGCGGCACTCGGCGGGTGCGATCGCGGCCATGGCCGACGGCATCGGCACGGTACTGGCACTGACTCCCGAGGACACCGTGCTGTCCAGCGCCCGGATGTCCTTCGGCTACGGCTTCGGCAGTTCCGTCCTGTGCCCGCTGGCGGCCGGCTCCCGCGTTGCGCTCATCCGCGGCATGGTCGACGTTCACTCACTCGCCGCCGCGATGCAGCGCCACCAACCTACCGTGCTGTTCTCCGTCCCACGGCTGTACGCGGCGCTGCTGAACGCATCCGGAACGGCACTCCCCTCCGACTCCTTGCGGCTGTGCGTGGCGGCGGGCGAGAATCTGCCAGGTTCGCTCAGCGAGCGGATCCGCACCGCCTTCCAGGCCGAGCTGCTCAACGGTCTCGGCGCCACGGAAGTGCTCTACATAGTCGTCGGCACGCCGCCGGGGAAAGAACGTCCCGGCACCTTCGGAATCCCGGTGCCCGGGATCACCGCCACCGTCCGCGCTGTGGACGGCACGCCCGTCGCCGACGGGGAGGAGGGCCGGCTGCACATCGCCGGCCCGACCGTCGCCCTCGGCTACATCGGCCGCCCGGAGGCAGCAGCGCTCACCTTCGCCGACGGCGGCGCCTACACCGGCGACGTGGTACGCCGTGCGCCGGACGGCACGTACACCCATCTCTGCCGCGCCGACGACCTGCTCAACCTGGGCGGCTACAAGGTCGTGCCGAGCGAGATCGAGAGCGTCATCCGCGGCGTGGAAGGGGTCCAGGACTGCGTGGTGGTCGGCTGCCGCGATGCCGATGCCCTGGAGCAGGCCGTGGCCTATCTGGTGGCCCGGCCAGGATCCGACAAGGCCATGGTGCGGCGCGCGGTGACCGCCGCGATCCGTGGCGGTCTCGCCGCGTACAAGCGGCCCGCCCGTCTGGAGTTCCTCGACGAGCTCCCGACCACTTCGACCGGCAAGCTGGCCGCGTTCGAGCTCAGGAAGGCGGCTACACAACCGTGACCTATGACATTACGGGCATGGCGGCCGTTGCCAACATCGGTGCCAGCCCCCGCGAGATCTTCGCCGCGTTGTGCGCGGGCCAGGAGAGCCGCAAGCCCCTGCAGGCGTTCGACCCGGACAAGTACAGGGCGGCCTACGCCTACGAGATCGACGACCGGCCCGAGGGCGGCGGCGACATACCGCGGCGCGCCACCCGCTGGCTCACCACCGTCGTTCGTCAAGCAGCCGCTGACGCGGGCCTGGGCGAAGACCTGTCACAGGTACCCGTGCTGGTCGGGACCACCATGCGCGAGCAGCGCAGCCTCGAACTGTGGTGGCGTGACGACGCGGAAGTCACTCTCGAAGACCTGCACTTCGGCACCGCCCTGAAGGAGACCTTCGGGGCGTCCACCACGTACACCTTCGCCAACGCCTGCTCAGCCACGCTGTACGCGCTCGGCATGGCCACCGACGTGATCGAGTTCGGCATGGCCGACACGGTCGTCGTCGCCGGCACCGACGCCGCAACCGAGAGCGGCTACGGCACGCTCGACCGCGTGCAGAACGACATACCCCACGCGCTGCGCCCCTTCGACGCCACGCACAAGGGCATGCTGATGGGCGAGGGCGCGGCAGCCATCGTCGTCCAGCGCGCCGACACCGGGAACGGCCCCGTGCACGCCCGGGTGCGCGGTGTGTCCATGAACTGCGACGCTCACCACGCCACCGCACCCGACCCCGACGGCATCACCCGCGCGGTCCAGGACGCCTACCGCAGAGCAGGGGTGCGGGCGAAGGACATCGACCTGGTGATGCTGCACGGCAGCGGCACCCCCCGCAACGACATGACGGAGTCGAGCGTCCTGCGCCACATCTTCCACGGCGCCGGAACCGGTCCGCGGATGACCGCCATCAAGGCGATGACCGGCCACACCTTAGGCGGTTCGGGACTCCTCAGCCTCCTGATGGCAGTGCTCGCCATGAAGGAAGGGACGGTACCCCCCGTCCTGGGACTCACCGACCCGATCCCCGAGGCCGCAGGACTGGGCCTGGTGCAGGGCTCCCCCGCATCCGGCGACCTGACCATCGCACAGATCGACGCCTTCGGCTTCGGAGGGATCAACGCCGTCGCGATCGTGGAGGCAGTCCGATGAGTACGACGAGCACCGCGCGTATGAGCAACCCGAGCGCCGGGGAGGTCGTCTTCACGGGCATCGGACTGGCACTCCCAGGTGTCGCGACGTACGGCGACCTCCTCGGACCGCTGCCCGGCGAGGGCGGCTTCGACCCGGCAACCGGACTCCGCGGGCGCGAGATGCGCCACAAGGACCGCGCGTCCCGGCTCGCCCTGCGAGCTGCCGAGTCCGCCCTCCACCACGCGGGCCTGACCGACGCCTACGCGACGTTCACCGGTGCGGCTGACTCGACCGCCGTCGTGGTCAGCACCAACCTGGGCAACGCGGACAGCGTCTGCGAAGCCACCGACACCATCACCAGAGAAGGCGTCAGGGGCCTCAGCCCGTTGGGCCTGCCACAGACATCAAGCAATGTCATCGCCGGCTGGGTGGCCATCCGCTACGGGCTGCGCGGCCCCAACCTCACCGTCTGCAACGGCGTCACGAGCGGTCTGGACGCCCTCGCCTGGGCTCGGAACCTCGTCGTGGCCGGGCGCGCCGAAGCAGCCGTCGTCGTCGGCGTCGAACCAGCCAATGACGTGGTGACGAAGCTGCTCGGCGAGCAGTCCATCGACGCGGCGGTCGCGGTCGTACTCGAACCAGCGGACGCAGCCGCTTCCCGTGGCGCACGGCCTCGCGCCACGATCGCCGGGTACGCACGGGCCCGCGATCTCGCCGCGGCGCTGACCTCCGCCGGTGTGACGGAGGAGGAATCCGTCGGATTGTGGCTCGTGGACGAGGCGGGTGCCGGGCCAGGCCGGCTGCTCGCAGCCACGCGCCGGATCGATCTGGAATCCCAGCTGGGCCCGCTGTCCGGGGCACTGGGCGTCCTGCAGTGCGCCGCCGCGGCCGCCCATCTGGAGAGCGACGCCACCGGGAACGTGCTCGCCACGGCTGGAGGCCCTCGCCACGACGCGGCAGCCGCTCTGCTGCTGACCCCTTGACCGACCACTCGTCCAACCACGCAGGAGCCGGGGGAACACCCATGACCACTACGTCCGTGAACATCGAGGATCTCCGCGCTCTGATAGCCGAAGCACTGGAGATCGAACCCGAGGAGGTCACCGACGAGGCGCACTTCACCGACGAGCTCGACATCGACTCGCTGCTGATGCTCGAGATCTCAACCCGCGTGGAGACTGCGTTCGGCGTCCCGGAGAACACCGTGGTCATCAGCGGTGCCAGGACCCTCGCCGAGCTGCACACCTTCGTCATCTCGAAACTCGTCGGCGAGACGCCTGCCGGCCCGGTCATCCGCCCGAGACCGCTGAACGACCCAACGGCGCGCCTGTTCCTGTTCCACCACGCCGGCGGCTCACACCTGCTCTACCGGGGGTGGGCGACGCACTTCCCCCAGGACTGGGAACTCTGCCTCCTGGAGGCCCCCGGCCGAGGCCAGCTGCAGACATTGCCGCTGATCGACGACTGCGACCGGCTGGTCGACTACTTCCACACTGCTATCGCTCCCTTGCTCGACCGGCCCTTCGGGTTCTTCGGCCACAGCCTGGGCTCACTCATCGCCTACCAGCTCACCCGTCGACTTCACCACGAGGGGGACCCGCTTCCGGACTGGCTGGGTGTGTCCGCCTACGACGCCCCGCGAGTCGAGGCCGGCGCCGACGGCCGCCCTCACCTGATGTCTGACGACGAACTACGCGGCTGGCTGCGGAACGTCGGCGGCAGCCCTCCGCAGCTCCTCGATGAAGACGCCGTCTGGCGCAAGTTCGCCCCGGTGTTCCGTAACGACTTCAAACTCCTGGACACCTGGTCCCCTCCCCTCGCCCCCGAGCCGCTGCCCGTTCCGCTCTCGGTATTCGGGGGCCGCCGCGACAGGCTGATCGGCGAGGACCGTCTGCTGTCCTGGCGAGCGTTCACCACGCACTTCCGCGGACTCGAGATGTACGAGGGCGACCACTTCTACTTGATGAACCACCGGCGGCCTCTCGCTGTTGCCATAACGGCCGCGATGCGTTCCGCCGGGCCGCTGCTTGAGCTCGCCTACACCACCACGCCACCCGCTAGATGATCTATTCCAAGGGGGCCTGCGGAGGGCGCGGGGGTGGGCCCTCAGGCATCGGGGTCGACTTCGGAGTGTGTGAACCGTACGGGTTTGCCCAGCGACCGGGCGTAGGCGATTTCGGCTCGGGTGCTGTCTCCGATGTAGTCGCCGACTACGAGCACCTCATCAGCGAGCAAAATCTTCGACCGGTGCAGCTCGTCGAGTCGAACCTTCAGCGCCTGAGCCTCGACAGGATCGGACCACAGTGCGTGCGGCGACTTCAGGTCGCACCCCGGCTTGACGACAATCCTTCCGGCTTTGGTCTCCCGCAGGTCGGCCTCGGCCATCTCGGCCATGAAACGAGTGGAGCCGCAAATCACAACAATTAGCGGGAAACCCAGCTGCTTCTTCACCTCGGCGAGCTTCTCCGCAGGGGTGATCACTTGCGGGGATGACACTGGTTCCTCCTGGTGGTGCGGCCCGAGGGATGCTCGCGGAGACGAGACCGAAGGCGCCCAAGATCATCTTATGGCGAACGACGTGGACACCCTCGAGCCCGCACTCTATGCCACGGTCTTCCCTACCTGGTGCCGCGGCACCCGCCGGTGGGCCCTACGCCCCGCCTGTGAGAAGCCGAACTGGTCACCCTCGCCGCGAAATGTCGGTGCCGGTTACCGCGTTTTACCGCGTTCACCGCCTCGATCAGCCAAGTCACGCGGCAGGGGGCCGTGGTGTCGGCTTGGTCGGCCGGTCCCCTGCCGTCAGCTGGTGGCGGTGCCGGGTCGGGCTCGGGTACTGCGACAACCCGAACGAGGGAGGCGCAATCAGATGACCGCATTGACGGAGCGTTGTCCCTCGGCGATCTTGCGGCCCCGCTGCACCCGGCGCGGCCCGCTGCAGCTCGCTGAGCACCTGGCGGCCACGGTCCGTGCCCGCGTCCAAATCGGCCCGACCACCTGCCGCCCGCTCATCATCTGACCACTATCGCTGCGCTTCGACGAGGAAACCATGTCCACCGCATCTCACCAGCCCGCCACCAAGCCTGTCGCCGCGCCATCCACACCCGGCCGCACCGCGGAGGGGGAGCAGATCATGGCGGTCGCCGACACGCTGGTGCTCGCGTACGGACTGCACCCGGCAGAAATAACGCGCATCCCGGAGGGCACCTCGACGGACAACTACACCATCGTGGACCAGACGGGCCGTCGGTACTTCGTCAAGGTCTATCGCGCTCGAGATCGCCTGGATCTGGAGCGGGCGTCGGTCGAACTGTCCGAGTACGCCGCCGACGGAGGTGTCGCGACCGCGCGGGTAACCCGCACGCGCGAGCACGAACTCATCGAGACCCACGGCCGCCTGCCAATGTCCCTCTGGTCGTACGTGCCACACACCGAGACTGCCGAAGGCAACCTGACCGATGCACGGTGGGCAGCGGTCGGCGCAGCGATGGGCCGTCTCCACAGTCGACTCGCCGCTCACCCCGCCGCCGCACCCACCCTGGAACCTGGTGCCGCGATGTGCGACGTGGCCGCCGCACGTGACCGCTTCGAGAAACTGATTCTCGCGTACCAGCACAGGCCCAGGCTTGGGGAGTTCGAGACATGGGCTCTGCAGGCGGCGCGTGAGCGACAAGCCGTCTTGGGGGACGTCAAGCGCATCCTCGCTTCACTTCCACAGCTGACGGTCCAGGTCATGCACGGCGACCTGGCCGGCCCCAACGTCCTGTTGAAGAACGACGATGTCGCCGCGATCGTGGACTTCGGACCACCCACACCTGGGTACCTCGCCTGGGAAATCGTGCGTCTTGGCTGTGACCCCAAGAGCGTCCTGTCCAACGGTGTGGAGAGCTGGCTCAAGGGATACACCGATCTCGCCCTCGCCTATCGAGACGCCAACCCCAAGGCGCCCGCGGACAACCTCTTGTCCTCGCTTCGTGTCGGCTGTGCAGCCATGCTCTGCGCGACCTTTCCGTTGTCGGCACCAGTGGAACGACCGCACATCGTCGACGCGGCACTCGAGTCCTACGCGCGGGCACGGCACGAGGCAGCTCTGATGCTGCTGGACCGGCTACCTGTCTTGGAGGAGGCCCTGCGTGACACTCTTCGCTGAGTTCATGACCCTCATGGCCACGCAAGCCGCAGGCTCGGACAGCGAACTCGACTGTTCGGGCCTGCTGTAGCAGCAGGGTACTCAGGGTCGGCCGAGGGCCCGGAGGACGGGACGGCGATCATCTGCCGAGCTGATCCACCCGAAGCAGGTCGTCGGGGCTGCTGCAGCGCCCCAACGTCGGCGTTTCGGCCAATCGCCCCCGAACCGCAAGCCCTTGCGCGGCAAGGGTCGATGCACTGCGCACCCTCGGAAAACCGCTGAATCACAGGGCACACAACCCGTCCGAAAGGAACAGGTGCTCGAAATCATGTGGCGTCGTTGAACACACCGGCGCCACCACCACGTCCACGAGGGGGAACACATTGACGCCAGTCGAACTAGGCAGCGACAAGATCGCGAGCGATCCGCAGGCCGGAGCCGCGGACAACATCTCGGACGCCGAGCGGGAGCTGTACGGGGGTCGGCTGCGCTACGTCCAGTCCTACGTCCGCCACGAAGGGCCGCTGCCCCGGGCGCACGGGCGACACCCTGAACTTCTCCGCCCCTCTCACCGCCACCGCCATCACAACGGTCCACGCGATGATTGTGATCGCCACCACGGGGCAGAACGGCCGGCCGCGGGAGAAGGTCTCCTTCCTGCGCCGCGCCACAGCCGAGCCCGGCGAGGAACTGCAGCTCGCCAAGGCCCACCCGCTGCGCTCGACCGCACAGTGGAAGGTTTCACCGGGCTCCTACTCCCTCGCCCTCCAGGTCAACGGCCGCCGCTTCCCTTCCGTCGCCTTCACCGTCGTCGACACCTGACACCCCCCGCCCGTCCAGATCTGAACGACCGCCACACGGCCGCTGGCATCCCCCGCCGCGGCCCGGTCCGCGCTGTCCGCAATCCCCTGAAGGAGCGAACCGCCCTGATCGAACGAGTTTGAGCCGCGACCGCCCAGAGCCCGCACGCCACCTCCCCGGGATTAGAACTCGCGTTCACCAAATGCCCGTAGAGACGGAGGACACACCATGCACCCCGCCCCCGCCCCCTTGCAGCAGCCTCCCGGAATCGATCGGCCCGGCGCGATCACGCACAACGTTGACGGCACGCTCAGCTCAGCACGCCCGGATACGGGGTGGGCGGCATGAGTGAGCCCACCGATGCATCAGCCGACAGCCTCCCTGGACCGCGCACCACCTCAGCGTCCCCCACCGCCCCCTCCGCACCGGACCCCGTCTCGCACCCGCTCACTCCCGAGCCGCAGATGCGGTACGTCGACCTGACCGGCAGCCGCGAGGCAGCCGGCCGCTCGATCCGTATGCGCGACATGGCCCGACGCCTGCCGCAGCTGGTGCGCCGCTCGCTCGCTCTCGCCTGGCGCGTCGACCGACGAGCCACCGTCGGTCTTCTGTTGTGCCAGACCGTCACCGGCGTGATGCAGGCCCTGGGCCTGGTCGCCATCTCCGGCACCCTGACCGCGCTGCTACGCGACGGCAACGTCTACCACCGCCTCCTTCAGGCGTGGCCCTCCGTCGCCCTGCTCGCCGGTGCCGCCGGTGTGCGCGCGCTCCTGGGCATCACCGTCAACTGGTTGTCCTCCCGGCTGGGCCCGCTGATGTCACGCGAGGCCGAGCAGATGCTGCTGACCGGCTGCGCCGAGGTCGAGCTGTGCGCCTACGACGACCCCGACTTCAACCGTGACCGGGAAGCCGCCGACCGCGGCGCCCAGGTCACCGGCGATCTGATCAACGAGGGCCAGGACCTGATCGCGTCCGGCGCCAGCTTCCTCGCCGGAGCCATCGTCCTGGCCGGCGTGCACTGGGTCCTTCTCCCCCTCCTCGTCGCGGCCAGCCTGCCGCAGGCCCTGGCCCAGGTCAGCGCCGCGCGCGTCCGGTACCTGGCCAACCTCCGCAGCAACGGCGACAACCGCATGTTGTCGGTGCTGCGCTGGCACATCTACACCAAGGACGCCGCCGATCAGATCCGCGCCGGCACCATGGCCGGTTTCCTGTCCGGCCGGTACCGGCAGACGGTCGCCCGGATCAACCGGGAGGATCGGGCGGCGGCCGACCAGGGTGCACGGATGTCCCTGGTCGGTGCGGTGTGCGGAGGGGCGGGGTCGGCGGTGGTGTGGATGGCGGTCGTGTGGCTGCTCGCGACCGGACGCATCAGCGTCGGGCGTGCGGGAACGGCCGTCTTCGCCCTGCAGACGGTGGGCATGTCGGTCCACGGTCTGGTGGCCGTCGGTGCGCGCGCCGTTCGTACGGGGCTGTACATGGACGACTGGAGCGGCTTCCTGGACAAGGCCGGCGGCTTCCGCATGCGCCGGGGCCCGCACCGGCCCGAACCGCCGAAGACGATCGAGGTCACGTCGGTCACCCACCGATACGCCGGCAAGGACCGCGCCGCACTGTCCGACGTCTCCCTCACCTTGCGCCGCGGCGAGGTCACCGCGCTGGTGGGCTTCAACGGCTCCGGCAAGTCGACGCTGTCGAAGCTGGTCAGCGGCCTCTACCTGCCCACCGACGGACAGGTGCTGTGGGACGGCGTCCCCACCGGCGACTGCGACCCGCAGGCACTGTGGCAGCAGGTCGCCCTCGTTCCGCAGGACTACGCGCACTGGCCACTGACCGTGCGCGAGAACGTGACCCAGGGACAGCCCACCGCGCGCGGCGACGCGGCGGTCCGCGAGGCGTGCAAGGCGGCCGACGCCGACGAAGTCGTCGACAGGCTCGGTGCCGGCCTGGACACCCTCCTGGCCCGCGAGTGGCTCAACGGGGAGGAGCTCAGCGGCGGCCAGTGGCAGCGCATCGCCCTGGCTCGAGCGTTCTTCCGGCAGGCCGGACTGCTGGTCCTCGACGAGCCGACGGCGAACCTGGATCCCCGTGCCGAGTACCGCATCTTCCAGCGGCTTCGCAACCTCGCCCGGGACCGCGCGGTGCTGCTGGTGACCCACCGCATCACTAACGTCGCCATCGCCGACCGCATCGTGGTCCTCGACGAAGGCCGGATCGTCCAGGAGGGCACCTACGCCCAACTCACCCAACAACCCGGGCTCTTCCAGCAGTTGCTGTCCTACCAGATCACGTCCGAGCCCGACGACGCGAAGCGCGAGACCCCCGCATGAGCAGCCTCGGTGCCAGCTCACTACGCCGCGGACCTGCGCCAACTCCCAAACCTGCGGCACGAGTTTCCAGGGATACGGCTGCGAACCTGACGCGGCCGAAAGACAACTGATGCGCATCTGCACGGTCACTGACGCTGCCGCCATCATCGCCACGGCTAGTGCACTGACCGCATAGGTTCGCAGGGTCGGACGGCGTGTGGCGGTTGGATGTGCGGTGGCGTCCGATCCGACGGCTGGAGGCGCGGCGCCGACCAGGAAATTCCTATCTCCACTGACGCAAGGCCAACGCCATCGCGATGTCCTGGCCGTCGAGCGCAAGGAACGCGCCCGCATCCGCAGCGAAAAGGGCATCCGCTGGAGCGGACGCCCCCTCCCTGCTGCGGCCTGAACGACCCAGCGAACTAGGCGGCCAGAGCACTAGCGGTACCAGAAGGGGTGCTCATCTTCACGAGGGCCCCTTGCTTTGTTCATCAATCAAGCACATATGATCCTCGGTCACGGCAGGAACTTGGGGGGTGCGCATCTAAACGCAGACGATCACCGAGCGCTACGGCCGCAAGCGGCTGACGATCTTCTTCGTCTGCTGCTTCCTGGTGCTCGGAGTCGTCGGGGTCATCGAGAGCGCCATGGACAGCGACGGTCCCCCGGCATGCGCGAAGCAGTGGGCGGGTGTGCGGGGTGTCAGCAACGCAGACGCGAACCTGATGGTCGAGTGCGACGACGAGATAGACAAGTGGTGCGCGAAGCATCACCCGGAAGACCCGGACGACTGCTCGAACAACATCACTATCGACGGTGACGACCGCAACGTGGGGAAGAACTGATGGAGCAGCGAAGGACGACCCGGCCGCCTCAGACGCAGCTTGGGTACTGGGCGTTGAACACTGCCGCTAAGGCGGGTCTCCACGCTGATTACGGTGTCGAGCTGGGGGAGCGCGACGAGGACGGTAACTACGAAGTAACCCTGATCGTGCCCATCGAGGAACAGTGGGAGGCGGCAAAGCTGATCATGTCGTTGCTCAGCCATCGAACGATCGAGGTTGTGACTGACCGTGCCACTATCCGGGTCAAGACGCAGTATCCGAATTACCTGGGTGACCCGACAGGGCCTCGCATCTTCTAGTGCTGACCGCCTAGTTCGCTGGGTCGTTCAGGCCGCAGCAGGGAGGGGGCGTCCGCTCCAGCGGATGCCCTTTTCGCTGCGGATGCGGGCGCGTTCCTTGCGCTCGACGGCCAGGACATCGCGATGGCGTTGGCCTTGCGTCAGCGGGGATAGGAATTTCCTGGTCGGCCTGTCTGCGTACGCAGACAGGCCCAGCCGCCGCGCCTCCAGCCGTCGGATCGGACGCCACCGCACATCCAACCGCCACACGCCGTCCGACCCTGCGAACCTATGCGGTCAGAGCACTAGTAGATTGTCGCGGCTTAATTTCGCTGTGTGGTTGGGTAGAGGTGGCGTAGTTTCACGCGTGCGTCGTCGGTGGTGAAGTGCCAGTCGACTTGGCGATGGTTGCTGTTGGTGTGCTGCTGCCAGGCGGCGAGTTCGGTGTTGAGCACGGTGAGGTCGTCGATGCGGCGGTCCAGGCACTGGCGGGTGAGCGCGGAGAGCTCGATCTCGGCGATGTTGAGCCAGGACCCGTGTTTGGGGGTGTGGTGGATTTCCAGGCGCTGGGCCAGCGCGAAGGCCTTGCCCGGGTCGAACGCCTCGTAGAGCGAGGCGATGGTGTGGGTGTTGAGGTTGGCCATCACCAGCACGACCGTGGCGGCGTCGGGATAGTCCACGGTCAGCAGGTGCTCGACCTGGTGCGCCCAGTCGACCCTGGTCCGGCGGGACTGCGCGTCCACGCGCCGCCATCCGCGCAGCGGCTCGACCCAGCAGAAGATCGAGCAGGTCCCCGAGCGGACGTATTCGTTGTCCTCGCGCCGGTCACGGCCCGGCCGCGCGGGAAGCGGATCGCGGACGTGGCCGAGCAGCTGGTACGGCTTCTCGTCCATGCACACCACCGGGCGCGCCGGGTCGAAGGGTCGGTGGTAGACCGCCAGGACGTCCTCCATCGCCGCGGCGAAGGCCGCGTTCGCGGCCGGCGGGATGGTCCAGCACTTCTTCACGTGAGGGCGCAGTTCCGTTTTTTTAAGACCCGCCCGATCGTGGAGTGGTCCAGATCGGGGATGTCCTCGGTCAGCGCGACGTGCTTCTCCAGCAGGCGCAGCGACCAGCGGGCGTGTCCTTTGGGCGGCTTCGAGCAGGCCAGCGCAATCAGCCTTGCCTCGACCTCGCCGGTCACCGGGGGGGGGCACCGGCGGCAGTGCGCGTTCCTTCCGGCCGACCGTGGCCCACACATCGCCGCCGGTCTCCGCGTACCGCTTCGAGATCAGGCGGACCGAATCGCACGAGACCCCGACCCGCTCCGCGATCACCGCCCGCGGAGCGACCTCGCCGGCCGAGGTGTCCAACGCGAGCAGCACCCGCGCCCGCCTGATCATCGACGCGCTGCGGACCCCCGTCGTCGTCACACGCTCCAACGCCCGACGGTCTTCGGCACTCAAGACAACCGGATACTTCTTCTGCGAGGACACGGCACCCCTGCCTGGCCGAACGGAAGCATCAAGCAAAGCCTGCCCGACCCCAACTCCACCAACCAGAACGACACTTAGTCGCGACAATCTACTAGGGTCCGTCTTCAAAGATCATCGGGTGGTGGATCATGGTGGGGTGATACGTCGCCATGAACTCACCGATCAGGAGTGGGAGTTACTCGCTC
>NZ_JBEYXB010000044.1:0-33273 GCF_040644935.1 Streptomyces sp. NPDC046915 | reverse complement strand
CCGAGAGCTACCTCGCCGGCCTCCACCTCCGTGCCTCAATGATCTGGATCAACGACCTGCTGAAGGCAACTGGCTGATCACAACGTCACACAGGCACTAGCCGCATAGGCGCGGCGCTGTTCCGCGACCCACTGCCCCAGCGGATAGGCGCCTTCCTTGTGGTCGTAGGGGACGCGGGCGTGTGCCTCGCGGATGGTGTACCAGTGGAGGGCGGCCCAGCCGCGGACCCAGTCCTGGCGTTCGGTGTCGATGACATTGAACGACACCCAGTTCGCGACCATCACCGGGTCACGTGGTGCCGCGAAACGCAACAGCAGCCGGTTTTCCTCCTCCCCCTCGGCCGGCGCCGCACCGATGTCCACGGACGCCTGGACGGTGCGTTTCTGGGGTGCTTGCGGGACGGCGAGCAGTTCCACGGCCTGTTCATCGTGCGCCCGCAGGCCCTTTATCTAGAGGTGCTGGCAGTGTGAGACACGTTTACTTGGGGACTGCTGCTGGTCACGCCCCCCTACCAGGGTGCTGGCTTTTGCAGCGGATGCCGAGGGCCTGCTGGTGGCGGTCGAGCAGGTCGAGAATGTCTGCCTGGAGTTCCAGTGCCATGCGGAAGTGGGAGCTGAGGACGGGTGAGGTTTCGGCGCCCAGATCGGCGTAGATCGCAACGCCCTCTTCTGCCAGGGTCAGCGCTGTGTCGAGGTCATGTTGTCCGTTGCGCCGGACCCAGGCGGCCAGGCACAGAGTGCGGGCGAGTTCCGGTGCATTGACCGCGGGGTCAGCTTGTACAAACTGCCGCTGGATCTCCACTGCCTGAGCGGAGATTTTGGCTGCGGCCGCGTGTTGCTCATCCCCTGAGTAGGCGCTGGCCAGGCTGGCTAGCGCCTTGGCCAGGTGGTGGTGATCTTGGGCCTTCTCGAAGATGTCGGTTGCCTTGCGGTGGTCGGCGATGGCCTCGGAGAATCTTCGCACGTGCTGCAGGGCGTCGCCGCGGTTGTGCAGGGCCAGGGCCTCGCCGTGCCGGTCGTGTGTCTCGTGGAGACGGGGGATGGCTTCCTCATACAGGGCGATGGCTTCCTCGAACTCCCTGGATTCCCCGAGGGCGGCACCTAGGTTGATCAGAGCCATGCCCTCGCCACGGTGATCGTCGAGGGCCTGCATGATCCTTAGGGCCTCGCGCAGGAGAGGGATGGCTTCACCGGGCTGGTGCATCTCCCGCCAGGTCGAGCCGAGGTTGTTCAGGGCCCGGGCCCGGCCACGGAGATCCTGGATTTCATCGAAGGCGGCCGCAGCTTTGGTATGGGCATCGATGCTTTCGCCATAGTCGCGCATCTCTCGCCGAGCGACGCCGAGGGCATCCAGTGCCATGGCGCGGCCGTGCCGGTCGCCGACCTCGGCGAAGGCGTCAATAGCCATCTGCAGGAGCAGGACCGCTGCGTCGAAATGCCGCAGCTCCCGCTGGGCGATGCTGAGGTGGACCATAGCCTGGGCGGCGCTCTGGTGATCACCATCCTGCTGAAGGATGGCCAGTGCAGTGGCGGTTATGGCGGTCCAGTCGGCGAAGCACCGGCGTTGTTCGAGGAACGCGGCAAGGCTGAAGGCGAGGCTGACTGCCGTGGCGGCAGCCCCGGTCTCGTGAGCGGTGGCTACGGTGACGACCAGGTTGACCCGCTCGTTCTCCAACCACTCCAGCGCCTTCTCGCGGTCGGCGAAGAGCGGGGAGGGCAAACCACCGGCAGTGGGGGCGAGGTGCGAGCCGGCGGCCGATGTCATGGTCCGGTAGCGCTCAAGAAGCCGGGAGCGGGCCATGATTTGCTCCTCGCGGCTGTCTTGCTTCAGATGGTCGGTGGCGTAGAGGCGGACCAGGTCGTGCATGCGCCAGCGTCCATAGGTGGACCCCGAAGCCTCGATCAGATGGGCACGGTTCAGATCTTGGAGGATCTCCTCGGCCGTGTAGTCATCCAGGTCGGCGAGAGCAGCGGCGCTCTCTGTTGACAGGTCTGGACCGGCGTTGAGGGGGCACAGGCGGAACAGGCGTGCTGAAACCTGGCTGAGCTGCTGGTAGGACAGGTCGAAGGCGGCCCGCACCGCGCGGTCTTCCCTGCGTAGCCGGTCCAGTCGGGAGTGCTCTGTTTGGAGAGCTTGGACAAGCGAGGCCAGGGGGCGGGTTGGAGTGTCTGCGAGCAGAGCGACGACGATACGCAGGGCCAGGGGCAGGCCCGCGCACAGATCGGCGATCGCTGCGGCTGCATCGGGGGCGTCCTGGACGCGGGTGTCGCCGAGACCGCGGGCCTGCAGTAGGGCCTGGTGTAACAGGGCGACGGACGCAATGGTTCCCAGGACGTTCAGGTCGTGCAGACGGGCGCCGATGTCGAGGGTGTGGCGGGACGTGACTAGGACGGCGGTCATCCCGTCGGAGGGCAGCAGCGGAGCTACCTGGTCGGCACCGGAGGCGTTGTCGACCACCACCAGGATCCGCCGCCCCTCGTGGGCGAGGGCAGCCAGCACACTCCAGTACAGCCGCTGCAGGTCCTGCAGGCCGTCGGGGATGTAGTCGCCGGGAATGCCCAGAGCGCGCAGAAACCCATCCAGAGCCTGTTCGGGAGAGAGCCGGCGCTTGGGGTCGTAACCGAGCAGGTCGACGAACAGCACTCCGCCAGGGAACCAGTCCGGTTCGCGCAGGGCGCGTGCGGCGACCTGGACGACCAGCTCGGTCTTGCCGACACCTGCCAGACCCGCCACCGCTATCCGCGACGGCTGCGGCACCGCATGCTGCTCCTCGCGGGGGGCCAGTGCATGCAGCAGTTCCTCCACCTGAGCATCGCGTCCGGTGAACGTGGGAGAGGGAGCGGGGAGACCGGAGAGCGCCGGCGTGACCTGTGGGGGCAGCACCACGGTGATGTCGCGGCCCTGGATCACCTGGTGGAAGAACACTCCGCCGCTGATGGTGTTGACCAGGTTCTCGTTCTCGTCGGCCATCCGGCTCAGCCTTGCGTGGACCGCGTCTCGCCTTCCGGGATGGCCGGAGGAGGAGGGGTGGTGAAGGACAAGCCGGAGAAGTCCCGGCCTTGTAGTACCGGCCCGTGCTGGGTGCCGCCGCTGATCGTGTTGTGGACGTCACCGTCGCCGGTACGCACGAGCTTCGCCTGCTCGTGCCACTGCTGCAGGCCGGAAGAGAACTCTGCATCCACCGCGGCCCGCACTGCCAAAGCGGTGCTCAGCGCCTGCGCACGCGCCACATCGCCGGGCGCCTCCTGAAGTCTGACCAGCTCGGTCTCTCCAGAACTGACGGCTGGAGCCTGTGCGGAGTCATCCTGGCCACGTGTGAACGGGCGGCGCACCAGCGTGGTCAGTCCCACCCAGGCCTGCCGTCCGAGCTCACCACCTGCGCCACCTGCCAGCGCCGCGAGCAACGCCACTGAAATCGGATCCATGCTGTACCACCCTCGGTATCTCTTACTTCACCGGAGTGGACACGCTACGAGAGGCCGCGGTTGCACCGGGCGCTGATCCGGCGATTCCGTCCTGGTCCGACAGCGTCCGCCGACAGGTGTTGCGATCCTGGGCCGCCCTGCAGGGCGGCCGCCACGTCGGGGACGTATAGCGGCGGGTCTTCGGTGGTGTAGTCGTTGCGATCCTCGATTGCCCCAGAGGGCAACCGCTACTCGGAGGAGGCCTCCGAAGGTTGCCATCCGCTGGTTATTGCGATCCTCGACCGCCCCAGAGGGCGGCCGCCACGTGAGGCTCCCATGACCCGAGGGCCCGAGCCCAAGGAGTTGCGATCCGCGGCCACCCCGCAGAAGCCGCTACCAGTTGGTGTTGCCACTGCGCCGCATAGTCGCGGACGTTGCGATTCTCGGCCGCCCCAGAGGGCGGCCGCCACGCCTCGGTCACCGATGCGGTCGACACGATCCTGAAGTTGCGATCCTCGGTCACCTTGACGGGTGACCACCAGGCCAACGCCGTACCGAGGTCCTCGGCTTGGGTGCCGTTGCGATCCTCGGCCGCCCCGCAGTGCGACCGTCAGTTAGCCGTGGAGGGCGACCGCCACCACTGCAGGATCTCGCCGTTGTCGCCGAGCGGGATGTTGTGATCCTCGCCCGCCCCGGAGGGCCACCGTCACCCGGCGTCCCCGCCTTCGGGAAGGACGGGGAAGTAGTTGCGATCCTCGGTCGCCCCGGAAGGCGACCGCCACCCGGCTTGTAGCGGGCGTGGACGTCCTGCTCGGCGTTGCGATCCTCGGCCGCCCGGAGGGCGACCGCCAGGTCTGCTGGGCGGAGGGTGGCCAGCAAATCAGTGGTTGCGATCCTCGGTCGTCTCGGAGGGCGACCGCTACGAGACGGTACGTAGCCATGAGCCGCGTTCGGCGCTCCTGAGCTGCATTAGTCGATGAGGCGGGTGAGGGTGACTCCCTCAGGCATGCCGTCTTCGTCGATGCTGATCCGGTCGGCGTAGTCGTCCCAGGATCGGGCTTCGCTGTGGCCGAGCGGTTTGATGCGGATGAGGTCGAAGAGTTTGTGGGCGGGTGCTCGTCCGTAGGCGTCGTCGTGGGTGAAGATGTACAGGCCGCGGATGGCCATTTCGCCGCGGGAGGCGGCGCGGTCGTGGTCGAACATCATGGTCATGGCGTGCCAGTAGGCGGCCAGGTCGTCCGGGGTGACGCCGGCTTTCGTGCCGAGGGCTGCGGAGTAGAAGCCGTGGCCGCGGTAGAGCCCGTAGGGCACGTAGTGCTTGTTGCCCATCTCGGTGACCTTGCCGTTGGCGAGGTCTTCGGGTTTGTTCGGGGCGACGCGGGTGATGCCGGCCTCGAGCGGGGTGACGGGGTCGATGGAGCGGGAGAAGGTGAGCTGCATGGGGCCGCGGGCTTTGCCGGCGTGCTTCTTCTGGTCGCCGACGGACATGACGGCGCCGAAGAGGCGTACGTCGTAGAAGTTGCGGATCATCCACTGCTGGGCGGTGGCGGTGTCGCCTTCCGTGGTGCCGCCTTCGTGGTAGGCGCGCTGGATCTGCGGGTTGAGGGCGACGCCTTCCTCGACGTACATCTCGAAGCCGGGCTGCCCCTGGTGGGCGAGGGTGATGGTGTTGCGGATCTTTCGCTTGAGGGCGACGTCGGTGATGATGCCCTGGCTGGTGATGGGGTCGGTGCGGGGCATGCCGCCGGCGTCGGGGTCGCCGTTGGGGTTGCCGTCCTTGACGTCGATGAGGAAGACGTAGTCGTGCTTGCGGGTGGGGTCCAGGTGTGCGGCGGTCATGACTTGCTTGATTCCTTTCCGAGGTGATGGTCCTGGGGGCTGCGAGGCGCTTACCAGAGGGTGCTGTCGGTTGTGTCCGTGTCTTCGGCCGCTTCGGGGAGGGCGTCCGCTGTCTGGTCGGCGGCGAGTTCCTTGCCGGCTTCGCGGGCTTTGATGGCTTCGGCTGCGGCTCGGGCGGAGTGAGCGCGCTGGTGTTCGTAGCCGAGGATGAACAGGGCCTGCTGCTCGGCGTTGAGGTGGGCGGGGAGGGTGTCGAGCAGGTCGAAGGCGTCGCGCAGTCGGTTTTCCATGGCCTTGGCGGCGGGTTCGCTTTTGCGGGCGATGGTGCGCAGGTGGGGGCGTGCGCCGATGCGGAGGCGGGTGAGAACGGCTCGGGGTGAGACGACGGCTGTGGTCAGGTACTTGTCGGTGATGGTGGTGTTGACCTTGGGCATGGCCTTGCGCTGGATCGCTTCGAGCATGGCCATGATCCGCCCGCACACGTATCCGGGTTCGGTCGAGGTGGTGTTCAGCTGGGGCACGCACAGCTCCTTGTGGCGGGTGGTCGTACGGGTCAGGGCGAGGCGCAGCAGCGCGATGCGGGGCCGGTCGATGTGGTGGTCGGCGCGGATGCGCTGCATGAGGACCGGCAGGACGTGGGCCGGCGGCGGTGTGCCGTGGAGTGCGGCTTTGGCCAGGTCGGCTTGAAGGTGCTTGGGGATGGTGGTGTCGATGTAAGTGTTCTTGCGCTTGTCCCAGCGGGCGGCGGCCAGGGCCAGGCGCCAGGTGGACCAGTAGAGGTGGGTGTTGTTCCAGCCGTCCCAGGTCTGCTGGTCGGTGAACCAGGTTCCGAGCCGCTGCTTGAGTTCGGGGACGGGGATGGTGATCCAGTCGGCGACGATGACCCTGTTGGTGTTCACCCGCAAGGTGACGGCGTGGAAGGCGTCGTCGAGGGCGGCGAGCGCGTCGCGTCCCTTGTGGGGGTGGTGGAGTCCGTTGACGAGTTGGGCAACCTCGGTGGGTTCGGGGTTGTCCAGGGTCCACATGTCGGTTTCGGTGGTGGGGTTGCGGGTCCACCACACGATGGCGGAGTCGCC
This sequence comes from Streptomyces sp. NPDC046915, assembly GCF_040644935.1. Lineage (NCBI taxonomy): Bacteria > Bacillati > Actinomycetota > Actinomycetes > Kitasatosporales > Streptomycetaceae > Streptomyces > Streptomyces sp. NPDC046915. The sequence continues at coordinate 26,954 of NZ_JBEYXB010000044.1, read as the reverse complement.
GGCGCGGGTGTGGTGCTCGGGGTCGGCCAGCAGTGCGTTCAGGGCGGTGGCGGCCTTGGTTCCGCAGTCGATACAGACGGGGGTGGCACCGAGCTGCTTGATGCCGGCCCGGTAGTGGGCGGGCTGGTTGAGGCAGATCAGCTGGGTGTTCATCCCGGAGTTGGGAAGGCCCTTGACGGGGACCGGAAGGGTGGACAGCAAGGCTCCTGTCTGCCCGCAGACAAGGCAGATGCCTTCCTGATCCTTGCCCGGTTTGCCGCTCTTCGTGCTCTTGACCTTTTCTGCCCACCAGCGCTGGGCCTGGGGGAGGTCGTGGATCCACTCGCCGTCCACGCTGATGGCCACGAGGTGCCCTTGATCCATCTCCTCGGGCCAGTCGTCCGGCGTGAAGGGTCTGTCCAGCCACTGGGCCAGGGTGCGGGCTTGGGGAAGGCCGGGGTGCTCGTTGCACCAGGAGGTCACCATGGCGCGGTAGGCGGTGTGACGGTCCTCGGCCTTGGTGATGTCCTTCGGGTCGGTCGACGGGACCTTCTTGTCGTCTGGCGCCTTCACCAGGCCGGGGTGGGCGAGGACGTACAGCGCGTTGTCGGCGAGCAGGAACGGCGGCGGGTTCTTCCCGGAGCGGCCGGTGTAGGGGGCGGTGACCTTCCGCGGTTCTTCCCCCTTGCCGGGACGCAGGTCGATGATCAGCGGGTCGGCATCGCTGGTGCTGGAAAGGTCGATCTGCCACATGATCGGACGCCGCTGGTAGTAGTCGGGGACGGCGTCTTCGCGGCTGTCGGCGTGCTGGACGAGGTTGTGCAGGAGCACTTCAGGCCGTCCCCTCGGCAGAGGCGCGGCCCTCGGCCCCGGGCATCTGGCCGACCTGCGCGGGGTCGAGCGGGCGGTCCGGCACGTGGAGAACACCGCGCTCAAGACGGGCACGGAACCAGTGGTAGCGCTCCTTGCCGTTCGGCAGGTACTCGATGTGGTGGAGCATCAGCCCGATCTCGTCGATCGGGGGGATGCCGGCCTGGTCGGCGGAGGTGACGACACCGGCTTCCTGCGCTGATCCGCGGGGGCCGAAGAAGGCCGCGAACTCACGGCATCCGAAGTGGGGTTGCTCGAAGCAGGCACCGCGCTTGACGCGGCGGTCGAACTGGTCGCGGTACTTCGGCAGCGGCGCGGTGCAGCGGTCGGTGGCGTTGATGGTGGCGTGGATGCGGTAGGCGACGTCGCGCAGTGCGACGGTGACGCGCTGCCCGCGGTCCTCGGCGACGTCATACCGGTAGCCGTTGTTGGCGCGCAGGTCCTCGAAGGTCTTCTTGGTGATGATCGAGTTGTTGACCTCGTTGCGGCGGAAGCTGGTCCACTGCACCGGCTTGAGCAGTTCGATCCGCTCGATCCGGTAGGTGATCTCCGGCTTCCACAGGATCGCCTCCAGCAGCCCCCTCGCGGCCGACGGGGTCATGAGCGGGTAGGAGACCCGTTCGACCTTGAGTTCCGGGCGGGTGAAGCATGCCAGCGGCCCCCAGGCCTCCACCTGCACGTGAAGTGGCCGGTCGGCCTTCTCCTCACGCTGTCGTGATTGTGTAGAAATCATGCATCTTCCCGCCTTATGTCCTGGCTGGCTCGGCCCGTTGTCAGTGCCGGCGGCTAGCGTCGTCGCACTGCCCCGATCCACGACCTTCGGTACGCAGGCCGGTAGTGAACGGTCATCTAGCCGGATCTCAACGCATAAGTGATGGTAAGTCAAGTATGGTTGCAAAAAAGGCAGTTGATGAGATATCGGGACGTATGACAGTCCCAGCAGGCAGGCTCGTAGCCCACTCACCGGGCCGTCGGGGCATCTGGCACTGGTACGAAGACCACGCCCGAGGCACCGGCGAGATGGCCCGGCGTTTCGCCGAGCCATGGGGAGGCGGAGAACTCGCCTACCGGCTGGGACGCGACCACGACACCGGCAAGGGTGCGTGCGCCTGGCAGGACGGCCTGATCGAAGAAGCCACAACCGGCCGGAAGGTCCGCCGCCCCGCACACCATGACGCCGGGGCGTTCCTGTTCGCTCAAGTAGCCCGGCAGCATCCGGTGCTGACACCGTTCGCCGGCGTCATCGAGGGACACCACACCGGCCTGTCCGCCTGGTCGGAACTCAGTGTCCGGCTCAAGGGCCTGATGCGGGACTCCGGAAAGGTCAACGAGGCGATCAGCCGGGTCGCCGAAGTCATGCCGGAGATCCTGGACGGAACCTGCCCGGCTGTCCCGGACTGGCTCGACCCGTGCAACAGGATCAGCGTGGAGATGCTGGTCCGCATGACCTACTCGGCTGTGGTCGACGCCGACCGGCTGGACACCGCCGCGCACTTCCGACCGGGCCCGCTTCCTCGGCCGGGTGCGGGCATGCCGCAGTTGTGGAAGCGGTACGAGACCCGCCGCCAGGAGGCCCTTGCCGAGCGGCGACGCCGCAAGGAGCCCTCGTGGCTGGACGGGCTCCGCGAGGACGTCTATCAGGAGGCGATCGAAACCGCGGCCGGCGAGCCGGGGGTGTACCGGCTGCACCTGCCGACCGGCGCCGGCAAGACCTTCGCCGGCGGAGGATTCGCACTCCGACATGCCGCGCTGCACGGACTGCGGCGCGTCATCGTCGCGGTCCCGTTCATTTCGATCACGGAACAGAATGCGGCTGTCTACCGGAATCTGCTGGATCCAGAGCACGGGTCGCGGACGGTGCTGGAACACCACTCCGCCGTGAACTTCGAGGCGCCCGACCGGCACGCACCACGATCCTCAGGCACCTCAGGCGACGTTCACCAAGACCAAAGGCGTGCTCGCCCTAACCGGTGGGCGAAACTGGCAGCGGAGAACTGGGACGCCCCGTTCATCGTCACCACAACAGTCCGGCTGATCGAAAGCCTGTTCGGCAACAGCCCGTCAGCCACCCGCCGACTGCACCGGCTCGCCAACTCCGTCATCGTCCTGGACGAGGTCCAGGCCCTCCCCGACACCCTGCTGACACCGATCCTGTCCGGACTTCGGGAACTCGTCGAGCACTACGGCGTGACCCTGGTCCTGTCCTCTGCCACACAACCGGAACTCGCCGCACTGAACCCCTGGCAGACCGGCCTGCCACAGCGCGACATCGTCGCCAACCCCGCACCACTTTTCCAGCTGCTCCGCCGGGTCCGGTACGACTGGCGCACCGGCCCAGAGGTGACCCTCAAAAGCATCGCCGCAGAGGCCACAACGCACAGCCAGGCTCTGATGGTGGTCAACGGAACGAAAGACGCCAACCATGTGCACAAGGTCTGGCTGGGCGACCGCGACGAGGACCCCAGCACCCTGCACCTGTCGACCCGCATGACCGGCGGCCATCGCAGAGAAACCATCCAAGCGGCAAAGCAACGCCTTGACGCCGGCCTGGACACGCTGCTGGTGTCGACATCGCTGATCGAGGCCGGCGTCGACCTCGACTTCCCGCGCGGATACCGCGCCAGATCGCTGCCAGAGTCCGAACAGCAAGCCGCCGGGCGCATCAACCGTGAAGGGCACCGCCCGACCGAAGACAGCATCATGACCATCTTCGAACCGACAGACGGTCTCCAGCCACAAGTGATCTACAACCGGTGCGGCATCGCCGCAGCATCCCGCCGCTTCGGCAAGGGCCTCGCAGACCCGGACGATCTGGACATACTGTGCTCCTACTACCAGCACCGCTACCGACTCCAGGCCGGACGCTCCTCCACAGACCCCAACGGAGCAACCGGAGAAGCCATCGAAGCACTGCGAGAAAAGCTGGACTACCCGGAAACCGCCCGCCAGATGCGCATGATCGACAACGAGCACTCCGTAGCCATCGTCGCCATCCGCTCCCAGCTCAACCAGAACGACCGACAGGCCGCCCAAAATGCCATCGAACAACTCCGTAGCGGGATACCAACCCCCGAGACCTACCGCACACTCCAGGCCCACATGGCATCCATCCCACAACGAGAACTGGAAACAGCGATCAAGGCCGGACACGCCGTCGAAATCGCCGGTGACCTATACGAGTGGACAGGCCCCTACCACCCCCAACGAGGAATCGAACCCGCCGTCTAGTGAAACGGGCAGCGACTGAAGGTCCCACCGATCGATACAGTGTTCCGGGACAGCGGCGTCCTGGCGGTCGTCCTTCGGAGCGCCCGAGGATCGCAACGGGTCGGCGCTCGCGAAGCCGGACAGCGTGTCCTCGTGGCGGTCGCGCTCCGGGGCGGCCGAGGATCGCAACCCCCACGGCCGAGCGGGACGGCACCCCAAACCACCGTGGCGGTCGCCCACTGGGGCTGCCGAGGATCGCAACATCTCCAACCACCTGGTACCGGACGCTCCGCTGCATCTGGCGGCCGCCCTCCGGCGAGGGGAGGTTCGCAATTGGGATGACGTCTGGAAGGGCAATGGGAACATTCTCGTGGCGGCCGCCCTCTCGAGTAGCCGAGGATCGCAACGACCATGACCAGAAGGTCCACGAGGTCACCCACGAGTGCCGGTCGCTCTTCAGGGCGACCGAGGATCGCAACGACTACGGGTTGCACGCCGAGGCGAGCCAGTACTGGAGTGGCGGTCGCCCCTCGGGGCGACCGAGGATCGCAACCTCTACCGGGCCGGCGGCTACAACTCGACCACGACGGTGGTGGTCGCCCTTCGGGGCGACCGAGGATCGCAACGAGTCGTACAGGACGCAGCTCAGCTCGTCGAAACCGTCGTGGCGGTCGCCCTTCGGAGCGACCGAGGATCGCAACTGGGTGAGGGTCGGCTGGTACGTCGGTCCCAAACTGGTGGCGGTCGCCCTTCGGGGCGACCGAGGATCGGTGGCGTCGTCCCCGGCACCGGCAACACCGGTGGCGGTCGTCCTCCCGGGCGGCCGAGGATCGCAACGGGCTGGAGACGCGGCTGGATGCCACGCAGATCCAGCGTGGCGATCGCCCTTCGGGGCGGATCGCAACGCAGCTCCGGCGGCGGATACGGGGCGGACTGGCAGGTGGCGGTCTTCATTCGGGGTGACCGAGAATCGCAACGGTACAACGCAGACGGCCTACACCCGCAGTCTCGTGTGGCGGTCGCCCTTGGGGGTGAGCGAGGATCGCAACGTCCAGCCGGTCTCCCGGGCACCGTAGAGGACCGGGTGGCGGTCGCCCTCTGGGGCGACCGAGGATCGCAACAACGTCACCTGTCAATACATCAACGGCTACGCGATCGTGGCGGTCGCCCTTCGGGGCGACCGAGGATCGCAACCTGCGCCGTGCCAGCCTCGAAGGCGTCGACGACTTGTGGTGGTCGCCTTCCGGGGCGACCGAGGGTCGCAACGTGGACAGCAGGGTGACCAGGGTTTCCAGCCGCCGGGTGGCGGTCGCCCTTTGGGGCGACCGAGGATCGCAACTCGTCCTGATCGATGACCTCGGCGTACAGCTCCTGCCGTGGCGGTCGCCCTTAGGGGCGGCCGAGGATCGCAACGTCTCCCCTCAAAGATCGCCGGGTGCCGATTCACGCGGTCGTGTGTCACTTGGGTGAGGCGATCTGCGCCTGGCTGGCCGGGTCGATCATGGCAGGATGTTCCCACCGGCTCTCCCCACCACGCATGCCCCAGACCGGGCCACTTCCGGCCGCTGGGGACAAGTCTGCCGGATCTTGGCGGAGCACTCCAACCAGGCCATGCACGCCCGCGACATCGCAGGGCATCTCGGCCTTCTCGCCACCGGGCGAGCGCTGAGCGGCTTCAACGCGCAGCTTTGCTACTGGGCGCGCAACGGCCGACTCACCCGTACGGCACCGAGTACGTACAAGATCCCTCTTCCCGAGGCCTTGACACCGTCAACTGAGCCTTAACTTCGTGGCATTGGTCGATCATCTGCCGGTGGCAGTAGCTCTCCGGACGGCCGCCCCGGCCCGCCAGCCATCCGGGAACCGGCAGCAGATCCCGCACCAGTGCCCACTCCGCATCGCTCATGTCCGAGTCGTACCGAGGCCGGCGCTCCGGCCGGTCCGCCGCGTTCCCGAACCGATGGGCGAGGCAGTCACACCAAGGAGTGGACGAACTGGACTCGGCGACCAGGACCACGCGACACTTCGACAACAGGGCCTCTTGCTTCTCGCTGGATTCGACAACCGCGAGCTACCAAGAGGCCCTTCTTCCATGCACCCGAACCGGCCCACTCACCCGAACCAGGCCCTCGTTCGAATCCCACCGACCACACGGACGGATAGAGAACGGCCAGTGAGATGAGTGCGGCCAGCGTTGCTGCCGTCCGGTGTGGCGGCCTCATCTTCGAGGCCGCCACACCGGACGGCTCGGAGCCGTCCCTGTACCTACAGGTCGGTGCCGCTGGCTTCCCTCAGGATTTCGATGCTCTCAAGGTCCTTCGGCTCGGAGCGTCGGTACTGGGGGTGGCCAAGGTCCATCTGAAGCGCGGCGTGGAGCGGGGCCGGGTATCGCGTCCGGTCTGACCAGGAGAGCGCCTGGTGACAAAGCCGTGCCGCGGCAACCGCGAGAATCTCTCGGTCGTAGCCGTCCCGCGTGTGCATGGGGGTGATCTCCCTGGTGGTCATGCTGTGCCACGGTGCGCTCAGTTCGTTCTCCTTACGCTCGTCGGCATTCTTCGATGCGTTCCCCGGGTCGGCGCGCCAGCGGGTCTTCCACTGCCCATGGCGCTTCTTGCCGTAGTTGCGGGGTTCGGTGAACAGGAACCAGGGGTGGCCTTCGGGCCGGGCTTCCGGGTAGTAGAGGTCGCTGGAGGTCTTGAGCGGGACGGTCTTGCCGTTCTTCTGCTTCTCGGTGACGGCGACCAGGCGGGGCATTTCCGCCTGCGCGCAGTTCATGCGGATGGTGCTGACCGGATTCCAGGACGGGGGCAGTCCGCTTGCGGGGAGCCAAAGGCGCGGGTCGCCGGGATCTTTTCCGAGGCCCTGCTTGTTGTTGTGGAGGCCGGGCCATACACGGCGGCTGGCGTGGCCGTCGATCATCAAAGCGTAGGGCAGGCCGTCGAGCTCGTCGTGGAGCTCTTGGAGGGCGGTGCGGACGTCTTCGCCGGCCTGTGCCCAGCGCTGGATTTCCCCGTCGCCGTTTTCAGTGTGAAGAGGGTAGTTGGCGGCGTGGAAGTTGCTCTGTGCGAGGGCGTAGTGCTCCCACCGCGGGTGGATGTTGCTCCAGCCGATCATGCGCCACGGGCTCCCGGGTTCAGGGGAAGGGGTGATCACGCTGGCGGTGATGATCCTTTTGGGCTGGCCCTTGTACTTGCGGTCCGTGGCCTGTTTGCGGATGTGGATGCCGCAGAAGGCCATGCGGGGCAGCGGGTAGGGGTCGTCGTCGGGGTAGAGAGCACGCTCGAAGCGGTCGTCCACGACCCCGCACGAACGGTAGAGGTCCAGGAGACCCATGTAGACGCGGTGGTCTTCGAAGGCTTTCGCGGGCTTCTTGATGATGGTGAAGGTCTTGGTGAACGGGTCGTACTCGCGGCCGACGAGGAATTGGGACGGCACTGCGGCCTTGGCGAGCTCCCGGACGACTTGGTGCTTGGCGTCGTTCTCCGCCAGGGCGGTCTTCACTTCGGCGGGCTTCATGCCCTCGTGTTCCTCGCCGCGCACTGGGATCTCTGTTTCACACCAGGCGGCGAGGAGGACGCCCGGTTCTGCGAACGTGCCGGTGATCCTCTGGGCGTCAGTGGCGCGCTGGGTGCCGGGGCCGTGCTCCAGCAGGGCTTCGGCGTTGCAGAATACGGCTTCGATGCCGTCCGCGAGCGGGAAGGACTTCTTTCCGCCAGGGTCCGGATCGATGCCCTCCGGGTCCAGGCCGTAGGGGTGGGCGAGACCGTGGATCATCCGCATGAGGGTCGCGTCGAGGTACCACAGGCACAGGATGCGGAGTTTCTTGTATCCGGCTGCTTCGAGGGAACGGCGGATACCCTCCGGGGAGGGCTTGCCGATGAGATCGACGTATTCGCCATCCTGCTTCTTCTGTTTCTTCTCTTTCTCCTGGGCGGCGGTGGCGGGCTCGTGGGAACGCTTACCGAAGACATTACCCTTCGACTTCAGGTCGAGCAGCGAGACGGCGTCACCGAAGACTCGCTGGATGTGTTCCCTGAGCAGCGAGAGATGGTAGATGCCGGCGCCGGTACCGACAGCGAAGGAGTCCGTCTTCGGCATAGTCGGCCTGATTGCTCCAGGAGGAGGAGCCAGGATGTCGATCCTCTTGCCATTTTCGTCCCTGGCGTTCACGCGGCTGCGCTCATCGGCGACGCGTTCCTCGATGGCGTTGAGCGATGACCGGTCAGCGTCCATCTTCGCCAGGATTTCCAGCGCGTGCTTGTTCGTCTGCCGCAGACCGCGCCCATCCAGGGACACAGACATGATCGGCCGGTCTGTTCCCTGGTCCACGAGAACGGTGCTGGCGTGGATCACCGTGTTGTTGATGCGCCGGATGTGGGCGTCAAGATTCAGGACGGGGTTCGGCTCGGCCGTGTAGGTGGCCATCTTTACCGACAGGCGGGACAGCGCGTACTGGACTTGACTGCGGGTGGGGTTCTCGGGACGGGCCTTGAACGCTTCGGCGAGGTCGACCGGGTGGGCGAGGGTGGCGAAGACCGGGCCGATGGGCTGTTCCCAGGCGATCAGGTCACCGTTGCTGATGGGCCGGTACTGCACGGCCGCGACGTTGTCGGAGGGATGCCAGTCGACGGTCCTGTGTTTCACCTGGCCGTTCGCCGCTTCGTACGCCTCACGGACCCGCTCGACTTCCCGGTCGAGGAAGGGCTGTGCCGCCAGCTTCTTGGCGATGTGCCACTTCACCGCCTCATAGGCCCAGCTGTCCGGACTGGCGGGCTTGCCGCCTTCCTCCTGGAGGATGTTCTTAGCCAGGCTGTGGCGCTCAGGAGCGACGTCCGCGACCAGTCGGGCCAAGGTGGGTGGATCCATGAAGGGGATCTCGTCCAGAGGAACCCGGCGGACGATGCCTTCCAGGTAAGTGAAGACCGTCCTGAGGGTGTCGGGCTCCACGGGGTTGAGCGTCACCATGAAGGCCAGGTACTTGTCCAGGTAGACGTAGCCATCGGTGATCTGCTGGAGCACGGTGACAGCGATGGAATAGGGGACCAGGAAGGGGTCGGATTCCTGGACACCCTTGATCCATTTCCCGTTCTGTGAGGCCGTGCTCCCCAATTCCCGCCAGGCCGTGCGGATGGGCGAGTGGTAGTCGCCGAAGTCCCAGACCAGGGCGGTCATGCCGTCCAGGAGCTCGGGGGTGCACCGGATCGATGTGGTGTGCGCGGTGAGATCCCGCTGCGTGTTGCTTCGCCCCATGAGCGGGGGTACCTCGTCTCTCGGTCTCTCCGCTTGGGAGAGGGATGCGGGTCCGTCTCCGCCGCGGCAAGGCGGTGACAGGCGTGGTCAGTTCAAAGCGTCTCGCGGTCGAGCCCTGCGTAGGTCAGGAATGCCTGAAGCGCTTGACCGTAGAGCTCATTCATGATGTCGCGCTGTTCCGGAGTCCAGTCGCGGTAGATCTGCTCGATGATCGTGGCCAGGTCGGAGCTGAACTTCTTGTCGTGGATGGAGTGGTCCACGATGTGAAGGGTCATGTCGGTCTCACCCCGCCGGGCACGGCCGGCGAGTTGGATGAGCAGGACGAGCATGCCTGCGACGAGTTCCTTGCGCAGGTCGTGGTCCATGTTGGAGAACCGGGCCGGGGAGCGAAGGATCTTGGTGAGTTGCTTCCAGGAGGCTTCGCTCGCTGCGCGCAGGACGGCCAGGGGCTCGTCGCTTCCGTCGGCGGGGAGAGTGTTGAAACCGGCGGCGTTGACGCTTGCGTGCAGCCAGTCGGTGTCCTCGATGCTCAGGACGGGCCGGACGCACAGATAGATGTCGCGGACTGCCGAGCGCGTTCCGACGACGATGTTCAGGCCCCGGCCGATGACGGCGAGGGGAGCGATCAGAATCTCTCCGCGTTCGGGGAACTCCTTGAGCTCTTCGCGGACCATCCGGTCCACGTGGGCAGGCAGGTGCTCCTCGTAGTTCTGTCTCTCTGGCTTCTTCACCAGCAGGCAGATCCGGTGGTTCAGCCCGTCGGCCTGCGCCACCCCGGAGGCGAGGTAGGCAGCCTGCTCGTAGGAGTTGACGGCGAGGATGACGCGGGCCCGTTCCGGTTCCTGCTTCTCCAGGCGGGCCAGGCGCTTGGCAAGCTGCTGTTCGTACAGGCCCCGACCGAGATCGCGCAGTGCGTTGGGCTTCAGCTCTGGTGGGAGACCCCCGATCCTCATGGCATCCCCGTTGCTGCCCCTTACAGGCGTGGCGAGGGTGACGATGGACTCCGGACGGGTGTCGGGGAGCCACCAGCGAACCGGGGCGTGGATGTGTTCCTGTACGGCCTGTGGTAGGTAGGCGGTGGCGGACAGGCCCATGACCGGACGCTGCACGCCAGCCGCCAGCAGGGCGGTGAGGCCCCCGAGTTCGCTGACGAAGGTGTGCGGATCGCCGCCGAAAGAACGTGACAGGAGTTCCGCTTCCTGCTCCTTTTTGTCCATGCCCTTGACCTGGTAGCCGTGGATGGAGCGGCCCAGCATGGCCAGGGGGTAGAGGGTGGCGACCGTGCTGCTGCGCATGGTTTCAAGGATCTTGCGGACCGATCCCAGGTCGAGATAGCGCAGGGTCTGGGCCTGCATTCGCAGCTCGTCCAGCGCGCTGTCGAGTTCCCGTAGTACGGTGCGGGTGATCAACAGGTTCACCACGGCGGCCTGCTGATGCGCATCAGGCACGAGCTCACGCAGGAGCGTGCGCATCGCGTCGCGGGTGTCGGTCAGGTGGTCCTGGCCGCGCTGCGAGGTGAGGATCGTCAGGGCTGTTTGGACGGCCTCCCAGTCGGCTCCTTCGGGAAGCTCGGCCTCCTCATCCGGTTCGGCCGCGTACCAGCGGGCGGGCATGATCTCGTCGAGGAAGGCGAACAGCTCCGGCGGAACGTCCTCGGGGGTCTGGTCGGGGAACAGGAGCTGAAGGATTTCACGGTCCCTCGAGCGGGCCAGGCGCCAGCCGGTGTTGTCGCGACTGGCCCCGTCAGGGCTGTCCGCCTCGTTGCCCGGGTTCAGCTTGAGCCCGCCGCCTGAACAGAGCCACAGCAGCAGCATCTCGGCCATGAGCCGGGCGTGGCTGACCGGCGCTGCGAGGGCCACCTCATGGACGACGGGGAGGTTCTTGGCGTCCGAGTCGATTTCCCGCAGCGCGGTCGTCCGTTTCCGGGAAGCCAGAGTGAGCTCCGAGGTACAGCGGCTGATGGCGGCCGTCTGGAAGGCGTCGATCTCATCGATCACCAGCGCATCGCAGGCACGCAGCGTCATCTCCAGCACGCTCATACCTCTGGTGCCACGCGCCTTGCTGCGGAACTCCTGCCCGTCCAAGACGACACCGATGCGTGTGCGGCCTTCCAGGAGGTTGGCGTGGTTGGTGACGATCACGGCCGCGTCGGTGGCCCGGTAGAACTGCTGGAACTTGCCGCACACCGGGGCGAAGGAGCAGGTGAGCCGGGTGGAGCCGGTGGCTGCGGAGGTCAGCGACGTGCAGTTCTCCTCCCCGTACGGATACAGGGTGGGCGGGTCCATCAACGCCCGCTGCGCGCAGCCGGCCGACAGCAGCCCGATGTCGGTCCTGGCGCGCAGGTCCCATTCGTCGATCTGGGTGGAGGTGCCCAGGGCGGCGTAGTCCATGGCCCGCCGGTGCATGCTCGACGGGGACATCAGCGGAGTGCAGTGAGCGGGCTCCGCTAGGTCCTTGTTCTTGTGCAGATAGGCCAGGTCGTTGTTGATGTCCCAGGCCATGTCCAGGGTGGCGCGGACATCGGTGACGGCGAGGGCGATCCGCCGGTCGTTGAGCGCTGCCCAGGACGCCATGACCCGTACGAGTACCGTTTTGCCGCTCCCTGTGGGGGCGTTGAGGATCTGCAGGTCTCCGGACGTCAGGTCGAGTTCGGTCAGCTCGCCGTCGGTGGTCTTCATTGCCTTGAAGAAGCGCTTGAGAACTTTGTGCAGGTAGGCGACGCTCTTGTCCTGCCCGCTGAGGATCTTGGCGACATCCAGGAGTTGCTTCACTGTCGGCGCGACCTGGTCGCGCTGCGGGCGGGTGTGCACCTGCGGGAGCACCTCGTGGCCAGGTGCGTCAAGGAAGCCGGGAGTCGCCTGGATATGGATCTCCCTGCTGGTCGTGCCGTGCTCTTGGCCCAGGTAGGCCGTCCTCGTCTTGAGGGTTCCCGGGCCTGCGAACGCCTGCGCCTTTGGGCGCTTGCCGAAGGTGAAGAACGGCCCGGTGACGCGTTGTGCGTAGCCGAGAAAATCCCCTCCCACCCTGGGGATCACCGCCTCGGCCAGGTGCGGGTCTCCGGCCGGCAGCCGCAGCGAACCTCCCGACCTGTCCGCGAGGTCGGGATCGGGGGCCAGGGTGCCAAGCAGCGCGAGGACCGCGGCCCTGAGTTTCTTCGCATCCGTCCATTCGGGAGCCATCAAGGTCATCACCTGACGGATCAGGTTCCGCTCGGCCACTGGCAAGCTCGCCCATTCCGACCATGCGTGCGGCTTGCGGTGGGCGAAGAACGTGGCCTCTTCGAAGCCGGCCAGGATGCGGCCCTCGTCGTCCTTGCGGGGAAAGTAGTGCGCGGCCAGAGCGAGTGCTCCCGCCAGGCCAGCTTCCTTCCCCGTCATTTCCCCGCTCACGCCCGGCCCTCCTTGATCTGCGTGATGACCATCTCCAGGTAGTCCGTCGCGGTCATGGCCGCCTTCATCCTGTATGTGCGGCACACCGCATCGAGCTGGGCCACCTGGTCCTGGCGGTGGTCGGGCACCACCAGATACTCGGCGCCGCCCCGATCGCCGCCGTCCATATGGAGTTTGCTGACTAGATGATTCGGCCAGGTGTAGTCCTTGAAGTCAGCGGGAAAAGAGGGCTGTTCGCTGCCTTCGCGGGTGACCCACAGGTCACACTGATCTCCGTTGGGCCACAGATGTGATGTCCAGGCCGTTCCCTTCAGAGCCGCCGCCGCGGCTCGGTGCAGAGCCAGTTCAGGCAGGCCAGGGATGACGGTGTAGCGCCACACCGGCCGTACCAGCGCCATGTACTCTGCGGCCGGCTTGGCCTGCGGCACGTGTGGCACGGCCCCGGTCCACAGGCGTGCGAACCGGCCGGACGGAACCCGGCACTCGAACGTCGGACCCAGCTCGGGGGCCGACCTCTTCCGGGCGGTCACGACGAACTCGTACGACGCGCCCGTCTCCTCGTGCCAGGGGTACAGACACCGCACCCTGCCTCTTGTACGCGCGCCAGTGCGGGCAGCCGTCACCTTCATCGGCCACTTGCAGGCAGGGCAGGGCCACCACCAGCCGTTGAACTGCGAGTACTGGGCGATCGGCTTGTAGAAGTCGTTCGCCCGGGACGGCAGCTTGAGCTCCGCGAGACTGCCCGCCGGCACCGTCGGGTTCTCAACCAGACTGGTGCGGTGCCTCTCGTAGAAGGAGCCCTTGATCGCGCTGAAGACGGCTTCCTGGCTGTACTCGTCATCCAGCTTCGGTTTCGTTACCTGCCCGGTGAACTTCCCGACCTTCTGCGCGGCCCGCAGGACGCGCTGGGCTTCGTGCCGGAAGTCGAACCCGTCCTCCGTTGCGACGCCCTCGCTGTCCATGAGCCGCACGCCTGCGAGAGCCTCGCTGTCGATCCAGTCGGGCAGCAACCCTTCCAGGGAGCCAGCCCGGTCGCCAGTGAGCCTGCCCATCAGTTCGTCGAACCGGATCAGATGCCCCGGGCCGCATGCCGCCATCAGGATGCCGTGGGCCTCCATGAGGCGGTCCAGGCGTCTCGGCCCGTCCAGTCCCTCGCCGACCATCGCGTGCTCGCACACGGCGAACGCCTTGACGATTTCCAGCAGTGCGTGAGTCTGCTGAATGTCCGTTGTGTCGTCAGCTTGCATCACGTGCCGGACCATACGGCAGGCCACTGACAACGGGCACTGGGAACCCCGAGGGGAGTTCAGCTAGAGCTCTCGTCGAGGCCCTCGGTGTCGATGCTGGGATACAGACCGCGGTAGGCATCGAGATGGTCGGTGATGTGGCTCCGTCCGGAGTCGGTGAGGAACCACCGGTACGGTCCGTGAGTCACCCCGTCGGGGTGCCGCAACACGATGAAGCCCCGGCTCGGGGTCCGTCCATCAGGGCTTTGCCCCACCGCCAAGTAATGCGGCCCACGCCCGGCAAGGCTGCCGTCCACCCCCTGCGCTCCGGCGCGCGCGACCCGGACCATGATCTTCCAAAGCCACAACGACAGCAGCGGTGCAGGTGGTCCTGCTTCCCGGGGAGCCCCGAGGGCCGCACGGGCCACCGCTCGCCCGCGCCGGGTCATCTCCACCCGGGTACGGGGGATATCCCCCAGACCGTCGACATACAGCCGGTCCCGATACACGACGATCAGGCCACGCCGCTCCAAAGCGGCCACCGACGATCCAGCTCCTGGGTCATGTACCCCCGCTCCGCGCAGCCTCTCCTGAATGCGGGTGTACCCGACTACATCAGACGAGGCGGAGACCGCCAACGTCATGCGCCGCCATTCGGCTGCCGGTCGTTGTTCCGCTCTCACCAAGCGGGCCTGCCGCTGTTCTTCCTCTACCTCCTGGTCCTGACGGAAGATGCACGCCAGATAGCTACGTTGCCGCTCGTTGAGGGCTCTCCATACAGCCATCGATTCCCCGGAGGTCTGACGGGGACGTCGGACGGGAAGCACTGGGAGAGGGTCCTCCGGGCGGCTGCGGCGCCAGGCATCCATCACCACCCGGTCGGGGACTCCATAGATCTGGGCGAGCATGCGCGCCACCCTCCCCAGGGTTTCGGGAGATCCCCACATCCAGCCGCGCACACGTCTGCCGCGTTCAAGATCGCGGATCTTTTCGGCGCTGATATGCAGGCCCTGTGCGCCCCGCTTGCGTCGCAGAGCTGAGGCGGCCTCTTCCGTGCTCAAGCCCGCATCACGGCGCAAGTCGGCCAGGCTCTCGGTACCCGGCTCGCGCGCTGTCAGCTCCTGCGCACCACATCGCAACACCTCTAGCAATCGGCCAAAAGCTCGGTCACCGACAGTCCGTGTTCCCGCTTCCCAGTGGCGTACAGCACGGGGCGTAACCCCTACAGCCTCCGCGAGCTGTTCCACGCTCATCTCTCTGAACAGGCGTTGACGTTGCAGGGCCTGGGGACGGAGGGACTGTGCCATACCGGAAGCAAAACGTAGTGAACAGTTCACTGCAACTGTTCACGGTGCGGATCTCGATCCCGGCCAAGGTGGTTGCGGACCCCGTGGCGCAAGCACCGGACCGTCCACGACCCTGGGAAGATCCTCTTGGACGTCGCTCTCGCGGTCGCGCTGGGCGGGGACTGCCTCGCCGATGTGGGCATGCTGCGGGCGGAGCCGGCCGTGTTCGGGCCGGTGGCCTCCGACCCGACGGTCTCCCGCCTGATCCGTCGACTGGCCGCAGGAGGGCAGCGGGTTCTGGCCGCGCTTCGCATGGCCCAGACCGAAGTGCGCGAACACATCTGGAAGTTGGCCGGTGATGCGGCGCCGGACGCGGACGGGCAGGTGGTCGTGGACATTGACGGGGTCCTCGTCCTGGCGCACTCCGAGAAGCAGGACGCCGCCGCGACCTGGAAGAAGACGTTCGGGCACCACCCGCTGATGGGGTTCGTCGACCACGGCCGGGGCGGGTCCGGTGAGCCGGTCGTGGGCCTGCTGTGGCCCGGCAATGCGGGCCCAACACCGCCGCGGACCGCATCGAAGCCACGACGCTGGCACTGGCCCAGCTGCCGAGGACGTCAGACGCTGATCCGCACCAACTTCGGCGGCGGCACCCATGAGTTCGTCGGCTGGCTCGCTCGGCGCGGCAGGTGGCTGTCGTACTCGGTCGGTATGACCGTCACCGACGCCATCCACCAGGCCGTCCTCAAGGTGCCGGCCTCGGCCTGGACGCCGGCCGTCGAACCCGACGGCGACATCCGCGACGGCGCCTGGGTCGCCGAACTCGACGGCGACGGCCTGACCGGCTGGCCCAGAGGGGTGCGGCTGGTCGGCTAGATCAGGTGCCGGTCATTTGCCGCAAGGCGGCCAAGGCGGTGCGCTCGGTGCGCGCTCTCAAGCAGATGCTTCGCAGTCCCAAACCAGAGTTGGACGCTACAGGCCGAGAGCCTGAATGACTGCGGACACTTCCACGAGGATTGACGGAGCGTTACCATGTCGGCGCCCCGGCATCCGATGTATCGGCCGGTCCCGTAGATCTCCACGACCGTACCGTCGGGGCGCCGGATCTTCCGTCTCTGCCGGACGTCAGCGCGGCCCCAGATACGCAAGCCGTCGCCGGACGCGGACACCTCTACGCAGGTGGCGCCCGCGTCGCGAACGATGGCCTGGCCCACGGGGCGAGGCTCCTCCAGTGAGCGGGTTCAGGCAGTGAGCTTCTTCGAGTTGGCCACCGATCGAGTGATGGGCCCTGAAGCGCAACGAGTGAGGCCCCCGGGCTGTTGATCGAGATGTCTGACGTCTCAACCACGCTGCACAGGGTCCTCGTTGGTCATCCATCCTGCCGCACCCGACCTTCCGCATGCACTCGCGGAGTGGGTCACCATGCTCATCGTCACCCGTGAGGGCGACCGAAGCTGCAAGCTCCGCCCGTCCCAGCGCGCGATGGTGGCACTGGTGTACCTGCACGAACACACCACTCTCGCGAAGATCGCCGCTGGATTCGGGATCAGCGAGTCCACCGCTCACGCCTACACCAGCGCGGTCGTCGACCTGCTCGCCGAACGTGCACCGGGCCTGTTGAAGACGCTGCGCGAGCACGAACCCGACTTCGTCCTGCTCGACGGCACCCTCGCCGAGTGCGACCGGGTCGGCGACGGCCGGGCCGACTAATCCCACAAACACCGGCGCCACGGTGTGAACGTGCAGGTGGTCACCGATCCGGACGGCCGGTCGCTGTGGCTCCCACCCGCGCTGCCGGGCCGGTCTCATGACCTGACCGCCGCCCGCACCCACCGGATCATCCGCATCTGCGAGCGCCAGGGCGTCCCCATCCTGGCGGATCTTGCCTACCAGGGCGGTGGCCCCTGGCTGACCACGGGCATCAAACGCAGGCCCCTGCAGGAACTCACCTCCACCGAGAAGACCGTCAACCGGGCCCTGGCCGCGGTACGGGCACCGGTCGAACGCGGTGGCGCCCGCCTGAAGTCCTGGCGGATCTTCCGCAGAGCCCGCTGCAGCCCGAACCGCATGACGTCAATCGCCAAAGCTGTCCTCACCCTGGAGCGGCAACGCTGAAGAAGCTCACCGAAGAACCACCACACCACGTCGCCGCTTGCGGCTACGGTGGGCGCGTCGTTTCAGAAGGAGGGGAAGTGCCAGAGCTACGGTGGCAGGTCGTGGCCGAGAGCCTCGAACGTAAGTGCAAGGCGCCGGCGGCCGAGCAGATTACCATCGCCCGCGCCTTGGCCCTGCCCCTAGGACAGGCCACACCCGCGCTGGTCGCCGCCGCCGAGCTGCGCGTCCTGCTTCGAATGCCTCTGGGACTCACGCTCGCCGGTGACTTCGGCGACGACGAGTACGAGGTCCTCCTCGATCTCGCGAATCGCACGGACCTGGCGGTTCCCGACATGGACAAGCTCGGGTGCCGGGAGGTGCTTAACGCCTGGCTGCGCGTCGCCCGTGACCGCGAGTCCGCCGCCGCCCTGCGTCGGCTAGAGCCTGCGGTCGATGACGTTGTTACCGCTCGCGACCGGCGCAAGGGGCCGGATATGCACGGCGAGATCTCATCAATCGGCGCCAATGGCCGACTGCACTTCCGGGGCGGCCACGGGCTCGGCACTGCCCCGCATCGGGTCACCCGCATCACCCGCCCCGGTGAGGACGGCTACCTCGATCAGCTCCATCTGGCCCGCGAACACGCCGCTGCGGTTCAGAGCAACCCGGCTCGGATTACCCGAGCCCAGGAGGCGCAGCTGGAACGCTGGCGGATCAACTTTCCAGCGACCCCGGCGGCGATCGAGGCACTGCGCAACGCACTGGAGACAGCGGACGACGAGGCCGCGATGCAGCGGCTCTTGGAGAAACACCCGGCGCTGCTGGCCGGCACCGTAGTGGGCACCCACGACACCTGGATCCGGCCCCAGGTCCAGCTCGGCAACCACTACATGGCCGACTTCATGATCGCCGGTCAGACCTCACTCGGAGTTCGGTGGACGCTGGTCGAACTGGAGAGCCCGGTCAGTCGCCTGACCAACCCCGGCAATAGACGGGCGACGGCCACCCTGCGGCACGCGGTCGACCAGATCGAGGACTGGCGCAGGTGGCTGTCCACCAATCTGCACTACGCCCGCTCCGCGCGCGACGCCGACGGACTGGGCCTGCCGGGTATCACGGCCGAAGTCCCAGGCTTGATCATCATGGCCCGCGAGACTTACGACGACGCAGCCGCCGAAATCCGGGAACTGCATGCCCGGCGCTCCCACATCCAGGTACGCACCTACGACTGGCTGATGCGCATCAACGAATCCCCCGACCCACTCCGCCGAGACGCCCCCGACCAACGCCTTCGGCTCGCTTGAAACCAGCCGTCCCTCTGCAAGCAGCGTCAGCCTGGAAGAACCGAGGCCCTGGCATTCTCGATGGAGTGCAGAAGGCGCGGCTTCATCGGGTGCGCCGGCCGGTCAGCCCGAAAGCCTACAGGGAGACGGGTTCGGGAAATGTCTTGACGCTCGGTCGACGCTTTTTCTGACGGAGCGTGAAGTGGTCGTCCTGGATCAGGTAGCGCGGGTCAATCGACTTGTCGGGCTTAACCCGTTGAGCAGCGCGTTGGGGCTGTTCTTTGGGCTCGGGCTATACGGCGACAGGTCTCGGGTTGACGTGTGCTGATTGCGCTGGCCTCGTTACCCTGTGTCGTGGGGAGTGCCGAGGTATGCGGGGGACAGGGATGACCACGGGGGATGCGGTGCGTCGAGCAGCTGCAGTGGAGCGGGGAATTGCGTCCGCCGATGCGCTCTTCTCCATGGAGGGCATCCCAGAAGGAGCCGTCGTACCGGAGCCGGAGGGTGAGGCGGCGACTGAGGCGGCGGTCGAGCGACTCGGCAGCCGGTTCGCGCGACTGGACGGTCAAGTACGGCACGCGCTGAGACGTACCCGAGACCACGCGGGGAATCTATCGAGCGACCGTCTCCAGGGACTCTCGGAGATCGTGCAGAACGCCGAGGACCTCGGCGCCACGGACGTACGCATTCTGACGAGGGGACGGGAACTCCTCGTCGCCCACAACGGCAGTCCCGTACGGTTGCCGGACGTTCTGGCCCTGGCGATGCCCTGGCTGACGAGCAAGGCAGAGCAGGCGGAATCCACCGGTAGGTTCGGGATCGGCCTGATGACCCTCCAGTCCCTCTCCCCGCATCTGGAGGTTCACTGCAGGCATTACCGGTTCCGGGTCGGCGATCCTGACGTCGCCGTGGCCAGGCCGTTCCCGTTGCCTGACTGGTTCGCGGGCGACACCTGGACGGTTCTACGGGTTCCTCTGGAGCCGGGCGTGCTCGGCGCGGACGAGGTGGACGCGTGGCTAGCCGAGTGGGGGGACAGCGCGCTGCTTTTCCTCGGCAGTGTCGGCAGCGTCACGCACCTGGACGAACAAGGTCGTGTCCGGCACCGGTTGGCGCTCGACCGTGAGACCGGCGAGCCGTTCGAGGCCGTGGTGGGCGGGCAGAGCGCCGACGTGGAGACCGGTGAGGCACGCGCCGGCGACGGGTCTCGGTGGCTGATCTCCCGTACGACCGTTCCCAGCCCCTCCGGGATCACCCGGTCTCACAAAGCGGTGGGGTCCACCACCGCAATCGCTGTGGCTCTTCCTCTCGGACCCGATGACGCCGGGCGGATCTACGCCGGTCTTCCGGTCGCGGACACCGCTCTGTCCCTCTGTATCAGCGCCCAGTTCGATCCGATCGCCAGCCGTCAGGCGCTCGACGACACCCCGTGGAACCGCGCACTGAATGAACTGGTGGGCGACCTGTGGACGGCCGCCGTCCTGTGGCACTTCCGGCGGGATCCGGCACGGGCCTGGCGCGCCGTGCCGCTCCCCGACGACATGCGCGACTCCCGCGACCCGGTCGCCGCGCTGGAGCGACTACTCCTCGACCGTGCCAGGGCGGGCGTGCCCCACGGTCTCGTCCTGGACGTCCCGGGCTACGGGCCGCTCGGCTTGGATGATCTCGCGGTGGAGGACGAGACGCTGGTGGGCGTGGTCACCGAAGAAGAGATCTCCCGCGTCGCCGAGCGGACCGCCGTGCTGCCCAAGGTGGCGCGGGACGAGGACGGTCGATGGCGCGAGGTGCTGGCGGACTGGGAGAACCACGACAGTGCGGTTCCCGTGACGGTGGACCTTTACGACGCGCTACGCCTCCTCGACGACGAAACCCGGTCGCCGCAGGCGAACATCCGCCTCGCCGCGGTGGGACTTGCCTCGAATATCTACTCCTCCTTGCTGTCGAGCCGCTGGCTTGTGGACAGCTCAGGGGGCCGCCACCGTGTGCCCCGGCCCGCGGAACCAGCGGTGTTCACCGACGCCCCGCGGGGCCTCGGCGCCAGTCTCGGATTCTCCCGGGAAATCCATCCGGCATTCCTCGCCGACACCGACGAGGCGCGGTCGGTGAGGACATGGCTCCGTAAGCGGGAGGCGCTGCTGACCGACGCGGACGCGGTGGCCGTGATCCGGCGCCTCGCGGCCATCGGCGCGGCGGGGAGCAGTGGCCCGAACGTACTGCGGCTGACAGATGACCAGCTCATCGAACTGCGCGACGGGTTCGCACGCGTGCCGGACCACGAGCGTGAGACCTTGGGGCGCGACGTAGGCCACGCAATCCGGCTGCAGGGGCATCGCTACGACCGGGCCGGAAAGCGTGAAGACATCGAGGTCGCTCCCGCCCGGGCGTACCTACCCGCCCGACTGGACAGTTCGGAACGCGAGGAGAGCTTCGCCTTCGCCGCCGGTCGCACGGCCGGGCTGGTGTGGCTGCGGCCCCGGTACGCCGAGGTCCTGCAGCGCGGCGGCGCCGGGATGGGCGCCCGTAAGTTCCTGAGGCTCCTGGGCGCGGAGACCGCGCCCAGGTTGCGCAGGCACCCGGGGGCGCGGGAACGCTTCACGCAGAGCCCGAAGGGGCTGCCGGCGGAAGTCATTTCGGGACCTCGAGCACGCACTGATGCCCTGCGCGTTCTGGAAGCGACCTTCACGCTCGACGACTACGAAAGCCCCGACCTACGTGCCGTCGCCTCTGGCATAGCGGCGGAGCAGGACCCGCAGCTCCGCAGGCGCAGGGCGGCAGCGCTGTTTCACGTCCTCGGGCGGGCATGGAGCCGCTTCTCCGACCACGACGAGGTGGATGCCGTCTACGACTACTACGCATGGCAGAACCGAGGCAGGACCGCAGCTTTCTGGCTCTGGCAGTTGCGCGACACACCATGGCTGGACGCCGGTAACGGCGCACTGTCTGCCCCGGCTCGACTCCGCATGCGGACCACCGGCACGGTCGCGGTGTACGGGGCGGACGACGAGCGATTCCTCCATCCCGAGATCCAGCAACTGGTCGGCAGACGCAGTGATGTGCTGCGCGCCCTGGGCATTTCTGCAGAGGCCCGCACGGAGGACCTCGTGGAATGTCTGCAGCGCCTGCGCCGACGGGAGGAAGAGGGCGGCGACACGGATGTGCCCGCGGCGCTGATCCTCTACCAAGCCCTGGCAGAGCGCGCCTTTGGCCGTGGCGAGAGAGCCTCGGGGGAGATGTCCCTGGGCTCGGTCCTTCGGGCATTCGGCGAGGGGAGCGGCCTCGTCCTCACGGACTCCGGCTGGCGTCGGCCGAGCCAGTGCCTGCGCGGAGCGCCGCTCTTCGGTCCGCTCCGTGCGTTCGCTCCCACGTTTCCAGGCAGCGAGGAGTTCTGGCAGCGGCTCGCAGTGCGCCTGCCGACTGTGGACGACGCCACGGCCGTGATCAAGGAGCTGGCACAGCAGGACCGGAAGCAGGGCCGGGACGAGCCGGACGGGACGACCCAGTCCATCGTCCTGGAGACCCTGAAGATGCTCGCCGCTCTGGGCCGTACTCATCCCGGCGCGTTGACGGCCAAGCGCCTGGGACGCCTCCCACTTTGGACGAGCCAGGGCTGGCGAAGCAAGCGGCCCGTGTACGCCGTCGAAGACCCGGTGGTAGCCGAGGCGCTGGGCCGGGAACGTGCGGTGTGGTGCCCGGGAGCCGAATTGGAGCAGTTCCGACCGTTGATCGGAGCCCTGCGCGTGAGCGAGCTCGCCGCAGAGCATGTCACCGTGTACAGCCCTGGCCCGGCCCCGGCGGACCCGGACGCCACAGCGCTGGTCCGGTCAGCCGTCACCCACCTCCGCGAGGACCTGCAGCGCAACGCCGCGAGCGTTGCGCAGTCCCTGGACTGCTCGTGGGACCAGCTGGCTGACCTGACTGTATGCATCGCCCCTCACCTGGCCTGCTGCCTCGATCTTCCGGACACGGGCGAGACGGTGCACGTGCCCGTGGACGCCGGGATCGACTGGTCCTCGGGCACGTTGTACGTGCGTGACACTGCCGCTCTGACACGCACATCCGGGGTGGGCCGGTCGATCGCCGCCCGGTTTCCGGGCAGCCGCCGAGAGGTGGCCCTCGCCTGGGGAGCAGCGTGTGACCAGGCCGAGAACGGCCGTACGGCCGTACAACTGAGCCTTGCCGACGATCAGGTGCGGCGCGACCGGGAAGCGGCGGAGACCGAACGCGAACGACGGCTCCGGGAACTCGGAAACGAGGTGGACCAACGCCGCACCGCGACCAAGGTGCAGGCTGGCACGGCAGCCGGTACCTCACGCACGGCGGTGATCCTCCCGCTTGTCCCCGGCGGACCGCCGCCCGCGACGGGGCCGTCAGCCCCGCCTGCGGCTCCCGCTGCTCCACCGCGCAAGCTCGTCGACCCCGGCAGACTCCGGCTCGTCGACCCGAGCGGCATCATCACGCCACCGAGGTCCTCGGCCGCGGACGCGCCCACCGCACGGCCGAGCGGGTACACATCGGGAACGTCCGGCCTGCCGCAGCCCCGCGCCGGATCAGCGATCCCCCAACAGCACACGCCACCGCGCGCCTACACGAGCCTGGAGCAGGAAAAGGTGGCTCTGGACGTGGTGCGCAAGGCACTCGCCGCCGATGATGACTGGCTGCGCGACCTACGAGCCCAGCGTGGCCTCGGCGCAGACGCGGTGGACGCACTGTCGAGGTTCTACGAACTCAAGGCATACAAAGACACCGAGCCGGACACGGTGCTGCTGACGCCCGCGGAGTTCCAGCGAGCAGTGGAGAGTGACGACTTCTTCCTCGTCGTCGTCTCCGGGCTGGAGTCCGGGGCCGGCCCCGTCTCTGTACGCATCATCCCGCAGCCGCTCCAGCAGCTGACTTGCCGTCCGAGCAGCAGTGTGACGGTTACGGGCATCAGAGGGGCGCACAGCCGGGTGTATCAACTCGAGGAGGACAGATAGGCCAGCTAGCCATGGCGCTCCGATACGGAACGCTAGGCATTCAGTTTCCGTACTCTCGTAGCACGTTGATCATGTGTCGTATCTTATGTGTGGAGTTGTGGGGCAATGGTTCGGGATTGAAATGCATGAGGTCGTTTCTGATTTGCCGTATCTGATCGAGGCGCTCGACGAAGATCTTTCGATCCAACGACCAACCGACCCTCTCCCATGCTTCCTTATTTTCTAGGACACGCTGATAATCCCCGATCGACAGATCGTTGAATCCCATGATGCTCCGATTGCCCTCCGGGTCACATAGGCCCTGGACTTCGGAAAACTCAATTGAAGAAGCGAGTACCTGGCGCAGTCGCTTATCCAATTCACCGATAAGAAAGAACGGAGTGGCCATGGCTCCGTAGGCGGCTGCCACGTCGCTCGCGGTTACGATCCCTGCTATCTCATTGTTTTGGTTTCGAACAAGGACGAATTCGAATTCCGCAAGCATTGGGAGGATGTCGATGAGGTCTTGTTTGTAAGAGACTTCGCGAGCTTGGACTATGGCTCGGGAGAAGGGTGGATTGTTACTGGCATGGCGCGCCCGTGCGATCGACTGCCACGTGACGGCCCCTCGAAGATTGCGTCCCGACAGAACAGGAAGCTGAGAGTAGTCGTTGATAACCATCCGGGTGATGGCTTCATCGAACGTCGAGGATGGGGGTACGGAGACGACACTGGCAAGAGCGGAGGGCAGGTCTCCGACGGTCAGGCCGACCACGGGCGCATCCTCGTCTTCGTCTCGGGACGGTTTGTTGGTCGATGGATTTTGCCGGGTGCCTTCTGCGCTTTCGGCGTGCCGAGTTGCGCGATTTCTCTCCCCAGTGACGGACGAGGTGGCTGCATCGAAATTGGGCGATACGGCCAGTCTGTGGTTGGCCCATCCGGCGCCGTTGGGGCTGGGGATACCCATGGCTGGCGTGTCCAGGAATTGCTGGCGCAGCTGATCTAGTGTTGTGTCATCTTCCAGAGCCCATGCATGCCAGCCATCAATAGTCCCCTCGCCTACCGCTGCGGCCGCAGCCCGGTTGGGGGATGGAAACTGCTGGCCACCAGCTAGTTCGAGTAGACCCTCAGCCGTCACTCTGGCGGAGTAGCTCACCCCTGCACGCTCAAAGGCCAGCTGCATGCCTTCGGTAAGAAGACCAGCGCCCATAAGGTCAGCCATGGTTACCCGCCTGCCAACCGTGAGGTATCGAGGCCGTTCGGCATATCGATTCAGGCTCAGGTCGTACCCTTGGGCGACGATGTCCGACTTCGGGACGCAGAAGCTCTGTTCCGAACGCGCGCGGCTGCACTCACGGCCGCCGCGGTCGAACCAGCGAGAGAGGGTATCCGGAAGGTTGTTTTTGGTGTGGTCCTCTTCCGATAGGGATCCAGCCGTAGGCCGAACGCCCAAGCGGTTCTGCGGGAGGAGCGGGGTGCGCTTGTCATCGAGGCTAAAGCCGTCGGCCTGCACGTCGTAGAACCAGACGTTGTCCGTCCCTCCGGCATCCGTGCGGGTGAACAGCAGGATCGCAGTCGAGACCCCCGCGTACGGCTTGAAAACCCCACTCGGGAGCTTCACCACGCCGTCCAGTTTGTGGTCCTCAACCAGAATCCGACGCAGCTCCTTGTGCGCCTTCGTCGAACCGAAGAGGACGCCGTCCGGGACGATAATCGCTGCTCGGCCGCCGGGCTTGAGGATCCTCAAAGTCAAGGTTAGGAAGAGAAGTTCGGTCTTCTTGGTCTTCACCAAGCGCAGCAAGTCCGCCGCCGTGGACTCATAGTCCAAGCTGCCAGCGAACGGCGGGTTTGCCAAGATCAGGGAGTAGCGTTCCGACTCGCCTGCCGCTGGCTCCGCAAGAGAGTCGCGGTAGCGGATGTCCGGGTTCTCGATGCCATGCAGCAGCATGTTCATCGACCCGATGCGCAACATCGTGGAGTCGAAGTCGAAGCCGTGGAACATACTTCCGTTGAAGTGGGTTTGCTGCTTCGCGCCCAGGAGTGCCTTCGAGTGCTCGCGTTTCACGTACGACGCCGTCTGGACCAGAAAGCCGGCCGTTCCACATGCCGGGTCGCAGACCTCGTCGTCCGGCTTTGGCTGGGTCATCTCGACCATTAGGTCGATGATGTGGCGCGGTGTGCGGAACTGCCCGTTCTGGCCGGCCGCCGCCAACTTCGTCAGCATGTACTCGTAGATATCTCCCTCGGCGCCACCCCACCTCGCCGAGAAATCGTCCACCAAGCCGACAACCTTGGCCAGCAGGTTAGGGGTCGGGATGGTGAAACGGGCGTCCCGCATGTGGTGGGAGTACGTGGAGTCGCCGCCGCCCATCGCGCGGAGATAGGGGAAGACGCCTTGCTCGACGATGCCGTACATGACCTCTGGATCGCGGGCCTTGAAGTTCTGCCAGCGTAGTTCTTGCTCGTCCTCAGTGAACAACGGGTCGGGATCAGGCTTGCCATTACGGTTCACCTGTTCGTCCTTGAGGGTCTGGATCTCGTCCAGCCGCTTGATGAAGAGCAAGTACGTGATCTGCTCCGTCACCTCCAGCGGGTTCGAGATGCCACCGGACCAGAACGCATCCCAGACGCGGTCCACCTTGCTCTTGAGCTCGCCCGTGATC
The DNA here is from genome assembly GCF_040644935.1 of Streptomyces sp. NPDC046915. Classification (NCBI taxonomy): domain Bacteria; kingdom Bacillati; phylum Actinomycetota; class Actinomycetes; order Kitasatosporales; family Streptomycetaceae; genus Streptomyces; species Streptomyces sp. NPDC046915. The sequence goes on along the minus strand of NZ_JBEYXB010000044.1, from coordinate 758 downwards.
ACGGCGATACGCTATCGGATGGAGCTGCCGGCCGTGGCCTGTTGGCTACACGACGGCCGTCAGCAAGTGGAGGCCCTGCCTGAGTTGCATTCCACAGCATCCTGTTTGGAGACGCTGGCAGCACTGCCATCGCTGAGGCAGGACTGCTGTTCACCCGCACCCTCTTCCGCGGCACCCGGTGCACGATCGAGGCGCGCGCCCAGGTGTCCGGGGGTTAGCCCAAGGCCGGGTAGTTAGCGTTATCGCAGGTCACGCAAGTGATCTTGGGGACCATGCTGTTGCGGCGTAGAGGCCGGGGCCGAGTTTGTGGATGAGGCCGCTGGCGGCCCATCGATTCAGTTGTCTGTACATGGTTTCCAGGGTGACATCGCCGAAGTGGGCGGCGATCTCACGGGGTTGCCACAGACGCGTGGGGTCTTCCTGGAGCAGGGCCAGGATGCGGTGTCGGCGCCGTGCGGAAGGGCTGGCGTGTCGGTCGTCCCGGGAGGCCGTGGGCAGCGCGGGCTGATCCACGGGTTCGATGACGGTGACGTCGAGGCGGGTGACGTTGTGGCTTGAGGCGTCCCCTGGAGTGTGGACACGGGGGTTCATGCTGCCAGCGTGAGTGTACGTACTCTCTGCTGTTGCTGTTCGAATTCGGCTGGTGAGAGGTAGTTGAGGGCGCTGTGGCGTCTGCGGGCGTTGTAGTAGGTGAGCCACTGGAAGATCTCCAGCCGCGCCTGGCGCATCGTCGAGAACAGCCGTTGGTGCATCGTCTC
>NZ_JBEYXB010000043.1:0-38941 GCF_040644935.1 Streptomyces sp. NPDC046915 | reverse complement strand
CGTCCAGGGCGTAGCGGCGGAAGCGGGTGTAGACCGTCTGCCATGAGCCATAACGTTCCGGCAGGTCGCGCCAGGAGATCCCGGTTCGGATCTTGAAGACCATCCCGTTGACGACCTGCCGATCCTCCACGCGCGGACGACCTGTCGCGGCCCGCGGAATGAGAGGAGCGAGTAACTCCCACTCCTGATCGGTGAGTTCATGGCGACGTATCACCCCACCATGATCCCCCACCCGATGATCTTTGAAGACGGACCCTAGTACTGCAACGGCTGCCGGCGTACGGACTTCTCTCCCACAGCGGCGACACCCTCTGGAGACCCGCTCGGCATCCCCGCCGGAACCTCACCGCCGCCCGTCTGCAGCGTGAAGTACGCCGACGCTGTCATCCCAGCCCCGGTTGTCCTGGAGCACGTTGATCTGGCCCCCCATTCTGCGCTCAGACGATCATCTGGCTCCGCACGTAATTGATCGGACAGGCTCAGTCGCCTCGGATGCGGGCGTGCAGGTGCATGTCGTGTCGGCCGTCGTCGTGGACGGCGGCGCTGCGCTTGGTGCCTTCCAGGAGGTAGCCGGATGTGGTGGCGACTTTGCAGGAGGCATGGTTGCGTGGTGAGTGGTCCAGATGCAGGCGGTGGAAGCCGATCTCGTCCAGGGCCCAGACGGTGAGTGCCGTGAGGGCGCGCGATAAGCGGAGAGGAATGCTGGTGCGTCGGCTGGTTCCCAGGGGCGTAACAGTAGGTCCCCGGTGGCGGGAAGCACGGGTTGGGGGGAGGCGGCGAGGAAGCCGGAGGGAATGACGGGCGGCGTCGACAGAGCGCGTGCCATGGACCATGGTCTCTCGGCGGTGACTACGCACGTCAAGGTCGCAAAGCAGCTCTTCACGCGCCTGGTTCAGTAGTTCGACGAGGGTGGCGGCCCGGCAGCCTCCCCTGCCTCTCCCTGCCATCGGGCTAATTCATGCCGGGTGGTGAGGGTGTGAGGGTGGTCGGCGCCCAGCACCCGCACCCGGTCGTTCAGCACGTCGGCGAGGGCTGCGGCGGCACCCGCCGCGTCCCCCGCCTCCCCCCGCCACCGGGCCAGGCCGGCCCGGGTGACGAGGGTGTCGGGGTGGTCGGCGCCCAGCACCTGCACCACATCGTCGAGCAGGTCGGCGAGGGCTGCGGCGGCACCGGCCGCGTCCCCGGCCTCTCCCCGCCACCGGGCCAGGCCGGTCCGGGTGACGAGGGTGTCGGGGTGGTCGGCGCCCAGCACCTGCACCACATCGTGGAGCAGGTCGGCGAAGGCGGCGGCGGCACCCGCCGCGTCCCCAGCTTCCCCCTGCCACCGAGCCAGGTCATGCCGGGTGGCGAAGGTGTGGGGGTGGTCGGCGCCCAGCACCCGCACCCGGTCGTTCAGCACGTTGGCGAGGGCTGCGGCGGCACCCGCCGCGTCCCCCGCCTCCCCCCGCCACCGGGCGAGTTCATGCCGGGTGATGAGGGTGTGGGGGTGGTCGGCGCCCAGCACCCGCACCACATCGTGGAGCAGGTCGGCGAGGGCTGCGGCGGCACCCGCCGTATCCCCGGCCTCTCCCCGCCACCGAGCCAGGTAATGCCGGGTGGTGAGGGTGTGGGGGTGGTCGGGGCCCCGCACCCGCATCATGGGCTCCAGCAGGTCGGCGAAGGCGGCGGCGGCACCCGTTGCATTCCCCGCCTCCCCCCGCCACCGGGCCAGATTGTGCCGGGTGGCGAGGGTGCTGGGGTGGTCGGCGCCCAGCACCTGCACCACATCGTGGAGCAGGTCGGCGAAGGCAGCGGCGGCACCAGCCGCGTCCCCAGATTTTCCCCGCCAGTAGGCCAGGTCATGCCGGGTGGTGAGGGTGTCGGGGTGGTCAGCGCCGAGATGGTGGCGGGTGGCGTTGAGGAGGTGCAGGAAGTGACTGCGGGCTGCCGTGACCTGCCCGGTCTGGCCCAGACTGTTGCCCGCAAGATAGAGCACCTCATGCACATCGGGCCGGTGGAGGACGTCGTCGGCGCAGGCGGTGAGGGCGGTGGTGTTGGCGCGCAGGGTCTCGGCGAGGGCTCCGTCGCGTTCGATGTCGGGCCAGGCGGCGAGCAGGGCGTCTGCGGCGGCGCGGGCGGTCTGCTCGTACTGGCGGGGAGCGAGGGTGTCGCGGGCGGCACGCTGGACGAGCTGGTGGACACGGACACTCTGCTGCGGGATGCCAGGGGTGTGGTCGATGAGGTGGAGCTGGTGCAGGGCCCGCAGCGCATCGGCCACGTGTCGGCCCAGGACCGGGCTGCTGTCAGGCAGGGTGCTTTCTCCGTCGGCGGGGCTGCGGTGCGCGGCGACATAGGAGAGGGCAGGCTTGCTAGTCAAGACCGCTTCTGGGATGCCGTTGGCGTCGAGGAAAGCGGCCAGGTGCAGCATGGGGCGGGCCAGGCCGACGGGGCGGAGGGCATCGGCGCGGTCGATGGACAGCGACCAGGCCGCGGCGACGGTGAAGGTCTGGCCGTCAGGCAGCGCGTTGGGGACAGCATCGGCCAGGGTGGTAGCTCGGTCGGCCAGCAGGGCCCGGTAGTCGGCGCAGGCCAGGAGGGTGTCGGCGAGGTAGGCGGCGGCCTGGGACAGGGCCAGCGGCAGACACCCCAGGTCATCGGCGAGTGCGCCGAGCTGATCGGCGGGTTCGGTGCGCTCGTGGGCGGCCAGAACGTCGGTCAGGTAGGCGACCGCCTCGACCCGGCTGAACAGCCCGATCTCGACCAGGCGGCGGCCGTAACCGGTCAGGGCCGCATCCCGGCGGCGGGTGGTGACCAGGATCCGGCCGTGCGGGCTGGCCGGCGGCCACCACCCGGTCAGGTCCGCCGGGTCGGCGACATCGTCCAGCACGACCAGCCACCGGCACGGCTTGGCCCCAGCCTTGGGTTCCAGCCAGGCCAGGAACTGCCGTGCCGCGGCCAGGCGGTCGGCCGGATCGGCACCCAGGACCTCGATTCCGGCCTGTCCGTAACCGGACGCGATCGCCGTGCTGTTGCCGGCGGTGATCCATACCAGTACGTCGACCGTGCCTTTTTCCTGGGCGTGGCGGGCGTAGTCGGCGGCCAGCTGGGTCTTGCCCACCGCCGCAGCATTCGGCCGGGCCGACCCCGGGGCACGTCGCCAGCTGGCATGACATGGTGAGCGCCCGCCCCAAGATTGCCCAGCGCTCGATCGGCTCTGCTCCTGGTGCGTCCTCGGCAGCGGGGGCGTTGCGCTGTCCAGGCTTTGGCCAGGGCTGTCTGCGTCTGTTACTCACTTTCGGGTGAAGGCCTGGATGCTGCCGGGGTGGCGTGATGTGGCGGAGCGGGAGCCAGGTCCGGTACCCGTACGGCCGACAGAGCTGGCAGGCCGTCAACATGGCGCATTCCGTGTATTAATGGACGTTACAGGTAAGAGTTACGGATATATTCACGGACCGTAACGGACCTCGCGTTTCCTTCGTTCGTCCTGCACATGGGCTGCAACGTGTGGGTGTGCGGCCGACCGGCCGCCGACCCGCACACCGCACTTCCGGCTCGCGGTCCAAAGGCCGTGGCCTGCCGGGGGTGTGGACCAGCCCTGAGGGGGATCCTGTGTCCGTTTCCGTTTCTGTGACCGCCCGCCGTGTCGCTGCCGCCGCTGCCGCTGCCGCGGCACTCGTGGGCGCGGTCGCCCTGCCGGCCTCAGCCGCCGGCCACGATCACGACCGCGGTCGTGCGCATCGTCAGCATGTGGTGATCAGCGCCGTGCAGTACGACTCCCCGGGACGCGATCACCGCTCCAACCGCTCCCTGAACAAGGAATGGGTGGACGTCACCAACAATGCCCGCCAGGACGTGAACCTCGAGGGGTGGACGCTGTCGGACGAGGACGGTCACACCTACACCTTCCACCACTACCGGCTGGAAGGCCGCTCCACCGTCCGTATCCACACCGGCGAGGGCCGCGACCGCGACACCGACCTGTACCAGGACCGCCGTCAGTACGTGTGGAACAACGACCACGACACCGCGACTCTGCGCAACGACCGCGGCCGCTTCGTCGACGACTACTCCTGGGGCCGCGACCACCGCGACCACCGCGACCGCCGCGGTGGCGATCGCCACGACGCCCGCCACTGACCCCCACCCTCCCGTGTGCCGGCGACCACCGACCCCGGCACACGCGGCCTCACCCGGCGGCGCGCCCCTCGTCCGGCGGGCGCGCCGCCGGTCTGCTGGGGCGCGGAGCGGCAGGAAGGCATGCCTTGTGGGCTCCTGCCGGGCGTCCGGCCCGCCGCGCCGGTCGTGCGCCCCCGCCTGCGGGCGTCGATGTTCCCGGCGGAGCTACCCCGCTCGGTAGGCGCGCCCGGTGATAGGGCAGCATCTGCTCAGCTGTCTCGCCTGCCTGTGAGGGGTCGTTATGCGCTTCACCCGCCGCGCTTGGTCCGCGCTGCTCACGTGCCTGTTGCTGGCGGGCTGTTCGTCGGTCTCGCTGGGCGGCTCGTACGAATCGTCGTCCCGTTCGCCGGTGCCTGCTGGATCCGGGCCGGGCGGGTCGGGTGCTTCGGTGCGGGCGATTGCGGTGGGGGCGGGTCCGCAGAAGAGGTACAGCGTGCAGGAGCAGCCGGCTGCGGGCAGTTGTCACTACCGGTATGAGCACGGGGAGCCGCTCGAGGATCCGGCGTGCACGCCGGGCGCGGTCTCTCCGGCGGTGACGCAGGGGAATCTGAAGTCGACGATCTGCCGCAGGGGCGGCTACACCTCCGGAGTGCGTCCCTCCACCTATGTCACTGGCAAGGAGAAGCGGCTGAACGCCGTCTCCTACGGTTACACCGGGCGCATGGGGGATGCGGAGTACGACCACCTCATCTCGTTGCAGCTGGGCGGCGACCCCAACGATGCCCGCAACCTGTGGGTTGAGCCGGCCGACCCCGGCCACGCGAAGGGCAGCGGCGTCAACAACAAGAAGGATCCGGTGGAGACCCGGCTGCACACCGCGGTGTGCGCGGGCCAGGTCACCCTCGCCCAGGCGCAGCACGCCATCGTCAGCGACTGGATCACGGCGCTCAGCAGCCTCCGCCTCAGCTGACCACGGCACCCGATCCATGCACGCGCCGCACGCCTGAACGGAGTGCCGAAGGCACTGCGCGGTTCCGACGCGTGTGGCACCGTGGAGTACCGGGCCCGTCGCCTTCCCCCGTGGCGACGGGCCCGGCCTTGTTCCAAAGATGACGATTCTTGAGAACGGTTCTGTCCGCAGCTTCGGGACGACGGGTGGCTTGGAGCGATGCGAGAGGCTGCGGGTCGTTAGTGTCCGGCAGAGTTGGGGGCTTTGACCCCAGCCCGGCGTTCGGACTGGCGAATCGAGAATGGCAGTGGCCCTTGACTGCCACGAAGGATGTTGATCGCTTCGGCCACGGCTGCGAAGTAGCTGCTTTTGGCCTCGCTGTATTGCGCGCTGCTCCTTCGCTCGCCTGCGGCAACAGTGTTCCTGTAGTGACGCAGTGCGTCGAGAAGGCTCTCGCTGGCGGCAACGATCTCTGGTGGCGAGGACAGGGCGATGCGATAGCGCCAGGTGTAGAGGTCCGCCTGTCGGAATGCTTCGCGTGCGCTCCGATTGCCGTCTTCGGTTGGGGGCTGGTCCTGATGTGCGACGTTCCAGACGATGTCCGCGCCGCGAGCCACGGCTGCGATGAAATCGGCGCGGAGCTGTTGTTGTGCAAGTTCTACGCGTTCACGTCGATCGCGTGCCCAGCGAGTTCGGTCGGCCAGCAGCGTGGAGCCGATACCGATGGCCGCGCCAACGATCGTGCTGATGAGTGGGATTACGTCCATGATTCCCCCAGTAAGTGCCTTGCGTGGCGCCCCGGCAGTCTGCTCCCTGCGGCCACAGTGGAGGTGCTTCTTCGGCTTGGTGGTCTCTTGCCTGCAGGCCATGGTCGCGTCAGCATGCGGGCGTGCAGAAGAGCGAAGGACACCCGGCCACACATCGCTCGCACGGCGAGGTCTACGTGCGTCCCACCCACCACAAGATCGGCACCGAGCCTCAGCGCACGGAATTACGAGGGCTTCACGGCCCGTGCCGGTGGGCGACGGTGCCAGCGGGACACACGACCCGGGACGCGGGCGAGCCTGGTGTACGGCTGCGCTGCTACCTGGACCTGCGTCAGCCCACCGACTTGGCCCCGGCGCCGGCCGACGCCGCGCCGGAGGTCAGCGCAGCCGCATCACAGTGACGACCGCGCGCCGTACGGTGGCGCATCTGACGGGCTCGAGAGGCGCAGCCCTGGGAGGGGCTGTACACGGCTTGTTGCCAAGTAAGGGTGGTTTGCGCCCGGTTCTTGGTGGCTGATCCCGGCTGCCGCGTGCGCCGCTCAGGGGCGTAGATGGCGGCCGCGCACTCCCCCTCGCCCGCCCCTGGGTGCGAAGCGGGGTTTTGTGGCAGCTCTGACCAGGGGGAGAGGACTTCTGGGGCTCTGTGCGCATGAAGGAGGCACGAATGAGATGTGGACAGCTCAAACACTTACTGAGATCGAACAATTGACCGAACCTATGAGGTTCCTGTGCAAACCGTGGTGTTGGGCATAGCTCTGATGTTTCTAGTTCTGATGGGGTGATCTTCCCGTTCTCGAGAGGGGAGATCACCCACGATGCGCAAGAGACGCTTAACCGCCATAGCGCTCGGTATCGGCAGCCTCGCCGCGATGCTCACTGGGACTGGCGCACACGCTGCCCCCAGCGCGGACAGCGGTCCGGGGCAGGTCATCTGGCTGCGTTCCAGCAAGCCCATCGACATGCCGCTGGGCGCCAAGTATCAAAGCACCCTCGCCAAGCAACGCTCGTCCATCTCCGCTCAGAGGTTGCAGACCAGCGAGGCGCCCCAGGCTCCGCAACCGTCCAGCGAGGCTCAGGAGCAAATGATCGCTCAGGAGGGCGGCCAGAAGTACGTCGCCGAGTCCGGCAACGACGCCGCTAAGAAGCGCATACTCACCGCTGCGGCGCTCACCAAGGAACAGTGCCGAGCGATGCCGGACGCGCACACAACCGCCGGCAAGGTGATCAACCACTTCAGCTTCTGCCGCTGGGGCTACAACACGGCCATCAAGCTCAACGGCCAGGGCGAGGTCGAAGGAATGGTCCGGTTCCGCGAGACCGAGATCGGCACCGGTTCGAACAACATGCGGGACGCGACCATCGAAGACCACACCGACCAGCTCACGTCATCCGGCGTGTTCAACGACTCCGCGCTGATGAGCTTCGAGGTGACGCAGGCGGGCTGGCCGTCCTCCAACTCCTGCAAGGTCACCGACATCTCCTCAAACCCCTTCACCGAGATAGTCGGCGCCTGGCGCGATGAATACATCGCCTACGGCCTGGTGTCGGCCAAGGGCTCCGGCACAGGTCCCGACGACATCGCCACCTGCGTGTACCAGCACAACTGGAAGGTCACCGGCGACGGCGCAACCACGCCGTGGAGCAGCGGCCCCGTGAACGGCCTGCGCTTCGACTCCTCGAAGTCTCTCGGCAGCAAGTTCTACGACGAGGGAGTGATCTTCGACCGGGTCGTACCAGTGTTCTCCTATGACCGCGCCAAGAGCGACACCAAGGGCGTCGCGAACCATGTCTACGACGCGCTGTACAGGCCGCAGACCACCTACCCGCAAAAGGCCAACAAGGTCATCCCGGGCGACGTCTGGAACGGCCGACCGCCCCTGCATCGCAACTGGGCCAAGTACGACGCTGCCGCAGCCGAGACGGCACGCAAGAACCGAAACGCCAAGGACGCCGCGTGCCGGGGCCTGAGTCGTCCCAACGACAGCTACCAGTGCGACGAATTCCCCTTCGCCTCGACAATGGAAGGCGCCGGCGTGGGCGACGGGAACTTCTCCGTGCGCTACGTGCCGGGAGCCGAGAACAGCAAGGCGGGATCGGAGCTGTCCGACTGGTACGGCAGTGACCGGATCCTGCACAACAATGCCTATGGCATCTTCGTGAACTAACCGGCCTGCGCCGGAACGAGGGCGGCCCGTCGGGCCGCCCTCGACCTGCTGGATGGCTCAGCGCGTGTTCAGTGGAGGCTTCCTGTTTGGACGGGCCATGCGCTCTCGTTGGCTCCTGGTTTCGGAAGGGGCCGGCGGTTCCTGCGTTCCGGAGGGCACGAAGACAATCACATACGTCTCGAAACCTTCATGAACGCCCCATTCCGTGCGTTCCATGGCCGCGTTGAACCGTTCCCGGGAGTCGCTCCGACCCTGTGACCACACTTGCGCGCGGTAGGTACGAGACGGGTCCAAGTCTACAAATGGCTCACCCGGTTCGACTCGCCGACCGAACGCCTCAACCGATTCACGGGCCGGCTGGGCTGGGCCGTTCATCGTGTCAAACGCTGCCATGCGGCCCTTGTAGACCGGCTGGTAGTCCACCGAAGCGACCAGGGTCCAGGCCGGCCCCGGCGCCACGTCCAGTTGGTCGTTGACAGCAAGGACGACCGGCGCAGTGTGCTCCTGAACCCGCGACGTCACGACGAGCTGGCCAGGCACGACGATTACCCGTTCGTCGGTCTGAAAATCCGGCTCGCTATCCCTGCGCGCAAAACCGCGTTCCCACTGCTCGCCAACTGAGAAGTGGCTGTACTCGATGCTGACTGCACCAACCCCGCTGATCTCTGGCATGCCATGAAGCCTTTCAGGAATGGAGCCGTCGCGCAGTATCAGTGTCGGCCAGGGAGGAGGAGATAAGGGTCCAGGTACCGGATGCCCTCTGCGGCCGGGCGCGGCCGGCGCCCGGCCGGTGGCCGCGCACGCCAGGCGACGGGGAGAGAGCGCAGCTGATGGCAGGGACGCGTGAAGAGAACCCGGCGGGGTCCTCGAACAACCTGCGCGGTGACGTGCTGCGCGTGCTCGGGGTGCCGAAGGTCGCGACGGTCGAACAGATCCAGCAGATCGCGGCCCTGCACCTGAGCTACCGGCACAGCGACAGGCCGACGCCCTCGAAGCGGAAGCAGGCCCGCACCGCCTCCCACCCGATGACGGTCAACGAAGCCGTGCTCGCCCTGCTACGCCCGAAGCCGGACCTGTCCCAGCTCGTCAACGAGCCAGCCGACGTCGTCGCCGCCCAGGCCGCCGTCGACGCGTCGGACGGGCTGGGCACCATCGCCTCCTACACAACCGAGGTGGCGCTGCCCGCGACCGGCACCTGGTCCAACCCCGGCAAGGGCGGCGCCCAGGCCGACATCGTCATCACCGCGCCCGAGGACGGGGTACCGCTGCCGTTCGTGGAGATCGACAACTGCTACGAGTCCGCGCAGGTCCTCACCGCGAAGATCGACAAGTACATGCGATTCTGCCAGCGGAGGGTGAAGGACGCCGACGGCAAGGAACGGCCGATGTGGCGCACCCGCTGGTGGGTCCCCGACGGCCGCCACGGCGACCAGCCGCACCCGCCGCTGCTGCTCGTCTTCAACCGGATCGACCCGCGCAACCCCAACACCGTCATCGCGCAGTTGGCTGAGCTGACCGAGCGGCACTGGCAGGGCACCGCGTACGAGGGCAGCTTCCACATATACGACGGCAAGCTGCCCATCGTGGTCACCGGCATGAAGCACCTCCAGGAGCACGGCCCGGCCGGAGCGGTCTTCCGGCGCTTCGGCCGGCCATGCTGGACACCTGTACCAACTGAACCCGGCCCCGCGCCGGCTGACTGGAGGCGGCGGGACTGCCCCGCGCAGAAGAAATTCGGCTGCCCGGGTGGAAGGGATGGCCTAGGGTGGAGGTACCGACGCGGGGTGGAGCAGCTCGGTAGCTCGCTGGGCTCATAACCCAGAGGTCGCAGGTTCAAATCCTGCTCCCGCTACGAGAGCCGAAGGGCCTGGCATTCCTGCCGGGCCCTTCGCCGTTTCCGCCTGCTCCGGCCAATCCGCAGCCGACGGGTGTGCGGCTCGGGCTCGGCGGTCACTCTGCTGGCCCTTTCGGTGCGCTGCTCGGGGCCGCTGTCTCGTAGGTTTGTGGTGCTCGGCGCTGACAGGACTGCCGGGTGATGGCCCCGTGCTCGCTTCGTCGGCCGCGCGGGGCCGAACGCTGTCGTGGAGCGGCGGTCTGGATGTCCCGGCGGTTGGCGGGGTCAGCCGATTCCGGTGGTCTGCAGGGCGGTGGTCCAGTTGTTCTTGATGGCGCTGCGGGCGGCGGAGAGGGTGATGGTGCCGGCGCAGACGGCGTTCTTCAGTTTCGTTTCGATGCCGTCTTTGGAGTGGGCGGTCTGGGTGCCGGTGTAGGGCTCGGGCCAGAGGTTGCCGGGGGTGCGGGGTGCGCCGCCGAGTTCGAGGGGGACGAGGTGGTCTTCTTCGTAGTCGGCCATGGTGGTGTCGGTGTAGCCGTAGTCGGTGATGCCTTGGGCTTTGAGGGGGTTGGTGTAGGAGGTCGGGGGGCGGACGGTGGCGGTCCAGCCGGAGACGCAGATGGTGCTGTCGATGGTGGACTGGGTGACGTCGGGGTTGTAGGCGCCGGGCGTGCAGGTGGAGTCGGGCAGCGGCAGGTAGGCGTGGGAGCAGGTGGAGGCCTGGGCGGTGCCGGCTGTAGCGGCGATGAGGCCGGCGGTCGCGAGGGCCAGTGCGGTGGTGGCGGCGGTGAAGCGGCGCATGTGGGGGTCTCCAGCAGGGGGGGTTGGCCCGGGCGGGGGTGCCGGGCGGCTGACGGCATGACACCACCCCTGCGTCTATGCGAGTAGATCTGTGAGGTGAACAGGAAGTGACCTGTGCAGTCCTTACCTCGGCCTGAGCAAGTCTTTCCGGACTTCCGTGTTTCGCCGCAGAGTTGGGCGTCATTCACAGCCACAGCAGAGGCCAGTCCGCTGGAGAGGCGGCTCGAGGTTCACCGGTGCCTGCTGTGTTCGTGGGCCCGGCGCTCGGGCGGGCCTGGGGGGCTCGAACCCCGTGCCGGAGCTTGAGGTGTTCTGGCATGGCTGGGGGCCGGCCGTCGACGGCAGTGCGGCGACGCCGCTCTCGCGGCCCGCGGGTGCACGCGGACTGAACGTGCTCGCCCGGTGCGTCCACACCACCTCCGCCATGCAGCTGAAGCGGGCCGTGCTCGCCCACCGCGCCCCCGGCGACCCGTCGACCATTGGCCGCCCTGCGGGGGGACACGGTTGCGTCACACTTCGTGGTTCGGGGCTTGCTCAGCGCTCTCTGATCACTGGGCGCGAGGGGTCCTCCGGGGGCGGCTTGGGGTGCTTCGCGGGGCTGCCTTTACGATGCCCTGACTGTGGCGCACGCCAGGTGTGTCGAGGGGGAGGGGAATCCAGTCTGATGGTGAACAGACGTGGCTTGTACGGTGGTTGGAGAGCGGGAGCGTTTCTGGTCGCCGTCGTCGTGGGTGCTCCGCTGCTGTCGGCTATGCCGGCGGTGGCTGTGCACGGGGCGGTGCCCGGTGACTTCAACGGCGATGGTTACCGCGACGCCGTGCTGCCTGCGCCGGGGGCGAACGTGGCCGGCAAGCGGGGAGCCGGTGCCGTGGTCGTGCTTTACGGATCGAGGTCGGGGCTGTCGACGTCGCGGCGGGCGACGATCACGCAGAACACCGCAGGTGTGCCGGGGACGGCCGAGGCGGACGACGGCTTCGGTGCCGCCACCGCGACGGCCGATCTGAACCGGGACGGCTATGCGGACCTGGTGGTCTCCGCACCGTACGAGGACACCGCCCGCGGCGAGGACGCCGGCACGGTGACGGTCCTGTGGGGCAGTAAGAACGGGCTGACCTCCGGCACCGATCTGCCGGCGACCACGGCCGGTGCGTATTACGGCCTCGACGTGGCAGCGCTCAGCACCGGCCCGGGCGCGAAGACCGAGGTGCTCGTCGCCGGGTACGAGGGGTCAATGCGCTTCACGGGGCCGTTCAGCCGCCGCGGCACCTATGGCGAGGCCGTGGAGAACCGGGACACCGCTTCCGTCGGCAGCGTCGCGCTGGGCGATTTCGACCGCGCCGGTCTCCCGGACGAGGTGGCCGTCACGGTCCGGCTGAGCGGGCTGAGCGGCGGCGAGGTGTACATCGACCCCGTCATCGGCGGCGCGCAGCAGACGGGCAACGGCCTGATCGCGGCCACCGGGGATGTCAACGGCGACGGATACGCCGATCTCGTGGTGGGAGACCCGGACGAGCCGGACAGGGCCGGAGTGGACGGTGCGCTCGGCGGCCGGGTGCTGCTCTGGTACGGCTCGGCGCACGGCATCGCGCGGGAGGCGAAACCGGTGCAGCTGACCCAGAACACCCCTGGTGTTCCTGGTGCGAGCGAGAAGGAGGACAGATTCGGCGGTGCCCTCACGGTGGCCGACCTGAACCGTGACGGGCTGGCGGACCTCGTGGTCGGCTCACCGATGGAGGACACGGACCGCAGGAACGCCGGTCAGGTGACGGTCATCCCCGGCCGCCGCACCGGGGCCCCTGGGCGGCGGTGCCTACGCCTTCACTGAGGACACCGCCCACATCCCCGGAGTCGGCGAGAGCGAGGACGCATTCGGCACCACCGTCGCCGTCGGCGACATCAACAAGGACGGCAAACCGGAACTCTTCATCAGCGCCGCGGAGAAGAACAGCTCCACCGGCGCCGTCTGGGTCCTCCCCGGCGGCACCGACGGCCCCACCGCCAAGGACAGCCGCATGATCACCGCCCCGTCCGTCGGCTTCCCGCAGAAGGACAACACCCTCCTGGGCGGCAACGGACTCCTCGGAGTCATCTGAACGGCACGCGTTCACACGCGGTGCCGGCCACCCGCCCCTTGCACACTGGCCCGCACCGCGTGCCCCTGCGGTGCTGTGCCTCGAGGGTCGCGGCTGCGGACAGGCTGCGCCGGCCATCGTGGCGGGCACCGCCACTGAACCCACGGCCGACGTCCAGCGCCGGCCGGTGAATGAGCGTGCACTGGTGCGGCGCCCAAAAGCCTCCGGGCACCGCACCACCAGGCGTTGTCGGGGGCGTTCTACTTGAACCAGTAGCGGACGCCGTGGTGGTGGGAGCAGGTGCCTTGGGAGTGCCGCGAGTAGGACAGGGCAGCGTCCTTGCACTTCGCGGTCTCGTACTTGTCCGCGGGCCTCTTGTGGTGCGTCCACCCGCAGGCGCCGGTGGTGTGGTGGACGCAGTGGTGAGCGGTGTTGGTCGACGGCAGCGTCGCCGCGGAAGCGGTCGGCGCGTTGAAGAAGACGCCAGCGACGGCGACAGCTACGGCGCAGGCAGCAAGACGAGTGCGCAAAGGATCCCCCCTTGTGAAGCTGAGCAAGTGCAGCGGGAGCCTATAGCGCTCTGAACTGCCTCCTCGCGTAGCTTTGTACCTCTTTACCCCGCGTTCGGGCCGATGTGCCCGGCGCCCGTCAGAGGACGGGGGCAGGGGAGGCGGCTCGCTCCTGGGCCTCTCCCCGATGGGGCGAAGAGCACATCGCGGAGCCGGGACCTTACCTTACCGTCGGCTTGGCCGGTCCGTGCACGGGGTCACGACGCCGAGACTGGTTGATGGTCGGGCGGTACGGGGCCCGTAGTGAGTCAAGACGCTGGTGGCCCTTCATTGCCGTGGCTGCGCCGGGTGGTGACGAGTTGGCCGTCCTGGAGGCGGTGGACCAGATCGAGTCCGCTGTCGAGCATCGCGAGCACGTCAAGGTGCCGGTCAGCGGGCACGGTGCCCAGGCGTCGCGGTCGGCGGCCGACTCGGATCAGCGGGTTCGTCGCGCTGGGGCGGGCGACCGCGACCGGCCCGTCATCGGCGCCGGGCACCAGCCGGACAAGAGGGATGGTCACGGTGCGGTCGTCGAGCAGCATTTTGACCAGGTTTGAGGGGGAGCGGACGTAGTCGAGGAGGTCCTCGATCTCATAGTGATTCGCCTGGTATCGATTGATCCACCCGTCGATGTGCTGCTCCGCCAGCCACGAGCGAAGTTCTGCTGGTCGGCACCTCTGGTCGGCGGCCTCCCGGCCGGCGAGATGGGCCAGGTGACGGGAGGTGATGCCTGAAGTGAGAAGTGTCAGGGCCTGCTCGGTGTCGACTCCGTGCCGGATGTGCCATGCCGTGTAGGTGTTGAGCCTGGGCGCGGTGGGAGGCAGCAGGGGGCTGGCGTTGACCAGGTTGATGAGGGCGCCGGTGACCCAGCTCAGGGCATGTTCGAAGCCGCTGCTGATGTTGCGCACCGTCTGCTCGAGCGCCCATTCGGCTGGGAGGTCGGGCAGCCATGAGCGGGCCAGGTCAGGGATCCCGTTGCCGCCGATCCAGCTCTCGATGGCGGCGGCAAGGGGGACATAGATGGGGGCCCCCTTGGTCTCTCTGGTGGTGAAACGCCAGGTACCGGCGGCCTCGGGCAGTTCGAGAAGACGCTCGAAGACGTGCTGCCCGGCGAGGAAGGTGAGGGTGCGATCCAGTGGCCATTCCTCCGGCTCGATGAGCCACATCCCCTCTCGCGTCAGAATGCCGTCGCCGGTTGACTGCTGGGCGAGCTGGCCAGCCAGGTCTTGGGCGAGCTGGTCCAACCGGCGAGCCGACCCGAGGCTGGTGCCGGTGCTCGACCAGCGGCCGGCCTGCTCGGGGTCAGTGGCTTCATGCACATCTGCTACCCGCACTGCGAGATCGAGCCACCGGTCGGTCACCTGCCGATGCTCAGTCTGAGCCATTGCGAACAGAGACCGGACTGCGCTGAGGGGTTCCCGGTCCAAGACCTGTGTTGTGGCCTGCGTCTGGAGGATAAGCCAGACGAAGGCGGCAAAGTCTGCGGCAAGGCTGTCCGCCAGGGCAAAGACACCGTCAGCCTCCCTGCGTAGCTTCTCTTCGGCTTCAGCGAGCCCAGCCAGCGCCTCGTCGGCGAGCAGTGCAGAGACGACCTTTAGCTGCTCCATGTCCGGGCTCAAAGTGTCGAATTCGGCTGGCCGAGGCGGGTAGGGCCGGGTTAGAAGGATCCACCCCTCGCTCTCCCGCCCGGCACGCCCTGCCCTGCCGATCGCGTTGACGAGCTCGGCAGGAGTCAGACTGCGCTGGTTCTCGTAGGAGAGGTGGTCTCCCTCCACCTTGCTGTGAATGATGACTGTACGCACGGGCAGGTTGACGCCGTCGGTGAGGGTGCTGGTGCTGGCGATTGCTACGAGCTCGTCGTTCCGCAGAGCGTCTTCAATGGCTTGGAGGACGTCGTCAGGGAGGTCCCCGTGGTGGTACGCGACGCCGCGACGAGTGCAGCGAACCAATGGGTGTTCCGGCCCTAGGGTGTCTTCCAGGTACTCGGACAGCACGGCGGCTTCGGGCCGGTCTCCGATGTGTTCGGCTATGGCGAGGGCGGTGTTGCGAGCCTCCCTCTTGGTTCCGACGACCATTAGGACGCTGCCAGCAGCAGTAAGACGTGCAGCGCCGGCCGCGAAAACCTTATAGTCCGCAATGCCCCCGGACAGCCGGGTCCGGGCGTTCCATCCGTTCTGATAGGCGGAGGCAAACCGTCGCTTACCCACCTCGCCCGTTGTCAGGAGTGCGACCTTGGAAGCGGCCGTCGGCCGGACAGCCAGGCGGGCTTCGACTGGCACGGTGGCGACCCAACGGGAGGGCTGCTTGGCGCTCGGCGAGCGGCGCTCCAGCCCAGCTTCCGCCTTGATCAGCTCCGGGTAGAGAAGACCGTGCAACCGCCGGGGCCCCCGCCAGGTATCGGTGAAGTAGACCTCGCTCGCCGGACGCTCCGGGTCAAGCCACGAGGCGATGTCGCCCCGGTTGCCGACCGCAGCAGACAACAGCACCAGCCTGACATCGCTCGTACTCGCCCGCAGAAGCGCGAGCAAACTCTCGAGGACGAAGCCGCGCGGGTCCCGGGCTAGATGGTGAGCTTCATCCACCACGATGAGTCCGACGTCCTCCAGCGTGGCCGCGGGGTCACTTCGGATCATGTGCATGAGCCGTTCCGGCGTCACGATGGCCACGTCCGCGCCTACCTGCTCCCGCTCGGGGAAGAGCGGGAAGTCCGGCTGCTCCGCAGCCAAGCGCCGCTCCAGCAGCCGCAGCCGGCTCCGCAGCGCAGCTCGCATTTCCCGCCCGAGGCTGCGCATGGGCGAGACGTACACGACCCGCCCGGGCCGCTGGGCCAGGTGCGAGCAGATGACCAGCTGAGCCATCAGCGTCTTGCCCGCGCTGGTCGGCACGCTGATCAGGCTGCGGGGCGTCACCGGGTCGACAGGGTTTCCCCGCTGAAGCTTGAGCATTTGGCGCTGAGGAGGCCACAGGGTCATCACCGGAGGGTTCGACAGCGCGAAGCTTCGGGCTACTGCCGGTGGGGTCCCTGGAGGTAGCAGCGCGTACAGGCTGCTGGCCGCCATCTCGCCGCTCAGGTCGAGGAGATGCGCGGCCACCCACCGTGCCAGCTTGTCACCGCGGCCTGCCCGCTCATGCACCACGTCTTCAAGCAGGCCTTGCGAGGCTGCGAGATCCTGCTGATCCCCGAACGCCAGGAACTGGTACAGCCGGTGGATCGCCCCCACGACCGCCTCGGCAGGCCCATACATGGTGCCCCTCAGCGACTCGCGGCGCGTCAACTGCCGCAGCTCCCTGAACTGTTGCCGCCATATCCGCAGTGCTCGCCAAAGCGCCGGCCGATCGAAGCCGAGAAAGACCACGCCGGCCTCCACCGCTAGGGTGCCGATGTGATCGCGGAGCGCGCTCGTGACGTCTACCAGCTCACGCACCTGCCGGTAGACCGCGGTGGCGTTCGGGTCCTGTTCACTGCGGCGGTATCCAGCCTGAGAGGCGAAAGCGATCTGGAGCCTGTCGGAGGGCGATCGCCGGCTGTCACCCAGTGCGAGGTCCATCAGGTGCGCGCTGACAGCAAACGCCTGCCGGATACGGCCCGCGTCGAACCCAGGCACGTCGGGGTCGAGCGCAGCCAGCCCGTGCAGATACCACGCGGTGCCGAGCGTCTCGTCCGTGATGTCTCTGTCGCCACGAAACGCAGCGACCTCCATCTCGGTCATCTTCGCCAGCAGGTCTTCCGGCCTCGGGAGTACCCCGCCCGCCCGGTACTCGCCAAGCGCCGCTGCGAGCACATCCGGATCTAGAGTGCGCTCCACGCGTACTCCCTCACGTCATCGGCGAAATCTTCAAGGTCATCGACTGCTACCACCAGGCCTTGCAGCGCCCCGGCGTGGGTGTGGGTGGTGAAGTGTGTATGGGATCGTTCGAATGCCGTATCCGGAGCGTCCGCAGCGTTCAGGGCCAGACTGACCCCGCCGTTGCACGACTCCAGCGAGTACGTCCACTGTCGCGCCAGTGAGCTGACGAACGTCCGGGTGTCCGCAGCGAGCTGCCGACCTCCCCAGGACATCTGGCCCAGATACTTGCCACCGTTGTTGTTCAGCTGCTGCCAGGCACCGCGGATGATGTCAGCCGGCTTGGCCGCAGTTCCGGTGAACTTCTTCACCTCCCACAAACGGAACACAAACCCCAAGTCACTACCCGGCACGCGGTAGATGATCAACCCGTCCGGACCGCTGTCCGTCACGGTCGACGAAGGAGGATCGAGGATCTCTACGCTTCGCCCGGCTTCAGGCAGGAGGTCCCGTGTGGAGAGATACCAAAGCCACTCACCTATATAGCCCGTCACCCCGGTGCGGTCATTGGCCTCGAAGACCGGAGCGGCATACAACAGGACGTGGTCCCGCTCCTTGCCTACGAGCTTCTTGTCCGCCAAGGTGGCCTCGCGCCACAGCTCGTAGGCCTCGGTGTCCAAGTCGGTACGCGCGAGCATGATCTCGTCGGCGATGATCCAAGCAGCTGCTGCCCGATCCTCAGATTCCTGCCCGATGGTTGTCACGAGGTCCCAAGGGCACACTTGGCCCCGGCCGCGTGGATCACGTCGCGTCAGGTCAACCAGCCGGCCGCCGACCGCTTCGACCCGTTCCATCGCTTGCCGTGCAGGAATCCGCACTGCCTTTCCCCCTTACCGCTGCCCCGGTGCCAAGCCCAGCCCCTGAAGGCGAAGACACAGTCGGCCGGATCACCCTACCTACTGGTGGGACGCTCCTACTTCCCTTTCACTGCTCGATCGAGAACGCCATCGGCAGTCGGGGAAGCGGTCGTGGATCCCAGGGCCTACGCGCACCAGTGCGATGCAAAATGCCGTCATATCCGAAAGGCGCTCCGCCTAACATCAGTGCATGACTGCGGAAGAAGCCGCGCAGCGGTGTCCGATGCCTGGCGCTCATCGGCGCCTGATGGACTGCCACGCTCAGTGGCACCGGCTGCACGAGGAGTACTTCGATCCGCACGGGTTCAGGATCATGCTGAATGCACTGGTCCCTAACCTCCGGAACGTGACATGGCTGCTGCAGAAACAGAAGAAGGAACTCGCAGGCTTCGACGACTGGTATTCGCGGTTCCAACAGCAGTCGGGCAGCAACCAGATCATGCGGTGGGTCGTCAAGTCCCGCAACCGCATCACGAAAGAAGCCGATCTGGAGCTGCACAGCGAGTTGCAGATCGTGTGGCAGCGGGACTGGCTGCAGCGTGTTCTGGGCACCTCAGCGAAGTTCCCGCCCAGGATGACGGTCCGCGAGATCCTGAACGACGTAGTACGCCGGTACCGACCCCCGGGCGGCACTGTGACCGTGCGGCGCCGCTGGGTGGATGCGGGGCTGCCCGAGTGGGAGCTGCTGGACGCGACGGGCGAGGTGTACGCGCAACTCGCGGCGCTGCTCGCGGAGGGGCACAAGGCAGCCGGTGTGCAGATATGCGACCTCTCGGTGCGTGACGAGGAATGCGTGACGGCGGACCTCAAGGCGTCAGGCACCATGCCGCATTGCATGCTTATCGCCATGGACGACCTGGAAGCCCACTTCGACGTGCTCAAGGGCGTTCAGATCGACTCCTACAACTTGACCATCGAACGCGATGAGGCCGGCACCAAGCGGGCGCACGAGCGCTACGGGAAGCGGCCCGAGCTGCACTCCGGCGACCCGATCGACGCCGTGCCCTGGCACATGGCCAACGCTCGGCTGCTGATGGAGAAGGACGGCTGCCACCAGACCTTCGCCTTCCTGTACCGAGGAGACAAGATCGTGCAGCTCGGCACTCTCGTCTTCGACAGCCAGGGCACGAAGATCCTCTCCTTCGAGAAGCTCGCGAACCAGGTGAAGGCAATGAAGGCCGACGGCATCGTCGTGACGTCGGAGTCATGGTTCGCCAAACCCACAGGCAAAGAGGAGGAACTGGGCACCCTGTTCTTCCCGGCACGTGACCGCCTGGACCGGCTGGAGGCGCTCACCGTCTACGCTGCGACCCGTGATGGCCGCCGGGCGGGACAGATGTCTATGGTCACTCGTGGCCCGAACGGGCAGACGACCTGCTCTGACCCGCAGGACGTCGAGTATGCGGTGGCTCACACCATCGCTCCCATTCTGAGAATGTGGGATGAGACAGGCCAGCCGACGATCTGACAAAGCCCGCTGCGCCAAGAGCCACGCCCGACTCGTGCGGGCGCTCCACGCCTGATTGGACCGCTTCACAGAACCCCTCCCGGCCACCCCATAGCTAAAGAGAGGGGGGAGCGGTCCACGACCCCAGGGCCTACACGCACTCCAGTGCGATGCCGCTGCTGCTCGGGCCCATGGCATCGCACCGGAGTGCCGATCCGACGCCCGCCCATCTCAACGTCACGTCACTCAGCACCGGTTGAACCGGAGCAGGAGGAACATCGCCCAGAATCTGCGGTACACCTTGCGGCATGAAGTTGAGCGACCTCAGCCCGCTGATGGCTCGCCGTGAAGACGGCGGCCTCAGCTACGACCGCTTCCGTGCCCACCCTGCACTGGCATCGCTGCACTGGCCGGACGACGTCCTCGAACAGTTCCTCTTCGACCACGGCGACAACGCCGCCTTCGTCTACGACTACGGCGGCATCGACTTGCGCGAGGTCAGGTGGCGGCTCGAGACGATCCCGGCCGCGGATTTCAACGAGATGCCGACCGGAGCGTCCGATGCCGGCTGTATCGAGATCTACGCCGAGAACCCGGTGCACTGGGTCAAAATTCGCCGCCCCGAGGTGGGCCGGCACTGGGAAGAGCACGGGACGTGGCTGCGCCCACCGATCCTGATTGCCCGACGGCTCTTGGACCCGTCCGACACAGGTCTGCAGGTGCTGGAGGGCAGAACACGCGTCGGCGTCCTACGAGGTCGCCTGCGCGAGGGACTGCACGTCGCGTCCCACCATCAGGCGTGGGTCGGACACCCTGCGACAGGCGGCGCGGCAGGTCGGTGGTCACCTGCTGGGCGACGGCGTCGTCCCTGGTCAGCTCCGTGACGACCCGGACCCTTTCGGCCGGGGTGATGTGCTCGGTGACCGCCGTCCGCTTCAGCAGGTCTGCGGCGACCTGTGCGGCGACCTCATCGTCCCGGGTCAGGTCGGCCACGGCTTGGACCTTCTCATCCACCGTGACCGGCCGGTCGATCCGCTGGCCGACGACCCGCGTCGCGCCGATCGTGCGGCTGAAGCCCTGCAGAGCCCTTCGCCGCGTAGGCGACCGCCCTTCACAATCACGCCCCATGCGGGTTCAGTCCCGGTCAGCACGCTGGCCGGGGCTTTCTCGTCTCAGTCGAAGATACCGAGGGCTGTGTCGGGCCAGCAGTCGCAGTCAGCGACCTGTGGTACGAGGGCGGTGCGGGTGACCGTACGGCCGCTGAGAGCGCTGCCCGGAGTCGTTGACCCGGTTGACCGACTCCGGGCGGCTGGGCATCCTCACGGACCGTCGAAGCGAGCACCGGTGGTCCGCAGTTGCTTCCGGTCCTGAAGCACCGAGGAACAACGCCGAATCATGGCCGACGCCCACGCCACGACCCTCAAGAACATGGGCAACTTCCTCGCCTGGGGGAAAGTGGCGGGGCGCTTCAGGCTGACGATGGGGCCCGCAGGTCACGGGCAGATAACGTAATTACTACATCAGGTCGTGATGCAAGTTCGCCGCCTAGAGCAGCCCGACGAGCTTCGCAGCGGCGAGCAGGCCAACCAGTGCGGCGCTGCATGCGACCCCCGCGCCCATCAAGAACACGAGGCGCAGCGTCCCGTCGCCACTTTGGAGTGCCTCGCGAATGATTCGCATCCAGCTTTTGCGCATCGAATTAATCCCTTCCCGCTTTGACAGAGTGTAGAATTGCTTAGGTTAACTAAATAAATTAAGCCCAAGCCGTGCCTCAGTTGGTCCTTTCACAGGGAGTTTCTCGCTAGAAGGCGCCTCTCGGTGGCAATTTGTTAGCTTGTTACCTATGTGTGACCAATGAGTAGGGTTGCTCCTCGCCGGGTCTTCACTGCCCGCCGACCATGGGCTCGGACGCTCACGCGGCGGACTTGTCGCTGGTGACCACGGCCGGGTAGCGGGATGACTCCCCGCAGGTCCAGGTCCTCCTGGGTCGTGTCCGCGTGCCCAGGCCCGGCCCGGGACGGTTGCGCACCCGGCCGGACAATGTGTGCGCCGACAAGGCGTACGGCTCCCGCGCGTATTGGACTTACCTACGCAGACACGGTCCGTAACCGCAAGAAGATCCTCGCCGCTACCGGCCACTCTGGGAATCCGACGGTCGCGTCGGCGCTCCCTCCCAGACCATCCCTCTGCCGGCCGACACCGCCCCGATCCGCCAGGCCCTCAACCACCCGGACCCGGCCCGGGCCGCCATCACCGCCCTGCTCGCCTTCCACGCTCTGCGCGCCGCCGAAATCCGCCACCTCACCCTGCACGACGCCCGCGACCTCGATTCGGACCGCCTGTACGTGCCCGGCCGCACGATCCGTCTCGGGGCACCGGTCCCGTGTACGCCTGGCCGCCTACCTCACCCACCGAGGCCAGCGCTGGCCGCGCACCGCCAACCCTCACCTCTTCGTCACCAGCCGCACTGCCCTGTCCACTGCGCCCGTCAGCCGGCCCTGGCTGTACCGGCAGTACCTCGCCTCCAGCGGCCTGCTGCGCGATGACCGCATCCTCGACGAAGTCCAGGCGGCCGACGGTGACGTGAAGATGATCTGCATGCTGTTCGGGCTGAGCGTGCAGGCCGCCTCCCGCTACACAGCGACCCGGTCCAACACGGCACCCCCATCGCTACGACTGTCGGCGCTTCCTTGAACAGCCCACGGCTGTCCGGGCCTTGAGGCACGGTTGGTTACATGGACAAAAGGATTTGGATCTTCACCGTGAGCGGCGAATGGCAGCAGGGGCAGGATCCGCTCGAACCACATCGACATCTGGACGACTGGGAAGCAGAGGCGAAGGCAGCGGGCTACTTGTCCTGGACCAGATTTCCGGAGCAGGACGCGACCCCTCTCGCGCTGGAGATCTACCGGGGGACGGACAGCGGGCCGGGGCCGATGTTCCTCGTCAACGTCTCTACCTCCTCGTTCTACGAGACGGTGTACGCCGAGAGTGTCCCGGCGTTGATGGAACTCCTGGCGCGCTGGACGCCGGTCGTCCAGGGAGCAGCCATCGGCCAGCTGGCGGGGGAGATCAACGTCAAGGACGTGATTCCTTCCATAAGCCGACGTGGGAGCGCCAGGTAGGCCTTGCTGTCCTGAACCCCCGGTGTGGCGGGGAGCGTCGCACTCCCCGCCACACCGCTCCCCGTGGCTTCGGGCAGCGCTCCCCACCCAGTACGGCAAGTTGTGATGCAGGTCACATGCTAGGGGGCAAACGGTTCGAGCTCGTCCGTGACTGGAACTGCTGCGGGACCACTGAAGGGGACGGCGAGGCGCAGCGAGTGGTCCGTAGCGAACGATTCGACTCCAGTGAGGACCACTCATGAAGAACCCCTGGCTGATTCCGGGGCAGCGCGCGAGTTACCTGGACGGCCTCTGCCCGATGGCGGACCTGCCGCAGGAGTCTCTGCCGCAGTGGGCGGTGATCAGGGACAACGAGCCCTCGTACCGCCGTCACGTCATCATCAAGATCGGCGAGTTCCACGAGGGCGATGTGTCGGACAAGGCCTTTACCGGCCTGCACCACAAACTTCAGAACGGGCCGGTGGAGTACGAGGTCTCCGACTATGCCTGGGCGACGTTCAACAATGCGGTGAAGAGCTTCTTCAGCAAGCTCGCCAAGCAGCGCGCCAGGGAGGTCCTCGTCGGGGATCATCACTGGGTCCTGGAAGAAGCGCCCCAGCCGGTAGCGGGCTATGTCGTCACGTTCGACGAGGACCCCGTCGAGACGACTGTGCAGAACAAGCTCGTCATCGACGCCTACCGCCGCTTGTTCGCCGACAAGTTGAAGCCCAGCGAGCTGGTCGCGCTCTCGCTCGTCACGTTCGACGGGTTCACCTCACCGCAGGCGGCCGAGCACCTCGGGATCTCGGACGGGGCTGTGCGCAACGCCGTCTGGAGGGCCGGCCGGAAGCTGCGGCCGCTGCGTGAGGAGCTCGGCCTCGCCTGAACAGCGTCAGGCACCCCTTCCCTCGGGTGCACGGCCTGTCCTGCACAGGCAGTCCGTGCACACCGAGGGTGGGCTGCGTGGCAGCAGCGCACTCCACACGCACACTCGGAACCCGTGAAGGAGTAGCAGGTGTCCAGTAGCAAGGACTGGGGCCTGGCGATGCGAACGATCGTCGGTCTAATCGGATACAGGATCTCCCGGATCTTGGATGTCATCCTCATTGCCATGGTGCCGCTGAAGCTTGCCCTGACCAGGGGCCGCTCTCGTACTGACCGGGAGCCGGCAGTTTGCCCGGCGCCCCTGAGGTTGGCCTGGGCGATGGCGGCCGTCGTCAATGCGACCCAGCCCACAAGGGGCGAAGTCCCCCGGCGGTAAGCACCACTCGGGCCGGGACTCTCGGGGGGAGCCTCGACCTTAGGAAGAACAACCGCCCAGCCTTTCGTAGATGTTGGTCGGAGAACACCGTCGGGCCGGGGTCCGGAGCAAACGCTTCGGGTCCCGTCCCGACTGGTGTCGGTACGGGAGCACACCGGGTGCACCCGTACCGACCGCCCGACACGGCTGCCGTACCACGGGCGGCGGGAACTGCGATCCGGAGGACCGGTTCCATGAAGAGCATGCCCTCTTACACCGCCCTGAGCGACGCTGAGCCGCACTGGGCGAGGGCGGCCCTCGACGAGCGCCTCGATGTCACCGAGATCGCGGTCACGATCTTCCGTGATGCGGTTCCGGAGTTTGTCGGCGGCCTCGCCGTCGTGATCGTGCTCGCCGTCGTCGGCTGGTATGTCAAGCGGCGGCGGAACACGCTGCGCCGGTACA
Organism: Streptomyces sp. NPDC046915; assembly: GCF_040644935.1. Taxonomy (NCBI): domain Bacteria; kingdom Bacillati; phylum Actinomycetota; class Actinomycetes; order Kitasatosporales; family Streptomycetaceae; genus Streptomyces; species Streptomyces sp. NPDC046915. Next base: position 14,752 of record NZ_JBEYXB010000043.1, on the reverse strand, counting down.
CCCTGCTCAACAGCGTGGACGCGGACGGGAACCCGGTCCTGCACGTCACGACCCGCCGCCCGGGCACCGTCGTCACCCGCGACGCCGGCCGCGGCCCGGAACGGTTCGAGCTCACCGACGTGGAGCTGCCCGACGGCACGTACGTTGCGGAGCCCATGGACCGCTACGTGTAGCGGCCCTCGCCGGGACCGCTACACGTAGCCGTCCCTGCCGCTCCTCAGATACGGAGAGGGCGTTCGCCACATGGCGGGCGCCCTCTCATCCCGCCCGGACCGAAGCCCGACGGACGCCCACATCGCTACGCCCACTCCACTCCCAGTTCCCGCAGCGCCTTCTTGTCCAGGAGCGGTATTTCTGATCAAAGGCGGGTGTTCTTGCCTGGGCTGATCAGTTTGGTGTGTGGCTGTGGTCAGGCGGCGCTGGCGCCCCGGTAGCTGAGGCAAGCGTGGGCGTTGGCGTGAGCTGGGGTTCTGATCTGCGAGTTTGTCAGGTAGCGGCCGTGGTGATCAGGTCGTGTCATCTGCACCGCGCGCGGTGCATTTCTGGTGATCGTTGGTATGCGTCGGTGCTTGGACGAGCCGCCTGCTTTTGGGGCCGGGGCATGGCCGGCGGGCTTGGGGCTGGGGCCAGTCGGTGTTCGGGTTGCGCCGGGGTGCGGGGCTTCGTTATGTGGAGGCGACGCGGCGTGGGCCTGGTGTACGTACGGCGGGCAGGTCGTTTCTGTCTTGGTCGCCGGTGAGTGCGTCGGCTGGCAGGCGACGGTAGTGGTGCAGCAGAGCGGCTACCTGCTCTGGCTCGGTGTCTGCGGCGGCGACGAGGGCGGCCAGGAGTTCTGCGCGGGAGGTGCGTTCACCGGCTGCCGCGGCTGCGCGGACCAGGATGTTCAGCCTGCGGTCGACATCCTCGGGCCAGAGAACCGAGGTCTGGCGTCGTCGCTGCTGGTGCAGCAACTCCATAGCTCTCCCTCGGTGACAGGCGACATATACCGAATATATATTGCCGCTCATGGTGACGCTGCTGCAAGACCGTCAGGTTCCTCCGCGAGACGGCTCGGTGCCGGCGCCGGTGCGGATAGGGGGGCGGGACCTGCGGCCGACGCCGGTGTTCGACACCTACTGGCGTTTCGCCTCGGCCCGGCAAGCTGTGTATGAGGCTCGTCTGGCCGGGCGGGCTCAGCCGTGGACTGATGATCCGATTCTGGCTGGGCACCGGTTCACTAACTGCTACCGCGCCGCCGACCGGGTCAGTCAGGCTGTGATCAGCGACGTGATCTATCAGGGGCCGCAGGAGTGGGAGGACGTGTTCTTCCGCACGCTGCTGTTCAAGATCTTCAACAAGAAGTCCACGTGGCAGCTGTTGTCCCGCGAGGTGGGGGAGGTGCGCTGGGAGACCTACGACTACCGGGTCTACGACGGGGTGCTGTCAGCCGCGTTCGCCAAGGGGGAGCGCTTGTATTCGGCCGCCTACATCGTGCCCCCGCCGCAGTTGGGGGAGGGGCGCAAGCACCGCAACCACTTGCGGCTGCTGGAGATGATGATGACCTCCGGCGCGCCCGAGCGTGTCGTTGGGGCGGCCACGATGCGCGAGGCCTACGAGGTGCTCCTCGGCTACCCGGCGCTCGGCCCGTTCCTCGCCTATCAGTTCGTCATCGATCTCAACTACGCGCCGCACCTTGGATTTTCGGAGATGGACTTCGTTGTGCCAGGCCCTGGTGCGCGTGATGGCATCCGCAAGTGCTTCGGTCCTGCCGCTGACGGCATCGAGGCCGACGTCATCCGCTACATGGCCGACTCCCAGCAGGAGCATTTCACCCGCCTGCGGCTGCCCTTCGCCGGGTTGAAGGGACGACGGCCCCTGCAGCTGATCGACTGCCAGAACCTGTTCTGCGAGGTCGACAAGTATGCGCGGGTGGCCCACCCGGACGTCGCCGGTATCAGTGGTCGTAGCCGTATCAAGCAGTCCTACCGGCAGGACGGGGCACCGCTGCGGGCCTGGTTCCCGCCCAAGTGGGGCCTGAATTAGACGTCGGGTGCTCGCTGTGTTGGATCAGGCGCCAAGGCCGAACAGCGGTGTGGTGAGGGAGTGTTGGAGGGCGCCGAGTTCGGACTTGGTGCAGTCCAGGCGGGCGCATCCGGCCATGACGGTCAGTGTTCCCGGTGTGAGCTGGGCGTGGCGGGCGACCCAGGCGCACAGGTGTCCCAGGGCGAGGTAGTTGCCGTAGGCGCGGTCGAACATGTAGTGGCTGCGGTAGTAGGCGGCCAGGTGCACGGTGTCGGTGGCGCTGTCGAGCTGGAAGGAGCAGTGGCTCAGGCAGGGGAAGTCCAGCGTCTGGGTGTCCAGGGCCGCGGCCCTGATCACGGCCTCGGTGCCCGCCGTGGTCTGCGGCGGTTCTTCATCCCAGTCTTCGTCGTCGTCCGTGACATGGTCGGTGCCGGCCTCGTAGACGGCGCTCCATTTCGCCGAGGAGCGCAGCTTGTCCAGGCGACGGATGATGCGGGCGAGCTGGTCGACCGGTTCCGGCTTCTCGGCGGTGCCCGGGTAGGCGATGAGCCGTCCGAAGTAGGTGCCGTGGGCGTTGCGCCTGACGTCGCGCAGCCGCGGATAGAAGGTGCGGTAGCGGTCGGTGAGTTCGTCGTGGGTGGTGCAGGTGGCGGCGAGCTGGGCGGGGAAGAGCGTGTTGACGACCGTGTCGATGGGGTAGAGCGGCGGCTTGGTGCGGGCAGAGCGCAGCCGGTCCAGTTCGGCGCGCAGATGTGGGTCTTCCCGCAGGGGATTGGCGATGCGCACCACGGTGTGGAAGGCCTTCTTGCCCGGTATCTCGGACAGGCGGGTGCAGGCTTCCAGCCATGCACGGGAGAGGTCCGGGGCGTCGACGGTGAACGTGTGCATCGGCTCGCTCCTTGATCGGAGGGTCGGTGGGCGCCGTGCGGTGGTACGGGCCGTCAGACCCAGAAGCGGTCGGCCCCTTCACGGCCAGGAGTACGCCGCAAGATCACGCGGAACACTTCAGCGCTGTCGGTGGTGGCCGTCACGGTGCTGTCCGCGGCCAGTTCCTGCGTCACCCACGCCGCGCGGCCCTGTTCCGGTGCGGGTACCGAGTCCAAGAACGAGAGCTGGCCGGCCGTGTCCGGCGGGGTGCTGGTCAAGCCTGCGGGCAACTGGTCGTAGCGCGCCCCCGGGACGGTGAGCAGCAGGCAGTCGCCAGCGGTCACATGCAGGGTGGCGGCGTGCGCGGCGGGCGTGAGTACGTGGATGTGCGCCTGCGGTCCGAGCGGCAGGCCACCGGCGAGTTCCGCCTTAAGGACGCCGGGGGAGTGCTTCAGCCACACGGCCTCGGTGGACCGGTCGATCATCTTCTGCCGCACCATATGGCGCACGGTGGTGGCGTACGGGGCGCCCAGCCAGCGGGCCATCCGGTACACGTCCAGCGGGGACTCGGGCCGCGCGAGGCCGCAGCGGGCCAGGGCGACGCGGGCGGCGGGGCGGGGCATCAGGAACCACGAGGCGAAGGCCTCGGCCGCCCGCTCATGCTGCGGCCATCCCTCGCCCCACCGGCCCGACGACTGCTCCTGGTGATCGATGCTGGTGCCGTGGCCCATGCGGTGGTGGCCCAGTTCGTGAGCGGCCGTGTGCCGCATGCTCACCTCCTCCAGACCGGTGTTGACCAGGCATCCCGGAACGCCCTGGCTGCCGTCGATGTACAGCCCCAGCAGGCCGCCCAGCTTCTGCCCCATGACCTCCACGCCTGCTCGGCGCAGCGCGCCGAACACGTCGACGTAGTCGTCGACGGCGACGGCGAGCGCCTCGTGAGCCTGCGCGGCCGCGATCATCGCGGCGCCGTGGGCAGCGTTCCAGCTCACGCACCGCCCTCCGAGCCATGAGGCGGGCGCAAACCGCCTGCCTCCTCTTCCTCCGCCTGGCGGCGGGCCTGCAGGTACTGGATGAACTTCGCCACCTCGATGCGGTCGCCCTCGCTCAGCGGCCGTGCGGTCCGCGGTAGCCCGGCGAGCGCGTGTTCCCCGGCGTCGGCTGCCTCCTCCTCGTCAAGGAAGTAGGACGCCGGCAGCCGGTACAAGCGGGCGAACTTCTGCAACTCCATCACCTCCACCTTGCGCACACCGCGCTCAATGTCGCTGACCGCCGAACGGACGATGCCGGTGCGCTCAGCGACCTGCTGCTGGGACAGTCCCAGGTACTCGCGGGTGGCCTTCAGCCGCTGACCCAGCCGGGTTCGCTGGTCGGTTTCGGTATCGATGGGGGACGGCGCCTTGCCATTCATTGCTCGTGCTCCTTCGCCTGCATGGTGTCGTACACGGTCTCGGCGAACGCCCACACCGAACGCAGGGAACGTCCAGCCTCGGCGTCGGCCGCGACGGAGACCTCGAAGTGCTGCTCGATGCGCGCCAGTATCTCCATGATCAGCACCGAGTCGACCGGCAAATCCTGTCCCCGGGCGGCCAGTTCCTCGTACACGTCCCGGCTTGGCCTGTCCTGGTGTTCAGCCAGGAAATCGATCACGATGTCCACGATCTCCTGGACGCTGTGCGACGGCATGCTCTGCTGCTGGCCCTTTCGCTCAACTCCGGGACAAGCGCCCCGGCCTGACCTACTGTAGAGCGATGTCGGAAAATCCGACAGACGTGTTGGAAGATCCTTCATGGGAGTGTGCGTGCACCTGGCCCGCTATCAGCAAGCAGCCCTCAAGACCCTGCAGCCCGCCGCCGAAGGCATCGACCCGGTCCTGATACCCCTGCTCGGACTCGTCGGGGAGACCGGCTCGGTGGCCACCACCTACAAAAAACGCCTGCGCGACGGCGCCGACGCCGGTCCGTCCAAACAGCAACTGCGCGAGGAGCTCGGCGACGTCCTGTGGTACACCGCCACCCTCGCCCACCGCCTCGGCCTCGATCTCGAGGACATCGCCGCCGCCAGCCTGGAGAAGACCAAAGACCGCTGGCGCGCCACCCCCGACGACCAACGCCCCCGCTTCGACGCCGACTACCCACCCCACGAACAACTGCCCCGCCACACCACCGTCACCTTCACCCCCACCCCAAGGTCCGACGGCCGCACCGCCATCACCCTCACCCGCGAAGACGGCACTCCGGCCGGCGACCCCCTCACCAGCGCCAGCCACATCGAGGACGACTACCGCTTCCACGACGCCTTCCACCTCGCCCACGCCGCCGTCCTGGGCTGGTCACCCGTCAGCCGCTTCCTCCTAGGCTGCAAACGCCGCAGCCGCCCCGGCATCGACGAAGCCGAAGACGGCGGCCGCGCCATCGCCATCGAGGAAGGCCTCAGCGCCCTGGTCTTCTCCTACGCCAGCCGCCACCACCACTTCGAAAACGTCCACCACGTCGACCACGAACTGCTCATCACCATCGACCACATGACCGCCCACCTCGAAGTCAGCGTGCTGCGCGCCGCCGACTGGGAGAAAGCCATCATGACCGGCTATGCCGCCTGGCGGCAGCTACGCAAGCATGGCGGCGGCCGCCTCCAGCTGGACCTCGACGCTCAGACACTGACCTTCATCGAGCCCTGAGCAGTAGACGTTCGGCAGATGGTCCGCTGGGCGCACCAGTTGAAGACAAGGAGCCGCTCGTTGTGCCAGGCAGCCCATGAAGACCAGGCCAGGCCTGGTCGGGCCTGCCCCGATCCGCGCTCCCACGTCACTACGCCTGGCAACGCGATCGGACGTAGTGGGCTGTGGAGGTCAGTTCGGACCACAGTGTGCTGCGCTCTGGCGTTCTTCCTGTCCGGCTTTGCTGAGATGGAGCATGCAGCGTCGGCGTACAGGGGCGTCGAACAGGGGGAATGCTGGCAGCGACCAGTCAGGCGGTCGCCTCGCAGCAAGTCTGTCGCTGTCCGGCGCCGTGCGATACGGGCGCTGAGGCAAAAAGCAAAATCTCATGCTGCGCGACATCGGAGCCCGTCACTGGCTACGTTCAACATCGACGGAGGGTCCGTCAGATACTCCTGAAGTGAGAGGGGTTGCGACGTGCGGCACAAGAAGCTGCTGTTGGCGTTGGTTGTCCTGGCTGCGGTGATTGTCGGGCTGTTGGCTGGGATCATCGAGTACGCCGACGAGGGGCAGCTGGTCGGGGCGGTCAAATACGGGGGATCGGCGTTCGGGGGCGCCATGGTGGTGGGCCTGATGACCGTCGCCTGGCTGAAGCCGTCATGACGATGCAGGATGAGGATCACGGCCTTCTTGCCTTCAGGCATGTGTGGCGTCGGCTCGACGCCCTCGCTGACCTCACTTCTCCGGCCATCGCCCACCAGTTTGCACTTCAGGTGATCTACCTGCGGTGCCGGTCGGCCTCGCTCTGGATGGGCCTTGTAAGGCACTCCGGGCAGGCGGAACCGGCCCTGAGCAAGGCGTGCGCGGGCCTAGGTCTCGACCGTGCCTTCAATCTGGGGACTGATAGCGCTGCCAAGACCCGCCAACTGTTCGGGGAAGCTGATCAGGCCCTCGCTGGTTTGATCGCGGAAGTCGACCGGCTGGAGAGCCCCAGCGGCCTGTTCGATGCGTGCCTCGACCGGTATTCGTCTCGATATGCAAAAGGGAGCGACTACTACACGCCGCAGAGCCTGGCTCGCCTGTTCGTCGGCCTGGCCGCGCCTCAAGCCGGGGAATGCGTCCTGGATCCGGTCTGCGGTTGTGGAAGGCTGCTGATTGCCGCCGCGCGGTGGGCGGGACAGGGAGCTGGAGTTGGTGAGTTGCGGCTCCACGGCAGAGACATCCGGCCCGAGGCACGCCGTGCAGCAGCAATGAACCTGACACTGAATGCGCTCACTCCGGACCTCGGAGTCAGCGCAGTGGACAGTCTGCGTCTGGGGCCCACTGGCCTGTCGGCCGATGTTGTCTTGGCCAACGTGCCCTTGAACATGAAGGAGTGGGGACATCAGGAGTTGACGGAAGACCCCCGCTGGAGCTTCGGCCTTCCCCCTAGGGGAAACGCCAACTTCGCCTGGGTCCAGCACATCCTGAGTGAACTCTCACCGCAAGGGCGGGCAGTTGTCTTGTTGCCGGACAGTGCAGCGAGGAGCACGAACGTTGCCGAGACGCGCATCCGTCAGGCCTTGGTGGAGAACGACCTGGTCGCCGGGGTGGTGTCGCTGCCCACCCGGCTCTTTCCGCACACCCGAACAGGTACGACGCTGTGGTTGTTCAGCAAGGATAAGAAGCCCCATGGCAGTTGGGGCCGGAGTTCCAGGGCCGGTGAAATCCTCTTTGTTGATGCGCGGAGGTTGGGCACCTCCACGGACCGATTGGGGCGTCATCTTAAGGATGAGCACATTGATCACCTCTGCCGCATCTTTGCGGCCTGGCGCGGCATTGGTTCTGCGAAGGGCGAAGACATACTCGAGGCGGTGAGCTGGTGCCGCGCGGCGCGTCAGGACGACATCGTGCAGCGCGGATACGACCTGAGCCCGAGCAGCTACGTCAATGCGCCGTCTGAAACAACGGAGCCAGCGCTCGGCGAGCAAGACGAGCGCCATCCGAGGGAAGTGCTCTACGAGCACTTCAGGCACGCTGCACGCATCAATCTCAAGCTACGGCGTGTGCTGGAAGTACAGCCGGCCGTGGCGGACCTGAAGAAGGCCCTGCCCGAGCGCGAAGCGGACAGTGCGCGACGGCGCCGCCAACCGCAGAGCGAACCGGGGACGCTGGGAGAGGAATGAACCGTACAGAAGAGGAGCGCAAGATCGAGGCCTCGAGGTGGCGCACCTACGAGTTGTGCAACGTGCCGGGAGTCGAATTTGTGGCGTACGGCGTCGTGCGACCGCAGCCCGACCCCGAGGGAGTACCCATGGTCCGGGCTGGCGACATCGTTGATGCGGCCGTGGACGAAACCAACCTCGCGCGCATCTCCCTAGACGTAAACCGCCGACACCCGCGCACCTCCCTTCAGGCCGGCGACCTCCTCGTCGTGCTGGTAGGTAGGGTCGGGGACACAGCAGTCGCCACTCGGCAACACCAAGGCTGGAACGTCGCCAGGTCGGTCGCCGTCATCCGGTTCACGCCGGACGGACTGGCCAATGGCATCAGCACATGGATCCGCTGGTGGCTGAGAACACCACAAACCCGCGGGCTTCTTCGCGCGCGCTCGGCGAACGCGGAGCACGCGACCCTGCCCCTGTCCGACCTCAAACAAGTGACCGTTTCGCTGCCGGCGACCCATCTGCGTGCACGGCTCCTGCACACTATGAGGCTCATAGAGCGGCGCATGGAGCTGAACACGCAGATCGCGGCGCGAGCAACAGAACTTGCGGACGCGTATTTCGCCCGCTACGCACAGGAAAACCGGCATGCCTACCAGCCAGGACTCACGATCGCCGATGTGGGCCGAGTAATCGGCGGATCTCCCATTGCCCGGTCAGCCGCTGGCGTCGTCGACGGCGCGGTATTGATCGCGTGGGTAGCGCCGAGAGAGGTCCTCAACAGCAGGTCGGTACAGCTGGACCGGACAGCGGAGACCAGCTGGGCATCTCCCGGCGCGGCATGTGATCCCGGGACGCTGCTGGTCGCGCCGCGCCCCGGCGAGGTGAAGACGGTGATGTCCACGATCTCCGTGATCCCCGGCCGCGGAACGCTGGCGATCCGTGCCGGTGGCGAGCCGGACCGGATGTGGCTGCTGCACGACCTGCGCTCCAGAAGCCAGGAGCTTGTCGCCGCGGCGCAAGGCGAACAAGCGCGTGCGATGAGCCGGAGGGCATTTTCCCGATTGCCCGTGTCATGGCCGTCCACGACGGTGCGGAAGCGGTTCGCCGAGATCGCGGCACCGCTCCATGACCGCGCCCACACCGCGTTGGCGGAGAATCGAGCGCTCGAAGGACTGGTCGCCTCTGAAATGGCCGGACGGATGGATGGGGAAAGGTAGGACCGTGCCCCCTCGCAGAAGGAAGCCAACGGCAACGCTGGACCTGTTCTGGACGGCCGCGGACAAACTACGCGGCGCCATGGACGCGTCGGAGTATAAGAGCACCATCCTTACACTGCTCTACCTGCGCTTCCTGTCCATTGAGTTCGAGCAGGCGCGGCAACAGCTCAATGAACAGGGCGTGGGCGACGCGGATGACCCCGTTGTTTACGCCGCGGAAGGCCTGCGATGGATTCCACCAGTCGCTCGGTGGGACACCCTCACTCAGCAGATCAAAGACTCCGACACCGACGCCGTCACGGTCTTGAACGAGGCCATCGTGGCGTTGATGCGCAGCAATCGCGACCTCACTGATGTCTTCCCCTCCGCCACCGGCCTCATCGGCCGTCTGGACCGCCAGCGAGTCATAGAACTCTTCGCGCTCTTCGGGGAAGACCTGGCCACCGCAGGAGGGCAGCGCGCTCCGCGAGACGTCATGGGCGAGCTATACGAGTACCTGAGCACGATGTACTACGAGCTCCTGCCCGAGTTTGCCCGGGTGGAAGGGAAGAAGGGCGGGGAATTTTACACACCACGGAGCGTCGCCCGGCTACTCGTCGAGATGCTCCAGCCTCAGCAGGGACGCGTATACGACCCGTGCTGCGGCTCCGGCGGACTTCTGGTGCAGGCCGCAAGGTTCGTGCAAGTACGTGGGGGACGATCAACCGTCGATCTCGCCTACTACGGCCAGGAAGTGAACCAGCACACCTGGCGGCTAGCACGGATGAACCTGGACATCCACGGAATGGTCCCGGCGGGACTCGGACGTGCCGACACCCTCAGCCACGACCTTCTGCCAACACTTACTGCCGACTTTGTCCTGGCTCATCCGCCTTTCAACATCTCCGACTGGGCACGCAACGAAGTCGACACCCGCTGGCAGTACGGAGTTCCGCCACGCCGTAACGCGAACTACGCCTGGCTCCAGCACATCGTTCACAAGCTCAGCGATCAGGGCAGCGCTGGGGTCGTACTGGCGAACGGGGCGATGTCGTCGAAATCGATGGGCGAGGACGAGATCCGCAAGGCCATGGTGGAAGACGACCTGGTCGCCTGCATCGTGGCGCTCCCCGCCCAGCTCTTTCGAACCACTCAGATTGCAGCGTGCGCCTGGTTTCTAACCAAGGACAAGTCGCCACAAGGCGCGCGCAGGCTGGCGGACCGGCGGGGCGAGACACTATTCATCGATGCGCGCGCGATGGGCGTGATGGTCGATCGTGCGCACCGCGTGCTGACGGACGATGACCTGAGGGCAATCGTGAGCACCTATCACGCCTGGCGCGGCCTTGACCCCAGCAGTGAGGATTACCGCGATGTGCCGGGATTCTGCCGCTCTGCAGCACTCGAGGAGATCCGAGAGCAACAGCACAACCTCACACCCAGCCGCTACGTGACCACGCGGGAACTAGCCCAGGACAGTAATAGCGGGCCGCTCCAGGACCGGGTCGATGTGCTGAGTCGAGAACTGCTCGGGCTCCTGTATCAGGCAGATCAAATAGAAGAGGAGATCCGCCAGCACCTTGATGTCTGGAGGTAACGGCCTTCAGCGGAGTCTCGGACGCTCGATCAGCGCGAGGACTCCGGTGTCGGTCTGGTCCCTTACCCGGTCCAGCAGGCTGATCACATGCTGGGCGTACTGCCCGTGTCCGAGCAAGGCCTACGGCGCGGGTCCGGGCCGGGTGCTGACGTACCGCACGGCCTGCACGCGGCAGGGGCATGACCACAGCCCTGCCGCACGGCCTTGCCCTCCCGTTTCGGAATTACGTGGTGACGGCCCGGTGACCCCGTTTAGCGTGATCTAGCTGACGGTCGTCAGCAGCATGTGCGAACACTCTGGAGTACCGATGGCTCTGCCGACCCGGCTCACCGCCGCCCTGGGACGACACCCCGATCACCTCACCGAGGACGATCTGCAGCGCGCGGTCGACAGCCAGATACCCGAGAGCGTTGACCTCGACTGGAAGAAAGACTTCTACCAGGGCACCGACGCGGGGAAGAAGGAGCTCGCCAAGGACGTGTCCGCCATGGCCAACACCGCCGGCGGCATGGTTGTCGTCGGCGTCGACGACGGTAAGAAGGATCACGCACACGACCTGGCCCCCTCCGAGCCGGTCCCAGGCCGCGGCGAGGAGTGGATCCGCTCAGTACTCGCCAACTGGATCCAGCCCGTGGTCCCCAACGTGGGGGTGCGACCGTTGAAGTCCACTGTCCACGAGGGCAAGATCTACTGGGTGCTCACCGTGCCTTCGAGCACCCAGGCCCCGCACGCGGTCGCGGCTCCGGGTAACGACTACAACTTCCGCGTCCACGTCCGGCACGGCACCACGACCCGCACCCTCGCGGAATCCGAGATCGCCCAGCGCTACCGTGACCGCTTCCAGGCAGCCTCCGACGATGTCGACCGCCTGCGACAAGTCGCCGACGCAGGCGGTGGCTACCTGTCGGACTATCTGACCAGAACCGTGGACGACGGCAGGGCTCCGGTGACCTACTACCCGGGGTGGGTCAGCCTTGCCGCAGTTCCGGCCGTACGCGGCACCTATCCCTTGACCACCCGGGCCGATCGCGACGCTGCCTTCAACCGCTTCCACGACCTCGCCTGTCACGCCGTGACGCTCAACGCGCGGCCCCACCACCCCCCGCTGGTAGGCCGTCGGCAAGTCCGCTTCGAGGGCCTCCCCACCGGCCAACTCCATCAAGACGGCAGCTTCTATGCCGCACAGACCATCAGCCTCCACAACGATCAGCGCGACGCTGACGGCCCCCAACAGATGTCCCAGCGCGCATTCGAACTCGACCTCGTCACCCTGGTGCAAGCAGCCGCAGCCTGGGCAGCAGAGACCGGAGCGGCCGGCGACCTGATGCTGTCAGCTGCACTGCACCGCTACGACGGCAGTGACAAGCTCGTCCGACTGGTCGTGAACGAAAGTGCCTTCCAACGCGGCCCGGTGCTACCGCTCCCCGCCACTCCTGCGCAGACCACAGGCGACCTCGCCGCCATCGTCACCGACAAACGGGAAGCCGTTGTCGTGGCCTGCGCTCTCGCATCGGACCTGTTGGCCGACATGGGAGCCCATCAGCCGCACATCCTGACCCCTGAAGGGGACATCCTGACGGACCGACTCAACGACGGATTCCGCCACCAGCTCACAGGCTGGGAGTCGTAGCGCGGCTGGACCGAAGCGAGCGTGGCTGTGAGCGCCCATGCGGTCACGTGGGTTCGGGGGGCCACATGTGGTTGATGGCCCAGGCGGCCGGTGCCCATTCGGCTGGGATATTCCGGTCATAGGCCTCGTCGGACGTGAGTACATATGCGGGAAAGATGTCGGGATCCTCGTACGGGACCCGGAGAGCATCCCACTCGCAGCGCACTTCGAGGGTGGCCGACCACTCTTCTTTCGACAAGGTGAATGTGGCTGTCCAATGAGGATCTCCACCGCCGTGCTCCACTTCCAGAGCGAGGTCGAAGCCGTTGGAGAACGTTGCGGAGCCGGTACCGTCGGCCATCAGTTCCAGATCTTCCTCAGCGCCCGGGATCAGCCTGAGGGTGTCGATGAGCTCGAAGAGCGCATCCGACGGGTCGCTGTAGGCGTGGTTATCGGCTCGGGACGCCGCGGCCTGACCAGTCTCGGACCGGGCACGGACGACCGCGCCGCCATTGAGGGTGAAGCTGAGCACGTCCCGCACAAGGATCTGCGGAAGGTTCGATGAGTGGGCCAGCAGGGTTCCGTCCTCGTCGATCCGCCAGCCGCTGTACTCGGCATCGACCAAGAGGAACACCTGCGCGGTGGCCAGTCCTCTACGGCTGATCTTCACCTCGTTGATACCCACGACGGCACTGATATCGCCAAGCTCCACATCGCGGATCTGGTCGTCATCCCAATCATCGACAAGATCGGTTAGAACTCCCACCTGGCCCAAAGTCAGGTCCTCACCCGGAGTGCGCCCCGCCTTCAGCGGCTGACCCACCACGCCCTGGAGGAACCGTACCAAGGCGTCCTTGGTCTCGTCGCTCGGAGCCTCCAGGACGAAGAGCGTTCCCTGAAGCGCGTGCAAAGGCACCATGTGCGGCTTCGGCAAGCTCCAGCCCCTGAAGGCGTCGTAGACATCTGCGTCCGTACCCACGATCACGAAGGAGTCGATGTCGTTATCGGCGGCCCGCAGCACCTGCCTGATCCACGCGCTGTCGGCGGCACCCGTCTTGACGTCACTCTTCTTGTTGGCGGGCGGGCGTATCTGCACCTGGTCACGGAGCGCCTCCACTGCCAGATCACCGTCGAGGGCGATGATCCGGACGGACGGAGCAAGGCTTCGAACAGATGCGTCCACGGCGGCCATCACCTCCGCACGCGAGGAGTACGGATCGTAGGAGGGAATCCTCAGCCCAGCCGCTTGCATGGACTTCCTGGCTCGGTTCGTACTCGCCCGCCAAGCCTCCCATGATGCGGCGGCGTGTTCCGCGAGTTCCCACAGCACCGGCTCCGGCACCCAGACCTCGAACCCATCTTCCAAGGCTCGCTGCCCCCACTCCCGCAGAAGGTCCAAGTCGAGCCCGCCGCGGGGAAAGGAGTTCGTATCGAAGATGATCGCCCGCAGACCGTGACGGACCGACTCGGGAAGCGGTGGGTGTGTGCGGGAAGCCATGGGCCAGAAGATATCCGAGCAGGTTACGGGGAGTGCCCCGGGATCCCAGTGCTTACACGCACTCACAGGCCAGTCGGCAAGACGAAGGCCCCGGACCTGAAGGCCGGGGCCTCGGCGCCGGTCCGGCTCAGCTAGGGCCTGTGTGATGTCGTGATCAGCTGGTGGGTTCTGCCCCCTTCGGACAGTGGAATCCGGTAGGACGTTGGTTGTGACTCGTAGGCAACTCACCGACGATCAGTGGAAGTTCATTGAGCCGTACCTGCCGATCGGTGAGTACGGTCCCTATCCCGAGCGGCTGCGAGAGCAGTTCGAGGGAGTGATCTGGCGGTTTCGGTCCAGTGGCCAGTGGCGGGAGATGCCTGCCGAGTTCGGGCCGTGGGCCACCGTCTATGGGCGTTTTCGGGTCTGGCGCAACGCCGGTGTCTTCTCCGCTCTGCTGGAAGGCCTGATCGCTGCGGCAGCCCGCATGGACCGGATGGATCTGTCGCTGGTCAGCGTGGACTCCACCACCGTGCGTGCCCACCACGACGCTGCGGGGATGCGGGTAGGTGATGACCTCATGGAGGTGCTGGAGGAGGCCGCGCGGGAGCAGGAGCAGGCCCGGCAAAAGGGGGCGGTTCGCAGGAACAGAACGGACAGGCCGGGCGGCGGCGCATCCGACGCCGGCTCCGCCTGAAGCAGGCCCTGCTCGGCAGGTCTCGGGGCGGCCTGACCAGCAAAATCCATCTCGTCTCGGACCGCAGATGCCGCCCGCTCGTGCTCGTCCTGACCGCGGGGCAGGCGGCCGACAGTCCGCAGTTCATCCCCGTCCTGCAAGGGGTGCGAATCCGGCTGCCCGTCGGCCGTCCCCGCACCAGGCCCGGTGCGGTCGCTGGGGACAAGGCCTATTCATCCCGCGGAAACCGCGCCTACCTGCGCAGACGCAACATCAAAGCGGTGATTCCCGAGAAGAAGGACCAGGCCGCCAATCGGAAGAAGAAGGGCGCCAGAGGCGGCCGGCCCGTCAGCCACGACGTCGATCTCTATAAGGAACGCAACACCGTCGAGCGCCTGATCAACAAGCTGAAGGCCTGGCGGGGCATCGGTGAGGTCGACTCGGGGCGCCCTGCTGGTGTTTCCATCAGTGGGTTTCCCCGAGCCGCCTCCCGAACCCGGCGTGCCCGTCTCCGGGCACCGGG
>NZ_JBEYXB010000042.1:0-40572 GCF_040644935.1 Streptomyces sp. NPDC046915 | reverse complement strand
GAGCGAGTAACTCCCACTCCTGATCGGTGAGTTCATGGCGACGTATCACCCCACCATGATCCACCACCCGATGATCTTTGAAGACGGACCCTAGTTGCCGGCGACCGTGACCTTCTGGTCGTCCTTCAGCTCGCTCACCAGCGTCTTGACCTTCGCCTTGTCCCAGACGAGGTTGCCGCCGGTCGAGCCGGAGACCGGCATGTTCATCGAGGTGCCGTCACCGCCGCTGACGCCCTTCATGGCCCAGAACATGGAGGCCAGGTCCCACAGGCTCATGTCCTTGTCGACGGTGAGCGAGTCCAGGCCGGCGCCCATCGTCGGGTAGAACTTGAACGGGTTCAGCACCGTCGACGGGGTGGCCACCTGGTGGGCCAGCGCCGACAGGAACTTCTGCTGGTTCTTGGTGCGCTGGAGGTCGGACGCGGCGAACGCGTGCCGGGTACGGACGAAGGCCAGGGCCTGCTCGCCGTTCAGCGTCTGCTTGCCCGACTTGAAGTCGGCGCCCGAGTACTTGTCCTTGAAGCCCTTGTCGATGTCGATCTCGACACCGCCGACCGCGTCCACGATCTTCGCGAAGCCGGCGAAGCCGATCTCCACGTAGTGGTCGATGTGCAGGCCGGTGTTGTACTCGACGGTGCGGACGAGCAGCGTCGGGCCGTCCTCGGCGTAGGCCGCGTTCAGCTTCGTGTGGCGGCCGGTGCTCTTGTACTCCTTGCCGGAGGTGGAGCCGACGTACGACGGGATCTCCACGTCCGAGTCGCGCGGCAGCGAGACCAGCGTGTCGCCGTTGTCGCCGACGTGCAGGATCATCATCGAGTCGGTGCGCTGGCCCTCGGCGGAGCCGGTGTGCAGCTTCTTCTTGTCCTCGGACGTCATGCCCTTGCGGCTGTCGGAGCCGACGATCAGGTAGTTGGTGCCCTTGCCCGCCTCCGGCCGGTCGATGACCTTCGACAGGTCGACGTCGCGGTGGAGCTTGGAGTCGGCCCAGAAGTAGGTCGCCACCGAGGTGACGATCAGCACGGTGGCCAGCGTGATCGCGGTCCACTTGATGCGGCGCCGCCAGTTCGGCCGCGGCCGGTAGCGCCCCATGTCCGGATCGGCGTCGTTGTCGTTGGGCACGAAGCCGCCGCCACCGTGGCCACCGTAGACCTGGCCCGTGTTGTAGCCGCTGTCGTACTCGCCGTAACCGCCGTCGTGTCCCTGGCCGTCGACGTACGACGGCTGCTGCGGGACTCCGCCGCCGTACGGCGGGGCCGCCTGGCCGGGCGCGCCGTACCCGCCCTGGCCGGGCGGGCCCGCCGGGCCGCGCCGGACCTGCCGCATCACACGGGCGCCCTCAGGCTGCGCGCCGCCGGCACTCCCGCGTCCGTAGCGCGGGCCGCGGTTCTCGTCGGACCATCCCTCGGGCCAATCATTCATGGGCCCCAGTGTGCCGGGCTCGACCAGGTGTCTTACAAGGGCTGTCGGAAAATCAGGGCGCCGCTGTTGCGAACCCGACACAAATTCCGCGAATGTCGCTCCGGCATAAGGTAGGGGCCATGACAGACCAGGCCACCGCAGCGGAGTCGGGTACGCCGGACATCTCCGGCAAGCCCACGTCCGCGTCCCGGACCACGCTCAGCCACATCATGACCCACAACGACACGAACCTGCTCGGCACGGTGCACGGCGGTGTGATCATGAAGCTCGTCGACGACGCCGCGGGCGCGGTGGCCGGCCGGCACAGCGGGGGTCCCGCCGTCACCGCGTCCATGGACGAGATGGTCTTCCTGGAGCCGGTCCGCGTGGGCGACCTGGTCCATGTGAAAGCCCAGGTCAACTGGACCGGCCGGTCCTCGATGGAGATAGGCGTCCGGGTCCTGGCCGAGCGCTGGAACGAGTCCACCCCGGCCACCCATGTCGGTTCCGCCTACCTGGTCTTCGCCGCGGTCGACGCCGACGGCAAGCCCCGCCGCGTCCCACCGGTCCTCCCGGAGACCGACCGCGACAGGCGCCGCTACCAGGAAGCCGAGATCCGCCGCACCCACCGCCTGGCCCGCCGCCGCGAAATCCGAGAACTCCGCGAGAGGCGCGCGGCGGAGGGGTACGAGGACTGAGGGCGCAGGGGCCAGGGGCCAGGGGATTCGAGGGCTACGAGGACGGGGCGGTGTGCGTCAGCACCGTGCCTCGTCGCCCCGTACCACCGTCGCCTCGGCCTGGCCGTTCGCCGACTCGCCTCTCACCTTTCGTACGCCCTTGAAGTCCGATCCGGCGATCACCTTCAGCATCGGGCCCTGCCCGTTGGCCGGGCGGAGCTCGCTGCCGGGGAGGGCCGTGGCCAGGGACTTCGCGGAGCGGTCCCAGCGGGGGTCGTAGAGGATCACCGTGCGGCCCACGTTGTGGCCTGGCGCGTCGAGGGGCAGGTGGGTGGTGGCGAAGCCGGTCGCCGACAGGGCCGTGTCCACCCGCCGGCCGAGGCCCACCGTGCCGGTGCCGTTCATCACCTGGACGCGGATCTGCTGCGGGGCCACCTCCACCGGGACCACCGTCTCGCCCCGCGGCCGGCGCGCGGGCGCCAGCGGCTTGTCGTCGCGCAGGGCCTGGAACAGCTGCTCGGCCTTGGGCCCGTCCCACTTCAGCGTCGAGCCGATGCCCTTCACCGGGTAGGACAGCTGACCGATGGGGACGGTCGTGAACTCGGACGAGGAGGGCGAGAAGTTCCGCATCGCCCGGCCCAGCTCCAGCAGCTCGTCCGTGCCGAAGCCCTCGTCCGCCCGTACCGAGCCCAGTACCGCCCGGGTCACGTCCCGGAACCGCATCGGGTTCAGCAGCACCCCCGACGAGGTCGCCCGCTCGACCAGCGACGCCAGGAAGCGCTGCTGGCGCCGCATCCGGCCCAGGTCGCTGGCCCCGTCGACGTGCCGGGCGCGGACGTACTGAAGGGCCTGCCCGCCGGCCAGGGTGTGCGTGCCGGCCGGGAGGTCGAGGCCGGTGTAGCCGTCCTTCAGGGGCAGCGGGGTGCAGACCTGGACGCCGCCCAGCACGTCCACGGTCTTCATGAAGCTGGTGAAGTCGACCTCCAGATAGTGGTCGATCTTCACATGGGTCATGCTCTCGACGGTGCGGACGGTCAGCTGCGGCCCGCCCTCCGCGTAGGCCGCGTTGAGCTTGAGGGGATGCGGGCCGTGCCGCTGCCCGGTGGCCTCGTCGACGTGCGCGGGCGCCTCGGCGTAGGAGTCGCGCGGCAGGCTCACCACACTCGCCCGCCCCCGGTCGCCAGAGATGTGCACGATCATGATCGTGTCCGTGCAGTGGCAGGGCGCGCCGCCCAGCCGGTACTTCCGCCGCTCCCGCTCGCCGATCTTGTCCCGGCCGTCGGTGCCGACCAGCAGGATGTTCATGCCGTGACCGGCCCGCGGTCGGTTCTTCATGTCCCTGAAGGCGTCGACCCGGGCGATGCCCGCGTCCAGGCTGCTGACCACCGCGTGCCCGATCCCGGCGGAGGCCAGCACCACCACCGACAGGGTGGTCACCGCCCGCATGGCCCAGCGCGGCCGTCTCCGTCCGGCGGGTGGCCGCGGCACCCGCTGCGGCTGCCGGGGCGGTCGCGGGCGCTGCTGGGGCCGTGCCGGAGAGCTCGGCGGCGTGACGGGCATGGGGACACCTCCGCTGGGGCTTCGGGCCCCCCGGGTCCCAGGGCTTGTCAGGACAGGCCGCTGCGTCCCGGGGCCGTTCGAGGGAACGTGAGCACCGTAGGCCCATACGATCTCCGGCCCGCGGCAGCGACCCGGCGGCGCGCACGGGTGTTCCCCCGTTCGCGGTAACGTGAGCCCCCTATGAACGCCAACCCCGACGTGCGGCTCCCCGCCGTTTCTGTGATCATGCCCGTCCTCGACGAGGAGCGGCATCTGCGCGGGGCCGTCCAAGCGATCCTCGCGCAGGAGTACGCCGGCGAGATGGAGGTGGTGATCGCCCTCGGCCCGTCCACGGACCGTACGGACGAGATCGCCGCCGAGCTGGTCGCCGAAGACCCCCGCGTGCACACCGTCCCGAACCCGACCGGCCGCACCCCCGCCGCGCTCAACGCCGCGATCAAGGCCTCCCGCCATCCGATCGTGGTCCGCGTCGACGGCCACGGCATGCTCTCGGCGAACTACATCGCCACGGCCGTACGGCTGCTGGAGGAGACCGGCGCGCAGAACGTCGGCGGCATCATGCACGCCGAGGGTGAGAACGACTGGGAGCACGCGGTCGCCGCCGCGATGACCTCGAAGATCGGTGTCGGCAACGCCGCCTTCCACACCGGCGGCGAGGCGGCCCCGGCCGAGACCGTCTACCTGGGTGTCTTCCGGCGCGAGGCGCTGGAGCGGCAGGGCGGCTACAACGAGGAGTTCATCCGCGCCCAGGACTGGGAGCTGAACTTCCGTATCCGCGAGGCGGGCGGGCTGATCTGGTTCTCGCCGGAGCTGAAGGTGTCGTACCGGCCGCGGCCGAGCGTGCGGGCGCTGGCCAAGCAGTACAAGGACTACGGCCGTTGGCGGCACGTCGTCGCCCGCTACCACGAGGGCTCCATCAACCTGCGCTACCTCGCCCCGCCGACGGCGGTGTGCGCGATAGCGGCGGGGATCGTGGTGGGCGCGGCCCTGACCCCCTGGGGTCTCGTGATCCCCGGCGGCTACCTCGCGGCGATCACCGCCGGCTCGGTGCCCGCGGGCAAGGGCCTGCCGCTCACGGCCCGGCTGCGGATCCCGGTGGCCCTGGCCACCATGCACATGTCCTGGGGCTGGGGCTTCCTGACCAGCCCCCGCGCCCTCGCCAAGAAGGTCATCGCCTCGCGCCGACCCGCGGTGCTCGCCACCGACTGAGTCCGCGCGAGGCGCTCGTCGGCCCGGGCTACCAGGTGTAGCTCGGGTTGACGTGCATACACTGCTTCTTGTCCGCGCCGTTGATCACCTGCGCCGTGTCCGGGGTCGAGTCGTCCTCCTTCGGCGCGGTGTACTTGGTGCCCGTGCGCCAGTCGGCGCCGACGACCAGGGTGACCCCGGTGACGTCCGTCGACTTCTTCACCGCGGACATCGGGATGCCGAGCGCCTTGGCCACCCGCTGGGCGTCCCCCTCCAGGTCCGCGCTCGGATAGCGGATCAGCGTCGTGGCCTCGCTCGGGGCCGCCGAGCGGTCCGACACCGACTGCGTGAAGCCCTCGCCGACGAGGAGCTGGGCGATCGTGTTCGCCCGTCCGGAGACCGGGGCCAGCGTGTCGGATCCGGTGCCGTTCTGCACCTGTACGGCGATCTTGTCGTCGGCGGCGGCCGGGTCCGAGCTCGTCTTCGGCTTGGTGGGCTTCTTCTTGCCCTTGCCGTCCAGGGCGATGTCGTCGCGGACCAGCCGGAACAGCTTCGCCGCGTCCTCCGGCTTGGGCACCACCCGGCCACTGGTGGGCGACTCGTACTGCCACGGCATCGTCGTCATGGTGATGCGCTTGGTGGGGACCTTCTTCAGCTCGTTGCTCAGGTCGTACAGCTTCGCGACCGTGCCGAGCCCGTTGTCGACCGTCAGCGCCTTGGTGGCCGTCTCGGCGAGGTCCTTCAGCTTGCCCGGGTTGCTGAGCGTGGCGTTCTCGCGCAGCTGACGGACCATCGCGTTCATGTACTGGTGCTGGGCCTTGGCCCGCGCGATGTCGGTGTTGTCCTCGAAGCCGTACCGCGTGCGCAGCCACTGGAGGGCCTGGACGCCCTTGACGTACGTGGTGCCCTTCGTCAGCTTCAGGCCCGAGCCGTGGCCGCTGCTGTCCTTGGAGTGGATGTTGGCGTCCACGCACACCGGTACGCCGCCGATGGCGCCGGCCATCGACACCACACCGGAGAAGTCGATCATCATGAAGTGGTCGATGTGGATGTCGGTCAGCTTCTCCCAGGTCGCCACCGTGCAGCCGGGGCCGCCGCGGCCCAGCGAGTCGTTGGTGATGTGCGACGTGAGGGCGTCGTAGACCTTGTTGTCGTCGGGGTCCGTGCACTTGGGGATGTCCACGAGCGTGTCGCGCGGCATGCTGACCACCGACATGTTGGTGCGGTCCGCCGAGAGGTGCAGCAGCATCTGGACGTCGGCGCGGGGCGCGGTGTTGAAGGTGTCCTTCGCGCCGCCGAGCTTCTGGTCCTCCTTGTTGTTCCGCCCGTCCGAGCCGATCAGCAGGATGTTCAGCGGCGTCTGGCCGGCCGCGTTCGCCTTGGACTCGGCCGCCCTGTCCTTGGCGTCGCCGATGTTCAGGGGGTCTTTCTTGATGTTGCCGTTGAGGTGCTGGTAGTAGAGGTATCCGGCGCCGGCCGTGCCGAGTATCACCACCGCCAGCACCGTCGCCGACCAGCGCAGGGCACGCCGTCTGCGCGGCGGGTTCTCCTGCGTACCGCTCTTGCCACCACCCTCGCCGCCCCCGCCGCCGCGGCGTCTCCCGCCGCCGTGCCGGCCGTGCCCGGCCGAGGCGCCGCCTCCCTGCGGTGCGAGGGACTTCGTGTCCTCGACCGCGGGGACCTCCCCGCTCATGCTGCTCCGCGCCAACTCCCAGCCCTCCCCACCCTGCGCCCTCACCGGGCACGCCCTTGCCCCTAGTCAGACGCACGAGAGGCTCATTGGGTTACCTCTCAAAAGGCACCCACGTCGTCCGTCGCGGACCACGCGCCCGGTTTCGCCCGACCCCTGCGGACTTGAGCGCGCCACATCATTCTGCAACCAGTTAGGAGTTCGCTGTGCGGTCCCGGCGGGGAGCGCGGGCCGGTGTCCTAGGTGCGATACGGGCTGTACACGTCCATGCACCGTCCGGTGTCCGCGCCGTTGATGGCGTCGGAGTTGCCGGGCAGATTCCCGGCCTTCGGCTTGGACTGCTTCGGGTAGGACGAGCCCGTCCGCCAGTCGGCGCCGACGACCACGGTGACCCCGGAGACGTCGGTCGACCTCTTCACCGAGGACAGCGGGACACCGAGCGACCGGGCGACACGCTGTGCGTCGCCCTCCAGATCGGCGCTCGGGTAGCGCACGACGGTCCTGCCCTCGGACAGCCCGGCGGTGCCGTCCATGGTGGCCTTCGTGAAGCCCTTGCCCACGAGTTCCTGGGCGATCGTGTTCGCGCGGCCGCCGACCGGGCCCAGCGTCGCGGACCGCGTGGCGTTCCGCACCGTGACGCCGATCCGGTCGTCCGTGGTGGAAGGGGCCTTGGTGGCCGGCTTCTTGCCCGCGGCCTGCTTCGCCGCGGCGGCCTTGCCCTTGCCGTCGAAGGGCACGTCGTCTCGGAGCATCTCCCACATCTGCTCGGCGCGGGCCCCGTCCGGCAGCAGGTGGTCGCGGTTCCGGTCGTCCTCGACGGCCGGCATCGTCGTCATGGTGATGCGGTCGGTCGGCACCGTCTTGAGCTGCGTGCCCAGGTCGTAGAGCTTCTTGACCGTGCCGATCTCCTCGGAGACCTTCAGGGACTTGGTGGCCGCCTCGGCCAGGTCCATCAGCCGGCCGGTGTCGGTGAAGACGTTCTGCTGCTTCAGCGTGCGGATCATCGAGTTCAGGTACATGTGCTGGGCCCGGGCCCGCAGCGGGTCGCTTCCCCACGCGTGCCGGGTGCGCAGCCACTGAAGGGCCTGCTTGCCCTTGACCTTGTGCGTTCCGGCGGCCAGTCGCAGGCCGGAGCCGCCGGACACGCCGGGCAGCGGACGGTCCCACACGTTCTGCCGCACGCAGACGTCGACGCCCCCGATGGCGTCGGCCATCCGCACCACGCCCGCGAAGTCGATCATCATCCAGTGGTCGATGTAGATCCCGGTCAGGTTCTCCCACGTGGCCAGGGTGCAGCCGGCGCCGCCGCGGGCCAGGGACACGTTGATGATGTCGTTGGTCGCCGGGAACTCGTGGTGGGTCTTCGGGTCCTTGCACTTGGGGATGTCGACCCGGGTGTCCCGCGGAATGCTCACCACAGAGGCGCTCTTGCGGTCGGCGGACAGGTGGATCAGCATCTGCACGTCGCCCAGCGGAGGATTGCCGCGGTCGTTCCTGCTGCCGCCCAGCTTCACGTTCTCGTCGGAGTTACGGCTGTCGGAGCCGATGAGCAGGATGTTGAGCGGCGTCTGCCCGTCGGCGTTCGGCCCGGCCTTCTCGGCCTTGGCGTCGCCGCTGCTGCGCTCGCCCTTCTGGATATTGCCGTTGAGATGCTCGTAATACAGGTATCCGGCGCAGGCCGTGCCGAGTATCAGGAGCGTCAGCGTCGTCGCGGACCATCTCAGAACGCGGCGCCCCCGCCGGGGCCGCTGTCTGCCGGGGCGGCTGTCGGTGTCCGCACCGCCGCCCTCGCTCTCGTTCGCCGTCCGGTGCCGGACGCCACGCGGCGTCCGCTCCTCCCCCTGCACGTTCTGCGTCACTTCTCCCCGTCCTCCCCACCCTGGCACCATGAAAAGGGCCTGTCCTACGCCCTGTTAGACGTAGAACAGGCCCATCCGGTCACCTCATCGGCGACCGCCGCCCGAATTCAGTGGCTCATGAGGCGCACTGCACCTTGTCCGCCGTGGACTTGTCGACCTTCGGCGCCTTCGTCGGAGTGCTGAGGGGGACGCCCGCACCCTTGAAGTCCGTGCCCAGGGTGAGCGTCATCGCGGGCAGCCCCTGGGAGTTGGTCACGCTCTTCCCGGGCTTCATGGCGGATCCGGAGAGCCCCATGATGGCGGCCAGCCTGCGGGCCTGGGCCGCCTGGTCGGGCCCGTACTCGAGCGTGGTCTTCTTCAGTGCGGCGGGGGCGTTGCCGGCGTTCTCCGACCTCGTCACGCCCTCGTCGTTCTGGAGCCAGTTGAGGGCCGCCTGCGCGCTGCCGGACGCCGCTCCGCCGTTGAGGATGCGCACCCGCACGTCGGAGGCGGCGGCCTTGGTGCCCTTGAGCCGGGCGGCCTGCGCGTCCTTGGCCGCCTTCTGCTTCTTCTTCACGTCGCTGAAGGACACGTCGCCCTTGATCGCGTCGAAGACCGCGGGAGCCGTCGAGTTGTTGAGCACGACGGTCGTCTTGACCTTCTCGGCCGGGTTGTCCACGACGGGCACCGTGGTGAAGGTCAGGTTCTTCGGGTTGAGCTTGCCCAGTTCCAGACCCAGGTCCTTCAGCTTGCCGATGCTGTCCAGCTTGTCGTCCACGGTCAGCGCCTTGGTGCCGGCCTCGGCCAGCTTCAGCATCTTCGTCGGGCTGGAGAGCGTCGAGTTGGAACTCAGCTTGCGCATCAGCGCGCTGAGGAACTGCTGCTGGAGCCCGATCCGGCTCAGGTCGCCGCCGAACCCGACCGAGTGCCGGGTGCGCACGAACGCCAGGGCCTGCTCGCCCGAGATGTTGTGCGTGCCCTTCGACAGCTTCAGGTGCGAGTCCTTGTCGTCGATGTTCTTCCCCAGGCAGACGTCGACCCCGCCGACCGCCGTGGTCAGCGTCTTGACCGCGTTGAAGTCGGCGACCATGAAGTCGTCCGGGGTGATCCCGGTCAGCTCGGTGACCGTGCGCATGGTGCAGCTCGGCGTACGTCCGTCCTGGCCCAGGCTGGTGTTGAAGCGGACGTTGTCCGTGCCCGGGATGACCTTCTTGGAGCCGTCGGACTGGGTCGTCGGGCAGTCGGGGACGTTCACGATCAGGTCGCGCGGAATGCTCAGCGCGGTCGCGTTCGTCCGGTCCTTGGAGACGTGCAGCAGGATGTTGGTGTCGGCGTGACCGACGCTGCCCGCGTCACCGTAGCCCTCGTTGCCCTTGCCGGTGCGCTTGTCGGTGCCGATCAGCAGGATGTTGATCGCCTCGTCCTTGCGGAAGCCGCCTGTGCTGGCTCCGTCGTCGGACACCGAAGTGATGTTGTCGTTCAGGTGCTTGATGTAGAGGTAGCCCGCGGCCGACACGGCGACCAGCACGAAGGCCATGGACCCACCGGTCCACAGCAGTATCTTCTTCGCCTTCGACTTCTTCTTCACCGGACGCCGGTTGCGGCGTCCCGGCGTCGGCTCGGGGGGGCCTCCCCGGCGCCGGCGCGGACCGGGAACCTCCGACACGAGGGTGTCACGGGCCCCGCTGTCCGGACCGCCACGCCCCGGCGCCGCGGTCCGGCCGCGCGCCGCGGTTTTGCCTCCGCCGCCGCGGGGGGACGCGGATCTACGCGGTCCCGGAACCGTCGATTGCGCTGCGGAAGTACTCAGTCGCAGTTCGTATTCGCCGGTGTTCGGATTGAGCACCCACTGGTCTGCGGGATCGATGTTGTCCGCCCGCCCACGGCCTTGCGCGTCCACGGTTGTCTGAGTCCTCCGTCGGGGCCACGCGGCGCCTTCCCCCCACAAGGCGCTCGGGTCTCGGTCAATCAGTGCACGACCCCAGGACGGACCTCGCGGTCGGATGCACTGGATCGCTCACACTATCCGCCCAGTTCAGCGTCAGGCGACGACAGTGACAAATTCCACCTCCCTACACCAGGGCAATCCACCCCATTCCCATGGGCGGAGGTTCGCTCTTGGCGCTGGTTTTACTCGCAGGTGTCCTCGGCGGCGGTGCTCCCGCGGAAGGTGGGAGTGGGGGAAGGGGCGCTTCGCAGGTCGTCGGGGCGGCGGTCGTTGTGAGAATCCCGTGTGACTTCCCGCGCGACTTCCACCGGCTGGTCCGCCCGCAACCGCGCGAAGAGTTTCTCGGCTTCGGGTTCCACCAACTGGTCGCGATTGGAGTTGTAAACGTACGACTCCCTTGGAACAGTCAGAAAACGCACCTCTTCGGTAGGGATGTCCCGCAAACCGCGCACCAGTTGGTAAAGGCCGCGCAGACTCGCCAGTTCCGGATCGGTGGTGAGCGAGGAAGTGGCCGCGTCCAGCACCGGATAGAGCTTGACCGGGTTCAGCAGGACATCGTCGCTGCGCACCTTGTTGACGAGCGCCCCGAGGAACCGCTGCTGCCGGTCCATCCGGTCGGTGTCGCTGCCGTCGCCCAGGGACTTGCGGGCCCGCACATAGCCGAGCGCCTGCTCGCCGTCGAGCGTCACCTTGCCCGCGGGCAGCCGCAGTCTGGCGTCCTTGTCGCTGATGGGCTCCTTCAGGCACACCTCCACACCGTCCACGGCGTCGACCATGTCCTTGAAGCCGCTGAAGTCGATGACGACGTGGTGGTCGATCCGGATGTCCGTCAGTTTCTCCACGGTCCGGATGGTGCAGGCCGAACCGCCCATCTCGAAGGCGTAGTTGAACATCGCGAACGTCGGCTCGCTGCGGCCGCCGTCCGCCCGCCGGCAGCCCGGCACGTCCACCATCAGGTCGCGGGGCAGGGACACGGCGGTGGCGCTGCGCCGGTCGGCGGCCAGGTGCAGCAGGATCGTGGTGTCGGACCGCTCGCTGCCCAGGTCCCGTCCGTACTCGCCGTTGCCGTCCCCCGCGCGCGTGTCCGACCCGATCAGCAGGATGTTCTGCGCGTCGCGCACCAGCGCCGTGGGCCGCTCCCGCTCGTACCGGGCGAGCTCGGCCGCGGCCGCCTCGTCCGGCGTGATGTTCGCGCTGAGCTTCGCGTACACCGCCCACCCGCCCCCGACCGCCGCGACCACGACGATCCCGATCCCCAGGGCCGCCGCCTTCGCCCACCGCCGCCGACGCCGCCGTGCGAGCCCCTCACCGGTGGCGGCGGCGCCGGGGCCCGGGGCCGGTCCGGAGGGCGTGCCTGCGGTGTCGGTCACGGCGGGGCCACCCCCTCATGGCGTACGAGCGTCATGCCCTGGTTCTTACGACCATGACGCGTGGGGGAGACCGGAGGGGCTTCTTGCTACTCCGAACGGGTGAACGCCGGGCGGCCCCCTCAGTGGCGCGCGGCGGTCACCCGCTCACTCTCGATCCGCTTGGCCAGAGCCTCCTCGTCCAGCCGCTCCAGGTGCCGGCACAGCACCACGGAGCCCCCGGTGGCCAGCGGCGCGTACAGCCCCGCGCTCAGCCCTTCCCAGGTGTCGTACGGCAGCGCGGACAGCAGCCGGGACCCGGGTCCCGTGAGATCCAGCGCCGGAGCTTCCCGGAGCGCCCGCTCCACCACCTCGGCACCCGTCAGCTCCGCCCCCGCGACGATCAGCGCCGGCTCCTCGGGATCCACCGGCGAGAACGGCGCGAACCGGTCGCCCTGGGCCGGGACTTCCACGGCGTAGTCGGCGAAGCCCTCCGGGGGCTGCGGGAACCGTCCGCCGAGCGGCCGCAGCGCGAGCGCGACCCGCTCGCCGCGGCACGCCCGCGCCGCGTCGAGTGAGTCCGGCCCGCTGACGACGACGTCGGCCGCCGCCGGATCGCCGGCCACGTCCGCGACCACGCCCACCGACGAGCAGGCCAGCAGCCACACGGCCGTCTGCCAGTGCGCGGGCAGCAGCAGCGCGACCCGGTCGCCGGGTCCGGCGGCGAGGTCGCCCTGGAGGAGGTTGGCGGTCTTGGCCACCCAATTGGCGAAGGTGGCCACGGACAGTTCGACGCGTTCGCCCGTGGCGTCGTCGTAGAAGGTCACCAGGGGACGTCCGGGATCCGCGGCGAGCGCGGATCGCAGCAGGTCGGCGGGGGTGCGATCGGTGGCGTTCACCCGCGCAAGCGTACGCGGCGGCCCGGCCCGGCACCGCGCGGCGGGGCCACCGGTTCGGCGGAACCTCAGCCGACGGTCCGTCAGTTCCCGGATGGACAGATTTATATGACTATGTCCAAGATCAGGAGCATGCGTGGATTCCTCACTTCTTCGATCGGCGTCTCCTCGGTCGGCGTCACCTGCGCCGCCGCCCTCGCCCTGCCGCTGACCGTGCCCGCGACAGCCGCTCCCGCGAGACCCGTCGGGGGGCGTGCGGTCGCATCCGCGGTCCCCGGCGGCACCCAGTCCCTGCCCCTGGTGCCCCTCACCCGGGACCGCGCCCACGGCGCCGCCTCCGAACAGGGCCTGCACCGCGACCACGTAAGGCACTTCTCGCTCGTCGGCGTCGTCTGGGACGACCCCGGCACCGAACTCCACGGTCACGTCCAGGTCCGTACCCGGGCCGCCGGCACCGGCAGGTGGTCCGGCTGGCAGGACGTCGAGACGCACAACGCCGACCACGGCGCCGACCCGGACACCGCGGAGCGCGCCTCCGGCCAGGTGCGCGGCGCCACCGCGCCGCTGTGGGTGGGGGATTCGGAGGGGGTCGACGTACGCGTGCGGGCGGACGACGGGACGGAGCGGGGCGACGGGGACGAGGGGGCCGGTGACGGAGGCCGGACCGCCGGCTCCCGCGCACCCCTCCCCTCCGGTCTGCGCCTGGAACTCGTCGACCCCGGTGACGACCCCCCGCCCGCCGGGCCCCAGGCCGACGTCCCGAGCACCGGCACCCTTCAGGAGGCCGAGGCCGCCGCCTCCGCCGTCAACACCGACCTCGCGCCCTTCGGTGCCACCGAGATCCCGGCCCTCGGCAGGGCGGACACCGAGATGCAGCTACTGGCCCTGCGCGGCGACCGGCTGACCGAGGCCCAGCGCAGCAAGCCGCACATCGGGCCGCGCCCCCGCATCGTGACCAGGCGCGGCTGGCGCGCGGACGAGTCGCTGCGCGAGAAAGGGTTCGTCTACACACAGAAGGTCAAGGCGGCGTTCGTCCACCACACCGCCTCCGGCAACAACTACCGCTGCTCACAGGCACCGTCGGTCATCCGTGCCATCTACCGGTACCACGTCCGCAGCATGGGCTGGCGCGACATCGGCTACAACTTCCTCATCGACAAGTGCGGAACCATCTACGAGGGCCGCGCCGGAGGAGTGTCCAAGGCGGTCCGCGGCGCACACACCCTCGGGTTCAACGCCAACAGCATGGGCATCGCCGTGATCGGCAGCTACGGCAAGAGCAAGCCGTCCTCCGCCGCCGTGAAGGCCATCGCCAAGCTCACCGCGTGGAAGCTCGGACTCTACGGGGCCAATCCGCGCGGAAAGACATATCTCAAGTCGGGCGGTGGCAATCTGTATCCAAAGGGGAAGAACGTACGACTGAACGTGATCTCCGGCCATCGGGACGGATACTCCACCGACTGCCCGGGGAAACGGCTCTACGCCAAGCTCGGCTCGGCCCGCTCCACCGCGGCGCGCTACCAGGGGCGCTGACGGGCGGGGCGCACGTCCATCGCCGTCGGGGGCGCTGTCGCACGGTCTGCATACACTGGCCGGCCGAAACACAGTTCGGCCGGTCCCGGCAGGAAGCAGAGACGACAGGTGACAGAAGCGATCCTCCTGGTCGGCGGCAAAGGCACCCGGCTGCGCCCGCTCACGGTGCACACGCCCAAGCCCATGGTCCCGGCGGCCGGGGTGCCGTTCCTCACCCACCAGCTGGCCCGGGCCAGAGCGGCGGGCGTGGACCACATCGTGCTCGCGACGAGTTACCTGGCCGAGGTCTTCGAGCCGTACTTCGGCGACGGCGCCGCGCTGGGCCTCCACATCGAGTACGTCACCGAGGAGGAGCCCCTCGGCACCGGCGGAGCCATCCGCAACGTGGCCTCCCGGCTGCGCTCCGGCCCCGACGAGCCGGTGCTGATCTTCAACGGCGACATCCTGACCGGACTGGACATCAGGGCGCTGGTGCGCACCCACGAGGAGACGTCCGCGGACGTGTCCCTGCACCTCACCAAGGTCACCGATCCCCGCGCCTACGGCCTGGTCCCCACCGACGACACCGGCCGCGTGCTCGCCTTCCTGGAGAAGCCGCAGACCCCCGAGGAGATCGTCACCGACCAGATCAACGCCGGGGCGTACGTCTTCCGCCGCTCGGTCATCGACACCATCCCGGCGGGCCGGCCGGTGTCCGTGGAGCGCGAGACGTTCCCCGGCCTGCTGGCCGCCGGGGCCCACCTCCAGGGCATGGTGGACTCCACGTACTGGCTCGACCTCGGCACGCCCGCGGCCTTCGTCCGCGGCTCGGCCGACCTGGTCCTGGGCCGGGCCCCTTCCCCCGCCGTCCCCGGCCGCTGCGGCGACCGCCTGATCCTGCCGACGGCCACGGTCGCGCCCGACGCCAAGCTGACGGGCGGCACGGTGGTGGGCGAGGGCGCGTTCGTCGCCGAGGGGGTCCGGGTCTTCGGCAGCACCATCCTGCCGGGGGCCGTCATCGAGCCCGGTGCCGTCGTCACCGACTCCCTCATCGGCGCCCACGCCCGGGTCGGCGAGCGCTCCGTCCTCACCGGCACGGTGATCGGCGACGGTGCGGTCGTCGGGGCCGACAACGAACTGCGGGAGGGCGTGCGGGTGTGGTGCGACGCGCGCATCCCGGCGGGGGCGGTGCGGTTCTCCTCGGACCAGTAGCCGGTGCGGGGGAGGGATCCGCGTAGACGCCTGCTTATGGAACTGAGCGTTGTGGCTATGGTCGTCGCCACCTCGCCGCAGTTGACTGAACGCATGACCAGCACACACCGGACGACCCTGATCATCGGCGGCACCGGCAAGACCGGGCGGCGTGTCGCGCAGCGACTGACCGCCAGGGGCCTGCCGGTGCGCGTCGGCTCACGCACCGGCGAACCGCCCTTCGACTGGGACGCTCCCGACAGCTGGGAGCCGGCGCTCGACGGAGTCACCGCCGTCTACGTCACCTACCATCCCGATCTCGCCTTCCCCGGAGCCGCCGAAGCGGTGGGCGCCCTCGCCGAGTCGGCCGTCCGCAAGGGCGCGCGCCGGCTGGTGCTGCTCTCCGGGCGCGGCGAGGAGGGCGCGGTGAACAGCGAGGAACGGCTCAAGGCCGCGGGCGCGGACTGGACCGTCGTGCGCGCCAACTGGTTCGACCAGAACTTCAGCGAGAGTTTCTTCCTGAAGCCGGTCCGGGCCGGACAGCTCGCGTTGCCGACCGCGGACGCCGTGGAACCGTTCGTCGACGCCGACGACATCGCGGACGTCGTGACTGCCGCCCTCACCGACGACCGGCACATCGGCCGGACCTACGAGCTGTCGGGCCCCCGGCTGCTGAGCTTCCACGACGTGGCCGCCGAACTGTCCGAGGCCACCGGCCGCGAGATCACGTACACGCCGGTCTCCCTCGACGACTACCGCCTGACACTGCGGGAGAACGGTCTGCCGGTCGAATTCGCCGACCTCTTCGGCCTCATCCTCGACGGGCGCAACGCCAGTGTCACGCAGGGCGTGCGGGAGGCTCTCGGACGGGAGCCCGTGGACTTCGCCGAGTTCGCCGGGAAGACCGCCGCCACGGGCGTCTGGACCGTCTGACGCCTCGGTCCGCCTTCCCTCCGCGAGAGGTCATCACATGGATGTTCTGGCCGGCCTCCTCGAAGGCCTGAAGGCACGCGGCTCGTTCCTGCTCCAGTCCGTCTTCCGCCCGCCGTGGTCCCTGCGGGTCGAGGACCGTGCCCCGGTGTCCCTCGTCACCATGGTCTGCGGCGATGCCTGGGTGATGCCCGACGGCGGCACGCCGGTCCTGCTGAAGCCGGGCGACCTCGCGGTGCT
Organism: Streptomyces sp. NPDC046915; assembly: GCF_040644935.1. Taxonomy (NCBI): domain Bacteria; kingdom Bacillati; phylum Actinomycetota; class Actinomycetes; order Kitasatosporales; family Streptomycetaceae; genus Streptomyces; species Streptomyces sp. NPDC046915. Next base: position 24,158 of record NZ_JBEYXB010000042.1, on the reverse strand, counting down.
GCGCGGACCCGACCCGTACACCGTCGCCGACGACCCGGACACTCCCGTGCGCGTCGTCGTCGACGCCGACCAGTGGTGCACCACCGTCGACGGCGCCGACCTCACCGACATGACGGCGCTGGGCGTGCGCACCTGGGGTGTCGCCGGCGGACCGGAGACGTCCGTCATGCTCAGCGGCACCTACCAGGCCCCCGGCGCGGTCGGCCGCCGCCTCCTCGACGCCCTCCCCGCCCTCCTCGTACGCCCCGCCGAAGGCGCCGACGACCCGCTGATCCCCCTTCTCGCTCAGGAGATCACCCGTGACGAGCCCGGACAGGAACTCGTCCTCGACCGCCTCCTGGACCTGCTCTTCGTGGGCCTGCTGCGCGACTGGCTCAGGGAACCGGAGTACGGCGTCCCCGCCTGGTACCGCGCGCAGTCCGACCCGACCGTCGGCCCCGCCCTGCGACTCCTGCACGACAACCCGGCCGAGCCCTGGACGGTGGAGTCGCTGGCCCGGAAGGTCGGCGTGTCCCGGGCGAGCCTGGCCCGTCGTTTCACCGAGGTCGTGGGGGAGCCGCCGATGGCCTATCTGGCCCAGTGGCGTCTCACCCTCGCCGCGGACCTGCTCTGCGAGCCGGACGCGACCCTGACCAAGGTGGCCCACCGGGTCGGCTACGGCAGCGCCTTCGCGCTCAGCTCGGCCTTCAAACGCGTGCGCGGCGTGAGCCCTCAGGAACACCGGGCGACGGGCGGCGCGGCGCAGGTGCTGTCCCCGCCGCCACCTTCCAGGACGGTCGTCCTGGGCCACCGACCTTGCTGAGAGAGGCCAAGCCCATGTCCATGAACCCGTCCCTGTCACGCCGTTCCGGTGGCGCGGCCGGAGTGCTGCTCGTAGTGGCCTGTGTCGCGATGGCACTCCTGGCGGGCCTGTTCTTCGCCTACGACCTGTCGATCATGCCGGGTCTGTCCCGGCTGGACGACGCCGCCTATCTCACCGCCATGCGGAACTTCAACGACGAGATCGACCACAGCGGTCCGTTCGCGGTCGTCTTCCTCGGTGCCCTGGTGGCCACGGTGTGGGCCGCGGTCGCCGAGTACCGGCGGGCGCGCAAGGGCGCGGCACTGTGGGCCGCCGCGGCCGGTGTGCTCTATCTGGCCGTACTGGTGGTCACCGTCGCGGTGAACCTGCCCCTGAACGGCGAACTCGCCGATCTCGGCGACCCGGCGAAGGCCGCCGACCTCTCGGTCGTCGACAGGTTCAAGGGCGTCTGGTCGGCCATGAACATTGTGCGTACGGTGCTGACCACGGCCGCGGTGGGCTGCCTGGCCCAGGCGCTGAAACTGCACGGCCGGTCCACGACCGCGGCTGTGCCGCAGAGCTGATCTCACCCTTGGCCGACGTCACTGCCGACTGACGTCACAGCCGGCCGATGTCCCCGACGGGCATCCGTGGAGCCCTGCGCGGCGGCACACGTCCGCTCAGCAGGATCAGCCGGGCCGCCCGGTGCCGCTGCCCCGCATAGGGCTCCAGCAACTCCAGCATCGCGGCGTCGTCCGCGCTCCGGTCCCCGGCCAGCGCCCACCCGATGATCCCCGGCAGGTGCAGATCCCCGACCGTCACCGCGTCCGCCGCCCCATGACTGCGCTGCACGGTCTCCGCCGACGTCCACGGCCCGATCCCGGGTATGACCTCCAACCGCGCCTGCGCGGCCTCGGGCGTCATCCCGACCGCCTCCTCCATCCGGGCGGCGACCCGCACGGCCCGCAGGATCGTCGACGCCCGCTTGTTGTCGACCCCGGCCCGGTGCCACTCCCAGGAGGGGATCAGCGCCCACGCCCGCGGCTCCGGCATCACGTACATCCGTTCCGGGGCGGGCCCCGGCGCCGGCTCCCCGAACTTCCGCACCAGCAACCGCCACGCCCGGTACGCCTCGACGGTCGTGACCTTCTGCTCCAGGACCGACGGGATCAACGACTCCAGCACCAGCCCCGTCCGCGTAAGCCGCAATCCCGGCCGCCGGTGCCGGGCCATCGCCACCACGCGGTGCCGGGGCTCGAACGCGGAGGGATCGTCGGCGGCACCGAGCAGCTCGGGCAACCGCTCCAGCAGCCGCTCGGCCCCCGGCCCCCACGCCTCGCCGCGCACCTCACCGCCGTACGCCGACACCCGCAGCGTGCCCGGTCCCGCGGGCGTCCGGCTGGCCCGCCACACGGACCCGTCCGGCGCCGCGCGGAAGGTCGGATCCCCGGGGCCGCGCCTCAGCGGCCCGAGCACCAGCCCGAGATCGAGCGGCCCGTCCGGCACCCATGTACGCACCCGCCCCGGCCCGGTGGACTGCCGGGGGACACCGGCGGGCACGGCGACATGCCCACCGCGCACGGTCGTACGCGTGGGCCGCGGAGCGAAACGTCCTGCCACGAATGAGATCCCTGGGCTGCCGGAGCTGTGTTACGAGACTAGGCGGTCCCGCGGAGGAGACCGGTCAGCGCACCTCGATGAACGCCCCCGCCTCCCGCTCCGGCCGGGGCCGCGGCTCCTCGGCCGGATGGCCGACCGCCACCGCTCCCATCGGATCCCAGTCCGCGGGCAGGTCCAGCACCTCGCGCACCACGTCCCGGCAGAACATCGTCGACGACACCCAGGCCGAACCCAGCCGCTCCCCGGCCAGCGCGACGAGGAGGTTCTGCACCCCGGCTCCGGTGGCGACGACGAACATCTCCCGCTCGGCGCCGTCCCGCCGAGGGTCCCCGTAGGTGTGCGAGCCGTCCATGACGAGACACGGCACCACGAGATACGGAGCGTTGCGCAGCACGTCACCGCGCCGCACCCGCTTGGCGATGGACTCCTCCGTCTTGCCGTCCCGCCGCAGGTCGGCGATCCAGGCATCGCGCATGGCATCGAGCAGCCGCGTGCGCGAGGCCTGCGACTCCAGCAGCACGAACCGCCACGGCGTCGTGTGGTGCGGCGCCGGCGCGGTCACCGCCGCGGCCACCGCCCGCCGTACGGCCCCGGGGTCGACCGGCTCGTCGGTGAAGGCCCGTACCGTACGCCGCTGGGTCACCGCCTCCCGGACCGCCTCGGAGGTGCCCAGCCGGAACATGTCGTCGCGCGCACCCCGGACCATGGCCCGCGCCCCTGTGCCGTGGTCCTCGGCCACGGTGTGCGGCAGCCCGCGCAGCACGGCGACGGGCAGCCCGGCGGCCTTGCCCTTGACGAGGTCACCGGCGGCGGCCAGCTCGTCCGCCGTGGCGACGACGGTGGCGGAGAGCGGATTGCCGTGCGCGTCCGTGTCCCCGCGCAGGTCGTCCAGCACGTGCACGCCCGCGGCGCCGATCGCGACGTCCGTGAGCCCCGCGCGCCAGGGTCGCCCGAAGGTGTCGGTGACGACGACCCCGACGTTGACGCCGAGCGCCTCCCGCAGCCCGTCCCGGATGGCCCGCGCGGACGCGTCCGGGTCCTCGGGCAGCAGCAGCACCGTGCCGGAGGGGGTGTTGGAGGCGTCGACCCCGGCGGCGGCCATGACCAGGCCCTGCCGGTTCTCGACGATCCGCAGCGGGCCGCGCCGCGCCACCACCCGGACGGTCTCGGCATCGATCGCGGCCTCCCGGTCGGCCGCCTCGACGATCCGGCCCTCCGCCTTGGACACGATCTTCGAGGTGACGAGCAGCACGTCCCCGTCGGCCAGCCCCGGTTCGGCACCGGCGATCACCTTGGCGAGGTCGTCGCCCCGCTGCACCTCCGGGATCCCGGTGACGGCCCGGACCCGGTACTCGGGCACGGCACCGCCCTCCGGCCGCTGGGACACTCCGCCGCTCACGCCCGCCGCACCTCCTCCGCCAGGGTCAGCGCCTCCTGGGCCATCCGCGCGGCCGCGTCGACGTCGGTCATCATCAGCGGCACGGCCCGGCAGCGGATGCCGGCCGCCTCGACGCGGTCGACCGTGCCCGCGTCCACGGTGTCCACCAGCCAGCCGTCGAGCAGACCGGAGCCGTAGTGTGCGGCCACCGCCGCGGCCGTGGACTCGACGCCGACCGCCGCGAGCACCTTGTCGGCCATCCCGCGCACGGGCGCGTCCCCGACGATGGGGGACAGGCCCACCACCGGCACGCCTGCGTCGGCGATCGCCTCCCGGATGCCGGGCACGGCGAGGATCGTGCCGATGGACACGACCGGGTTGGACGGCGGGAACAGCACGACGTCCGCTTCCGCGATGGCCTCCAGCACACCCGGCGCCGGCTTGGACTGCTCGGCGCCGACCGGCACGACCGCCTCCGCCGGGACCGAGGCCCGCAGCCGTACCCAGTACTCCTGGAAATGGACCGCCTTGCGCTCGCCGTCCACCTCGACCGCGACATGCGTCTCCACGCGGTCGTCGGTCATCGGGATCAGCCGGACGCCCGGCTTCCAGCGGTCGCACAGCGCCTCGGTCACCGCGCTCAGCGGATATCCGGCGCTCAGCATCTGCGTCCGCACGATGTGCGTGGCGAAGTCCCGGTCGCCGAGCCCGAACCACTCGGGTCCGACCCCGTACGCCGCGAGCTCCTCCTTGAGGTGGAAGGTCTCGTCCTCCCGTCCCCAGCCCTGCTCCTCGTTGATGCCGCCGCCGAGCGTGTACATCACCGTGTCGAGGTCCGGGCAGACCTTCAGCCCGAAGAGGTGGATGTCGTCCCCGGTGTTGCCGATGACCGTGACGTCCGCGTCCGGCACGACCTGCCTCAGACCGCGCAGGAACCGGGCACCACCGATGCCGCCTGCCAGAACCACAATGCGCATGGAAGCAGTCTTGCAGGCGGGTACGACAACGCGTCAGGCAAGTCGGCGTCAGGCAGTCACCGGACGCGGCTCGGTCCTTCCCTCGCAGTGCGGGGAGGTGTGCATGGGCATCTCGGTGAGGCCCGGGTAGTAGACGTGCAGGCTGACCGCGGGCTCCAGCGCGTCGTTGACGACCTCGTGCGCGTACCCCGGCGCGAAGACCCGCTGGGCCCCCTCGCCCAAGGCGCGCGTGCCCCGGCCGGTCCGCTCGGTCAGCGTGCCCTCCAGGACGGTCAGCACGCCGGAGGAGTGGCCGTGGTCGTGCAGACCGGTGCCCTGGCCCGGCACCCAGGACAGCAGCCACACCTCGTAGCCGGGGCCGGTGCGCAGCCGGTGGTACCAGCGGCTCGTCGCGTCGTACTGGACGAGGTGCGCCCACTGGGAGCGGTCGGCGGCGATGTCACGGGCCAGGCCGACGAACTCGGCGACGGTGGCCGGGTGCTCGCGCGGGGCCTGGAGCAGGTGCGGGACTTCGAGGATGTCGCCGGCGATCTGGAGGTCGTTGTCGCTGTTCATGGGGGTGCGGTGGGTCCTCGGCGGAAGAGTGGGGCCAGGGATGAAGACACGCAGCCGAGTCGGGACGGACTCAGGCGCAGCCGGAGCGGGGGGAAAGGCTCAACAGCTGGGACAGCAACAACAGCTACAGCGGGCGCGGGCAGCACCGTGGGACCCGGCGGGGCGGGTCGAGGTGAGTGCCGAGTGCGCGAGCATGCCCACAAGGACAGCGGTTCACACCCCTCGTGTCAACTCGACGCCCGGAATGTGGGACATGTTTCACCTCATCCGGTTCATTCCTCAGGTGAAAGGTTTGTTCATCGGGTTGCCGGGACACATGGGGTCCATCCAGGCGCACGGGGCTCGTCGGAACGCGATCGAACTCCTGGGCGTCTTTCTCCGTACAGGTATCTGTGTGGGGTGGGAGGCCCTCCTGGGCCTCGTCTGCGTGTCAAGGTTTATGGCGATTTGAACACTTTCCGCACGGCCTTGGTTCCGCAGAGTGAATAACGGGCTCAATAGCAGATCTCGGCTTGACTCTCCCGGAGCGGCACACTTGTAATTTCACTCGTGTCGTTCAGCCGAAATCGGTAACGGCCACGACCACGGGGACGCGAAGACAGACGAGGGGCGCACATGACCGAGCTGGTGCAGCAACTGCTGGTCGACGACGCGGACGAGGAACTCGGCTGGCAGGAGCGCGCGCTGTGCGCCCAGACCGACCCCGAGTCCTTCTTCCCCGAGAAGGGCGGCTCCACCAGAGAGGCCAAGAAGGTCTGCCTCGCATGCGAGGTGCGTTCCGAGTGCCTCGAGTACGCCCTCTCAAACGATGAACGATTCGGTATCTGGGGCGGCCTGTCCGAGCGCGAGCGGCGCCGCCTGAAGAAGGCCGCGGTCTGACGCGGGCGGAGACCCGGCACAGGCGACACGCAGATCGGACACGGGCGACGCAGCGACCGGGCACAGACGCCGGGCCCAGTGCCGGTACCGGCACATATGACGGCAAACAGCGCGAACGGCCCGTTGCAGGTGGGTTATCCACAGGCGGCGGGCCGCCGTCATGCCCAGCCGATAGTGTGGTCGCTCGTCCGAGACGCCTCGCCACCCACAGGGGGCGCGGGCGTCCACCGCAGTCCACCGAACCGGGGCCCGTACCTCGATGTCCGTGCACAGCCATACGGCAGCCCACCAAGCCACCGCTGCCATGCCTGAGTTCCCGCGTCATGTCGTCACCGCGGTGCTCGTCTCCCACGACGGCGCCCGCTGGCTGCCCGACGCGCTCGCCGGGCTGCTCGGCCAGGAGCGCCCTGTCCAGCACGCCGTGGCCGCCGACACCGGCAGTGCGGACGACTCCGCCCAGCTGGTCACCGAGGCCCTCGGCGCCGACCGCGTGCTGCACCTGGCCCGCCGTACCGGCTTCGGCCAGGCAGTCGAGGAGGCGGTCCGCTCCACGCCCGTCCTGACCCCGGACGAGCTGCCGTACCTCAAGCGTCCCAGCGGCTGGGACCCGGTCACGCGCTCGTGGCGCGACGACGCCTACGACCTGCCCGACCTCCCGCACGGCGAGCCGATCCAGTGGCTGTGGCTGCTGCACGACGACAGTGCCCCCGAACCCGACGCCCTCGCCCAGCTGCTGCGCGTGGTCGACAACGAAATGGAGCTCGGCCGCGACGACGTGGCCGTCGTCGGCCCCAAACTGCGCGGCTGGTACGACCGCCGCCAGCTGCTCGAGGTGGGCGTCAGCATCGCCAACTCCGGCCGCCGCTGGACCGGCCTGGACCGCAGGGAACAGGACCAGGGACAGCACGACCACGTAGGGCCCGTGCTGTCGGTGTCCACCGCCGGCATGCTCGTCCGGCGCGACGTCTTCGAGCAACTCGGCGGCTTCGACAAGCGGCTGCCCCTGATGCGCGACGACGTCGACCTGTGCTGGCGGGCGCACGCGGCCGGCCACCGCGTCCTCATCGCCCCGGAAGCCGTCGTACGGCACGCCGAGGCCGCCTCCCGCGAGCGCCGCACCGTCGACTGCCTGGGCCGCACCGCCGCCTCCCCGCACAAGGTCGACAAGGCGGGCGCCGTCTACACCCTGCTCGTCAACGCCCGTACGGCCGTGCTGCCCTGGGTCCTGCTGCGGCTCGTGCTCGGCACACTGCTCAGGACCCTCGCCTACCTCGTCGGCAAGGTCCCCGGACAGGCCGTCGACGAGATCCGCGGCCTGCTGGGCACCCTGCTGCGGCCCGAGCGGATCATCGCCGGGCGCCGCAGGCGCGGCCGCCCGCAGGTCGACAAGGGCGAACTGCGCCCCCTGTTCCCGCCGCCCGGCGCGACCGTGCGCGCCACCGTGGAACAGGTCGCCGGCAACCTCTTCGGCAGCTCCGACCCCGAGGTGTCCTCCGCCGGACGGCACGGCGGCGCCGTCGAGTCCGGGCCCGGTGGCGACGACGCCGACTTCCTGGAGATCGAGCAGTTCGCCCGCCTCAAGCGCATCGCCCGCAAGCCCGGCCCGGTGCTCTTCCTGGTGCTGCTGCTCGTGTCGTTCGCCGCCTGCCGCAACCTGCTCGGCGGCGGCGCGCTCGCGGGCGGCGCCCTGCTGCCCGCCCCGGCCGGCTCCGGTGAACTGTGGTCGCGCTACCTGGACGCCTGGCACCCCGTCGGCGCCGGCGGCACCCCGTCCGCCCCGCCCTATCTCGCCCTCGTGGCGATGCTGGCCTCCACGTTCCTCGGCTCGACCGGCCTCGCCGTCACCGTCCTGATGGTCTTCTCGGTGCCGCTGGCCGGGTTCACCGCGTACTTCGCCTCCCGCCCGCTGGTCACCTCCCGCCTGCTGCGCGCGTGGGCGGCCGTCGCCTACGCCTTCCTGCCCGCCGCCACCGGCGCCCTCGCCGGAGGCCGCATCGGCACCGCCGTCCTCGCCGTGCTGCTGCCGCTCATCGCGCGCGCGGGCATCGCGGCCAGCGGCCTCGCCAACGCCTCCGGGTCACGCGGCAGTTGGCGCGCCACCTGGGCGTACGCGCTGCTGCTGACCATCACCACCGCGTTCACCCCGATCGTGTGGCCCATCGCGCTGGTCCTGGGGCTCGGCGTGCTGGCCGTGCGCCGCCGCGAGATCGTCGCCTACGGCCTGCGCTTCCTCGCCCAGCTGGGCACCCCGCTGCTGGTCCTCGCGCCCTGGTCGCTGACCCTGTTGCCGTTCGGCTTCTTCAAGGAGGCCGGACTGGAGTACGGCTCCTCGGCCGCCACGGCCCTGGACCTGCTCGGCGCCAGCCCCGGCGGACCCGGCACGGTGCACGGGCTGATGCTCATCGGCATCGTGCTGGCCGCGCTCGCCGCCCTGCTGCGCTCCGAACGTCAGCTGGGAATCCGGACGGCCTGGGCCGCCGCCCTGGTGGGCCTCGTCTTCGCGGTCCTGTCCAACCGCTCCACCTGGGCCGGACCCGCCACCCTCGTCTACGGCCTCGCCCTCCTGGCCGCCGCCGCGCTCGGCGCCGACGGGGCACGCGCGCGCGTGGCCGAGCAGAGCTTCGGCTGGCGCCAGCCGGTCGCCGCGCTGATCGCCTTCGCCTCGGCCGCCGGCCCGCTGCTCGTCGCCGCCGGCTGGATGATCGGCGGCGCCGACGGACCGGTGGAGCGGCGCGACCCCACGCAGGTGCCCGCGTTCGTCGCCGAGGACAGCGACACCCGCGACCGGGCCCGCACCCTGGTCCTCGACAGCGACTCCACCGCCCGCGTGAGCTACAGCCTCGTGCGCGGCTCCGGCGCGCGCATGGGCGACGCCGAACTGACCGCCGCCGACGGCGAGAACGGCAAGCTCGACAAGGTCGTCGCCAACCTGGTCGCCGGCTCCGGCGCCGACCAGGTCGACCAGCTCGGCAAGTTCGCCGTCCGCTATGTCCTGGTCCACAAGGGCGCGCCCCGCGAGGTCAGCCGCATCCTGGACGCCACCCCCGGCCTGTCCCGGCTCAGCCAGCAGGACGGCAGCGCCCTGTGGCGCATCGACCAGGAGGTGTCGCGCGCCGCCATCGTGCCCGCCTCCGGTTCCGGCACGCCGCAGCCCGTCGCCGCCGGACCCGTCGAGATCCACACCACGATCCCCTCCGGCGCCGACGGCCGCGTCCTGCGCCTGGCCGACTCCACCGCCGAGGGCTGGACGGCCACCCTGGACGGCAAGCCGCTGCCCCGCACCACGGTCGACGGCTGGGCCCAGGGCTTCGAACTCCCCTCCTCCGGCGGGAAACTGGACGTCACCTACGACGCCCCGATCGGCCACACCGGCTGGCTGTGGGCCCAGGGCGCGCTCGCCGTCGTCCTGGTCGTGCTCGCCCTGCCCGGCCGCCGCCGCGAAGTCGACGACGACCTCCCCGAGGAGCAGCCCGTACCCGCCGAGGCCACCGCGGGCGAGGGCCGCCGCGCCCGCCGCCTGCGCGCCCAGGCGGAGGCCGAGGAGGCCGAGGGGACGGAAGGGACCGAGGGGGCCGAGGAGACCGGCTCGGGCGACCCGGAGGCCGTGCCTCACCCGCCCCAGGAGCCGGTCGCCGTACCCCAGCAGCAGTCCTACGACGAGTGGGACCCGGCCACCTACGCGGGCGCCGAGTACGGCGGCTACGGCGCCGACCAGTACCAGGGCGCCGCGCAGTACCCGGGAGCGTACGACCAGCAGGCGTACCAGGCCGATCCGTACCAGGCCGATCCGTATCAGAACGGCCAGTACGACCCGTACGCGTACGGCGGTACCGACCAGCAGGCGCCGTACGACCCGACGTACCAGCAGGGCTACGACCCGGCCTACGACCCGACGCAGCACCACCCCCACGGCACCGGCAATGAGCGCCCCGACGGGAGCGAGCAGTGAACCGCACCACCCTGTCCCTGATCGCCGGCACGGCCGCGCTCGCCGCCGTCACCGGGTTCGCCGCGCTCAACACACCCGACGCGTCCGGCGCCGCCCCCGCCGGCACGGCGGCCCGGCTGCCGGTGGAGCGCACGAGCCTGCTCTGCCCGGCGCCGAGCATCTCCGACATCGCCGATACGTCGTACACGTCCTTCACACCGGTCACCAAGGGTGCGGCGAGCGGCGGCAAGGCCGAACTCCAGGCGGCCACCGAGCAGTCCGCGGACGGCACGGACGCCTCGACGTCCGGGAAGGGCGCCAAGACCGGCAAGACCGATAAGAACGGCAAGACCGGCACGAGCGCCAAGGGGAAGACCGCCAAGCCCGTCCTGACGCCGAAGGACCCCGGCACGCCGGTGACCGGGGACACCTCCGGCGCGGACGCGCCCGCACTGGTCGGCACCGCCGAGGGGAAGTCCGCGCCCGGCTGGACCGTCCAGGAGACCACCGAGGTCGCCGCGGGCACCGGCCGTGGCCTCCAGGGCGTCAACTGCACCGCGCCGGACACGGAGTTCTGGTTCCCGGGCGCCAGCACGGCCGCCGGCCGCACCGACTACGTGCACCTCACCAACCCCGACGACAACGCCGCCGTCGTCGACATCAACCTCTACGGCAAGGACGGCTCCCTGAAGTCCACGCTGGCGGACGGCCTCACCGTCCAGCCGCACGCCAGTGAGCCGGTTCTGCTGTCCACGCTCACCGGCGAGAAGCAGGACAACCTCACCGTGCACGTCAGTGTGCGCAGCGGACGGGTCGGGGCGTCCGTGCAGGCCCTGGACGACAAGCTGGGCGGCGACTGGCTGCCCGCCTCCGTGGACCCGGCGGCCGACCTGGTCCTGCCCGGCATCCCCAAGGACGCCACCTCCGTCCGCCTGATCGCCTTCACCCCCGGCGACGCCGACGCGGACCTGAAGGTGCGGCTCGCCTCCCCCCAAGGCCTGATCACCCCCGCCGGCAACGAGACGCTGCACGTGAAGTCGGGCATGACCACAGTGGCCGACCTCGGCGACGTCACCCGGGGTGAGCCCGGCTCCCTGGTCCTCACCCCCTCGGACCAGTCCGTCCCGGTGGTCGCCGCGCTGCGGGTCGTACGGGGCACGGGCGCCAAGCAGGAAACGGCCTTCATCCCCGCCACCAACCCCATCGGCACGCGCGCGACCTCCGCGGACAACAGCGGCAAGAACAGCACCCTGTCCCTGACCGCACCCACGGCCACCGCCCAGGTCAAGGTCACCGCTTCCGCGGGCAGCGAGGGCGGCACGGCGGTCTCGAAGACCTACACGATCAAGTCGGGCACCACCCAGAACATCACCGCCCCCGTCCCGACCGGCCTCAAGGGCACCTACGCCCTCACGGTCGAGCACCTCTCCGGCGGCCCCGTCTACGGCTCCCGCACCCTCACAGCCACCGAGGGAGGCGTCCCGGGCTTCACCATCCAAACCCTCCCGGACGACCGGGGAACGGTATCGGTACCAAAGGCGGACGAGGACTTGGCGGTACTACAGAAGTAGGACCAAGCGCACTGGCAGTGCCCTGGGCCACTTGCGAACACCGGCCCAGGAAACCGCCTGAACCCCCGCTCAGTCCTCCCCGTACCGAGGATCCACAGTCTCCGGAGTCAACCCCAACAACTCCGCCACCTGCTCCACCACAACCTCATGCACGAGCGCCGCCCGCTCGTCCCGTCCCTTGGTCCGGATCTCCACAGGCCGCCGATAGACGACGACCCGCGCCCGCCGCCCGTCCCGCACCGGAATGATCCCGCCCAACGGCACCGCCTCGTCGCTCCACCCGTCCCCCGGCCGCCCGTCCAGCCGCGGCACCTCGAGCACCATGAAGTCGATCTCCGCCAGCTGCGGCCACCGCCGCTCGAGGCGCTCCACGGAGTCCTGCACCAGGTCCGCGAACACATCGGCACGGCTGGCCGCCAGCGGCACCTGCGGCGGCGCGATCGGACCGCGCATGCCCCGCCCGTGGCGATCACGACGACGGGGCCCGGGGCCGGCGGCACGGGGCGGTACACGGTTGTCCATCACTGGTGAAGCGTAGTCCCCGAGCGCTGCGCCCGCCCCGCTCCACGCGGCAACGCGACGCCGACCGCGGCGGCAACCGGTCACCCCTGTCCTCACCCGGTACGCCATGTTGCCGGACGGCCATTCCAGCCAAGGTTGGGCTCGTTTCCGTATCTCTACAAGACCGGCCGGCTCAAGGCAATTGACGGTGTTAGTACCGAATCATGACCGTGCATCATACGGCCCGAGACCCCGGCCGACGTCGTTCGCGCAGGTCAGCGGGGCGTGTTCCGAGAGGCGTGTGGGGCGTTTCACAGCACGACACGGTGGGGTGACCTGGGGGAGAGTCGTCGCGGCCCGCTCAAGAGTGCGGTACCGTCCATCGTCGTGAGCCCTGTACGTCGCTGTTCGCGCACCGCCTGCGGCCGACCCGCCGTCGCGACGCTGACGTACGTCTACGCCGACTCGACCGCGGTCCTCGGCCCGCTCGCCACCTACGCCGAACCCCACTGCTACGACCTGTGCGCCGAGCACTCCGAGCGCCTCACCGCCCCGCGCGGCTGGGAGGTCGTACGCCTCCTCGACGGCTCCGCCCCGGCCCGGCCCACCGGCGACGACCTGGAAGCGCTGGCCAATGCCGTGCGCGAGGCGGCCCGCCCCCAGGAACGGGCGGCCCAGGCGGGCGGCGGCGGTGGACGAGGCGCGGATCCGATGGAGGTCGCCCGCCGCGGCCACCTGCGCGTGCTGCGCTCCCCGGACAACTGAGCCGGACAGCTGAGCCGCGCGACCGAGCCGGACGACCGAGGCCGTACCCCACCGCATCCCCAGCTTTCCCCATCTTCCGGTAACGGTGTGTGGACGGCTGGGTTTCCGCGCGCCGGACGATCACCCGGGCCGGGTAGTTTGTGCGCACCGATAGGACTTTCAGGAAGGTTGGGCTGTGGCTGCTGATCTGTCGCAGATCGTGAAGGCGTACGACGTACGCGGTGTGGTCCCGGAGCAGTGGGACGAGCCGCTGGCCGAGCTCTTCGGGATCGCCTTCGCCCAGGTGACCGGCGCGGCAGCGATCGTCGTGGGCCACGACATGCGTCCGTCCTCGCCCGGCCTGTCCCACGCCTTCGCGCGCGGCGCGGCGGCACACGGCGTCGACGTCACCGAGATCGGCCTGTGCTCGACGGACCAGCTGTACTACGCCTCCGGCGCGCTGAACCTGCCGGGCGCGATGTTCACGGCCTCGCACAACCCGGCCCAGTACAACGGCATCAAGATGTGCCGCGCGGGCGCCGCCCCGGTCGGCCAGGACACCGGCCTGACCCAGATCCGCGAACTGGCCGAGCGGTGGCTGGAGTCCGGCGCCCCCGAGCCGGCCGCCACGCCGGGAACCCTCGCCTCGCGCGACACGTTGGAGGATTACGCGGCGCACCTCCGCTCCCTCGTCGACCTGACCTCCATCCGCCCCCTGAAGGTCGTCGTCGACGCGGGCAACGGCATGGGCGGGCACACGGTCCCCACCGTGTTCGCGGGCCTGCCCCTGACCCTCGTCCCGATGTACTTCGAGCTGGACGGCACCTTCCCCAACCACGAGGCGAACCCGCTCGACCCCGCCAACCTGGTGGACCTCCAGAAGCGCGTCCGCGAGGAGGGCGCCGACCTCGGCATCGCCTTCGACGGCGACGCCGACCGCTGCTTCGTGATCGACGAGAACGGCGACCCGGTCTCCCCGTCGGCGGTCACCGCCCTGGTGGCCGCGCGCGAGCTCGCCAGGCACGGCGGCAAGGGCGCGATCATCCACAACCTGATCACGTCCTGGTCGGTCCCGGAAGTGGTGCGGGAGAACGGCGGCACACCCGTGCGCACCCGCGTCGGCCACTCCTTCATCAAGGCCGAGATGGCCAGGACGGGCGCCATCTTCGGCGGCGAGCACTCCGCCCACTACTACTTCAAGGACTTCTGGAACGCCGACACCGGCATGCTGGCGGCCCTGCACGTCCTCGCGGCCCTCGGCGGCCAGGACGGCCCCCTGTCCGCGCTCGTCGCCCAGTACGACCGTTACGCCGGCTCCGGCGAGATCAACTCCACGGTCGACGACCAGAAGGCCCGGCTCGCCGCGATCCGCGCCGCGTACGAGAGCCGCGAGGACGTGACCCTCGACGATCTCGACGGCCTCACCGTCTCCTCCGCCGACTGGTGGTTCAACGTCCGCCCCTCCAACACGGAACCACTGCTGCGCCTGAACGCGGAGGCACGGGACGAGGCGGTCATGGCGAAGGTCAGGGACGAGGCGCTGGCCATCATCCGCGGCTGACGGGCCGCCTATCAGCCGACCGAGGCGGGTGGCGGGCGGGCATCGCCGTGAGTCCGCCACCCCACGGTCACCGGCGGTACGCTGACCAGGCACATCCGCACAGGCACCATCGCCCCCGAAGGGAACCCCCATGCCGCTCGAAGCCGGCCTCCTGGAGATCCTCGCCTGCCCGGCCTGCCACGCCCCCCTCAAGGAGCAGGACACCGAGCTGATCTGCACCGGTCAGGACTGCGGCCTGGCGTACCCCGTCCGCGACGGCATCCCGGTTCTCCTCATCGACGAGGCCCGCCGCCCCGCGTAAGCACGAGGCGTCTTCCACATCCTCAACAGGACCCCGGTGACCGGAGGCTGCCCCATGCTCGACGAAACGCTGCTCGACTCCCCGGAGGGGCTCGCCGACGCCGACCGCCGGGGCCTCCTGCGCGGTGCCGCGGAAGCCGGCGCCCGCGTCCGCACCGCCGCCCGGCACGCCTTCGAGGCGGGCATCGCCGACCTCAAGCCGGACGGGCGTCCCCGGTCCGTCCTGATCGCCGGTCCGGGCGCCTCCGCCACCCACGCCTCCGACCTCCTCGGCACGCTCGCCGGCGCCGGCAGCCCCGTCACCCGGCTGGCACCCATCGGCGTCGCCCCGGCGGCCGGCGCCCTCCGCTGGGAGCTCCCCGGCTGGGCGGGCTCCGTCGACCTGCTGCTGATCGCCACGCCGGACGGCACCGAACCGAGCCTGTCCCTGCTCGCCGAACAGGCCTACCGCCGCGGCTGCACCGTCGCCGCCGTGGCCCCCGCCCGCACCCCGCTCGCCGAGGCCGTCGCCGGCGCGCACGGGCTGTTCGTACCGATGGCCACGGCCCCCTACGACCACGACGAGCCCCTCGCCGCGTCCTCCCCGGGCGTCCTGTGGGCACTGCTCACCCCGCTGCTCGCGCTCCTCGACCGCATCGGTCTGCTGACCGCCCCGCCCGACGCCCTGGAGAAGGTCGCCGACCGCCTCGACCAGGTCGCCGAACGCTGCGGCCCGGCCATCGTGACCTACAGCAACCCCGCCAAGACCCTCGCCGCCGAGCTCGCCGACGCGCTCCCCGTGATCTGGACCGAGGGCATCTCGGCAGGCCCCGCGGGCCGCCGCTTCGCCGCCGCGCTCGCCGAACTGGCCGGCCGCCCCGCCCTGGTCGCCGAACTCCCCGAGGCACTCGCCGCGCACAGCGCCCTGCTGGCCGGCCCGCTCGCCGCCAGCGCCGACCCCAAGGACTTCTTCCGTGACCGCGTCGAGGAACCTCCCGCGCTGCACGCGCGCGTGGTCCTGCTCCGCGACCGCCCCATCGGCGGCCTCACCGCCGCCCCCGCCGCCCGCGATCTGGCCCTCAGCCACGACACGCCGATGAGCGAACTGGAGCCGGAGGAAGGCGCCGAACTGGAAACGCTCGCGGAACTGATCGCCGTCACGGATTTCGCCGCCGTTTACCTGGCGCTCGCTTCAGGGGCCTGATCTTGCCTCACCGGGCCAACTGACCCGCGCCCCGCTGCCGGCACCGGCCGGGCCGCGTACGTACGGAGACAGAGAAACGACATGGATCGCCTCGAGAACACCATCCGCCCCTACGCCTGGGGTTCCACCACGGCCATCCCCGAACTGCTCGGCGTCGAGCCCACCGGTGAGCCGCAGGCGGAGATGTGGATGGGCGCCCACCCCGGCGCACCCTCGCGTACCGCGCGCGGCACGCTCGTCGAGGTCATCGAGGGCGACCCGGAGCGCGAGCTGGGCGCGAAGGCCGTCGCGAAGTTCGGCCCCCGCCTGCCCTTCCTCCTCAAGATCCTCGCCGCGGGCGCCCCGCTCTCCCTCCAGGTGCACCCCGACCTGGCGCAGGCGAAGGAGGGATTCGCGGACGAGGAGCGCCGCGGCATCCCGGTCGACGCCCCGCACCGCAACTACAAGGACGCCAACCACAAGCCCGAACTGATCTGCGCGCTCACCGAGTTCGACGGCCTGTGCGGCTTCCGCGACCCTGTTGAGACCGCCGACCTGCTCGACGGGCTCGGCGTCGACTCCCTCAAGCCGTACGTCGACCTCCTGCACGCACGCCCCGAGGACGCGGCCCTGCGCGAGGTCCTCACCGCCGTACTGACGGCCGACCCCGAGGAGATGGCCCGCACGGTCGCCGCCGTCACGGCCGCCTGCACCTGCCTCGGCGGCGCCTACACGCCTTACGCCGGCCTCGCCCACCACTACCCGGGCGACCCCGGCGTGATCGCCGCCATGCTGCTCAACCACGTACGCCTCCAGCCCGGCGAGGCCCTCTTCCTCGGCGCCGGCATCCCGCACGCCTACCTCAGCGGCCTCGGCGTCGAGATCATGGCCAACTCCGACAACGTCCTGCGCTGCGGCCTGACCCCCAAGCACGTCGACGTCCCCGAACTCCTGCGCGTCGTCCGCTTCGAGGCCGGCGACCCCGGTGTGCTGCGCCCCGAGGCGTCGCCGGACGACGAGGAGGTCTACGAGACGCCGATCGACGAGTTCCGGCTGTCCCGGTACGTCCTCCCCGCGGGCGGCACCAGCCACGACCTCAGCCTCCCGACCCCGCAGATACTGCTCTGCACGGCAGGATCCGTACGGGCGGGGGAGTACGAGCTGACCCCGGGCGAGTCCGTCTTCGTACCGGCGGGCGAGAAGGCCGAGGTGTCCGGCGAGGGCAGCGTCTTCCGTGCCACTGTGATTGTCTGACCGCACCTGTGGATACCTGACGCGCCGCTGCCGCAGGGGGCTGCAAGAATGACCCACCGGCAAAGGACGGGCAAAGGCGACGAGCGCCAGGCCTGGACGGCGTACGTACGAAGGCGAAGGGACAACGCGGACACATGAGCGCGTCAGGCGGGACCAGGGCGATCGTGGCGGCACTCGGCGCCAACCTCGCGATCGCGGCATCGAAGTTCGTGGCGTTCGCGTTCAGCGGCTCGTCGTCGATGCTCGCCGAGGGCGTCCACTCGCTCGCCGACTCCGGCAACCAGTTCCTGCTGCTGATCGGCGGCAAGAAGGCCCAGCGCGAGGCGACCCCGCAGCACCCCTTCGGCTTCGGCCGCGAGCGCTACATCTACGCCTTCCTCGTCTCGATCGTCCTCTTCTCCGTCGGTGGCATGTTCGCCATCTACGAGGGTTTCGAGAAGATCAGCCACCCGCACGACATCGAGCACTGGTACTGGCCGGTGGGCGTCCTGGTCTTCGCGGTCATCGCGGAGGGCTTCTCCTTCCGCACGGCCATCAAGGAGTCGAACGAGCTGCGCGGCAAGCTCTCCTGGTCGCAGTTCATCCGCCGCGCCAAGGCGCCCGAGCTGCCGGTCGTCCTGCTGGAGGACTTCGGGGCGCTGATCGGTCTCGTCCTCGCTCTCGGCGGCGTCGGCCTGGCCCTGCTCACCGGCGACGGCGTGTGGGACGGCATCGGCACCGTCTGCATCGGTGTCCTGCTCGTCCTCATCGCCCTCGTCCTGGCCGCCGAGACCAAGTCCCTCCTGCTCGGCGAGGCCGCGGGCATCGAGGAGATCAAGAAGATCGAGGCCGCGATCGTCGACGGCGACACGGTCACCGGCATCATCCACATGCGCACGCTCCACCTCGGGCCCGAGGAGCTGCTGATCGCCGCCAAGATCGCCGTCCAGCACGACGACACCGCCGCCGAGGTCGCCAAGGCCATCGACGCCGCCGAGGCCCGCATCCGTGCCGCCGTCCCCATAGCCCGCGTCATCTACCTCGAGCCCGACATCTACAGCGAGACCGCGGCGGCCAAGGGCCCGGACCCCGAAGCGACCCCCGGCGGCCCCAACCCGCACGCCGCCGAGCACTGAGCGGTCTCGGGCCCTGCCTCAGACCTGCACCGCCCACGGGGGCGGCGGCGGCACGGCGGCCCGCGCCCTCCGCCGTACGACCGCGGCCGCGATGCCCAGGCCGATGCCAGCCAGGACCAGCACCACCCCGAGGATCATCGCCGCCCCGAGAACGACGGGCACGGAGTAGTCGTCGACCACCCGGCCCCGGATCGCGGACACGGGCAACGTCCCGCCGTGGTCGTCGGGGAAGAAGCGGGAGTCCCGCGCGTTCAGGCGATGGTCCCCGAGCAGGAACAGCCGCCCTTCGGGCACCTTGACGTCGAGTTCGCGATTCATCGGGTCGATGGCGAGGCCGTCGCGGACGTACGGCTCGGCGAGCGGCTTCCCGTCGACCGTGAGCCGCTCCTTCGCGGACCCGGCGTTCGCACAGCACTCGATGTGGTCACCACCCACGCCGATGACCCGCTGCACCGACAGCACATCGGGGCCGTAGCGGTCGGGCGCCGACAGCAACACGACGTCACCCCGCCGCACCTCGCTCCCGTCGACCCGCTCATAGACGATCCGGTCACCCGGTTCGTACGTCGGCTGCATGCTCTCGCTCGACACGACGGAGCCGGCGTACGCGTGCCGCGCGTACACGAGACCCCCGACCCCGAGCAGCACGCCCACCAGCCCCACGACGACGGCTGCGATCCCCAGCCCACGGCCCTTGCCGGACATTCGTCCCTCCCCATCACGCCCATTCGCGACCGCAGAGGTTAGCGCGTGCCTGTGACATCGCTGTGCGGCCCCCTCCCTCGCCGTCACACCATGTAATCGGCGTGATCTCTTCGGATGCGGACTGGGGACGGCAGGGCCCTCCGGTGTAGCTTGGGACGGAGCCAGACGTCGCTGCTGATGGCGGTCGGGCGGTCCCACCGCGGACCGACCGAGGGAGAGAGGGCCTCCGACGGACTGCGCTGCGCGCACGTGTGGGCATGCCTGTGTCCTCTTTTTTCGGGCACCCCTGTGTCCGCCGCCGCGCAGACCAGCCGTACCCACCTCGACCCAACCCCACGAGGAGCAGCTCGCAATGACGACTGTCGACAACCGACAGGACTTCAAGGTCGCCGACCTCTCGCTCGCCGAGTTCGGCCGCAAGGAGATCACCCTCGCCGAGCACGAGATGCCGGGCCTGATGGCGATCCGCAAGGAGTACGCCGAGGCGCAGCCCCTGGCCGGCGCCCGCGTCACCGGCTCGCTGCACATGACCGTGCAGACCGCCGTGCTCATCGAGACCCTGGTCGCCCTGGGCGCCCGGGTCCGCTGGGCCTCCTGCAACATCTTCTCCACCCAGGACCACGCCGCCGCCGCCATCGCCGTCGGCCCGAACGGCACGCCCGACAACCCCCAGGGTGTCCCGGTCTTCGCCTGGAAGGGCGAGACGCTGGAGGAGTACTGGTGGTGCACGGAGCAGGCCCTGACCTGGCCCGACTCGCCCACCGGCGGCCCGAACATGATCCTGGACGACGGCGGTGACGCCACCCTCCTCGTCCACAAGGGCGTCGAGTACGAGAAGGACGGCAAGGTCCCCTCGGTCGACACCGCCGAGTCCGACGAACACCGCGTCATCCTCGAACTCCTGCACCGCACGATCAGCAACGGCTCGCAGAAGTGGACCCAGCTCGCCTCCGAGATCCGCGGCGTGACCGAGGAGACCACCACCGGCGTGCACCGCCTGTACGAGATGCAGCGCGACGGCGTCCTGCTCTTCCCGGCGATCAACGTCAACGACGCCGTCACCAAGTCGAAGTTCGACAACAAGTACGGCTGCCGCCACTCGCTGGTGGACGGCATCAACCGCGCCACCGACGTCCTGATCGGCGGCAAGACCGCGGTCGTGTGCGGTTACGGCGATGTCGGCAAGGGCTGCGCGGAATCCCTGCGCGGCCAGGGCGCCCGCGTCATCGTCACCGAGATCGACCCGATCTGCGCCCTCCAGGCCGCGATGGACGGCTACCAGGTCACGACGCTGGACGAGGTCGTCGACAAGGCCGACATCTTCATCACCACGACCGGCAACAAGGACATCATCATGGCCGGCGACATGGCCAAGATGAAGCACCAGGCGATCGTGGGCAACATCGGCCACTTCGACAACGAGATCGACATGGCCGGTCTCGCGAAGGTGCCGGGCATCGTCAAGGACGAGGTCAAGCCGCAGGTGCACACCTGGAAGTTCCCGGACGGCAAGGTGATCATCGTGCTGTCCGAGGGCCGTCTGCTGAACCTGGGCAACGCCACCGGTCACCCGTCGTTCGTGATGTCCAACTCCTTCGCGGACCAGACGCTGGCCCAGATTGAGCTGTTCACCAAGCAGACCGAGTACCCGATCGGCGTGTACACGCTGCCCAAGCACCTCGACGAGAAGGTCGCCCGCCTCCACCTCGACGCGCTCGGCGTCAAGCTGACCACGCTGCGTCCGGAGCAGGCCGCGTACATCGGCGTAGAGGTCGATGGCCCGTACAAGGCGGACCACTACCGCTACTGAGCCACACCCCTGGCGCGTCCCGCGCAGGTCCTCCGAGGCAGGCCCCCGCACCCCCGTGCCGGGGGCCTGCCCCTTTGGCCGGACCAGCAGCCCTGGCCGGACCCTCAGCCCGTCAAGACCCAGGACCCCCATGCCCCGCGGCCGTTATTCGCTCCACGATCCGCACGATCACACCCCCTTCGCAGAAGAGCACTTCCAGTGCGCCCCCGGCCCCTCCGGCTGGCGCTACGTCTCCCGGCTGACCACCCCCTCGGGCGACCACACCGGCTCCGTCGACCTCACCCTCGACGAACTCGGCCGCCCCATCCGACTTGAACTGCACGCGGCGAACTGGCAGGTGCGCGGCGCCGCCCTCGACGGCGTCACCTGGGTCCGCACCGACCCCACCGGCACTCATGCCACCGAAGGCAATGTGCGCGCCCACGCCTTCACCGGCACGTCCCCCGCGTTCCTGATCGCCACCGCCCGTCTCCTGCGCCTCACCCCTTCCGCCCCCGCTACCCGCGTACGCCTCGTGGCCTTCACGGATCCGGTCCTCGCCCCGCGCACCGTGGACCAGTCCTGGGCCTTGGTGGAAAGAGAAGCACACACCACTGACAACGGCCCTCTGACCGTGGACGAATACCAGGTCACAGCCCTGGACACGGGCGAACGGCACACCGTGCACATCGCCGGGGACGTGGTCCTCGCCGCGCCCGGGATCGAGCTGGAGGACCTCGAGTCGCCGCCGTCGGCCTTCGACTGAGCCGGACCGGTACCAGTTACGCCGGCGGCACGAATCCGGTGGCCGGCCGCTCGGCCGAGGACGGGCCCTGGGACCCGGCTGGGGCCTGGGGATGAGCCTGGACATGAGTGCGGGGCTGTGGGGCAGCCGGCTGAGGCTGCTGGAACGCCGGCGCGGCCGGCTGCTGGAACGGTGAGGCGGTCGGCTGCGGGACCGGCGGAGCGTAGCCGCCGGGCACACCCGCTGAGGAGACAGGCGCGCCCCCGACGCCCGGCATACCCCCGACCGGGCCGCCCCCGAAGGCCCGCCGGGCCTCCCGGGCCTGCCGCTCGTGCAGCAAGGCCGCCAGATACGCGGCAGGCGGCACACCCTGCGGCGCCGGAGCCCCGGTACGAGCCGCCAGGTCGGCCGCGAGCCGCTCCGCCATGGCCCAGCCGACCTGCGGATCAAGCTGCTGCATCCGCGTCAGATACTGACGGACGGCAAGCCACAGACCATCGGGGACCGCGGACAGGTCGAGCCCCGAGAAGCGCCCCGCCAGCCAGGGAGGCGGCGGGGGAACGAAATGGCCCTGCCCGGTCGGCACCCGCTCCCGCACCACCAACGTCCCCGCGAAGACATCCCCGAGCCGGCGTCCCCGCGCCGACACCAGCGAGGCGATACAGGCGACGACACCGAACGTCATCAGGATCTCGACCACCCCGACCGCCCCCCGTACCAGCGCGTGTCGGAACCGGATCGGCCCACCGTCGTCCCGCACCACCCGCAGCCCGCACGCCAGCTTCCCCAGCGAACGCCCATGACTGAGCGTCTCCACCGCGATCGGCCCGCCCACCAGCACCAGCAGAAAGCTGGCGATGGACAACGCGACCTGCGCCGCCTCGTCGAGCGACGACGTCGCCGCCACCAGCGCCGTGAACACGACGATATAGACGATCACGGCTACGACCAGGTCGAGCAGTACCGCCAGTGCCCTGCTGGGCAGCCTCGCGGGACGCAACTCGAGCGCCACCGCCTCGCCCGTCACCAGCTCACTCACGCCTGCCGCCCTTCCCTGCTCTGCCCGGAGAACCGCAAGTCTGCCAAGCTGAGGGCGCATCGCGCCCCAGTACGACAAGCTGACAGCCATCCCAAGCACAAGCGGTCCCAGCCGAGGAGCAGACACACCCGATGGACCTCGACGTCTTCGTCGCCGCCCACCGAGCCGAGTGGGACCGCCTCGACGCGCTGCTCCGCCGTCAGCGCCGCCTCACCGGCGCGGAAGCCGACGAACTCGTCGCCCTCTACCAGCGCACCGCCACCCACCTCTCCCTGATCCAGTCCAGCGCCCCCGACCCCCAGCTCACGGGTCGGCTCAGTCAACTCGTCGCCCGCGCGCGCAGTGCCGTAACAGGCACCCGCCGCGCCTCCTGGCGTGACGTGACGCGGTTCCTGGGGCAGGGATTCCCCGCGGCGGTCTACCGCTCGCGCCACTGGTGGGTACCCACCGCCCTGATCTCCACCGCGATCGCGGTCCTCCTGGGCTGGTGGATCGGCACGCACCCCGAGGTGCAGTCGTCCATCGCCGCCCCCAGCCAGCTGCGGGAGCTCACCCGCCCCGGCGGCGAGTACGAGACGTACTACTCCAGCCATCCCGCCGCCTCCTTCGCCGCCCAGGTGTGGACGAACAACGCCCAGGCCGCCGCCATGTGCCTGGTACTCGGTGTCTTCCTGGGCCTCCCGGTGCTCTGGATCCTCTTCGAGAACATGCTCAACCTGGGCGTCGGCTTCGGTCTGATGTCCTCAGCCGGTCGGCTCGACACCTTTCTCGGCCTCGTCCTCCCGCACGGTCTGCTGGAACTCACCGCGGTCTTCGTCGCGGCCGGCACGGGACTGCGCCTCGGCTGGACCCTCATCGACCCCGGCCCGCGCAGCCGCCGCACGGCCCTCGCGGAAGAGGGCCGCGCCGCCGTGGGCATGGCGATCGGTCTCGCTCTCGTCCTCTTCGTCTCCGGTGCGATCGAAGGCTTCGTGACCCCATCGGGCCTGCCCACCTGGGCGCGTATAGGCATCGGCATCGTCGCCGAGCTGGCCTTCCTCACGTACGTCTACGTGCTCGGCGGCCGCGCTGTCCGTGCCGGTGAAACGGGTGACGTCGAGGCAACCGAGCGAAGCGCCAGCGTGCCGACCGCCGCCTGATGTGCGTACGCGCCCCTTGAGCTGCTAGTCTCCTCTTCGCCCCGCAAAAGCTGTTGACACAGCTGGAGGGGGGAGGTAGATTCTATGAGTTGCCTAGAACTGGACATGTCCGGGACGCAGCAGCTAGAATCTATCTGCTTCTTGAGGAACTGGGTTCCACAGAAGCCTCTCCCGATAACTCGGAAATGAGCGGCCGGTCAGACCGGCCCAGAACTTCTGATAAAGTCGGAACCGCCGGAAAGGAAAACGCGAAAGCGGAAACCTGGAAAGCACCGAGGAAATCGGATCGAGAAAAGATCTGATAGAGTCGGAAACGCAAGACCGAAGGGAAGCGCCCGGAGGAAAGCCACGAGAGAGTCTCTCGGGTGAGTACAAAGGAAGCGACCGTTCCTTGAGAACTCAACAGCGTGCCAAA
>NZ_JBEYXB010000041.1:0-41976 GCF_040644935.1 Streptomyces sp. NPDC046915 | reverse complement strand
CCCGGGCGGCCCCGAGGACCTTGCCGATGTCGAGGTAGCTGGTGGCCGGGGTGTCACCGCCCAGAGCGAACGCCTCATCCGCGGCGCGGACATGCGACGCGTCCCGGTCCGGGTCGGCGTATACGGCCACGCTCGCGATCCCGGCGTCCCGGCAGGCCCGGGCCACGCGGACAGCGATCTCACCACGGTTGGCGACGAGCACCTTGGTGACGCGGCCGGTGCCGTGGACCGTACGACCGGTCATGACGCCCACGCCCCCGGCGGGCGGAAACGGGCGCCGGGGTGCCGCCACACCGTCGGCGTCGGCGTGGCCTCCTCCGCCGGCTCCTCGGCACCGCCGGACAGGCGGGTGACGAGCAGGACGGTGAGCGCGGCCACCTCCTCCGCGGTAGGCGTGCCCCGGGTGACGCGCAGCCCGGCGGCGGCGAGATAACGGGTCGCGTCGGGCGGCGTGGCGGTCACAGGGGGAGGTTCCCGTGCTTGCGGCTGGGCAGTGCGGTCTGCTTGGCCCGCAGCATGGACAGCGCGTCGATGAGCCGGGCACGGGTGTGGACCGGGTCGATCACGTCGTCGACGAGGCCGCGCTCGGCCGCGTAGTAGGGGTGCATGAGTTCCGTCCGGTACTCCTTGATCCGCTGGGTGCGCATCGCCTCGGGGTCCTCGGCGAGGGCGATGTCCTTGCGGAAGATGACGTTCGCGGCGCCCTCGGCGCCCATCACGGCGATCTCGTTGGAGGGCCAGGCGAGGGTGATGTCCGCGCCGATGGAGCTGGAGTCCATCACGATGTAGGCGCCGCCGTAGGCCTTGCGCAGGATCAGCGAGACACGGGGCACGGTGGCGTTGCAGTAGGCGTAGAGGAGCTTGGCGCCGTGCCGGATGACACCGCCGTGTTCCTGTTCCACACCGGGCAGGAAGCCGGGCACGTCGACGAGGGTGACCAGCGGGATGCTGAAGGCGTCGCAGAACTGGACGAAGCGCGCGGCCTTCTCGGAGGCGTGGATGTCGAGGACACCGGCCAGGGTGGCCGGCTGGTTGGCGACGATGCCGACGACCTGGCCGCCGAGCCGGGTCAGGGCGCAGACGACGTTGGTGGCCCACTGGGAGTGCACCTCGAAGTACTCGCCGTGGTCGACGATCTCGGCGATGACCTCGCGGATGTCGTAGGAGGCGTTGGGCCGGGAGGGGACGAGGTCGAGCAGGCGCTCGCAGGCGCGGTCGGCGGGGTCCTCGAGGTCGCCGGCCGGGGCGAGTTCACGGTTGTTGGAGGGCAGCAGGGACAGCAGGTGCCGCACGTCCTGAAGGCACTCGGTCTCGTCGTCGTAGGCGAATCCGGCCACGCCGGACAGCGCGGCGTGGCTGTCGGCGCCGCCGAGGTGCTCGTGGCTGACGTGTTCGCCGGTGACCGCCTGGACGACGTCGGGGCCGGTGATGAACATCTGCGCGGTGCCGCGCACCATGAAGACGAAGTCGGTCAGCGCCGGGGAGTACGCGGCGCCGCCCGCGCACGGGCCGAGGATCACCGAGATCTGCGGGATGACCCCGGAGTTGCGGACGTTGCGGCTGAAGATGCCGCCGTAGCCGGCCAGGGCGGTGACACCCTCCTGGATGCGGGCGCCGGCGCCGTCGCACAGGCCGACCAGCGGGGCGCCGGCCGCCTGGGCGAGGTCCATCAGCTTGTGGATCTTCTGGGCGTGGGCCTCGCCGAGGGCGCCGCCGAAGATGCGGAAGTCGTGGGCGTAGGCGAAGACGGTACGGCCGTGCACCAGGCCCCAGCCGGTGATCACGCCGTCGGTGTAGGGCTTCTTGTACTCCAGTCCGAAGCCGGTCGCCCGGTGCCGGCGCAGGCCCTCGACCTCGGTGAAGGTGCCCGGGTCGAAGAGCAGGTCGAGGCGTTCGCGCGCGGTGAGCTTGCCCTTGGCGTGCTGGGCCTCGGTGGCCTTCTCGCTGGGGCCCCGGGTGACCTGGCGTCGCAGGGCGCCCAGTTCGGCCGCGCGTTCCCGCAACGAGGCGTCGCGTACGTCGTCCTGGAGGGCCGTCGGCGGTGGCGCGGCGGCGGGGAGCGGGTTCGCGGGGACGGTGTCCGCGATCGCGGTGGGGATCGTGGACCGTTCCTCGATGACGCTCATGCAGACCTCTTTCGACGCGGTGGATCCCGGCTCGGGGACGCGGCCTCGTGAGGGTCAGCGGATGGCCTAAAGGCGGGCTTGCGCGTGGGCGGCCGGGTCGCCGTCCGGGGCGGCCGGTGCGGGTCGGCGGTGCAGTACCGCGAGTCCGGCCAGGGCGGCCACGGCGGGCAGCAGGGTCATTCCGGCCACGACTCCGGCGTGGGCGGTGGTGCTCTGACGGGCGGCGTGGCCGGTGCCGGAGGAGACGTATCCGGTGGCCTGGAGGGCGAGGGCGTACAGGAAGGGGCCCACGGCCAGACCGAGCGACTCGGCCGCGCCGAACAGGCCCGACAGGGTGCCGGCCGGGCGTCCGGTGCGGTCGGCCTCGGCGCAGCGCTCGGCGAGCAGGGCGTACAGCAGCAGGAGTTGGCCGGCGTGGCCGGTGCCGGCGACGAACACGGCGAGGGGCGCCGCGGCGGGCAGGGCGGGTGTCACCGCGAGCAGCAGGCAGCCTGCGACGAAGACGGCGGTTGCCTGGCGGAAGGCGGCGCGGTGGCCGGTGCGGGCGCCGCGGCGGGTCCACCAGGGGGTGGTGAGGAGATTGGGCAGGACGAACGCGGCGACCAGGACGGAGGTCATGTCCTCGTGGCCCAGGGCGTGTTCGGCGAAGTAGGGGCCGCCCGCGAGGAGGCAGCCGGTGGCGGTGACCTGAAGGGCGGTGCAGACGACGAGGGCGGCGAAGCGGGGGGTGGTGCGCAGGACGGTCCAGGGGCGTGGGAGGGGGGCCGAAGGGGTGGCGGCGGGCGGGGAGGTGTCCGGGCGGGTGGAGCGGGGTGGTGGGGCGGCTGTCGCGCGGACGGCGAGGGTGGCCGCCGCCATCACGCTGGCGCCGAACAGGCCGGCCCAGCGGTAGCCGGTGAGGCCGCCTCCGGTGGCGGTGACGAGGGCCGGGGCGGCGGCTCCGGCGGTCAGTGCGGCGACGGCGATGCCCGCCACCCGGGCGGCGACCAGACTCGTACGGGACTCGGGGTCGGCGGCGAGTTCACCGGGCAGCGCGGCGTAGGAGGCGTGGAAGAAGGCGAAGGCCGTGGCGGCGAGGGTGAGGGCCAGGGTCGCCCAGAGGGCACCGGCGGTGCCGTGGGCGACTCCGGCGAAGGTCAGGGCGAAGGCGAGGGCGGTCGCCGTGCCGCCGGCCGTGAGGTGGGCGCGGCGGATGCCAGGGCGGCGGGCGCGGTCGCCGAGCCGGCCCGCCCAGGGGGTGGCCAGCACGTCCCACGCCTTGGGGAGCAGTACGGCCGCGCCCGCGGCCACGGCGGGGATGCCGAGGGTGTCGGTCAGGTACGGCAGCAGGAGCAGACCGGGCAGCGTGGTGAAGACGCCGGTCACCGCGGATCCGCAGGCATAACCGACCCGACTGCGCACACGGAGGGCAGGTGACACGTCTGTTTCTCCCTACGCACGGGGGGTACGGCCGAGAACGTGTTCCGATCATGGGAACCATGCGGTCGAACGCCAGTCGGGAATTTCCCCGGCATCGGACCCCGGCCAGCTTGTCGTGAACCGTGTCCGGTGCGGCCGTGCCCGGCCTGCCCGGTTCGGGAGCTGAGCCTTGCCTAAGTAAGAAGTGGGCAAGAGATCCGTGAGACTCCAGAGAGAGTCAAGCGATCCTCGAACGATCCTCAGGTGGAAGAGGAATCCCGGCGCGCCGACAGTGGATTGCCCGTGCTTTACCGCTGGCATACCCCTGCTTTGCTCCACTTGGCGGCGCCTCGCGCGCGCTGGAATTCCCCGTCACCGCACCTCGCCCCACCTGCACTTCCTGCCATGCAGGCAGTGGTCGGCGGGGACCGCTTGGCGCGCGCGCCAGCGCGGGTGAGCCTGCACGCAGCCAGCGACGAAGGAGGCCCCGTGCCGCATGGGCCGACCGGGCGGCCGGGCCGGACCGCCCGGACTGATCCGCGTGCCCGCGAACTCTCCTTCCTGGTAGAGGAGTTGCGCCGGGCTCGCGGGCGGGCCGGGATCGTGCGGTTGTCGGGGGAACCCTGGATCGGCAAGACCCGTCTGGCTCGCCGGCTGGCCCGGGAGGCGGCACGCCAGGAGTGGGCCGTGGTCTGGGGCCGGGCGGCGGGCGGGGAGGGGCCGGGGCGGCCCTTCCACGCGCTGGTGGACGCGCTCGACGACCGGCTGGCCGCGCTGGAGCCCGGGGTGCTGCGCCGGCTCGGGGCGGCGCGGGTCCGCCGGCTGGCCGAGGTCTTCCCCGCGCTCGGTGCCGGGACCGTGCCGGGGCCGGAGGACCTCGACGTGTACGCGGTGTCGCGGGCGGTGCGCGCACTGCTGGAGGAACTCGCCGGACGGGAAGGGCTGTTGCTGGTCCTGGACGACGCGCACCGGGCGGGGCCCGAGGTCGCGGAGTTCGCCGAGCACCTCCTGCGGCGGCCGCCGGCCGGCGCGGTGCTCACGCTGCTCGTCCATCGCGGTGGCGGTCCGGGCGCCCGGCGGCTCACGGCGCTCGCGCACGGGGACGACGCCGTACGGGACGTCGTGCTGCGGCCCCTGTCGCGGGCCGAGGCGGAGACGCTGCTGCCCGCCGGGCTCGCCCCGCTGCGCCGGGAGCTGGTCCTGCGGGACTCCGCGGGGGTGCCGGGGCTGCTGCGGGCGCTGTCGGCCGACGGCGGCCCGGAGGACGACTGGGACATGCACAGCGGCCTCGAACTGACCCGGGGGGACTGCCCGTCGTCGGCGCTGCCGGCGTTGGCGCCCGCGCTGGATCTGCGGGTGCTGTCCCCGCTCGCCCGGCGGACCGCCGCGGTCGCGGCGGCCGTGGGGGACCCGTTCACCGTGGAACTGGTGGCCGACGCGGGCCGGCTGGCCGCCGGGGACGTGCTGCGGGCGGTGGACGAGCTGTACGGCGAGGGGATGCTCCGGCCCGACACCTTGGCGGGCCGGTACCGGTTCGCGCGGCCCGCGGTGCGGGCGCTGGTGCAGCGGGCGGCGGGCGCCACGTTCCGTGACACGGTGCGCGAGCGTGCGGTGCCCGTGCTGCGGGCCGCGGGTGCCGGGGGTGAGCCGCTGCTCGGCGCGCTGCTGGAGACCGCACCGGCGTTGACGGCCGAGGACGCCGGGCTGCTCGCACGGCAGGCGCACGCCACACTGTTCGTCCAGCCCGCCCGCGCGGCCCGGATGGCCCGCCGTGCGGCCGAGCGGCCCGACGCCCCGCTCGGCGTACGGCTGCTGCTGTGTCAGGCGCTGGTGCTCAGCGGGCGGCTCGTGGAGGCGGTGGGCGAGTACGCGCGGGTGACCGCGCCGGTGCCGGGGGCGACGCAGGGATACGGGCAGCGGTGGCCGTCGGCGGAGAACCAAGTCGCCGACTGGGCCGAGGCCGCCGTGTGGCGGGCGCGGGCCCTGCGGTTGCTGGGGGTGCGCCGACAGGCCTGGGACGTGTTGCGGGCGGTGCCGGGGGAAGGACGCGCCGCCGTGCCGGAGACGGACGCGGAACTCGCCGCGCTGCTGCTGGAGTCGGGGCGGGCGGCGCGCGGTGCCGCCTCGGCCGTCGCACGGCGTCTGGCGCGGCGGGTGCCGGCCGAGGAGGCCGGTATGCGGGGGCACGCCCTGGCGTTGCTGGCCGCCGCGGACGGCGGGGAGGCGGTCCGGGAGGCCGAGCTGCTGCTCGCCGGGGCCGGCCCTGAGCGGTCGGCGGCGCATGTGGAGGCGTGGCGCTGGCTGGGCGAGGCCGCCGCGACGGCCGGCGACGGGGCCCGGTCCCGGCGCTGCTTCCAGTACGGCTTCGATCTGGCTCTGCGGCACGCCCAGGGCCACTTGCTGGGCCGGTTCGCGCTCGGGCTGGGACAGGCCTGTCTGGACACCGGCGACGCGGCCGCCGCGGTGATTCACGCCCGTTTTGCGTCCGCGGAATTCGAGCGGCTCACCGCCCACGACTTCACAGCCATTGCACAGGAACTGGCAAAACGCGCCGACCGGGTGGCGGCGAAGGATTCGGAAGGTGATCGAATAGCTCTACTCAGTGCCCGGGAGCGAGAAATAGCGCTGCTTATCGGACCGGGTCTGACGAATCAGCAGATTGCCGTGCGACTCAATATCAGCGTGAAGACGGTGGAAACTCATATGGCCCGGATATTCCGGAAAATGGGGGCGGCATCCCGGGCCCAGGTCACTTATCTCCTGTCGGCCCCGCCCGAATGAAGATCGCCCCGCTCTCGGTATTGGGACCGAGGGCGGGGCGGCGGGAGGCGTCCACCGGCGGGGGATCCGGTGTGCCTCGCGGAACTCATTGTTCCCGGCGTGTCTTGCGAAGGGCTAAAGTCCGCCCCGCTCACACGCGAGCGAGCGGACCGGGTCGATCCGGTCCGCTCCGGTGCGCGGGGACGCCCGACGGGGCGAACGTTGCCTGTCGCGGCACTAGCCCCACTGGTCGTCCGCCGGGGTGTTCGATGTCCCGGCATTCGAGACCGACGCGGTGACCGCGCCATGCGGAATGCGAGCCTCCGTCATGTTCGATCCCAGTGCGGCGAGGATTCCCGCCGCGGTCAGAAGTCCGGCTGTCGTGAATCGCAGCACCTTGCCCATGTCTACCCCCAAGTTCGACAGTTGGCGTGCGGTACGACAGCAATGCTGGCCGACCCTGGTTTTCCTCCCAAGACATTCCTGATGTCGTAAAGTTGCCTGACAAGAAGTTCTCGGGACGCGGGGAGTGAGCCTGCAATGTCTGAAAGCGCCCTCTCTGACGGCGGTTTCGCCATGCTGGATGATGCCGAGGCGAGCGCGTACCGCAATGCGGTGCTGCTGGGGCGCTTTGTACGCGAGGAGATGGCGACCACCCTCGGGGTCTCGCTGGAAAAGGCGGCCGCCATCGAGGAGCGGCTGAAGGCGCTCAGCCTGCTGCGTTCCCTTCCCGGCGAGCCGGGACTGCTGCTGCCGGTGAGCCCCGACGCGGCGGTGGCCGATCTGGTGGGGGAAACCGAGGACCGCATCCGTGACCTGCAACGGACGGTCGCCGAGGTGCGCGACCAGATGGGCACCCTGCGCTCGACGTACTTCGAGAGCAGACAGCAGCGCAACCAGGC
Organism: Streptomyces sp. NPDC046915; assembly: GCF_040644935.1. NCBI lineage: Bacteria > Bacillati > Actinomycetota > Actinomycetes > Kitasatosporales > Streptomycetaceae > Streptomyces > Streptomyces sp. NPDC046915. Next base: position 34,790 of record NZ_JBEYXB010000041.1, on the reverse strand, counting down.
CGAGGCCTTCGACGTCATCAGTGACATCGACGCGTTACAGGCCATGCTGGACGAGCAGGGCGAACGCTGCCGCCTGGAGATGCTCACCGCGCAGCCCGGCGGTGCCCGCCCCTCCAACCTCCTGGCCAACGCCCGCCCCAAGGTCCTGGAACGGCTGCGGCGCGGGGTGCGGATCCGGCACCTCTACCAGCACACCGCGCGCAGCGATCTGGCCACCACCGCCTACGTCCAGGCGGTGACCCGGCACGGGGCGGAGGTGCGCACCACCGACGAGCTGATCGACCGGATCGTCATCTACGACCGGGAGGTGGTGTTCCTGCCCGAGCAGCACGTGGACGGCCGGGTGCCCGGGGCGGTGGTGGTGCGCGAGCCGACGCTGGTGGCCTTCCTCTGCCGGGTCTACGAGCATCTCTGGGACGGCGCCACGCAGTTCGACCCCGGCGCCGAGGACGGTGCCGAGATCACCGACGACCTGAAGCGGTCCATCGTCAAGCTCATGGCCCAGGGGTACAAGGACGAGCTGGTGGCACGCCGGCTGGGCATGTCGGTGCGCACCTGCCGCCGGTACATCTCACAGATCATGCTGGGCGTCGACGCCACCAGCCGTTTCCAGGCCGGGGTCAACATCGCGCTGATCGGACTGCTCGACGGCCAGTAGCCCCTACGACTCCCCTCGTACGGCGGGACCGGCGGCACAGTCTGCCAGTCCACAACGTGCCAGCGCCCGAACCTGGTTCGGGCCACCGGCCGCCCGGCACGCTGGAAGCGCGTACTGTCGCAAGGCGGCCGGATCCCGGCCGGGGAGGGTGAGCCGATGAGCAACTCCGCGCCCGTGCCGGCCCCACGCGGCCGCATCGGCCGCCACCTGGTGCACCGGCCGCACTCCTTCGACCCGCTGGCCGTGGACACCCCCGCCGACCGGGTGCAGGAGTTCGTACTCACCGGTGAACTGCCCACCGGACACCCGCTGTTCGGCGACGGTCCCGGGCACTTCCACGACCCGCAGGCCGCGCTGGCGATGGTCCGTCAGGTCAGCGAGGGCATCGGGCAGGGCCACTTCGGCATCCCGGCGGACCGGGTCGGCGTCTTCTACCGGTTCGGCCTGGACATCGGCGACGTCGGCGCCTGGCGCCGGCACGGCGGGCCCGGCACGCTGGCGGTGACCATGCGGGTGCGGCCGGACAAGGTGATCTCCGGGATCCCGCGGGCCCTGGAGTTCGACACCCGGCTGGAGATCGACGGGATCCCGGCGGGCACCGGGTCGGCGAGCCTGCTCTTCCTCGCGCCGCTGCTGCACCGCAGCCACCGTGAGCACAACCGCGCCACCGCGCTCGCCTCCGCCGGACAGGACACCCAGCCGGCCGGACACGGCGGCGCACACCGCCCGTTGCAGCCGGACACCGCCGCCCCGGCCGGCCCCGGAGCCGCCGAGGTGGGACGGTCGACGCCCGGCAACGTCCTGCTGCGGGAGCCCCTGACCGTCGACGGCAGCCGGCTGTCCGTCGCGGTCCGCCCGCCGCACACCTGGCCGGCCGTGGTGGCGCGGGAGGACGGCGTACCCGCCCCGGCGCTCCTGCTCGAAGCACTGCGCCAGACCGCGCTGCTGGCCGCGCACCGGCTGCGCGGCCTGGACCCCCGGCACAGCACGCCGGCCGCGCTGCACACGCACTTCCGCGGCTACGCCGAGCCCGACCTGCCGCTGCGCTGCGTCGCGGTGGCCCAGGACGCCGGGCAGGACGCCCTGGGGCGGCCGCTGGTGCCGCTGACGCTGACGCTGACCCAGGCGGGCCGGGCCGTGACGGAGGCGACCGTGTCAGTGGTCGAGGACCTGTGACCACCGGGCGCTGCCGGTGTCCAGCGCTTCCTGGATGGCGGCGGCCGCCTCGGCGTCGAGCATCGTGGTGATCTCGGTGTCCAGGGTGCGGCCCAGACCGGAGTCGTAGACGGCGATGCTGATCACGAACGCGGTGCCGCCGCTGTCCAGGGTGACCGTGCGCAGCGCCCACTCCTCGCCGGTGCCGGCCGTGCCGTCCGGGCGGTTGACCTGGGTGGGCCGGTTGTCCGGGCCGAAGCCGAACTCGGTGAAGCGGAACTGGATGCCCTGGCCGATCGCCTTGCTGTAGGCCTCCTTGAGGGTCCACAGGCGGACCAGGCTGGGGTTGCGCTCCGGTTCGGGCAGCTCCGACAGCAGCAGCCGCTCGTGCGGGGTGCAGATGTGCCGGTCCAGGCCGCGGGCGTAGATGCTGCGGTCGGCGCGCTCGGCGTCGACGCCGATCAGTCCGCGGGTGGTCAGGCCCACCAGCAGCAGGTCGTCGGTGTGGCTGAGGCTGATGTCGATCTGGTCGCAGCCGCGCAGGTACGGCCGTCCGGTCGGCCCGTAGGCCAGTTCCAGGTCGATCGCCTCGGCGCGCAGCGCGGCGGCGGCCGCGTGTTTGAGCAGCCGCCGCGAGGCCGCGTACCGGCCGCGGATGTCCGGGTGTTCGATGTCCCGGTAACGGGACCAGTCGCGGCCCAGCACCGCCCGCAGCGCGGGGCCGTCCATGCCGCCGGGCCGCCAGTCGTCGAGGCGTCCGTGGACCACGGCCGTGCCGTACTCGCGCAGGTCGTCGTGGACCAGCGACCAGTCGGTCCCCTCCGCCGTCACGGCGATCAGGTCGCCGCCCGCCGCGTTCATCGTGTGTCTGTCCCGTCGTCCGGCCCGTCGCCGCTGACAAGTGCGTGGATCTCGCGCAGGCTGCGGGTCTGGAGCAGGCTGCCGACCGGGACGCTGCGGCCCGTCTCGCGTTCCAGCAGCATCAGCAGGCGCAGCAGGTGCACCGAGTCCCACTCGGGCAGCACGTCGAAGTCCGCCGCGGCCTGCTCCTCGGTCAGGTCCAGGCCGAGTTCGTCGCGTACCGCGTCGAGGAAGCCCGCGAGGTCGGCCGTACGGTCACGGCTCATCCGTGTCTCCTTCGAAGTCGGCCCGCACGGTCAGGTGCCCGGGTACGGCGGGGATCTCGGCGAGGTCGTGCCGGAAGAGCAGTTCCTCGCCGTCCTGAGGGGCGGCCGGTGCGGCGGGGGTGCCGGTGGCGTGGGTGTCTTGGGTGTGGGTGTCGTGGATGTGGGCTTCGTGGATGTGGGTGTCGTGGGTGTGGGAGGCGTCCGCGACGAAGCCGAGCGAGGGGTAGAAGTCGCGGGAGCGCCCGTTGCTGCGGGTGGGGCGGAAGCGGGCGCGGACCGCGGACAGACCGCGGGCGCGGGCGTGCGAGAGGACCGCGGTCATGCAGCCGTGTTCGATGCCGCGGGCCAGGGCCCGGCAGCTGAGCAGCATGTTGTCGATGTGCAGTCCGTCCGCGGCGTCGCGGGCGAAGACGGCCCCGACCAGACCGCTGTCGCCGTACCGGTCGCTCACCCGCACCGCCAGCAGCCGCCGCTGCGGATCGGCGCACAGCTCGGAGATGTCCTCCGGCGGGACGCGCTCGCCGGTGAGGTTGAACTGGTTGGTGCGCAGGGACAGTTGGGACATGCGGTGGAGTTCGGCCGGGCGGGGCGGCGAGATGCGGACGACGACGTCCAGCTCCCGGAGGTACTCCTCGTAGGAGTCGGCCGTCTCGCGCAGCCGGTTCCGGGCGGCGTTGGCCCGGTACTGGCCGGTGCGGCCCCGGTCGTCGTCGGTGACGAACGGGGTGTCGAACCAGCCGTCGGCGAGCAGCCGGCCGACGTGCCGGGCCGGTTCGGTGCCCAGCGGGACGACGGGGGTGCCGGGCAGGCGGTGACGTATCAGGGCGCGCTCGGCGGGGTTGTCGTCGGCGAACACCAGGGCGTCGGTGGCGATGCCCAGGTCGGCGGCGATGGTGCGCAGGGCGGTGTCCTTGGGGTCCCAGCCGGCCTGGACGCCCACGAAGTCGTCGGCGCGCAGGATCAGGTCGGGGTGGTCGCGCAGCACGGCCTGGACCGGGGCGGGGTCGTTCTTGCTGCTGACGGCGAGCAGGACGCCCTGGCCGGCGAGCTGTTTGGCGACCCGCTGAACGGCGGCGTACGGCTCGCCGCGCAGGGTGGGGCCGCAGTCGATGCCCTCGGGGCCGTCCTCGCTCAGCACCCCGTGCCACAGGGTGTGGTCGAGGTCGAGGACCAGGCACTTCTTGCCCATGCCGAGCCGGGCGCGCAGTACGTGCACGGCCTCGCGGGCGAGCGCGGCGAACAGGGCGGGGGCGAAGGCGCTGCGGGTGTAGAGGGCGAGGCGGGGGTCGGTGGCCGGGCCGGTCTCGGCGACCAGCGGGTCCAGGTCGACGACGGCGAGGGCGGGGTGGGCGGCGGTCAGCCGCAGCAGGCGGGCGTTGAACTCCCGCCACACGGCGCCGAGTTCGGCTCGCTGTCGCTGGTCGACCAGCTGGTGGGTGAGATGGCGGGGCAGCGGCAGCGTGTTGAGCACCAGGGCGCCCGTGCCGTGGGTGTCGTGCATGGCGGCGACGGCCTCGAGCCGCTGGAGGAGCCGGGCGCAGGCCTGTTCGGCGTCGGCGGCGGTCCACGGGAGCGGGAGCTGTTCGGCCACGGCGTCGGCGCCGAGCACGCACACCGTCAGGTCGGGGCGGCGGCCGCGCAGCTCGCTGCCGGGGTCGGTGAGGTCGCGCAGGTAGGCGCCGTGGTCGCCGGTGACCGGACGGGCGAGCAGTCCGTGCCGGGCCAGTTCGGCGACCAGCGGGTCGGTCAGCTGGGCGGTGCTGGAGTGCCCGGTGAGGGCCACGGTGACGGTGGGGGTGTCCGGGTGGTGGGCGAGGACGTCCTCGGGCCGCAGCCGGGCCAGCAGGCCGCCGCAGCGGGTCAGTTCGTCGGCGGTCCGCTCCTGCGGCTGGTCACCCGCGTCGGTGAGCCGGGCCAGCAGAGGGGCCACCTCCGGATAGTCGGCGGCCAGCCGTCCGGCGGCGTGCAGGGCACGGAGCCCGGCGAACGCGTCGGTCATCGGGGCACCTCCGGGGAGGCGGGGGTTCCGCGCGGGACACGGAGCCCCTGCGATGCCTCGGCACCCGGGGAGCCGGGCGCCCGCCGGGTGGTGGCGTGTGCGGCTGCGGCGGATGTGGTCGGGTGAGGTTCCGGGACGTGGGGGGTCATCGGTTCGGCTGCCCTTCCGTGCGGGTGCCGGGCCGTTCCAGGGCCAGGCCCGCCTTGATCCATTTGCTGGACTCGACGACCACGGAGACGGCGCGCTCCCCCGGGGCCAGCCGGGTCAGCAGGCGGTCGAGCTGGAGGAGGGGCAGGGCGTTGCCGGTGTTGCCGGTGTCGCGTACGCAGGACACCTCACGGGTGGTGGGCGGCAGTCCGAGCCCGGCCACGATGCGTTCGGTCATATGGCCGGAGAGCTGGGGCGGCAGCAGGTGGTCGACGTCCTGCGGCCGCCAGCCGGCCGTGTGCAGCAGTTCCCACACGATCTCGCCGGCCAGGGCGGGCACCTCTTCCTCGATGGTCCGGTAGTCCTCGTGGAGCATCTGCCGGTCCGGGCGGGGCGGGACGGCCCCGTGCCAGCCGACGACCTGGCCCGGCGGCCGGCCCTGTCCGGTGAAGCGGTGCAGCAGCGCGCGCACCGCGACCGCGCCGTCGTGCGGGTCGGCGGTGACCACGGCGGCCCCGGCCCCGTCGCCGAACAGGACGTAGTTGACCAGTTCCTGGGTGGCCAGCGCGGTCGCGTCCCGTCCGGCCTCCAGGAACCGGTCGGTGACGTCCCCGGCGACGACGAGTCCGGTGCGGTGGCCGGCGGCGAGCAGCGCGCGGGCGACGTCGAGGGCCTGTACGGCGCCGGAGCAGCCGGCCTGGATCTGGTAGGTGGGCAGGTGGTTGAGGCCCAGCCGGTCGGCGGTCTCGTTGGCCGTGGTGGGCAGCAGCGAGTCCGGGGTCGCGGTCGCCAGGACCAGGAAGTCCAGCTCGGCCGGGCCCAGGCCGGCGGCGGCCAGCGCCCGTGCGGCCGACTCGGCGCACAGGTCGGTCAGGGTGTGGGTGACCTTCCCGGTGGCCAGGTCCCAGCCGAAGTGGCGGGTGCGGGTGCCGACGAACAGGTCGATCCACTCCTCGCTGATCCCGAACGCGGTGCTCAGCTCGGCGTTGCCCACGGGGTCGCCGGGCAGCGCGGTGCCGGTGCCCGCGAGGTGCAGGGGCGTGGTGCTAGCGGTCATGCGGTGACCTCCACCGTGGTCATCTCCCGCACCCGTGCGGCGAGGGTGCCCACCGATCGCAGGGCGGGCAGCAGTTGCTGCACGGTCAGGCCCGCGGTCTGCGGCAGCCGCTGCTCGATCCGGTCCTTGAGCTGCATGATCATCACGGAGTCGAAGCCGAGGTCCTCGTAGAACCGGGCCTGGGCGTTGACCTGTTCGCGCGGGTACTCGCCGACCTCCACGACCGCCTCGACGACGGCGTCCAGTACGGGGTCGTGGCCGGCGGCCACGGAGGGCGCCGACGGCTGCGGCTGCGTGGCGAGGCCGTCGGCGTCGGGGGCGGCCGGGGCGGCCGGCACGGGTGCCGGGGCCGTCTGCCAGAAGCGCCGGGCGTCGGAGAAGACGTAGGGGGCGAGCCGTTCGGTGCGCCGGTGCGAGGGCTCGTACAGGGCGTCCCAGCACGGCTCCACTCCGCTGAGGTACAGCCCGCCGAGGGCCCCGGCGAGTTCGGCGGCGCCGGCGGACCGGCCCGGGGCCGGGTGCAGCAGCCGGACGCCCGGCGGCAGGTCGGCGCGTTCGGCCAGGCCCAGCAGGTGCGCGGCGGGGCCGATCTCGACCAGGCAGGTCGGGGCGGTCTCGGCCATCAGGGCGGCGAACGCGTCGGCGAACCGCACCGGTTCGACGGCGAGCCCGGCCCAGTACGCGCTGTCCAGGACCTCCTCGCCGAGCATGCGGCCGTACCGGGCGGAGGCCAGCGCGGTCCGGGGCCGGCCGGGAGCGACCGTCCAGGGGCCGGCGGCGAGGCGGTCGGCGACGGCCGCGGCCACCGGGCCGTGGCCGGGGTGCCCGGTCCGCAGCCGGCGGGTGAGCAGCCCGCGTTCCGCCAGGGTCCCGGCGGCCGCGTCCAGGGGTCCCGTGGGGCCGGCGACGACGGTGTCCCGGGGTCCGTCGACGGCGGCCACGAACAGGTCCGGGTGGTCGGCGAGCACGTCCGCGATCTCCTCGCGCGTGCCGCGCACGGCGAGCATCCCGCCGTCCGGCAGCCCGGACGCGGCCTCGGCGTGCGCGGCGACCAGGCGGGCGGCGTCGGGCAGCGCGAGGGCGCCCGCGGCGACGGCGGCCGGGTACTCGCCGATGCCGTGGCCGAGCACGGCGTCGGGTACGACGCCCAGGTCGGCCAGGGTCCGGGTGAGGGCGTAGGCGACCGCGAACAGGGCGGGCTGCGCCCACCGGGTGAGGTGCACCCCGGGGTCCTCGTCGAGGACGAGGTCGCGCACCGAGTCGCCGGTGTACGGGCGCAGCGCGTCGTCGGCGTCGTCGAGGTGGCGCCGGTAGTGCGGGGACTCGCGGTAGAGGGCGGCGGTCATGCCGGGTTCCTGGCAGCCCTGCCCGGAGTACAGGAAGGCGACCACCGGGGGGCGCCAGGCGCGGTCGGCGACGGAGGCGCGCAGTTGTTCGTCGTCGGCGGCCAGGCGCAGCGCGTCGGCGAGCCGGTCGGTGTCACGGGCGGTGAACGCGGCCCGGTAGGGCAGGCCGGTCTTGACCTTGTTGCTGGTCCAGCACACGGCGGCGGCGTCGCCGCGTGGCCGCCGGGCGAGGGTCTCGGCCTGCGCGGCCAGGTTGCGGCGCAGTGCCTCCGGGGTGTCGCCGGAGACCGTGAACACCCCGGCGGGGGCCGCTCCGCGCTCGGCGGGGCGCGGCAGCCGGGGTCCGGTGGCGAGCACGGCGTGGGCGTTGGTGCCGCCCATGCCGAAGCTGCTGACCGCGGCCAGCACCTCACCGGCGGGCAGCCGCACGGGCGCCTTGAGCAGGCTCAGGCCGCGTTCGGCGAGCCGGAGTTGCGGGTTCTCGCGGTTCGCGAAGCGGCTGGCGGGCACGATGCGGTGGTGCAGGGCCAGCGCGGTCTTGATCAGGCCGGCGATACCCGCGGCGCCCTCGGTGTGGCCGATGTTGCCCTTCACCGATCCGATGGCGCAGGGCTGTTCCCGGGGCACCGCGTGCACCTCGCCCAGGGCCGCGCACTCGATGATGTCGCCAAGGGTGGTGCCGGTGCCGTGCGCCTCCACGAAGCGGATCTGTTCCGCGCCGACGCCGGCCCGCCGGTAGGCGGCGGCGACCACGTCCCGCTGGGACCAGCGGCTGGGTGCGGTGACGCCGTTGCTGCGGCCGTCCTGGTTGACGGCGGTGCCGCGGATGACGGCGTAGACGCGCTGGTGGTCGGCGAGCGCGTCCTCGAGGCGGCGCAGCACCACCACTCCGGCGCCGTCGCTGCGGCCGACGCCGTCGGCGTCCAGGCTGAACGGCTTGCACCGGCCGTCGGGGGCGGCGAGCCCCATCTGCCGGTAGACCAGGCCGAGCGCGGGGGTGAGCACGAGGTTGACGCCGGCGGCCAGCGCGGTGGAGCACTCCCCGGCCAGCAGCGAGTTGACCGCGAGGTGGACGGCGACCAGGGAGGAGGAGCAGGCGGTGTCCACCGCGAGGCTGGGGCCCTTGAGGTCGAGGTGGTAGGAGATCCGGTTGGCGGTCATGCCCGCGCTGCTGCCGGCGCCGAGCTGGGGGGTGACCCGCGCGTAGTCGCCCATGTGCAGCTGGGCCCACTCGCTGCCCATCACGCCGACGAACACGCCGGTGTCGCTGTCGGCGAGCGAGGACGGGGAGCGGCCGGAGTCCTCCAGGGCCCGCCAGGCGCACTGGAGCAGGATCCGCTGCTGCGGGTCCATGGCGGCGGCCTCGCGGGGCGCGATGGTGAAGAAGTCGTTGTCGAAGACGGCGGCCTCGTCGACGAAGCCGCCGTGCACGTCCGCGTCGAAGCCGGGGCCTCCGCGGTCGGCGGGCAGTGGGCCGATCGCGTCGCCCTGGCGCATGAGCAGGTCCCAGTACGCCTCGATGCCGTGCGCCGCGGGGAAGACGCAGTCCAGTCCCACCACGGCCACGGGCTTCACCGCTGCCGCCCGTTCGCCGGGTCCGCGCCGCGGGCCACCAGGTGGGCGGCGAGGTCGGCCACCGTGGGGTGGTCCCAGGCCAGTGACGGTTCGACGGTGATGCGGAACTCGTCCTCGATGTCGCCGCACAGGCTGAGCGCGCACACCGAGTCCATGCCGTACTCGGCCAGCGGCACGGTGGGATCGATGCTCTCTGGCAGCCGGTCCAGGTAGACCGCCAGGTGGGTGGTCAGCCACTGGTGCAGCGGGGCCTCACTGTGCCGCGGCGGGGAGAGGGTCATCCCTGAACGCTCCTTGTCCTGATGCTCTGGGCCCCTCAGCCCTGGAGCGGTGTGTTGTACAGGTCGAAGCTGCGCCGGTCGCCGTAGCGGGCCAGGACTTCCTGGTGGATCCGCGCGGTGCACTCGGCCGGCAGGTCAACGGCGGGGGTGCCCAGCCGCTGGGCGATGCGGTGCAGGGCGGCGGCCGCCCAGGACGGGTCGGCCAGGAAGGGGTCGGGCCCGCCGCGGTTGTGCCACCACACGCCCAGGACGCAGGCGGCGGCGAGCAGCAGCACGTAGCGGTCGGTCAGGGCGAACCAGGCCGGGCCGACCGGCCGGGCGGGGTCCGGTGGCGGCAGCGCGAGCACCCGGCCGCGCAGTTCGAACAGTTCGGCCGTCATCTGCCCGGCCAGGTCGCGCAGGGCGCGTTCGGCCGGGCCGGCGCCGGGCAGCGATCCGGCCACCGCCAGGAGCGTGGCGCTGACGCTGTCCCGGCCGCAGGCCAGCGCCAGCCGGCCGTAGTCGAAGGGCGGCATGGGGGCGCCCGGCCGGAACAGCGCGGCGGGCGCCTCGGCGCCGGTGAACCAGGAGGCTTGGGCGAGGGTCCGCAGCTGCGGGATGATCGTCGCCTGGCAGGCGACGGTGCCGGCGTGGCCGAGGCTGACCACCGGCACGTCCCGGATGTGTTTCTGGAAGACGCCCACCGTGCCCTCTCGGGCGTAGATTCTGGAGCCGAGCACGGTCGCCAGGTCGTACATGGTGTCGCTGAGCACCCGGGGCAGCAGCAGTTTGACCGCCGAGGAGTACACGCTGGTCTCGGCGGGCAGCAGGTGCAGCGCGCGGGTGGCGACCACCGCCAGGCAGTCGTACAGCAGCAGGTTGACGAAGGCTCCGGCGAGCGTGGTGGCGGTGTGCTGCGGGTCGGCGGGGGCGAGCCCGGACCGGCCGGGGCCCTGGGTGCGGTCGACCAGGACGGCGACGCGCAGCGCGGTGTCCACGGCCGCGGAGGACAGTGAGGCCATGAGGGTGCGGCTGACCTGGAAGGAGCGCAGGGCGGTCACCACACCGCTGCCGAGCGGGCCGAGCAGGGTGTCGTCGGGGACTACGCAGCCGTCGAGTTCGACACCGGCGAAGTAGCAGCCGCGCAGGCCCAGGGCGGCCGGGCGGCGGGTGACCCGGTAGCGGCCGGCGGGCAGGGTGTGCGGGTCCAGCAGGAGTGCCGAGTGGCAGCCGGTGAGGCCCTCGGAGGCGGTACGGCAGAACAGCACCAGGGCGTCGGCGCGGTGCAGGTTGTTGACGACCGGTTTGCCGCCGGTGACGGACAGCGCGCCGGGGAGCACCTCGGCGCGCACCTGGCTGCGTACGAAGTCGTTGGTGTGGGCGGTCTCGTGCTGGGCGATGGCCGCCTTGGAGCCGCCGAGCAGCAGGCCGGCCAGCCAGTGCCGCTGGGCCTCGCTGCCGTGCATCCACACGTCGGAGGCGGCCATGAAGGTGGTCATGCCGTAGCCGGCGCCGAGGGAGACGTCGCGGCGGAAGACCGGGCGCATCACCCGCAGCAGGGTCTCCGCCGAGTCGAAGCGGCCGCCCAGGTCCCTCGGTACGAACTCGCGGTTCATGCCGAAGTCGTCGAGGAGCGCCTCGGCGTCGGCGGACAGCACGGCACGGCGGTCGGCCCGGAGCAGGGCCCCGTAGCCGACCGGGTTGCCGGCGTCGGCCGGGTCGCCGAGGAGCCGTTCGAGGCGGGTGACCCGGTCGGGGGTGTCGTTCACCGGGGTCTCGGGCCGGTCGAGCAGCGCGGTGTTCACCACGAGGTGCTCCGTGCCGGGTCGCCCGACGGGACGGTGGCGGGCTGGATCAGCGCGCGGACGGCCGGGTCGAGGACCTCGTAGAGCGGGGAGAGCTGGCCGTGCAGGAACAGCCGGCGCATCAGGGTGCGCTGGATCTTGCCGCTGGTGGTGCGGCGCAGGGTTCCGGGGCGGAGCAGTGTGATGTTGGCGGCCGGCACGTCGAAGTTCTGGCCGACCAGCGACTGGATCCGGCGGGCCAGCGCGCGCAGGCGTTCGGTGTCCGCGCGGGGTGCGCGGACCTCGTGCACGACGACGAGCTGCTCGCGGTCGGCGTCGACGGTGAACACCGCGCCGTGCCCTGCGCCGAGCGCGGGGCTGAGGTCGCGGATGGCCCACTCCACGTCCTGCGGGTAGATGTTGCGCCCGTTGAGGATGATGACCTCCTTCAGGCGCCCGGTGATGTACAGCTCGCCGTCCTGAAAGGCACCGAGGTCACCGGTGCGCAGGAAGCCGCCGGGGGCTTCGGGTAGCGCGGTGACGGCTGTGGCCGGGGGTGGGGCGGCGGCGGTTGCGGTTGCGGTTGCGGTTGCGGGGGGTACGGCACTGGGCGCGGGACGGTGAGCGGCCGCGTGGCCGGGCATGGTGCCGGTGACACCGAGGACGGGGCAGCGGCCGACACCGCCGGCGGCGCCGAAGACGGGGTGGGGGATGCGGGGTGTGGCGGGCGCGTCGTGGGGTGCGCCGTCCGGGCGCGCGGCCCCGGAGGCCGCGTCGGCGGCCTCGGCACCCGGTGCTGCGGACGCGTCGCCCGCCGCCCCGTCGGTACTCGCGGGAGACACCGCGGTCCGCACCGCGGGCGCCGTGGCCGGCCGCGCGTCGGACGCCGCGCCGGTCGTGCCGCCCTCGCCACCCGGGCCCTCGGACGCCGTGCCGTCCGGGTGCGTGGCCCCGGAGGCCGCGTCGGCGGCGTGGAGTGCCGTGGGCCGGACGGCCGACCTCGCGTCGAACGCCACGCGGGGCGTGCCGCCTCCGGCGCCCGACTCCGCGGGCGAGCCGTCCGGCACACCGTCGAGCCCCGCACGGGACAGCGTGGCGTGGAAGGTGCGGGCCGACTCCAGGGGCTGGCGCCAGTAGCCCTGGGCGGTGCTCTCGCCGCGGAGCCATATCTCGCCGACGCGGCCGGCGGGCAGTTCCCGGCCGGCGACCGGGTCCACGATGCGTACGTCGAAGTCGGGTGCCCGGCCGTTGCCGACCAGGGTGCGGGTGGCCGCGCCGGGGCGGGGGGCGCGCAGTTCGTCCTGTTCCAGGGCGGCGGCGTCCACGGTCAGCCGGCGGGCGGCCACACCGGGTTCGCCGCCGGAGACGACCAGGGTGGCCTCGGCCAGGCCGTAGCCGGGGTAGAGGCTCTCGGCGCGCAGTCCGGCGGGGGCGAAGCGGCGGGCGAAGGCGTCCAGGGTCGCCGCGCGCACCGGTTCGGCTCCGCACAGTGCCAGTCGCCAGCTGGTGAGGTCGAGTTCGGCGAGCTGGGCGTCGGTGACACGGCGGGTGCACAGGTCGTAGCAGAAGTTGGGGCCGCCGCCCACGGTCAGGCCGTACTCGCCGATCGAGCGCAGCCAGCTGATGGGCCGTTTGATGAAGGAGACCGACGGCAGCTGGACGCAGAAGGTGCCGAGCCACAGCGGGTGCAGCACGTGCGCGATGAGACCCATGTCGTGGTAGTGCGGCAGCCAGCTGGTGAAGCGGTCGGCGGCGGAGGTGCCCAGGAGGTGCTGGAGTGCCTCCTGGTTGGCCAGCAGGTTGCGGTGGGTGACCATCACGCCGCGCGGCCTGCTGGTCGAGCCGGAGGTGTACTGGAGGAAGGCGAGGTCGTCCGGGCCGGTGCGCGGGGCGCGCCAGGCGGCGGGGTCGGCCTCGTCGAGGTCCGTCGCCAGACAAACCGTTTCTCCACGGCCGGAGACGGCCAGCCACAGCGAGGTGTCCGCCGCGTGCTCGGCGTCGGTCAGCACCAGCCGGGCCCCGGTGTCCTTCAGGATCCCGGACACCCGCTGAAGCCGCTCTCCCCGGTCCCCCGGCAACGGCGCGGGCACGGCGACCGCACCCGCGTACAGGCAGCCGGCGAACCCGACGAGGAACTCCGCCCCCTGCGGGTACAGCAGCAGCACGGGCTGGCCCTGGGCGCCGTGTTCACGCAGCCGGACCGCCAACGCGCGGGCCCGGCGGTCGAGTTCGGCGTACGTGAGGTGCCGGGCTCCGCCGGGATCGCTCAGGAACACCTGGGCGTCCGCGTCGCCGAGCGCGTCGGCGCGGTCCCGGAGCAGTTCGGTGAAAGTCATGGATGCAGCGGTCAAGATCGGCCCCCTCGTGGCGCTTTCGTTGCGGGGCACACGACGCCCCTCCTGCCGCCAAGGCCTGTCCATGCTCGGTTCGCGCCCTAAAGTGCCGCTTGCGATACGGCAACCGGTCCTGGGGAATTAGGGGTACGCCTGTCCGAATTTAGGGGGTGGCCGCGGCCTACAGTTGGGGGCACGGAGCCGTTCGGGCCCCGGCCTCCCGTCGGCCCCCCTCGCGCGCGGGCCGACGGCGTCCGGCGGGGTCCCGTCCACCGCTCGAGCGGTACCAACGGGCTCCGTCGAGCCGGCGTACGACGGCGCCGGGCGCGGACCGGCTGCCGGGGACCCGGCCGCACGGCCCGCCCGGCGACCGCGCGATTGCCGAAGAAGGCGGGGGAACATGCGTTTTCGGATACTGGGTCCACTGGAAGTCACCTCGCCCGGGACGGCCGTACCGGTCACTCCCCGGGCCGCGAAGATCCGCGCGGTGCTCGCCACCCTCCTGGTGCGGGCCAACGAGGTCGTCTCGGTCGACAGCCTCATCGACGAACTGTGGGGGGAGAACCCCCCGCGCACCGCGACGACCACGCTCCAGGTCTACATCTCGCAGCTGCGCAAGCTGCTGCACGCCGCCGATCCCGAGTACGGACGGGACACGCTGGTCACCCGGCCGCCCGGGTACGCCCTGTACCTCGACCCGGCGCAGCTGGACCTGACGGTGTTCGAGGAGCTGCACCACAGCGGCCGGGAGGCGCTGCTGCGCGGCGAACACGCGGCCGCGGCCGATCTGCAGAGCCGGGCGCTGGCCCTGTGGCGGGCACCGCTGGCCTCCGACACCCCGCACGGCGCGCTGCTGGCCAGGACCGCCGTACGGCTGGCCGAGGTGCGCACCGCCGCCCTCGAACAGCGCTTCCGGGCCGAACTCCAGCTCGGCGGCCACCAGAACCTGGTCGGTGAACTCCAGGCCACCGTCGCCGAGATGCCCATGCGGGAGGAGTTCCACGCACTGCTGATGGTGGCCCTGTACCGCACCGGACGGCAGGCGGACGCGCTGCGGGTCTTCACCCAGCTGCGCCAGGCGCTGGTGGAGGAGCTGGCCATCGAGCCGGGCCGCCGCCTCCAGCAGCTCCAGCAGCGGATCCTGGCCGGCGACCCCGAGCTGTTACGGCCGGCCGTACGGGAGACCGCGCGGACCGAGCCCGCGGCGCCGGCCGACGGGTCCGCCTCCGCGCGGGTCCGGCTGCCCGGGCAGGCGCTGGACCGGCTGCCCGCCCGGGACCCGGTGTTCGTCGGGCGCACCGAGGAACTGGAGCGGCTCGGCTCGCTGTTGCGCGACGTCCCGGCCGGCGGCTGCGTCGCGGTCACCGGTGCGGCGGGCACCGGCAAGACGGCGCTGGCCGTGGCCGCCGCGCACGAGCTGAGCGGCCTCTTCCCGGACGGCCGGGTCTTCCTGGAGCTGGGCGGGCCCGGCCCGGCGGATCCGACGGAGGCGCTGACGGCACTGCTGCGCCGGTTCGGGGTGTCCGGGCCGCTGCCGCCCCAGGAGTCCGAGCTGCGCCGCATCCTGAACCGGCTGACCAAGGACCGGCGGATGCTGCTGGTCCTGGACGGGGTCCGCTCCCCGGCGCAGGTGCGGTCGCTGCTGCCGGACACCCCGGGCAGCACCGCCCTGCTGACCTGCCGGCGCACTCCGGAGGAGCTGACCGGCCGGGTGCTGGAACTGGACGTGCTCCCCCAGCCGGAGGCACGTCGGCTGTTCACTTCGGCGGCGGGCCGGCTGGTCCCGCGGCGCGGCGGCGAGGCGGCGGTACGGGAGATCGCCGCCTTGTGCGGGGGGCTGCCGCTGGCGCTGCGGGCGGCGGCCGCCCGGCTGGCCTCCCGCCCGCACTGGGGCCTGGAGATGCTGGCCGCCCGGCTGCGCGAGGAGCCGCGACGGCTGGCGGAGCTGACGGCCGCGGCCCCCGGCTTCCACGACCGGCTGCGCTCCTCCTACGAGGAGGCGCCGCCGGCGCTGCGGCGCGCCTTCCGGCTGCTGGGTCTGGTGCCCTCCGGTCCGTTCGGGGCGCAGACGGCGGCCGCGGTGCTCGGCGAGGACGTCGTCAAGACCGAGGAGGTGCTGCGGCAGCTGGCCGAGGTGCGGCTCGCGAGCCAGGTGCCGGACGGGCCCGCCCGGGGCGCCCATCGGCTGCCCGGGCTGTGGCGGCTGCTGGCCCTGGAGTGTCTGGCCGCGGAGACGCCGGCCGAGGAGGCGCGGGCGGCCACCGCCCGGCTGGCGGCGGCATGCGTCGCGCAGGCCGCCGCGGCCGACGGGGCCGCCGAGATGGACGGGCTGCATCCACTGGAGTGGTTCGCCGAGCGGCAGGACGGTCTGGTGGCCGTCGTACGGCGGTGTCACGCGGCCGGGCTGTGGGCCGAGGCCGTGGAACTGGCGGACGCGCTGACCGGACTGCTGGAGGCGCGGGCGGCCTGGGAGGCCTGGGAGGCCTGCCACACGCTGGCGCTGGACGCGGCGCGCCGGCGGGAGGACCTGGCGGCCGAGGCCCGGCTGCTGCGGTCGCTGGGCGACCTCGCCTGGCAGCGGCGGCGGCTGGACCGGGCAGCCGAGTACTACGAGCGGGCCCTGCTGACGGCCGACGCGGCACCGGCGGCCGCCGAACGCGGCCGGGCCCTGGTCGGCCTCGCCGACCTCCAGCTCGACGCGGGTGGGCTGGAGGGCGCGGCGGCCCTGCTCCCGCCCGCGCTGGACGCCGCGGGCGACGATCCGCGCGGCCGCTACGAGGCGCACCGGGTGTGGGGCCTGCTGGCCCTGGAGACCGACGGCCCCACGGCGGCCCGGCCCCACTTCGCCGAGTGCCGCGACCTGGCGGCCGGCCTGCGCGACCGCCGGTTGCAGTCGTACGCCGACCGGTGGCTGGAGCGGGTACGGGGCGCGGAGGGCCGGCCCGCGGGATGGTCGGAGGTGCGGCCGGGGGTGTGGCGGCTGGAGGGCTGCGAGGTGTGAGGCCGCGGCGGACGCGCCGCGATCGTTCCGCCGGGCCAGCCGCCGGGCTGGTCTCCCTTTAGCGGGGGGCGCGTTGATGCGGGGTGGGTTCCGCACGCTCGACGGTGCGCGTCCGGGGCCCGGTCTTCATCCGTACAGCGTGAGGAGGTTCCATGTCCGACCCCGCCGACGTTCCCGCCGGCCTTTCCGCCGCGGCAGCGGCCGAGGAGGAGGCCGAGGAGAGCGCGCCCCGCCTGCAGAGCGCGGTGACGGCCGACCTCGAGGAGTTGGTCGCCGAACTCGACGAGGGCGAGGCCCTGGGAGGCTGACCCCGCCGGGCGGGGCCCACCTGACGGCGCCCCGCCCAACGGATCGCGAGCGGGGGGGTGGGCAGTTGGGTCCGTGTACCGCGCGGGGCGCCCTGTTGCGCGGGTACGCCCCCGCCGTGGCCGCCTACCGAGATCACCGGCGGCAGTTGCAGAAGGAGTCGGTCCTCGGACGGGGTCCGCTGCTGGCCGCCCTGCTGGCGGGACGGCGCGCGGCGCTGGCCCGGTTGCGGGACGCGGTGTGGCTGCGGCGGCTGTCGGACGTGACGTACCGGCAGGTGGCGGCGGTGCTGGACAGCGGCCGGTACCGGGAGCTGATCCCGCTGCGCGTCGAGGACTTCCTGCCGTTCATGGAGCTGCGGCTGCCGTTCCTCGCGCAGACGACGGTGCTGCGGCACCCCACGCACGCCACCGCCGCCGAGCTCCTGCCCGGCCTCCTGCGGCCGCGCGCCCGGCAGGTGCGGCAGGTGCTCGCCGAGTCCCGGCTCGACGTGCCGGTGCCGTTCCGCAGCGTGGACGACGACGGCCGGCTGGTGGTGCACGGCCTGGACGCGCCCACGCTGGAGGCGCTCGCCGGGCTCGCCCACGAGCTGGGCCACTGCCTGTACGAGCGGGCCCGCCCGGTGCGTGACGTGCTGGGCCAGCTGGCGTCCGAGCGGCTGGCGCAGCGGCTGGAGGAGCAGGCGGTCGCGGCCTATCTGCGCCGGTACGGCAGCGCGGAGGAGTGCCGTCAGTGGTGGGTGTGCCAGCGCCGGCAGGACGCGCTGAACCTGCACTACTTCCTGGCCGAGCGCGCCGAGCTGTACGGCCGCCCGGACCCGGCCCCCGCCGACCCGGTGGCCCTGGACGCCACCAGCACGTTCCGGGAGTCGCTGTTCACCCTCCCCGGCTATCAGGTGGTGTACGCGCGGGCCTCCCTGGCCCGGCTGCCCGCCGCAGGAAGGACACCATGAACGCCAGCTCTCCCGCCGCCGCGCCGGAGGTCTTTGCCGGCCCGGCCGGTCTCGACGCCGTACGCGCCCGTTACGCGGCCCTGCTCGCCCGGGACGGCGGCGCGCCCGCCGGCCGGGCCGGGCTGCCGGGCGGTACACCGCCGCCGTACCTGTGCGGCCGGCTCAACCACGGCCGCTGGCCCGCCCCGCCGCCCGGCGGCGAGGCACTGGGGGTGGCGGACGCCTCGCTGGTGGAGTTCGGCGGCGGGGAGCTGCGGCTGCGGTACGCGACCGGGCTGGGCCCGGACGTCCTGCGGGAGCTGGCGCTGTCCGGCTACCGCACGGTGCTGCCGGGGCCGCGGACCACCGCCCGGCTGACGGAGGCCGTCGACACCCTGCCCGGTCTGTCGCCGTGGGCGGCGCGTGTGGTGGGGGACTTCGTCGGCGCGGTGGTGCTGCTCAAGCCGCGGCCCGACCTGGCTCCGCTGGGCGAGACGATGTCGTCGTGCTCCTTCGAGGGCCTGCCGTTCACCGTGTTCCTGACCGGTCTTGGCCTGCACCGGCTGCCGCCCGGGTTCATGTTCACCGAGCCCTCGGTCTACAGCCTCCAGGAGTCGCTGTTCCACGAGGCGCTGCTGCTGTGGCTGAACGAGGCCCGGCGGGTCGCGGACCCCTTCCGGTCGGCGCGGGGCCGGGCCACCAGTGTGTACGTGTCCTGGCAGAACGAGTGGTGGAGCGCGGAGCGCTGCCTGCGCGAGCTGTTCGTGTTCGCGCATCTGCCGACGCTGCGCGCGGCCGCCCTGGAGCGGACCTCCGGCCCGCGGGCCGCCCTGCTGGAGGAGGCGCTGCGTTCGGCCCGTGCCTGCGCCCGGGAACTCCTGAACAGTCTCACCGGCCACCGCGACGCGCTCGCCCGGCCCGGCCGGGAGCTGCTGGAGGAGGTGGCGGGTCTGCTGCCGCGCCGGCGGGCGTGAGGCGTGTCCGGCGCGTGTGAAGGGCCCCACGGAGACCGGTCCGTGGGGCCTTCGGCATGACGGGTGTGTGACGCTCAGCCGGCCAGGACCTCGCGGAGCTTCGCCGCGAAGGCGCGGGGGTGGGTCTTCAGGCCGATGTGGCCGCCGGGGAAGGGCTCCAGGGGGGTGCCGAGGCGGGCCGCGAGGGCCTCGGCGCAGCGCCAGGACCAGTTGCGGCCGGAGGCGGCGCCGGCGGCGGGGACGACGGGGGCGCCGGACGCCTTGAGACGGTCGAGCATCTCGTCGTCGAACTGGTTGCGGCGGAACTGCGGCACTTCCTTGGCGAGGAAGAACTCGATGTTGTCGGTCTGGTCCGCGCTGGTGGGTTCCAGGACGACACCCGGTTCGACGTCGGCGACGGTCAGGTCGATGTTGTTGAAGGCCGCCATCTCGCGCACCGCCGCGGGCCAGCCCTCGGCCGCGTGGAGCGCCTCCAGCTTGGTCAGGGCCTGGGCGGCCTCGACGCGTTCGCCGGGGGTGAGCAGACCCAGGACGAGGGGTTCGTGGACGACGGCCCGGCGGACCTGTCCGGGGTGGCGCAGGGCCAGGTGGAGGGCGATGTTGGCGCCGATGCTGGAGCCGAGGACGAGTGCGGGTTCGTCGGTGAGGGCGGCCAGCAGCAGGTGGGCGTCCTCGGCGTTCGTCTCCGGGGTGACCGCGTCCACGGGTTCCCGCAGGCGGCTGCGGGACAGGCCCCGCCGGTCGTACGTGACCACCGTGTGGTCCTCGGTCAGCAGCGCGACGAGGTCGTCGGTGCGGGTGGCGTCTCCGCCGCCGCCCTGGATGATCAGCAGGAGGGGGCCGGCGCCCCGGACGTCGTAGTGGATGTCGCAGCCGGGGGCGTGCAGGACGGCGGACCTTGCCTCGGTCATGGGGTGCTCCTGGAGCGGGTCGCGGACACAGGCTCTTACCAGGTGGGTCGGTCGGTGATGGTCAGGATCGCCGATGAGCTGATCCAGCCCGGTCCCTGGGAGAGCAGCAGGACGTGGTCGCCGGGGGCGAGTTCGCCGGCGCGGATCAGGTGGTCCAGGGAGATGACGAGGTCGGCGGCGCCGACGTGGCCCACGGAGCGGCCGAAGTCCCAGCTGGAGCGGGACATCGGCAGGCCGAGCGGGGCGAGCACCGAGAACTCGATCATGCGGCCGTCCTGGTTGATCGGGATGACCCGGGCCAGGTCGGAGGCGTTGAGGTCGGCGTCGACCAGGGTCCGGTGGATGATCGACAGGTCGAACTCGCCGATGCGTTCCACCGTTTCGGCCAGGGGCATCTCGCGTTCGTTGAACAGGGCCGCGCGTTCGGCCACGGCGACCTCCGCCCGGGTGCCGTCGCGGGGCGGCAGCAGGGACTCGTCGCCGCGGTGCCACTTCTCGAGTTCCGGCAGGGTGCCGGAGTTGATGGCGCGCAGTTCGGCGAAGCCGCTGCCGGCGCCGACGACGGCCGCGGCGGCGCCGTCGGCGAGGATGTAGGAGTCGCCGAAGCCGCGCCAGCGGTCGATGAGCGGGGTGCTGAAGTTCTGTGCCGTGGTGAGCAGCGCGGTCTCGACCTCGGCGGCGCCGGTGATCTGCCCGACGGCGATCTCCAGGGCGGCGAGCATGCCGTTGCAGCCCTGCCGGATGTGCAGGGAGGGCACGTTGCCGACGCCGAGTTCGCGCAGGATGTAGGCAGGCGGGTAGGAGCCGTCGGGGCCCTGGTGGTAGACGCCGCTGTGGATGTGCGACTCGATGTCGCCGGGGTCGAGTCCGGCGCGTTCCAGGGCGGTGCGGGCGGCGGTCACCGCCATGTCCAGGGCCGGGAGGTCCTCGGCGACGTGCGTGCCGGTCAGGCCGCTCGCCTTGTAGACCTCCTCGTCGTACAGGCCGTCGGCGACGCCCTGTTCGGCGCTCACCCAGTCGGGCAGGAACACGCCGACGGAGTCGATGAAGACGCCTTCTGCTTTCATACCGGTCTCCTTGCCCGTCAGTGGTCGAGGATCTGCTTCTTGAGGTGCTGTGCCAGCTCTGCCGGGGTCGGCTGGTCGAAGACCACTCCGGGCGGCAGCCTGAGGCCGGTGACCGCGTTGAGCGCGTTGCGCAGGGCGAGCGCGAGCAGCGAGTCGAAGCCGAGTTCGCGGAACTTCTGCTCCGGGTCGATCGCGTCGGGTGTGGCGTGGCCGAGGACGGCGGCGGCGTGCGAGCGGACCAGTTCGAGCAGGGTGCGGTCGCGGGCGTCGTCGTCGAGTGCGGCCAGTTGCTGTTTGTACGTCGGTCCCTCGTCGGCGGCCGTGTCCCGGGCCCGGCGCCTGGCGGGGCGGCCGAGCAGCGAGCGGAGCAGTGCCGGTGCGGGGGCGGATTCCGCCTGGCGGGCGAGCTCCTCGAAGGCGGGCCGGGCCAGGACCACTTCGGCCTGGTCCAGTCCGCAGGCCGCGTCGAGCAGGTCGAGCAGTTCGGTCTCCCGCAGCGGGGGCAGTGCCGGGGTGCCGCCGTCCGTCCAGGGGCCGTAGGCCACGGTCGTCGCCGTGTCGCCCGTGGTGCGGCGGGTGTGGGCGAGCGCGGACTGGTGGGCGGTGGTCGCGGCGTCGGCCGCCTGGCCGGTGCCGCCGAGCAGGCCGGCCACCGGGGTGAGCAGGACGAACGCGCTGACCTCGCGGCCCGCCGTGGCCTCGTGCAGGGCGCGTACCGCCTCGGCCCGTGCGGCCAGGGCCGGTCCGAACGTGTCCGGGCCGAGGTCGGCCGCGACCGTGTACGGCGCCGGTTCGGTGAGGTGCAGCACGGTCCGCAGCGGGCGGTCGGCGGGCAGCCCGTCCAGCAGTGCGGCCAGCGCCGCCGGGTCGGCGGGGTCCGGTGCGGCCACGGTGACGCGGGCGCCCAGTCCGGTCAGTTCGGCCGACAGCTCGCTCACTCCGGCGGCTTCGAGCAGCAGGAGGTCCCGTACCGCGTGCGCGGTGACGAGGTGGCGGGCGACGAGCCGGCCGAGGGGGCCCCCGGCCCCGGCGATCAGGGCGGTGCCGCCCGGGTCGACGACCGGTGCCGGTGCCGCGGGCCGCAGGCGGGCCAGCCTCGGCACCCGGACGGTGCTGCGGCGCAGGGCCAGTTGGGACTCGGTGCCGGACAGCTGGGCCACGAGCGTGCGCCAGGACGCCTTGCTGCCGTCGGTGTCGGCGAGCACGAACCGGCCGGGTGCCTCGCCCTCCAGGGCGCGTACGAGTCCCCACACCTCGGCGGCGTGCGGGTCGGGCGTGCCGTGGGCGGGGACGGCGTTCCGGGTGAGGACCACCATGCGCGCGTCGGCGAAACGGCTGTCGGCCAGCCAGGTGCGCAGCGGGTGCAGGACGTCCGCGGCGCCTCGGGGTCCGGCGGAGAGCAGCACCACGTCGGGGCGGGCGGTGCCGTCCGACTCGATCCGGGCGGCGAGTTCGTCGAGGTCCGCGTAGGCCTCGGCGTAGGTGCCGGCCGCCATCAGCCCGGAGCGGGCCTTGAAGGTGTCCGCGCCGATCACGGCCCAGGCGGCGGGTGCCGGTGCGGTGGGCCGTACGGCCGGGGCGTCGGTCCAGGTGACGTGGAACAGGGCGTCCCGCTGGGCCGCGGAGGCGTGCCGGACGGCGGGTGCGGTGACCGGCCGCAGGGTGACGGCGTCGACGGTGACGGCGGGGGTGCCGGTGGCGTCGGCGGCGGTGACGGCGACGGTGCCGTCCGGACCGGCCGGGGTGACGGCGACCCGGAGCGTCTGCGCGCCGGAGGCGTGCAGGGTGACGCCCTGCCAGTCGGCGGGCACCCGGATGCCGTCCCGCGGGAAGGCGGCGAGGACCGCGTGCAGGGCGGCGTCGAGCAGGGCCGGGTGGAGGCCGAAGGCGGCGGCGTCGGCGCGCTGGGCGTCGGCCAGGGCGACCTCCGCGTACACCTCCTCGCCCCGCCGCCACAGGGCGCGCAGGCCGCGGAAGGCCGGCCCGTAGCCGTGGCCGTGCTCGGCCAGGCGCGGGTAGAGCTCCTCGATGCCGACCGCTTCGGCGCCGGTCGGCGGCCAGACCGTCAGGTCCGGTGCCGTCTCGGGTTCCTGGGCCGTCTCCTGAAGGACGCCGGTGGCGTGGCAGGTCCAGGCGAGTCCCTTGGCCTCGCTGTCCGGGCGGGAGTGCACGGACACCGTGCGGCGCCCGTCGGCATCCGGTTCGCCGGCCTCCACGCGCAGCTGCACACCACCCCGTTCGGGCAGCACCAGCGGCTCCAGCAGGGACAGTTCGGCCACCCGCTCGCAGCCCACCTCGTCCGCCGCCCGCAACGCCAGCTCCACGAACGCCGTACCGGGCAGCACGGGCCGTTCGGCGAGGGTGTGGTCCGTGAGCCACGGCAGGGTGCGCGGGGTGAGCAGGCCGGTGAGCAGGACCGCCTCGGAGCCGGGCAGTTCCAGCGCCGCCGTGAGCAGCGGGTGGCCCGGGGAGGCGGCGCCCAGGCCGGCGCCGCCGGCGGCGGGCTCGTGCGGGGCCAGCCAGTAGTGCTGCTGCTGGAAGGCGTAGGTGGGCAGGTCGGCGGGGGCCGCCTCGGGTACGACGGTGGTCCAGTCGACCGGCACGCCTTCGACGTACGCCTGCCCGGCCGACAGTACGAACCGGTCCCAGCCGCCCTCGTCGCGGCGCAGCGAACCGACCGCGACGGCCTGGCCCTCCACGCCCGCCGCCTCGAAGGTCTCCTGGAGGCCCATGGTCAGCACCGGGTGCGGCGAGCACTCGACGAACCCGGTGAAGCCCTCCGCCAGCAGGGTGCGCACGGTGTCCTCGAACTCGACGGTCCGGCGCAGGTTGCGGAACCAGTACTCGCCGGTCAGCCCGGCCGTGTCGATCGGGCCGACCTCGACGGTGGAGTAGAAGGCCACCGGCGACGACACCGGCGCGACCGGCTCCAGCAGCCTCAGCAGTTCGTCGTGGATCCCCTCCACGTGCGGGGAGTGGGAGGCGTAGTCGACCGGGATACGGCGGGCCCGCACACCGTCTTCCTGGAACCGCTCCATCAGCGCGTCCAAGGCGGCGGTGCCACCGGAAACCACCGTGGAGCGAGGCCCGTTGACGGTGGCGACGGCCACCTCACCCTCGTACGGGGTCAGATACGGCCGCACGTCAGCCACCGGCAGCGCGACCGACACCATCCCACCCCGACCGGCCAGCGCACCGATCGCCTGACTGCGCAGGGCCACCACACGCGCCGCGTCCGACAGGCTCAACGCACCCGCCACACACGCGGCGGCGATCTCACCCTGGGAGTGCCCGACCACCGCGTCCGGCTCGACACCCACCGAACGCCACACCTCGGCCAGCGACACCATCACCGCCCACAGCGCCGGCTGCACCACATCCACCCGCTCCAGCAGGTCCGCCGTGGCGTCGTCCGCGGGGAGCAGTACCTCCAGGAGGTCCCAGTCGGTGAACTCGGCGAGCGCGTCGGCGCATTCGCGCAGTCGGGACGCGAACACCGGGGAGGAGGCGAACAGTCCGCGGGCCATGCCGGCCCACTGCGAGCCCTGTCCGGGGAAGACGAACACCGTCTTGCCGGGGACCGCGGTGCCGGAGACCACGTTCGCGGAGGCCTCGCCGGCGGCGAACGCGTCCAGGGAGCCGAGGAACTCGGTGCGGTCGGCGCCGACGAAGACCGTACGGCGTTCGAAGGCCGTGCGGGTGGTGGCCAGGGCCCGGCCGACGGCGGCCGGGGTGAGGCCGGGGCGCGCGTCGACGAACGCGCGCAGCCGGACGGCCTGGTCGCGCAGGGCGGCCTCGGTGCGGGCCGAGAGCATCCACGGGACGGCTCCCTCGGGCTCGGCGGGCTCCGCCGGTGCCTCCGGTTCGGGGGCCTGTTCCAGGATCAGGTGGGCGTTGGTGCCGCTGATACCGAAGGAGGACACCGCCGCCCGGCGCGGGCGGTCCAGTTCCGGCCAGGGCTGTTCCTGGGCGAGGAGTTCCACCGCTCCCCTGCTCCAGTCGACGTGCGGGGTGGGCGCGTCGACGTGCAGGGTGCGCGGGAGGACGTCGTTGCGCAGCGCCATCACCATCTTGATGACACTGGCGACGCCGGAGGCGGCCATGGTGTGGCCGATGTTGGACTTCAACGAGCCGAGCCACAGCGGCTGTTCGGGGCTGTGGTCCTGGCCGTAGGTGGCGATCAGGGCCTGTGCCTCGATCGGGTCGCCGAGCTTGGTGCCGGTGCCGTGCGCCTCGACGACGTCGACGTCGGCGGCCGTGAGACCGGAGTTGGCCAGGGCCTGGCGGATCACCCGTTGCTGCGAGGGGCCGTTGGGCGCGGTGAGTCCGTTGCTGGCGCCGTCCTGGTTGACGGCGCTGCCCCGGATCACCGCCAGCACCTGGTGACCGTTGCGGCGGGCGTCCGACAGCCGCTCCAGGACGAGGACGCCGGCGCCCTCGCCCCAGCCGGTGCCGTCGGCGGCCGCGGCGAAGGCCTTGATACGGCTGTCGGCGGCGAGGCCGCGCTGCCGGCTGAACTCGGCGAAGATGCCGGGGGTGGCCAGCACCGACACCCCGCCGGCCAGCGCGAGCGAGCATTCGCCCTGGCGCAGTGCGTGCGCGGCCTGGTGCAGGGAGACCAGGGAGGAGGAGCAGGCGGTGTCCACGGTGATCGCCGGGCCCTCCAGGCCCAGGAAGTAGGCGATACGGCCGGAGAGGACGCTGGTGGTCTTGCCGGTGAGGCGGAAGCCGTCGACCTTCTCGTCGGCGCCGTGCAGCGGTGAGCCGTACTCCTGGAACAGGGCACCGATGAACACTCCGGTCTGGCTGCCCTTGAGCCCGCCGGGCAGGATGCCCGCGCGTTCCAGCGCCTCCCACGCGGTCTCCAGCAGCAGTCGCTGCTGCGGGTCCATCGCGGCCGCCTCGCGCGGGCTGATGCCGAAGAAGTCGGCGTCGAACCGGGGGGCGTCGTAGAGGAAGCCGCCCTCGACGGCGTAGCTCTTGCCGGAGCGGTCGGGGTCGGGGTCGTAGAGGTTCTCCAGGTCCCAGCCGCGGTCGGTGGGCATGGCGCCGATCGCGTCCACGCCGTCGGCGACCAGCCGCCACAGGCCCTCCGGCGAGTCGGCGCCGCCGGGCATCCGGCAGCCGATGCCGACGATCGCGACCGGGTCGGCGGTGTCGCCGACGGCGGCGGCCGGTACGGGCGCGGCCGGTGCGGCGGTGGACTCGTCCTCGTCGCCGAAGAGTTCGCCGCGCAGGTGCCGGACGAGGTCGGTGGGGGTCGGGTAGTCGAAGACGGCCGTGGAGGACAGTCGCGCGCCGACGGTCTCGCCGAGCCGGTTGCGCAGTTCGACCGCGGACAGCGAGTCGAAGCCGAGCTCCTTGAACTTGGCCTCGGCGCCGATCGTCGCCGGGGAGGCGTGGCCGAGGACGGTCGCGGCGTGCTCGCGGACCAGGTCCATCAGGGCGCGGTCGCGGTCGGCCGGGGACAGCCCCGCGAACCGTCCGGTGGCGCCGCCGCCCGCGGCGGCGGCCGAACCCGCGGTGCGCCGGGTACGGACCCGTACCAGTCCGGCGAACACCTCCGGCAGCGCGCCGGAGGAGGCCTGGGTCGCGAGCCGGGCGGTGTCGAGGCGGGTGGCGACCGGCGCGGGGTCGCTGCCCGCGGTGGCCT
This sequence comes from Streptomyces sp. NPDC046915, assembly GCF_040644935.1. NCBI lineage: Bacteria > Bacillati > Actinomycetota > Actinomycetes > Kitasatosporales > Streptomycetaceae > Streptomyces > Streptomyces sp. NPDC046915. The sequence continues at coordinate 8,506 of NZ_JBEYXB010000041.1, read as the reverse complement.
CGTCGAACAGCGCCATTCCCTCGCCGGAGGTGACCGGGATCAGTCCGGTGCGGGCGATGCGGGCCAGGTCGACCTCGTCGAGCTCGCCCGTCATCTCGCTGCGTTCCTCCCAGAAGCCCCAGGCCAGCGAGGTGGCGGGCAGCCCCTGGGCGTGCCGGTGCTGGGCGAGGGCGTCGAGGAAGACGTTGGCCGCCGCGTAGTTGCCCTGGCCGGCGTTGCCGAGGGCGCCCATGACGGAGGAGTAGAGGACGAAGTGGGTGAGGTCGGCGTCGCGGGTGAGGTCGTGCAGGTGCCAGGCGGCGTCGGCCTTCGGGCGCAGCACGGCGTCGACGCGGTCCGGGGTGAGGGCGGAGACCAGCCCGTCGTCGAGGACGCCGGCGGTGTGCACGACCGCGCGCAGCGGCCGGCCGGCCGGGACGCCGGCCAGGAGTCCGGCCAGGGCGGCGCGGTCGGTGACGTCGCAGGCGGCGACGGTGGCGTCGGCGCCGAGCGCCCGCAGTTCCCCGACGAGTTCCGCCGCTCCCGGGGCGTCCGGGCCGCGCCGGCTGACCAGGAGCAGGTGGCGTATGCCGTGCTCGGTCACCAGGTGGCGGGCGGCGAGCCGGCCGAGGGTGCCGGTGGCGCCGGTGATCAGGACCGTGCCGTCGGGGTCCCACTGCCGGGGCATCGTGAGCACGATCTTGCCGATGTGCTTGGCCTGGCTGACGTACCGGAAGGCGTCGGGCGCCTCCCGCACGTCCCAGGCACGCACCGGGATCGGGGTGAGGTCGCCGCGTTCGAACAGCTCGACCAGAGCCAGCAGGATCTCCTGGTACTCGTCGGGCTGGTGCAGGGCGACCTGGATGAGGTCGAAGGCGGTGTAGTCGACGCCGGGGTGGTCGCGGGCGACCTGCTCACGGTCGCGGATGTCGACCTTGCCCATCTCGACGAACCGGCCGCCGGGCGCCGTCAGCCGCAGGGTCGCGTCGACGAACTCGTTGGCGAGGCAGTCGAGTACGACGTCGATGCCGTGTCCGCCGGTGGCGGCCCGGAACTCGTGCTCGAAGTCGAGGGTGCGGGAGTTGGCGATGTGCCGGTCGTCGAGGCCGGAGGCGCGCAGGGTGTCCCACTTGCCGGTGGAGGCGGTGCCGTACACGTCGCCGCCGAGGTGGCGGGCGAGCTGCACGGCGGCCATGCCGACGCCGCCCGCGGCCGCGTGCACCAGGACGGACTCGCCCGGCTGGACCCGGCCGAGGGTGACCAGGCCGTAGTAGGCGGTGGCGAACACGATGCCCACGGAGGCGGCCTGTTCGTACGTCCAGCTGTCGGGGATGCGCGCGGCCCAGCGGGCGTCGGCCACCGCGACGGGCCCGAACGCGCCGGGCAGCATGCCGAGCACCCGGTCGCCGGGCTTGAGCGAGGTGACCTCGGAGCCGACCTCGGTGACCACGCCGGCGCCCTCGCCCATGTCGGCGTCGCCCGGGTGGACGCCCAGGGCGATCAGCACGTCGCGGAAGTTGAGGCCGGCGGCGCGGACCGCGATGCGGATCTCGTGCGGGCGCAGCGGTGCGGTGGCCTCGTCGCAGGGCACCAGGGAGAGCGATTCGAGCATGCCCTGGCCGACCACGTCGAGCTTCCAGGGGCGGTCCCGCGGCGGCACCAGTGCCCCGCCGGTGGCCGCCCGCGCCAGTCGGGGCACGAGTACGTCCCCGCCGCGCAGGGCGATCTGGGCCGGGCCGGCGGCCAGGGCGGCGGGCAGGGCGGCCACGGACCGCTCGTCGGCGTCGACGTCGGCCAGCAGGAACCGCCCGGGGTTCTCGGCCTGCGCGGACCGCAGCAGGCCCCACAGCGGGGCGTCGGCGAGGTCGGTGAGCGCGTCGGCGGTGGGCGCCGCGACCGCGCCCCGGGTGACCAGGCCGAGCCGCAGCCCGGCCAGCCGCTCGTCGGCCAGCCACTGCTGGACGAGGGCGAGGGTGTCCCGTACGGCGGTGTGGGCGGCGCCCGCCGGGTCGACCACGTCGTACGACGGCGCGCGGCACACCAGGACCGGCCCGGAGACGGCGGTGCCCTCCTCCAGGGCGGCGGTGAGCGCGGCCAGGTCGGCGAAGTGGTGCTCGGGCGTGCCGCCGGCCGCCAGGCCCAGGTGGTCGGGGCCGAGGAGGCTCCAGGCCGCGGTCTGCGCGGGGTCGGCGGCGAGCGCCGTCCAGTCCACGCGCAGCAGCGCGTCGGCGACGTTCGCGGCGCCGAGCCGGGCCAGGTCGGCGGTGCGCCACACCAGGGTGTCGACGGTGGCGACCGGGGCGCCGTCCGGGTCGGCGACCGTGAGGGTGACGGTGTCGTCCGCGCCGGCCGGGGTGACGGCCACGCGCAGCGACTGGGCGCCGGAGGCGTGCAGGCCGACGCCCTGCCAGGAGAAGGGCAGCCGGATCCCGTCCGCCGGGAGGGCACCGGTGGTGGCCAGCACCGCGTGCAGGGCGGCGTCGAGCAGGGCCGGGTGCAGGCCGAAGGCGGCGGCGTCGGCGCGCTGCCCGTCGGCCAGGGCGACCTCCGCGTACACCTCCTCACCCCGCCGCCACAGGGCGCGCAGGCCGCGGAAGGCCGGCCCGTAGCCGTAGCCGTGTTCGGCCAGCCGCGGGTAGAGCTCCTCGATGTCGACGGCCTCGGCTCCGGTCGGCGGCCAGGCGGTCAGGTCCGCTGCCGCTTCCGTGGTTCCGGCCGTCTCCTCCAGCACGCCGCTGGCGTGGCAGGTCCAGGCGAGTCCCTTGGCCTCGCTGTCCGGGCGGGAGTGCACGGACACCGTGCGGCGCCCGTCCTCGCCGGGTTCCCCGACCTCCACGCGCAGCTGCACACCACCCCGTTCGGGCAGCACCAGCGGCTCCAGCAGGGTCAGGTCGCCCACCCGCTCGCAGCCCACCTCGTCCGCGGCCCGCAGCGCCAGCTCCACGAACGCCGTACCGGGCAGCAGCACCTGGCCCGCCACGGCGTGGTCGGCGATCCAGCCGTGGGTGCGCAGCGACAGCCGCCCGGTGAGCACGGTGGCGGCCGAACCGGCCAGTTCCACGACCGAGCCGATCAGCGGGTGCCCCGCGGGCGCCTGCCCGATCGAGGAGGCGTCGCCCTGCGGGTCCGGGGCGGTCAGCCAGTAGTGCCGGTGCTGGAAGGCGTAGGTGGGCAGGTCGGCGGCGACCGCCTCGGGTACGACGGTGGTCCAGTCGACCGGCACGCCCTGCGTGAAGGCCTGCCCGGCCGACAGCAGGAACCGCTCCCAGCCGCCCTCGTCGCGGCGCAGCGAACCGACCGCGACGGCCTGGCCCTCGACGCCCGCCGCCTCGAAGGTCTCCTGGAGGCCGACGGTCAGGACGGGGTGCGGCGAGCACTCGACGAACCCGGTGAAGCCGTCCGCGAGGAGCAGCCTGACGGTGTCCTCGAACTCGACGGTCCGGCGCAGGTTGCGGAACCAGTACTCGCCGGTCAGTCCGGCCGTGTCGATCGGGCCGACCTCGACGGTGGAGTAGAACGCGACGGGGGCGGAGACGGGGGCGACGGGCTCCAGCAGGCGGTGCACCTCGTCGTGGATCCCCTCCACGTGCGGGGAGTGCGAGGCGTAGTCGACCGGGATACGGCGGGCCCGCACACCGTCTTCCTGCCACCGCTCCATCAACGCGTCCAAGGCGGCGGTGCCACCGGAAACCACCGTGGAACGAGGCCCGTTGACGGTGGCGACGGCCACCTCACCCTCGTACGAGGTCAGATACGGCCGCACCTCAGCCACCGGCAGCGCGACCGACACCATCCCACCCCGACCGGCCAGCGCACCGATCGCCTGACTGCGCAGGGCCACCACACGCGCCGCGTCCGACAGGCTCAACGCACCCGCCACACACGCGGCGGCGATCTCACCCTGGGAGTGCCCGACCACCGCGTCCGGCTCGACACCCACCGAACGCCACACCTCGGCCAGCGACACCATCACCGCCCACAGCGCCGGCTGCACCACATCCACCCGCTCCAGAGCGGCTCCGTCGCCGGTCAGCAGCACGTCAAGGAGGTCCCAGTCGGTGAACTCGGCGAGGGCCTCGGCGCATTCGCGTAGCCGAGTGGCGAACTGCGGGGAGGAGGTGAACAGTCCGCGAGCCATCTCCACCCACTGCGAGCCCTGTCCGGGGAAGACGAACACCGTCTTGCCAGGGGTCGCGGCACCGGTCACGACATCCGGCGCACTGCTGCCGGAGGCCAGCGCGGACAGCGACGCCAGCAGGTCCGCGCGGTCGGTGCCGATGGTGACGGCGCGGTGTTCGAAGGTGGCGCGGGTGGTGGCCAGGGCTCGGGCCACGGAGGCGGGGGTGAGGCCGGGGTCGGCCTCGACGTGGGCGTGCAGGCGGGCGGCCTGCTCGCGCAGGGCCTCTTCCGTACGGGCGGAAAGCACCCAGGGAACCGCTGCCTCGGGCTCGACCGGGCCGGTCTGGGCCTCCGGGTCCGGGGCCTGTTCCAGGATCAGGTGGGCGTTGGTGCCACTGATCCCGAAGGAGGACACCGCTGCCCGGCGAGGGCGGTCGAGGTCCGGCCAGTCCTGCTGGTCGGCCAGCAGGGACACCGCGCCGGCCGTCCAGTCGACGTGCGTGGTCGGCGCGGCCAGGTGCAGCGTGCGCGGCAGCACGCCGTGCCGCAGGGCCATCACCATCTTGATGACACCGCCGACACCGGCCGCCGCCTGCGAGTGCCCGATGTTGGACTTCAACGAACCCAGCCACAAAGGCTGTTCGGGTGCGTGGTCCTGGCCGTAGGTGGCGATCAGGGCCTGCGCCTCGATTGGGTCACCCAGCTTCGTGCCCGTGCCGTGGGCCTCGACGACGTCGACGTCGGCGGCCGTGAGACCGGAGTCGGCCAGCGCCTGGCGGATCACCCGCTGCTGTGAAGGACCGTTCGGCGCGGTCAGCCCGTTGGAGGCGCCGTCCTGGTTGATGGCGCTGCCCCGGATCACCGCCAACACCTGGTGACCGTTGCGGCGGGCGTCCGACAGCCGCTCCAGCACCACCAGACCGGCACCCTCGGCCCACGCGGTGCCGTCCGCCGAGTCCGAGAAGGCCTTGCAACGGCCATCAGGAGCAAGGCCCTGCTGGCGGGAGAACTCCACGAACATCCCCGGCGTCGCCATCACCGCCGCACCACCGGCCAGGGCGAGGGAGCATTCGCCGCCCCGCAGGGCCCGCGCCGCCAGGTGCAGGGCCACCAGCGACGCCGAGCACGCCGTGTCCACCGTGATCGCCGGGCCCTCCAGGCCCAGCGAGTACGAGATCCGCCCCGAGGCGACACTCGCCGTCCCACCCGTCAGCAGATAACCCTCGAAACCGTCGGCGGGTTCGTGCAGCCTCGGCCCGTAGTCCTGCTGCATCACACCGGCGAAGACACCGGTGTCGGTTCCCCGCAGCGTCCCGGGATCGATTCCGGCGCGCTCCAGCGCCTCCCACGCGGTCATCAGCAGCAGCCGCTGCTGCGGGTCCATCGCGGCCGCTTCACGCGGGCTGATGCCGAAGAACTCGGCGTCGAACTCCCCCGCGTCATACAGGAAACCACCGTGCCGGGCATACGTCTTGCCGCTCACACCCCGCTCGGGATCGTAGATGCCCTCCACATCCCAGCCACGGTCCTCGGGCAGACCACCGATCGCGTCCACCCCGTCGGCCACCAGCCGCCACAACTCCTCCGGCGAGGCCACCCCACCCGGATACCGGCACGCCATCCCCACCACGGCCAACGGCTCGTCGTCGGCGCCGGTGGCGGTGTGGGTCGTCCGGGCCGCGTCGGCGGTGCCGAGCAGTTCCTGGGCCAGGTGGGCGGCGAGCACGTTGGGTGTCGGGTGGTCGAAGAGGAGGGAGGCGGGCAGCGCCAGTCCTGTCTCGGTGACGAGCCGGCCGCGTAGTTCCACCGAGGTCAGGGAGTTGTAACCCAGGTCCTTGAAGGTCAGGGCCGGGTCGACCTCGCCCGTGTTCTCGTAGCCGAGGATCTCGACGGTGTGCCGGGCTATGAGGTCGGTCAGCCGCTCGTGCCGTCGGCGGTCGGTGAGCCCGGTGAGGCGGGCCGCCCACTCGGCGCGCTGCCCCTGCTCCTCGTCGTCCTCGATGGTGTCGGCCTCGGGGCGGACGGCGGTGGCCGTCGTCGTGCGCGGCTGGTCGTCGGGTACGTCGATCCAGTGCCGCCTGCGCTGGAAGGCGTAGGTGGGCAAGAGGACTCGGCGCCCCTCGGTGAGCAGCGCGCCGAAGTCGACCTCGGCTCCGGAGGTGTGTGCGACGGCCAAAGCCGACAGCAGGGCACGCTCCTCGTCCTTGCCCTTCTGGAGTACGGCGGCTGCCGTGAACTCGCCTGATTCCAGGCCGCCTTGGACCATCGCGGTCAGGACCGGGTCCGGGCCCAGTTCCAGGTACGTCGTGACACCGTCGGCGGCAAGGGTCTGGATACCGTCGTGGAAACGGACCGTGCCACGGATGTGGGCCGCCCAGTAGGCGGGGCCCGTCAGTTCCTCAGCTGTGGCGAGCCGACCGGTGACGTTGGAGACGACCGGGATCGCCGGAGGATTGAACGTGAGCGTCGAGGCGATGCGGGTGAACTCCTCCAGAGCCTCATCCATGTGCGGGGAGTGGAAGGCGTGGCTGACCGTCAGCCGCTTCACCTTCACACCCTCACCGGCGAACCGCTCGGCGATCTCCTCCACCGCGTCCGCATCCCCGGAGAGAACAATCGCAGCCGGCCCGTTCACAGCCGCCAGATCCAACCGTCCCGCGAACTCCGCGAGAACCGGGGCGATTTCGGCCTCAGGAGCGGCGACGGCGAGCATCGCCCCACCACCGCGCGCGGCCTGCATCAGCCGCCCCCGCGCCGCGACCAGCGCGCCCGCGTCGGCCAGGGACAGCACCCCGGCCACATGCGCGGCCGTCAACTCACCGATGGAGTGGCCCATCAGGACGTCCGGCCGCAGCCCGAAGGACTCCACCAGCCTGAACAGAGCCGTCTCCACGGCGAACAACGCGACCTGCGTGTACTGGGTCTGATGCAGCAATTCGGACTCGGCGCCGAAGACGACCTCCTTCAGCGACCGCTCCAGATGCGGGTCGACCGCCGCGCACACCGCGTCGAAGGCTTCCGCGAACACCGGTGACAGCCCGTACAGCTCCCGGCCCATGCCGAGGCGCTGGGCGCCCTGGCCGGTGAACAGGAACGCCGTGCGGCCGCCGGCCGCCTTGCCGCGTACGACTCCGGACCGGGCCTCGTCGTCGGCGACGGCGGCCAGGCCGGCCAGCAGTTCCGCGCGGTCGGCGCCCAGGACGACGGCCCGGTGGTCGAAGGCGGTGCGGGTGGCGGCCAGTGAGAAGGCGACGTCCACCGGGTCGGGGCCGTCGTCGGCGCCGACGTGGTCGAGCAGTCGCGCGGCCTGCTCGCGCAGCGCGGCCCGGGTCCGGCCGGAGACCAGCCACGGCACGAGCCGGCCCTCGTCGGCCACTCCCGGCTCGGCACCGGTGCCCGGCTCGGGGGCTTGTTCAAGGATGAGGTGGGCGTTGGTGCCGCCCATACCGAAGGACGACACACCCGCCCTTCGCACACCCTCCACGGGCCACTCCCCCAGCCCGGTCTGCACCCGCAGACCCCAACCCTCCAGATCGATGTCCGGATGCGGCGAAACGAAGTTCAGACTCGCCGGAACCTTCCCCGCCCGCACCGACAAAGCCGCCTTGATCAGGCCGACAACACCCGCCGCACCCTCCAGATGCCCCACATTCGACTTCGCCGACCCCACCACCAACGGCACCGGACGCGCACCAGAGCCGTAGGCCTCCCCCAGCGCCCGCGCCTCCACCGGGTCACCCACCGGCGTACCCGTACCGTGCAACTCCACATACGCCACGTCCGCCGCCGACAGCCCGGCCCGGTCCAGCGCCAGGCCGATCACCTCGGCCTGGGCGGCCGACCGGGGTGCGGTGAGGCCCGTACCGCCGCCGTCGTTGTTGACGGCACCACCACGAATGACACACACGATGTCGTCACCGTCGGCGACCGCGTCCGCCAGCCGCTTCAGAACGACGACACCACCACCCTCACCCCGCACATAACCATCCGCACGCGCATCGAACACATACGAACGGCCCTCCGGGGAAAGCCCCCCGAACCGCTCCACCGCCACCGAAGTCTCCGGCACCAGCAGCAAATTCACCCCACCCGCAAGCGCCGCGGAGCACTCACCCTTAAGCAGCGATTCACAGGCCTGATAGATCGCGACCAACGACGACGACTGCCCCGAATCCACCACCAGACTCGGCCCCGTCAAACCCAGGAAATACGACACCCGGTTCGCCACGATCGACCGATGCAGACCCGTCGACGTGAACGTCCCGAAACGCCCCGCACCCGCCGCCCGCGTCAACGCCGCATAATCATCCTGAATCACGCCGGCGAACACACCCACCCGCTCACCACGCAGCGCCCCGGGCACCACCCCGGCACCCTCCAACGCCTCCCACACCAGCTCCAGCATCAA
>NZ_JBEYXB010000040.1:0-42642 GCF_040644935.1 Streptomyces sp. NPDC046915 | reverse complement strand
CCCGTGCTGGCGCGCGGGCGGGGCGCGCGCCCCGCGGGCGGGGGCCGGCGCCCCCCCGGCGCCCCTGGGCCCCCCCCCCCGCGCGGCCCGGCGGGGCCCCCCCCGCCCCGGGCAGGTCAGCGTCCGCGGCGGGCCATCGCGCAAGGCGTGGCCTCGGGCAGCCGGCCGGTGAAGTAGGAACGGGGCGGGACGCCCATCAGGGTGCGGAAGTCGGACGTCATGTGCGCCTGGTCGTAGTAGCCGGTGGCGGCGGCGAGTTCGGCCCAGGCGACGCTCGGGGCCCGGCTCAGCACCGTCCGTACCCGGTCGATGCGGGCGTAGTGCTTGGGGGACAGTCCGACGCCCTCGGCGAACAGGTTGCGCAACTGCCGCTCGCTGACGGCGAGTTCACGGGCCACCTCACCCACCTGGCCGGGAAGGCGGCCGAAGCGGACCGACAGCGCGTCGACACCGGCGCGGACCAGTTCGGTGCGCGAGGGATCGGCGGCGGTGGCGAGCCGCTCGGGAAGCACCTCCGTGAGCCGGTCCATCGCATCGGCGGGCTCCAGTCGGCGCAGCTCATGGGCCAGTCGGCGGGCGGCGGGACCGGGCAGATCGTCCAGCGGCACCGCACGGCCCACGAGGTCGACAGCCGGGACACCGAGCAGGGGACGGGCGGTGCCGGGCGCCAGCCGCACCTCGACGCACGAGATGAACCGCTTGCCCAGGTGGTACGAGGCACGAGCACGCGGGCCGACGACCAGGGTGCTGCGCAGGCCGTTCTCCCCGATGCGTACGACCACCTTCGTGGCGGCGTCCGGGAGGTGGATGTACGGCTCCGTCTGCTCGCCGGCCACCGAGACGGACCCGATGCCGGCGACCCACGGGCGCAGCACCTCCGGCGTCGGCAGGACCTGTCGGGACACGGTGTTCGTCACCGCTCCACCGTACGCGGGGCGCGGGCCCACGAGGGCTCGCCAACCGTGCCGGAATTTCCAAGAGTTGGGGGCCCTGCGCGACGCACCGTGGTGGACATGATCCTCGTGACCGGTGCCACGGGCACCATCGGCAGTGAAGTGGTACGACAGCTCGCCGCGCGCGGCGAGAAGGTGCGCGCCCTGACCCGCGACCCGGCGGCGGCCGGCGTTCCCTCGGGCGTGGAGGCCGCGCCCGGTCACCACCGCGACCGGGCCTCGGTCGAGGCGGCGATGGCGGGCGCGGAGGCCGCCTTCCTGGTCGGCGTGTTCGGCCCGGACGACGCCGAGCACGACCGTGGCCTCGTCGAGGCGGCGAAGGCGGCGGGCGTACGCCGGATCGTGAAGCTCTCCGCGATCGGCACCGCGGACCCCCGGTACGGCGTGTTCGGCACCTGGCACCGCGCCGGCGAGGATGCTGTCCGGGCGAGCGGCCTGGAATGGACGATCCTGCGCCCCTCGTCCTTCGCCTCCAACACGCTGAGCTGGGCCGAGGCCGTCCGGGAGGGCACTTCCGCGCCGAACGTGATGAGCGATGGCGAGCAGGGCGTCGTCGACCCCCGGGACGTGTCCGACCTCGCGGTGGCCGCCCTGCTCGGCGGGAGGCACGCGGGGCGCACGTACACCCTGACGGGCCCCGAGACGCTCAGCGCGAACCGGCAGGCCGCGATCCTCGGTGAGGTGCTCGGCCGTCCGGTGCGCCTGCATGAGCTGACACCGCAGCAGCGGCGCGAACAGTTGCTCGCGTCGGGGCTGGGTGAGGCCTACGCGGACAGCCTCGCCGCCTCCGCCAGGTTCATCCAGGAGGGCGGCAACGCCGTCGTGTACGAGGATCTGCGGGAGGCGCTGGGGCGCCCGGCGCGGACGTACCGGGAGTGGGCGGAGGACCACAAGGCGGCGTTCGCACCGGCCTGACGCCCGGTTGGGGCGGCGGACACCGTGGCCCACCGCCCCAACCGCGCCTCCCACGATCAGTCCTGACCCCGCGTCCGCAGCACGACCGCCGCCAGCGCCAGCGCGCCCAGCGCGATCCCCGTCGCCACCAGGAACGCCAGCCGGTAGCCCTCGGCCGTGGCCGGTATCAGTTCCGCGCCTCGGCCGAGCAGGCCCTCCGTACGGCCCGCCGCGAGTGTCGACAGCACCGCCAGCCCCAGCGAACCGCCCACGACCTGCGTGGTGTTGAACAGCCCGGAGGCAAGGCCTGCATCTTCCTCCCGCGCCGCCGACATGGCCATCCCGGTCAGCGCCGGCATCGCGGCGGCGAAACCGGCGGACAGCAGGAGCAGCGGGGGCAGGACGTCGGCGGCGTACGAACCGTCGGCCGGAGCGCGGCTCAGCAGCGCCATGCCTCCGCCGATCAGCACCAGCCCGGCCAGCAGCACCCGGTACGGGCCGAACCGGCCGATGGTCCGCGCGGACAGGCCCATCATCAGCAGCCCGATCGCGATCGGCGCCGGCAGGAACGCCGTACCCGTCGCCAACTCGCTGAAGCCGAGGACGCGTTGCAGATACAGGGCGCCGATGAACTGGAAGCCGTACATCGTCCCGATCATCAGCACCTGCACGGCGTTGGCGCCGGCCAGCACACGGGAGCGGAACAGCCGCAGCCGCAGCAACGGCCGTGCGGTCCGCGCCTGGCGGACGGTGAACGCCGTGAACAGGGCGAGGGCAGCGGCGGCGAGCAGGAGGGTGACGGCGAGGTCCCGGTCGCCGGCGCCCACGATGACGTACACCGTCAGCATCAGCGCGCTGGTCACCAGCGCGGCACCGGGGTAGTCGGCGCCCCTGCCGAGCCCGGCCCCGCTCTCCGGGACGAGGAACCGGACGGCCGCCAGCCAGGCGGCGATGCCGATCGGCAGGTTGATCAGGAATATCCAGTGCCAGCTGAGGGCCTGCGTCAGCGCCCCGCCGAGAAACGTGCCGAGCGCCCCGCCCGCCGCCCCGACCGCGCTGAACACCGCGATGGCACGGGCCTGTTCACGGGGTTCGGGAAAGAGCGCGACCAGCATGCCCAGCACCACGGCCGACGCCATCGCGCCGCCCACGCCCTGAAGCGCACGCGCCGCGATCAGCACTCCCTGGCTCGTGGCCAGCCCGGCCAGCACGGAGGCGGCCGTGAACACGGCGAGCCCCGCGGTGAACATCCTCTTGCGGCCCACCAGGTCCCCGAGCCGGCCGATCAGCAGGAGCAGCCCGCCGAAGGGGATCAGATACGCGTTGACGACCCAGGCGAGCCCCGGTCCGCTGAAGCCGAGGTCGTTCTGGATGGCGGGCATCGCCACTGTGACGATGTTGCCGTCCAGGATCGTCATCAGCGTGCCCGCGCACAGGACGACGAGGGACGCCCAGCGGGAGTAGGTTCGGGACGGTGTCATCCGTGCCGGTGACTCGACGGCGGTCGACATGGTCGACATGGTCTTCAGGCCTCCCCTTGGTGCACTTGGTGCACGACTTGTAACGGGGTCCATCGTGAGTAACCATGGGCGGAGGCGTAAGGAGGCAGTCCGATGTCCCAGGGGAACACCGGTGTTACCGCCCAGGTCGTGAACGCGCACGCGTGCCCGGTCCGGGAAGTTCTTGACAGGGTCTCCGGGAAGTGGAGCGTGCAGATCCTCGTCGCGACCGCGCACGGGCCGATCCGCTTCACCGAGTTGGAGCGCAGCATCGAGGGCATCAGCCGCCGCATGCTCACGCTCACCCTGCGCAACCTGGAGCGGGACGGCCTGGTGACGCGCACGGTGCATCCGACGGTGCCGCCGAAGGTGGAATACGAACTCACGCCGGTCGCACACGAGTTGCACGAGACCCTGCAACGGCTGACCGACTGGGCCGAGCACAACCGCGTCTACATCGCCGAGTCACGGGCGACCTACGACGCCGAGCACCAGCCGGAACTGCTCGACGCGTAGGCGGCCGCGGAGCGCGGGCGTTCCGCGACGATGGGGCGTGGGCGTCCTACAGCCCGAACAGGCTGAGGTCGGAGGCCAGTTCCTTGAAGATCTCCCGCGGATCCGCGACCAGCTTCCGCTCCTGGAGGTCCAGTATTCCTCCCACCCCGACGACCTCGGCGGCCACCGTGCCGTCGGCCTTGCGTATCTCCTGCCGTATCCGGAAGGTCTTGCCGTCACCCCACTCGAACTCGCACGTCACGTCGACCTCGTCACCGGCGAGCAGCTCGCGCCGGTAGCGGATGGTGGTCTCCAGCGTCACCGGGCCCACACCCCGGCCGATCAGCTCGGCCTGGCTGATCCCGGCCGCCTTCAGCAGCGTCCAGCGGGCGTGCTCCACGTAGTTGAGGTACACCGCATGGTTGAGGTGACCCTGTACGTCGGTCTCGTAGCCGCGGACGGTCACCCGGACGGAAAACGGTTCGGCCACTGCTTTCCCTTCTCGCGTTCGAATCTTTGATCCACCGATCCTGGCACGCCCGTCACACCCGCCGTGGCGACGCCAGCAGATACCGCGCTCTCGTCCTGGGCTCGGTGTACTCCCCGGCCTGCCAGCCCGCCCGCTCCAGCGTGGCCGCGCAGGATCGCAGCGCCGCCCCGTCCGGCGCGTACACGGCGACCGCCTCCGGCTGCGGGGTCGCCCGCACCCGGTAGCCGTCGGCGCCCCCGCCCTCGGGACGATGCCCGGCCGCCTCCAGCGCGAGCGCCGCGGCCCGCACCAGATGCGTCCGCTCCCAGGAGCACGGCCGGTCCGTCGCACCGTCCGGGTTGGTCATCCGGCGCAGCTCCACGAGCCCCTGCCAGGCGCTGTGCACCTCGCGCACCCGGGACGGCCCGGCGGCGGCTTCCTCGTCGTCCCCTCCGACGCGCGCCGCGAAGACCCCACCGCCCGCGGGCGGTACCACCGGCTCGGCGTCCTCCGCCGGCACCGCCTCCCGTATCCGGTGCCCGGCCGGGGTCAGGAAGTGATCGTGCGGCGGACGCGGATGCCGGAACGCCAACCCCCGCTCGACCAGCGCCGCGAGCTGCGCCTCCGTCCCCCTCAGCCGTCCCGTGACGGGCTCGGCGGCATCGATCACACGCCGCTGCGCGGCGGTCGGCGGTCGGCTCACGGCGTACTCCTCCCGGATGGTCGGCACGCTTCGCAGCCTACGACGGGGCACTGACAACGGGCCGCGCCCCGCCTACCCCGGGATGTTCCACCCCGCGATCACCGGCCGCCCGTGCTCGGTGCCCAGCCGGCACAGTGTCCCGGTCGCCAACTGGAACAGCGCCCCGTCCTGCGGCGGCAGCCCCAGCCGGCGGGCGGTGAGCACCCGCAGGAAGTGACCGTGCGCCACCAGCAGGACGCCGCCCTTGGTGTCGGCGGCGTCCACTTTGACCAGCATTCGATCGGCGCGCTCCCCGACCTCCTCCGGGGTCTCCCCGGGGTGTTCCGGCGGACCGGGCGCCACCCCGTCGGTGAACAGGAACCAGCCCGGCCGGGTCTCGTGGATCTCCGAGGTCGTCACCCCCTCGTAGCCGCCGTAGTCCCATTCCCGCAGATCGCCATCGACCCAGGCATCACGCACCCCGATGAGCTCGGCGGTCTCCCGAGCCCGCCGCAGCGGGGAGACGAACGCCGCCCCGATCCCCTGCTCCCGGACCAACGGCCCCAGCCGCCGCGCCTGCTCCCGCCCGTCCTCGGTCAGCGGCACGTCCGTCCAGCCGGTGTGCCGCCCGGACCGCGACCACTCGGTCTCACCGTGCCGGACGAGAAAGAGATCACCCATGCACACAGGCTAGGGGCGGGATACTCACACGCGGCGGCATCACACGCACGAAGCCGGAGGGGATGGCATGAAGTGGCTGCGCAGGGGTGGCGGCGAGGTGCCCGGGGGTGAGGTGCCCGGGGGTGGGGGACCGATCCCGAATGCCGGGGTCTTCAAGACGGACGGGCCCGCGACCGTCGCCGACGGTTCGGCCCCGGCCCCGGTGCTGGTGGGTGCGGGCGGGCCGGTGCTCCAGCGGCTCTCCGGAGACGGCAGCCGGGTGATGCGCCTCGCCACCGGAGCGGAACCGGTCATCCTCGGCGTCACGCACCACGGTTCCGGCCACTTCGTGGTGGACGCCCTGGACGACAGGATGCGCTCGGGCAGCCAACTCGTGTACACCGACGGCCCCTTCGCCTGCCGGGCCCTGGCGAACGCCGACGACCGTCCGGCGCGCGCGCTTCGGATCCAGGCGGGCGGCCCGTGGGTGGTCGAGGTGACCGGCCCGGACGACGCCGTCGTCCTCGAAGGTCATGCCGAACGCCATGCCTCGGACGTCCTGCGTTACGAGGGCGGCCCCGCCGTCGCACACCTGCGCTACACGGGCGCCCCACGATCCTCCGACGGCGGCTACTTCCTCACCGACACCTTCGAGCCGGACGGCTCCGGCTTTCTCGACGAACTGGCCAACCAGGTCGGCCCCTGGACCGGGGAGGTCCCGCTCTCCGGACCATGCCTGGTGTACGCGCGGTCGGACGGGCCGTGGTCGATCAGCGTCCCGGTCGCGTGACGGCGGACCCCGCATCCCGCCGGAAACTAAAGTTTACAATCAGCCTGGTCGTAAACTAAAGTTGCCGCATGTCTTCATCTGGTATCACCTCTGAAGAACAGGCGGAGCTCGACAAGGCCCTCCTCGACGCCCTCACTCCGCTGGCATCAGCCATACGCTGCCGAGCGTCAGGGCTGCCCGCGGACCGCATGTGGGAGGCGGACCCGGTCGAAGTGGCTCTGTCCGTACTGGCCGCCTGGAAGGCGGTGGACGCGGAGGTCAAGCGGTTGACGGCCATCGCAGCCGGAACCGCGGGGTCATACGGCGCGAGCTATGAGCAACTGGGCGCCGTCTGGGGCATCACCCGGCAAGGTGCCCGCAAGAAATGGCCCGACGCCGTCAGCCGCCCGGCCACCTCGGCAGCACGGACGAACGCCGCGCTCGAACTGTGCGGCGGAACGGCCGAACTGACACAGGAGCCTTCGTCAGGCGGCTGGAGGTGGGTCGCCAAGGGCGCCGACGGAACACACGGCGCGGCCGACCGCGACACCTGGTACGCGACGAAAGAAGAGGCCGCGGCCCACGCGGGGGCGTTCCTGAAGGAGCATGCCCTCGGTCGGTCCTAGGGCCCTCTCCGAGGCCGAGCGGGACCTGGGCGCGTCCTTTCCGGGTGAGTACGGGGCCTGTCTGCGCGAGGTGGGCGCGGGTGGGGCACTGGCTCGGCTGGTGCGGACAGGTCGCGGCTGGTGGTGTGCCGGGAACGGTCCGACCTGATCGTCGTCCACGCCGTCACCGGCGACGAATGGGCCGACTCCCTCTCATGCGTCGCGACCGTTTTCAGGCTCGGCGGGATGTCATTCACACGCGGGGGGCGTGCCCTCGACGGGACCTGCGGCAGTGGTCACGGTGCGGGGCCGGGGGCGGCCATTGCGCGCCACCAGGCGCTGCCCGACCTCGTCCGTCTCCGCAGCCAACTCGACTATGTGCTGGCTGACTTCGGCTTCCCAGGCGGCGGCGAGCATTTGCTGGGCGCCCTCGCGGACGTGGCCCTCTTTCCCGCGTGTGGGGACAAAGTCACCAATCCGTGTGATGCATGTCACTTAGAGTTATGAGATCGTTTGGCTCTTCCGGGCCGTGATGTCCGTTTGTGCAGGTCTAGACCTCCATTTGATCTCGTGTTTACGTCATGTGTACGACCTGTGAGTGACCGATCACAGTGGGGCGGGGTCTGGGGAGACCCTGTGGGGGAGGGTGTGTCACGCCTGTGGGCAGACAATGGCGTTTCTTTGGGGCGGCCGCGTGTGCCGCGATCGCTCTGAGTGTGCTTCCGTCGACGGACGCGCTGGGAGCCGCTCGCAGTGGGACCTCGGCTGGTGCGGCATCGGACGTCAAGGGTTCGTCAGATTCCGGGACGGGGACTGCCGGGACCGAGGCCGAGGCGATGGCCCTGGCAAAGCGGTCGGGCCATCCCGTGGAGATCACCTCCTTACGGGGGGAGAGCAGCGAGGTCTTCGCGAATCCTGACGGCAGACTGGAGGCGCGCGAGCACCTGCGCCCGGTGCGGGCGCGTGTGGATGGCGTTTGGAAGGCCATCGATACCGACCTGGCCCAGTCGGGAGACGGGATGGTGGCCCCGAAGGCCACCGTCATCGGACTGGAGTTCTCCGGGGGCGGGGACGCACCGATGGTGCGCATGACGAAGGCCGGGCGGGAACTGGCCTTGTCATGGCCTGGAAAGCTGCCCGCTCCGCAGCTTCAGGGTGCCACCGCGACCTATCCCGATGTCCTGCCAGGTGTAGACCTCCGGCTGGGGGCGCAGCAGGACGGCTTCACGCAACTGCTGGTCGTGAAGTCGGCCCAGGCCGCTGCCAGCAAGGAACTGGCCCAGCTGCGCCTGAAGCTCGATGCCGACGGCATGGACGTGAAAGAGACCGACGGCGGCGGTCTGCAAGCCGTGGACAAAGGCGCCGGCGGTGCGGTGTTCGAGGCGCCGCAGCCGCTCATGTGGGACTCCAGCACGGGAGCTTCGGCACAGAAGGCGGCGAGCGGAAAGTCCTCGGCCGCGAAGGTGGCGAACAGCCCCGGGGCCGGCACAGCGCCGGGCGCGGCGGAGTCGGGCAAGCTGGCGCCGGTCGGAGTGGAGGTTCCGGCCGGCCAGGATGAGCTGGTCCTGACCCCGGACAGCAATATCCTCCATGGCGAGGACACGGTGTATCCGGTGTTCATCGACCCGAAGTTCGACACACCCAAGGCGACATCGTGGACGGTGGCGTCGAAGTACTGGGCGTCCTCGCCCCAGTGGAAGTTCAACGGCGACCCGGACGCCGGCCTGGGCTACTGCGCCTGGTCCTACTGCAAGCCCTATGACACCAAGCGGCTCTTCTACCGGTTCCCGGTCTCGAAGTACGCGGGCAAGGACATCCTGAAAGCGGAGTTCGTCGTCCGCAACACGTGGTCCGCGTCCTGCAGCGCCAGGAGCGTGCAGCTGTGGCGGACCAAGGGCATCTCGACGTCCACGACGTGGAACTCCCAGAACGACTCCGGCTTCTGGATCGACCATCTTGCGACCGACTCCTTCGCCTACGGTTTCGACGGATGCGCGTCCAAGGACGCCGAGTTCGACGTGAAGTCGGCCGTGCAGCAGGCGGCGGACAAGAAGTGGTCGACGATGACGTTCGGCCTGCGCGCCGGCGACGAGTCCGACGCATACGGCTGGAAGCGGTTCTCGGACGACGCCTTCTTGCGAGTGACGTACAACCGACCTCCGTCGCAGATCCGTATGTCGCAGCTGAGCATGGACTACGGCGGCACCTGTCACAAGCCGGAGGCCGCGCCCAGGGTGCGCAGTCTGGGCCAGATTCACGCAGATGATGTCACCGACCCGGACGACGAGGCTGTCGCTGTCCAGTTCCAGGCGGAATGGGACGGAGGGGCGTGGAAGCCGGACCGGACCGGGTTCAAGGGATCAGGCTCCGAATTCTCGATCAGGCTGCCGTCATCGCTCCCTGAGGGCAAGCAGATCCATTGGTTCGTCCGTGCCTACGACGGCGCCCAGTATTCGCCATGGTCATGGGCCGGGGACGCAACCGCCTGCTACTTCACCTATGACAAACACGCACCAGCGGAGCCCACAATCTCCTCCGGGGACTACCCCCGCTCGGACTCCGAGAACCCGGACGACCCCTGGTACGACGGCATCGGCAAGTACGGCACGTTCACGGTCGGCGGCAACGACCCCCAAGCGGTCAAATACCTGTGGGGCGTCAACGTCGACCCGTCGCCGAAGAATGTGATCACCACCTCGAGCGGGGCGTCCCGGGCGCTGAAGGTGCTACCGCCCATCGTCGGTGTGAACACTCTGTACGTGTCCTCTGTCGACGCGGCCGGAAATGTCTCCGCGGCCACCGGATATCCGTTCAAGGTCAAGGCCGGGCAGCCCGAGAGGGCGATGTGGCAGATGGACGACGCCGCCGGCGCAGGCGCGGCACGGGGGACTGCGCCCGACCGCACTGCTGATCTGCACGGCCCGACCCTTGGTGCGCAAGGAGTGAAGGGCAACGCTGTCTCGTTCGACGGCGTCGACGACTACGCGGCCACCGACATACCCGTCATCGACACCTCGGGAAGTTTCTCCGTCTCGGCTTGGGTCAAGCTGCCCACCCTGCCCGACCATACGGCCGTCGTGGTGACACAGCCCGGCAACAACTCGCCGGGATTCGAGATCTATTACTCCAAGGGATACGACCGGTGGGTGTTCAGCCAGCACACCTCCGACACGCCGGATGCGAGCAGTGTCAAGGTCATGCCTGCCACGGGGGGGCGGCGTCAAGGTCGACGAGTGGACCCACCTGGTGGGCACCTATAGCTCTGGCAGTGACGAGCTGAAGCTGTACATCAACAACGAGCTTGCAGGAACCGCCAGTTACAGCTCCCCGTGGGACGCCCGGCGCGGTCTGCAGTTCGGCGCGGCAAGCCTGAACGGGAACAGGACGAACTACTTCCCTGGCGTGATCGACGAGGTGCAGATCTTCGACAAGCCGCTCTCGGCGGCCGAGGTCACCCAGTTGTACGGGAAGCAGTCGCTCACCGCAGGCCGTCCCGCCCGGGCGGCGTTCCCGATGGACGATCCCGCGACCGACACCGACGGCAACGCCACCAGGCAGCTGACTGGCCACGCAGAGGTCCCGGATGCCACCTTCGTCGGCGGCGTCAGCGCGGGACAGCCGGGAATCGCAGGCAAGGCGCTGACTTTCGACGGGGTCGACGACTACGCCACCACGGGGCGGCCGATGCTGAACAACCAGAGCAGCTTCGCTGTCTCGGCCTGGGCCAAACTGCCCAAGACCAAACCCGACCACGCAGCCATCGTCGCCGCCCAGACGGGCACGCACCGCGCGGGCCTGGAGCTGTACTACTCCAAGACGTACGACCGGTGGGCGGTCAACGAGTACTCGGCCGACTCCTCGGATGCCACTCCGATCCGCGCGATGCAGGCCGACGGTCAGACCGCCTACGGCGACACCTGGACGCACCTGGTCGGCGTACACGACACGGTCGCCAACAAGTTGATCCTGTACGTCAACGGGGTCAAAGCCGGTGAGACGGATCTGCAGGCCAACTGGTACGCAGGCGGCGCCGTTCAGATCGGCGCAAGCTCCTATGACGGACAGCCGGGTTCGTTCTTCGCCGGGCAGATCGACGACGTTCGACTCTTCGACCGGCCGGTGTCTGCTCAAGAGATTCAGCAGATGTTCCGGCAGCGGCCGGCGGTCAAGGGACGCTGGACCTTCCAGACGGCGTCCGGCACCCCACTCAGCACCCCTGACGCATCCACGTCGGGCAACAGCATGACGCTCAACGGCGGTGCCCACCTCGACTCCGGCTGGGTCGACGGCGGTGTGGTCCTGGACGGGGTGAACGACTACGGGGCGACCTCCGCCGTGCCGGTGGACACCAGCGCCAGCTTCACCGTCACCGCCTGGGCTCAGACGGCAGCGGTACCGGACAAGGGTGTGACCCTGCTGAGTGTGCCCGGAACGGCGAAGAACGCGTTCACGGTCCGCTACGAGCCCAGCTCCAACCCGGACACGGACCCGGGCAAATGGCAGATCGTGATGGCCTCGGCAGACAGCGGCAGCGCCACCGTCACGCAAGTCGACAACGGCCAGTTCTACACCCCCACCGACTGGACACATCTGGCACTGGTCTACGACGGCTTCTCCAAGCACCTGACGCTGTATGTCAACGGTGAACCGGAAATCGTCGCTTGCAAGGACACGGACGGCGACGGGACATCAGACGACTCGACCTGCACGGACAGGTTCTCGTGGGCGGATGACGTCCTGGCGTTCAAGTCGGCGCAGCCGATGCAACTCGGCCGGTCCAAGACCGGAGCAAGCACCTGGGGCGAGTACTGGCCCGGTCAGGTCTCCGATGTGTGGGCCTTCCAGGGAACGTTGACAGACGCCCAGATCGAGCTGCTGGCCGTCGGGCAGCGCGGCATGGAAACCGCCGTCCCCGGCGCCGACTGACCACCCTGGCGGGTCCCGCCCGAGGAACCCGCCAGGCCCTCCGCCCGGTACTCACACTTCTGCCCGCCCGGCGCCCCGACGCGCACGGCGGAGCAACGCAGCGAAGGACGAAGGACAGGATGAACGGCAGATCGAGCAGGGGACTCGCAAGGCAGCGGCGACGTCTTGCGCTGGCCTCGGCCGCAGTCATGGTCGGCACCCTCTTGCAGGGATTAACGGCACCAGCGCTCGCCGCGGACAACGGCAAGGGCCAACCAGCCCTGTCCCGCTCCGAGCGGCCGGTTTCCGTCACAACAGCCAAGGTCAAGCCACGCCCTGTGAGGAAGGGGCCCCGCACCCCCAAGGCAGCGCCCCCTACCGCCTGGCCCAAGGCAGCGACAGCGGTGCTCGAGCTGCCTGCGGCCGGCGCCAAGAACCCCAAGGCTCTTGTCCATGCCAAGGGCCTGCCGCTGACGCTCGACATTCAGGGCAAGGCGGGGAAGAGTCCCGCTCAGGGGGACGTCGAGGCACGGGTGCTGAGCCGCAAAGCGGCGCAGCAGGCCGGCGTCGACGGCGTGCTGTTCACCCTGCGATCCGCGGCGAAGGAGAAGCCCGGACACGCCGGCCACGTGCGTGCCCATCTGGACTACTCCGGCTTCGCCGGGGCCTACGGCGGCGGCTACGCCTCCCGTCTCAGACTCGTCGAACTCCCCGCCTGCGCGCTCACCACCCCTGGCAAGGCATCGTGCCGCTCCAGCAAACCGGTCACCACGGTCAATGACGGCGAGAAGCAGACCCTGACCGCGCAGAACGTGGCATTGAACGCGAGCTCTGCCACGGTGCTCGCGGCCGTGTCGGACACGCAGAGCGCGAAGAGTGACTACAAGGCGACCTCTCTGTCTCCTTCGGGGACCTGGAACACGAACCTCAACACCGGTGACTTCAACTGGTCCTACGACATGCCGGTCCCCGACGTCCCCGGAGGGATGACTCCCAAGGTAGGCCTGTCCTACTCCTCCGGATCCATCGACGGGCGTACAGCCAACACCAACAACCAGGCGTCCTGGGTGGGAGACGGCTTCGACCTGTGGTCCGGGTTCATCGAGCGCCGCTACAAGCCGTGCTCCGACGACGGTGTCCAGCATGCGGACGGCAGCAAGCCGGGTGACCTGTGCTGGGGATACGACAACGCCTACATCTCCTTCAACGGAAAGGCCGGCGAACTCGTCCCCAACGGCAAGGACTCCTGGAAGCTCAAGGACGACGACGGCACGAAGATCGACCACCTGACGTCAAGCGACCGCGGCAACGGTGACGACAACGGCGAGTACTGGGTGATGACCACGCCGGACGGCACCCAGTACTACTTCGGCTACAACCGCCTGCCCGGATGGACGGACGGCAAGGAAACCACGGACTCGACCTGGACCGTCCCCGTCTTCGGCGACGATGCCGACGAGCTCTGCCACGCCTCCACGTTCGCCGACTCCTGGTGCCAGCAAGGATGGCGGTGGAACCTCGACTACGCGGTCGACGTCCACGGCAATGCCATCGCCTACTACTACGACAAGGAGACCAACTCCTACGGCCGTAACCTCGAGGCCAAGGACAACACCCGGTACGTGCGCGGCGGCACCCTGGACCGCATCGAATACGGGCTGAAGTCCACCTCTATGTACAGCACCAAGGCCCTGGCCAAGGTGAACTTCACCAGCAGCGAGCGCTGCCTGCCCGATGACCACACCACCTGCTCGGACATCTCGACCGACGCCGCTTACTGGTACGACACGCCATGGGACCTGAACTGCGACACCGGCAAGGACTGCGACAAGGGCCGTTACTCGCCGGCATTCTTCACCCGTAAACGGCTCACCGACGTCACCACCCAGGTCTACGACGGCAGCACCCACGACGTCGACTCCTGGAAGCTGACCCACAGCTGGGGCAAGGCCGACACCGACTACCAGCTGCGCCTCGACTCCGTCCAGCACATCGGACGCAGCGCCAGCCCGGCGATCACCCTGCCAAAGACCACGTTTGTCTACACCCAGCTGGCCAACCGGCTGGACCGGACGGGCGACGGCTACCCGCCCTTCGTCAAGGACCGCCTGTCCACAGTCGCCGACGAGTCCGGCGGTCAGATCGACGTCAACTACTCCAAGCCGGCCTGCGACTGGGACGCGCTGCCCACACCGGAGACGAATACCACCCGCTGCTTCCCTCAGTACATCGGCGGCGACTCAACAGACGACCCTGAGCTGAAATGGTTCAACAAGTACGTCGTTGACTCGGTCACCGCAACCGACCGCACCGGTGGCGCCCCCGACCAGGTCACCACGTACGACTACCTCGACGGCGCCGCCTGGCATTACGACGATGACGACGGACTGACCAAGGAGAAGTCCAAGACCTGGTCTCAGTGGCGTGGCTACGGACACGTCCGTGTTCGCACGGGCGGCCCGGGCGGCGCCTCCGCCCTGAAGAGCCAGCAGGACAGCTACTTCCTGCGCGGCATGGACGGCGACCGAAAGAACACCAGCGGCGGGACCAAGACCGAAACCGTCACCCTCGGCACGGACGAAGGCGACGCGATCACCGACGACCCATCGGCGGCCGGCTTCACTTACAAGACGGTCACCTACTCCGGCCCCGACGGCAAGATCCTCGCCAAGACCGTAAGCCGGCCCTGGCACCACGAGACGGCGAAGAAGGAAAGAGCCTGGGGCACCGTCACCGCCAACTTCACCGGCACATCCAGCTCCAAGACCTGGACCTCCCTCGACGACGGTGCCGGCACCTCCTGGCGCACCACTTCCACCGACACGACCTACGACACCGTCGCCGGACGCGTCACACAGGTCGACGACTTCGGTGACAACAGCACGAAGACCGACAACACCTGCACCCGCACCAGCTACGCCGCCAACACCAAGGACAACATCCTCACCCTCCCCTCCCGCGTCGAGACGGTGGCGACGTCCTGCTCCGACACCCCCAGCCGGCCGGACGACGTGATCTCAGACGCGCGCACGGCCTACGACGGCGGCGCCTACGAGGCAGCCCCCACCAAGGGAGACCCGACCGGCACCGCGGTACTCAAGCAGTACGACGGCACCACCGCCGTCTACCTGGAGTCCGGTGCCACATACGACGCCTACGGCCGTCAGCGCACCAGCACCGACCTGACCGCGGACGTCAAGGTGACCGCGGCCGGAGCACTCACGCGCACCACGCGCTCCGACGGCCGGACCACCACCACCGCACCGGACCCCACCACCGGCTTCGCGACCAAGGTCAGCGTCACCACACCGCCCGCCAAGGCAGGTGACTCGACCACCGCTCAGACCACGAGCGTCACGTACGACGTCCTGCGCAACCTGCCGCAGACCCAGACAGACACCAACACCAAGGTGACCACCTTCGCCTACGACGCGCTGGGCCGCTCCGCCAAGGTCTGGCTGGCCGACCGCCGCACCAGCCAGACACCCACCTACGAGTTCACCTACGCCCAGAGCGACAACCAGCCGGTCGCGGTCGGCACGAAGACGCTTGGCAACAACGGTGGGCAACGAACCTCCTACACCCTCTACGACGGCTTTCTGCGGCCGCGCCAGACCCAGGCCCCCGGGCCGAAGGGCGGCAGCCTGCTGGCCGACACTTTCTACGACGAACGAGGCTTGCTGGCCGAGGAATTCGCGACGTACTACTCGGAGAAGCCGCCGGCGAGCGTTCTGTCCAAGCCGATAGACGCGCTCACCGTCGAGACCCAGAACCGCTATACCTACGACGGCCTCGGACGGCAGACCGAAGCCAGGCAGATCGCGGGCAACAGCGATGGCGGAGCCGTACTGTCCACCACCAGGACCGTCTACAACGGCGACCGCACCACCGTGATCCCGCCCGAGGGCGGCACCGCCACCACCACCCTTGTCGACGCCCGAGGCCGCACCACCGCACTGCGCCAACTCCACGCGCGCAACGTCGACGCCGCCTACGACACCACCACCTACAACTACACACCTCGCGGCGAACTGAAGAAGGTCACCGACCCGACGGGCAACGCCTGGACGTACACCTACGACCTGCTCGGACGGCAGATCAAGACGACCGACCCCGACAAGGGCACCACCGTCAGCACCTTTGACGACCGCGGCCAGCTGACCACCACCGACGACGCCCGCCCCGACACGCCGCTGCTCTGGTACGGCTACGACAACCTCGGCCGCAAGACCGAGGTGAGAGAGAAGTCCTCCACCGGAACCCTTCGCGCCGCATGGGTGTACGACACCGTCAGCGGTGCCAAGGGCCAGCTCGCCGAGTCCACCCGCTACGACGGCGCCAACGCCTACACCAGCAAGGTCCTCGGCTACGACCGCCTCTACCGGCCGCTGCACACATCGGTCACCATTCCGGCCGCAGAGAAGGAACTGGCCGGCACCTACGACTCCTCAATGTCGTACAAGACGTCAGGGCTCACAGCCGGCATCGGCTATCCCAAGGCCGGCGCCCTGTCCGCGGCAACCGTCGCCTACACCTATGACGAGGAGACCCTGCGTCCTACGGTCCTCGACGGCAGTCCGGGCATCAAGGCGACCACCGGCTACAGCCTCACCGGCAAGCCCCTGCACTTCGAAGTGTCCAACAACGGCGGTAAGAAGACCCTGGTCGACAACGCCTATGAGTGGGGCACCCAGCGCCTGGCCAGTTCCAGCGTGAACCGCGAGAGCATCACGGGCGTCGACCAGAACAGCACCTACCACTACGACGACGCGGGCAACGTCCTGTCCGTAGCGGACGTCTCCCGCGACGGCACCGACAACCAGTGCTTCACCTACGACTACCTGCGCCGGCTGACCGAAGCCTGGGCCCAGAACACGACCGACTGCGCCACCACGCCCAGCAGCGGCATCGCGGGCGGCCCCGCCCCCTACTGGCAGTCCTACACCTACGACCTGGTCGGCAACCGCCGCACCGAGACCCTCCACGACCCATTGGGCGACACCTCCAAGGACACCACGCGGACCTACGCCTACCCCGACCCCGGAAAGGCTCACCCGCACGCCCTGTCCTCGGTGACAACCACCGGCCCCACCAGCACCATCCAGGACAGCTACAAGTACGACGAGACCGGAAACACCACCACCCGCACTCTGAACGGCGACGCCCAGAACCTCACCTGGGACCCCGAAGGGCACCTCGCCAAGGTGACCGCGGCAGGCAAGTCCACCGAGTACCTGTACGACACCGACGGCAACCGGCTCATCGCCCGCACCCCCACCGAAACCACCCTCTACCTCGGCGCCACCGAGATCACTCTGCCCAAGGGCACCACCACGCCCAAGGCCACTCGCTACTTCGACCTCGGCGGCGGCAACGTGGCCGTCCAACAGGATGACGGCACAGTCACCTTCACCCTCGCCGATCACCACGGCACGACCCAACTCGCCGTCAACGCAAGCACACAGAAGCTCACCCAGCGCCGCACCCTGCCCTTCGGCGACATACGAGGAACCAAGCCGACCGCCTGGCCGGGAACCAAGGGCTTCGTCGGCGGCACCGACGACACGAAGTCGACCGGCCTGACCCACTTGGGTGCCCGTGAGTACGACCCCGGCACCGGCCAGTTCCTCAGCGTCGACCCGCTCCTCAGCCCCGACCAGCCGGACTCGCTCAACGGCTACAGCTACGCGGGAAACAACCCCATCACCTTCTCCGACCCGACCGGACTGAAGTACTTCGAGGGAGACAACACCGGCGGCATCGAAGCAGCCCCCGATAAAGCTCCCGAGGTCATCAGCCGGAACAAGAGGAACACAGGAACCGCCGGCGTCACCCCGACTTACTACGGCGGCTCAACACCGTTCACCGCCCCCGTGGGAACGGGCCAGGCACTCTTCGACACCCCGGCGGCCTACTGGAAGGCAGCCAAAGCCCTCGATAGGCGAGAAAAGGGCCTCTACCACGCGTGGAGGGACCTCCCCACTTGCGAAATGGGGTCATCGGGCTGCACCAAGATTCCTTGGGATGACACTGCCCAGACAGTGATCTTCCGCACCATTTGCAATATCCCCGGAGTGGTGTGCAGCGGTCAGAAGTCATTCGCCCGGCAGATGGTGGACGCCGCCAGGTTCCTGGTGCCCCTCGAAGCGTCGCTTGAGCTCCGTTTCCGCGGAGGTACTGCGGCGGCTGCTGAAGAACGGTTGGGCATGGGCTCGCCGTGCAGCTTCAGCCCCGACACCCAGGTCCTACTGGAAGACGGCAAAACCAAGAAGATCGGAAAGATCAAACCTGGCGACAAAGTCGAAGCGGCCGACCCGCAAACAGGGAAGCACCGGGGCGCTCGTCGAGTCACAGCCCGCTTCGTTAACCACGACGACGATCTCATCGATCTCAAAATCCGTAACAAGAACGGCAAGAACGACACTCTCCACACGACTTACCTCCACCCTGTCTGGGATGACACCGGACACGCCTGGATAAAGGCAGGCGAGCTGACCCCGGGGCACACTCTCAGCACGGCCGCCGACGGACACGTGGTCCTCGCCGAGGTCAAGGTCATTGCCGGTGCCGCCGACATGTACAACCTGACCGTCAGCGAACTCCACACGTATTATGTGCTGGCGGGCACCACGCCGGTCCTCGTACATAATTCCAATGACGATAAATGTCAGCTGCCATTGTTTGTCCTGCGGGACGGGGAAACCTCGACACCTGGGCAGATAACCAATAGCACGCCGGGAGGCGGATCCAGGGCTGGACAGTCCGCTGCGCGACAGCGACTGCTCGACGAGGCGGATGGCGATTTTCAGTGCTGGCGATGCGGTATGCGCTCCACCAATCCAGACGACATGCACCTTGGGCACAAAAACGTCCCTACTTCGAAGGGCGGCAATCTTGCGGATGACAACGTGTGTCTCGAAGGAGCCGCCTGTAATCTGAGCGCTAATAACCGTGGCTATGTGAAGCCTGGAAGATCATGCGCTGAGCGAGGTAGTTGCGGTGCCCCCTATGGCAGATAGAGTGTGCGGAGCGAAGATTGGAGCATGATGAGCGAGTCGACTCGACAGACCATTCGGCTGGTCGCGGGCATCAAGACATCAGGTGAGCCAGTGTTTGAGGAGGTTCTCGTTGAACGGCTCGCTACTCCGGGGCATGTCCGAGTGCTCGCGTCTCCCGGTCTCGTGCTCGATGTGGCCGCTGACGATGTGCTCAAGGTGGACGAGAATCATGAGTTCTCAACCGTCTTGAGGGGCGGTAATCTCGCGGTCCAGGTCTACGGTCCCCATTCCGTAGCGAATTCGATCGAGCCGGAGATCTCGGCCATCGGGGGGAGGATTGACGGGAGGGCGCGCAATCTGACGGTCTTTACAGTTCCTGCTTCAGTTGGATTTCCAGCTGTCGAGAAAGTTCTGAACTCTCTCACGACTCGCCATGCGGGAGTGGAATGGTATTACGGGAACGTCTACGACAAAGATGACGGCGTCACGCCGCTGAACTGGTGGCTGTGATCTGCCGAAGATGACGCTCTGAAAAAGCACCAGCGGCCCCACTGGATTTAATTCCGGCGGGGCCGCTGGGGTGTCAGACAGCAGTAGTTGACGCTGCGAAGCTCCCGGTTGTACAGGTGATCTTGGTTGTGGTCCCGTCTATCAGGAGCTTCACATCGTTGTGCAACACCGCATCGCCAACCAGCCACTCTCACGGTCAGGTTGGAAATTCCTCAGCGAATGCGCTCGGATGGGAGCGGGCGATGCAGCGTTCGGACGCTCGGGTCTTGGCGGGCAGGTGGGTAAGGCCGTTGGCGCGGGTGCGCTGGAGCGAGCGCCGGACACTGGCCGTTTCGGCGCTGAGATCGAGGTCTTCCCAACCTCGGTTATCTGTCGTAGTGCAGAGTACTCAATCTGTAGTCCCTAACTTGACCGGATGGCCAGTGAGTAGCGACTTCGGCTTCTGGAAGCGCTGTATTGGGGACCCGGAGGAAGTCTTTGACAACCTCGCTGAGGGTGACACCAGCAACCTTACCCTGAGCCCCGACGTGTTGCGGTTCCGGGAAGAGTTGCTGGCTAGATGGCCGGATGTGGACGATGTTCTTGAGCCGTCTCAGTTCGATCTGGAAGAGGAGCCGGATGATGCAGGCAAATACGTCCTTCTGACCCTCTCGGTTCGGCAGCTGGATTATCTCCCCGAGATTCTTGATATGGCGAAGAAGAACGGTCTCGTTGGATTTAGTGGAGTGGCGGGCGAGCCGATTTAGCCTTCCATTTCACGACGCATCAAAATGTAAAGACTCGGCCCCGCCATCGCGCACCTGCGCTACACGGGTGCCCCGTGGTCCTCCCGCGGCGGCTACTTGCACACCGACACCTTCGTGCCAGACGGCTCCGGCTTTCCCGACACGGGGTCGGACGGGCCGTGGGCGATCGGCGTCCCGGCCATGGGCGGCCGAGGCGTGTCTCATGGGACCAGGTCGAGCAGTTGATGAGTGCGGCTGTCCAGTGCAGGGCCGGACGCGGGGTGCCGGCATGTCGTACGTCAGTGACCGGCGGCGTACGAGACGAAGGCGGCCCACTCTTGTGCCCCGAAGGCGAGCTGGGGGCCCTGCTTGTGCTTCGAGTCGCGTACATGGATGGTGCCGGGGGCGGTCGCGACCTCGATGCAGGCAGGGCCGTCGTCGGTGCTGTAGCTGCTCTTGAACCATTCCAGCTCGGAGCCGTGACCGGCCGAGGGCTTCACGCTCATGTCTCTCCAAGGACTTTCTCGATGAAGGTCAGCGATTCTCGCGGCGGAAGGGCTTGGGCCCGGATGACTCCATAGCGCAGCTCCAGGATCTGGACCTCCTTGGGCTCCGAGATCAGTCGGCTGGTCCGCTGGACCTCGTTGTGTCCCAACGTGGCGCCCTCCCTGAGCCGCAGCAGGTGGAAAGGCCCGCCGAGACCGGCATTGTCCTCGCGATCCATGGGCAGCACCTGGATCTCCACGTTCCGCTTTTGCCCGATGTCCAACAGCCGTTCGAGCTGTCGGCGTAGCACCATTCTGCCCCCGACCCGCCTCCGCAGGGCAGCCTCATCATGCACGAAGCTGAAGGCCGGGATCATCTGCTTTCCGTCGATGATCGTCTGCCGTGCCAGTCGCGCGGCGACACGCTGCTCCACCTCCTCCTCGGAGAAGGCGGGCCGCCGTGAGCCGAACACGGCCCTCAGATACTCCTCCGTCTGTAGGAGTCCGTTGACGACGGAGTTGTCATAGGCGCAGATCTCAACGGCCTCCCCCTCCAACTTCGCCAAGTCCCGCACCTTCTTGGGATACCGGGCCTCCTCCACGTCCTTCCTCAGCCCGGCGATCATCCCGCACGCGTCCAGCACCCGGTCGGCCGCCTCAAGGAACTGCGCCTTCGGCGCCCGTCGCCCCCGCTCCACCGAGGACACTTGCTCCTCGCTGTACCCGATGGCCGTCCCCAACTCGGCCTGGGTGAGGGCCTTCCGTTCCCGGCACATCTTGAGGACCTTGCCGACCGTCCGCAGTACGGCCGCCGACTCCTCGTCCTCGCCGCCGTATGACTCCATCCGCCCACCTCCACGTGCCGCCGGTGCCCAACTCCTCACCGGTCCGCCGCGTCACGCGTCGCCCTCCGGACAGGCCCGGACGGCGACCGTACAGTGACGCTGCGTACTGTCGTCGTTGCTGTTCACAGTAGGGACAGCCGACCACGCTGAGTGACATGAACGCCGATATCGCCCCCGTGATGGGTGAACGCCCCGCCCCCACGGACCACTTCACCATCCGTCTCTCGGCCACCCCCAAGGGCGCGCGCCTCGCCCGCCACCTCGCGGCCGAGCGGCTGCACGCCTGGGGCTGGCCGTACGACTGCGAGGCCAATCGCACGGCGACGCTGCTGGTGGCCGAACTCGCCACGAACGCGGTGCTGTACGGGCGGGTGCCGGGCCGGGACTTCCGGCTGCGCCTCACCCTCTACCCGGAGGACCCCACACTCCGTATCGAAGTGACCGACGCCCGCGCCGACCGTCGTCCGCCCGCCCCCGGCAACCTCCCGCCGGCCCCTCCCGAAGGGGAGTCCGGCCGGGGGCTCCTGCTCGTCGAGGCGTTGTCCACCCACTGGGGTACGACCTGCCAGGACCCGTACACCAAGACGGTCTGGTGCGAGATCGCCCTGGGCTGACAGGCAGGGGCTGCGTCACCTCAGGCCGTCGGCGGTGACCCCACGCGGTGAGCTGTGCCGTCGGCGTCCACGTACGCGAACTCGCGGAGGTTGTAGGGCGTGTCCGTCGGTTCGACGAAGCGACCCTCGACACCGGAGGTCTTCCACTCTGCGTAGACGGCGTCAGCATCACTCACGTAGAGGTAGATGACGGCTCCGGTGCGGTGAGGGTCGTGCTCGGGCCACTCCGTGAGGTGGACCGAGACAGAGCCCCGCTCGACGAAGCCGTAGCGATCCTGGCCCTCGTAGGCGTGCGCCCTGAAGCCCAGACGACGGTATCGATCCAGAGCGGCATCAAGGTTCCTGACGGGGACAACGGGCGCGACCCTGCTGAAGACGACTTCTGGCATCCGGTCAGTCTCGCAGCCAGGCGGCGCCGAGAGGAGTCGTTCGGCTACTGCCGGTACCCGCCCAGGAACCGCCCGATCCGCCCGATCGCCGCCTCCAGGTCGTCCGCGTACGGGAGGGTGAGGACGCGGAAGTGGTCGGGGGTCGGCCAGTTGAAGCCGGTGCCCTGGACCACCTGGATCTTCTCCCTCAGGAGCAGGTCGAGGACGAACTTCTCGTCGTCGTGGATGGGATGGACCTTGGGGTCGATGCGGGCGAAGGCGTAGAGCGCGCCCTTGGGCTTCACGCAGGACACGCCCGGGATCTCGTTGAGCTTCTCCCAGGCCACGTTGCGCTGCTCGTACAACCTCCCGCCCGGCAAGGTCAGTTCGCGGATGGACTGGCGGCCCCCGAGCGCGGCCTGGATGGCGTACTGGGCGGGTGCGTTGGCGCACAGGCGCATGGAGGCCAGCATGGTCAGG
Source organism: Streptomyces sp. NPDC046915 (assembly GCF_040644935.1). NCBI lineage: Bacteria > Bacillati > Actinomycetota > Actinomycetes > Kitasatosporales > Streptomycetaceae > Streptomyces > Streptomyces sp. NPDC046915. Next base: position 19,686 of record NZ_JBEYXB010000040.1, on the reverse strand, counting down.
CCCTCCAGGTAGTTCTTGGCGTGCTGCTTGGGGCCGGTCACCACCAGCCAGCCGGAGCGGAAGCCCGCCACCCGGTAGGTCTTCGACAGGCCGCAGAAGGTGAGGACGACCAGGTCGGGGGCGAGCGCCGCGGCCGAGTGGTGCACGGCGTCGTCGTACAGGATCTGGTCGTAGATCTCGTCGGCGAACACCATCAGGCCGTGCCGGCGGGCGAGGTCGAGGATGCCCTCGATGATCTCCTTCGGATAGACCGCGCCGGTGGGGTTGTTGGGGTTGATGATGACGACGGCCTTGGTGCGGTCGGTGATCTTCGCCGCCATGTCGTCCAGGTCCGGGTACCAGTCGGCCTGTTCGTCGCAGAGGTAGTGCACCGCCTTGCCGCCGGCCAGGGTGGTGACGGCGGTCCACAGCGGGAAGTCAGGGGCGGGGATGAGGATTTCGTCGCCGTCCTCCACCAGGGCCTGTACCGCCATCGAGACGAGTTCGGAGACGCCGTTGCCCAGGAACACGTCGTCGACGCCCACCTCCAGGCCCAGCGCCTGGTAGCGCTGGGCGACTGCCCGGCGGGCGGAGAGGATGCCGCGCGAGTCGGTGTAGCCGTGCGCCTGCGGGAGCATCCGGATCATGTCCTGGAGGATCTCCTCCGGCGCCTCGAAACCGAAGGCCGCGGGGTTGCCGGTGTTCAGGCGCAGCACGCTGTGGCCCGCCGCCTCCAGCGCGTCGGCGTGCTCGATCACCGGGCCGCGGATCTCGTAACAGACCTCGCTGAGCTTGTTCGACTGCCGGAACTCCATGCGCTCTCGCCCCTCCGGTTCGATGTGTTGCTTGGTTTTACCAAGTTCGAGCTTGGAAAGTCCAATGACATGTCTAGACTGCGGGGCATGTCACCTCGCCGAAGCTACGACCAGTACTGCTCCGCCGCCCGCGCCCTCGACCTCGTGGGGGACCGCTGGACCCTGCTGATCGTCCGGGAGTTGCTGGCCGGTCCCCGTCGCTACACGGACCTGCACGCGGACCTGCCGGGCGTGAGCACGGACGTACTCGCCTCGCGGCTGAAGGACATGGAGCGGGACGGGCTCGCGACCCGGCGCCGGCTGCCTCCGCCCGGGGCCGCCTTCGTGTACGAACTCACGGGAAAAGGGCGCGAGTTGCTGCCCGTGTTGCAGGCGCTCGGGGAGTGGGGCGGGTCCGAGCTGGGGGAGCGGCGGCCAACCGACGCCGTGCGCGCCCACTGGTTCGCGCTGCCGTTGCTGCGGGAGCTGGAGGGGGAGACAGGGCTCGTCGAAGTCCGGCTGGAGGAAGGTGACTTCCATCTGTGCCTCGGGGCCGAGGATGGGCCCGTGTACGGCGACGGAACGGCCCCGGCCGAGCCCGACGCCCGGCTCGTGATGGACGCCGGGACGAGCACGGCCCTCGCGCGCGGCGAGTTGGGGCTGCGGGAGGCGGTGCGGGAGGGGCGGGTCGAGGTGTCCGGGGACGGGGCCGTGGCCAAGGCGCTGCGGGAGGCGTGAGCGGGGGCAGGAGCAGGAGCGGGAAAAGGCGAAGGCCCGCCGGGTGGCACATTCCGGCGGGCCTTCTGTCACGTCAGGCGTTCGGCGGCACCCCTCGCGGGCGTCCCGAGCCGCGGGTCAGCGCGTACCCGCCGATACCGGCGAGCGCGGCCAGTACACCGCCCACCGCGGTCCACACCCAGCGGTCGGTCCACCAGCCGGAGGACCAGCCGTCGTCGGGCTCGATGGCGGACAGCACGGCGGACTTGCCCGTACCGTCCTCGCCGCTGGCGGACTTGACGGCGATCCCGGGGACCAGCGGCTTCGCCAGCGAGCCGTCCACCGCGGCCGCACCGCCGATGTCCTTGGAGTCGACCCGGACCTCGGTGCTGACGGGCTTGCCGAGGTCGGCCGAGGTCAGGTCGAGGACCGTGAGCCGGATGTAGTACGTGCCGGGCAGCGGGTCGTTGGCCCACGGCTCCGACCAGGCGCGGACCGTGCGCAGGACGCAGGCCAGCTCCACGGAGGCGGTGCCCTGGGCGGCGGTGCGGGTCTGGGCGCCGTACTGGCAGGACTGGCGGCGGCGCAGACCGTCGTACACGTCGATCTGCCAGGTCTGCGCGGCGTGCGTGCCGGGCAGCTTCACCGTCGCCTTGACGGTGGGGCGCTGACCGGAGTCCGCCGGGAACGACCAGTACATGTAGTCGCCGGTGGAACCGCTGGCCGTGGCCTGCTCACCCTGGTCGAACTCGGTCGCCGTGCGGAACGAGGTGCCCGCCTGGGTGGGCGCCTTGCTGTCGTCCGAGGCGCTCGGGGACGGCGAGGAGTCGGCGACGGCCGGACCCGCGGCCACCGCGAGGGAACCGAACGCCAGCAGCGCGGCACTCAACACTCGTGTGATACGCATCAGTTGGTCCTCCAGACCGCGAACCGCCAGCGCGACACCCAGCCCCACAGCAGACCCGCGACGAAGCCGGTCAGCACCAGCGCGCCGAGCAGCCACCAGCCGCGGCCGAGACCGAAGGAGGCCACGTCGCCCGCCTTGTCCGGACCGTTCACGACGTCGACGGTCAGCTCCAGCGGCAGACCGGGCGTGGTCTTCACCCCGGAAGCCGCCGAGAAGGAGTTGGTGACCTGGAGGCACACGGTCTCGGCGGGGGCGTCTGCGTCGTCGCTGTCGTCGCTCTCCGGCCTCGGATAGCGCAGACCCGTCGAGATGACGTCCGTACGGCCGTCGCCCGCGGCCTCGCCGCGCACGATCTCCCGGTTGTGCACCGTCACGGCCCGCAGCAGCACCCCGTAGTCCGGGCCCACGGCCCGGTCGGCCGCCACGCTCACCGAAGCACGCACTTCCTGACCGGGCTTGACGTCCACCTTGTACCAGCGCTGCTGCCCGAACTCCTCGCGGTCCGTGTAGAGGCCGGACTTCAGCGCGGGCGCGTTCGAGCACTGCGTCGCGCCCTGCGTGGCCACCGGCGTCACCACCGGATCAGCGGCCCGGTCGACCAACTGGCCGACCCGGTCGCTGAGTTCCTCCTTGTGACGTACGTCGGTGTAGGTGCCGCCCGTCGCGTCCGCGATGCAGCTGAGCTGGTCGCGGGTCTTGGCGTCCGGGACCAGGCCGAGGGTGTCGATGGTCAGCCCGATGCCCTTGGCGGCTATCTCGCGTGCCACCTCGCACGGGTCCAGCGGCTGGCAGGTGTCCTCGCCGTCGCTGATCAGGACGATCCGGCGGGTGCCGTCACCGCCGTTGAGATCGTCGGCCGCCTTCAGCAGCGCGGGACCGATGGGGGTCCAGCCGGTCGGTGTCAGCGTGGCGACCGCGGTCTTCGCCTCGGTGCGGTCCAGCGTGCTGACCGGGTAGAGCTGCGCGGTGTCCTTGCAGCCCGTTTTCCGGTCACTGCCACGGTAGTTGGCGCCGAGGGTGCGGATGCCGAGCTGGACCTCCTCGGGCGTCGCGTCGAGCACCTCGTTGAACGCCTGCTTCGCCGCGGCCATCCGCGACCCGCCGTCTATGTCCCGCGCCCGCATGGAACCGCTGACGTCCAGCACCAGTTCCACCTTGGGAGCGGCCTTGCCGTCCGTCTCGTCGGCGACCGCCCCGGCGGGGAACGCGAACCCTGCCGTCAGCGCGGCGAGCAGGGCACAGACCCCCGCCGCCAGCCGTTGTCTTCTGATCATCGGCGGATCCTATTGATCCCGGGTGCCGTGTTCCAAAACGAGCGGGTTGGGCAGGGTGGTCCACTGGTCGCCCGGCGTCGTCGGCGACAGCCGCATCAGCGTCAACGCCTTGGTGGGCAGAGGGCCTTCGCGCAGGGCCGTCAGCTCGGGGCCGGGCGGCAGATCCCGTACGGCCGCTTCCAGAGCCGTGCCGAGGGCCGGGCCGGAACCGGCCGTCGCGGCCAGGGCGCCGGCCACCAGGGAGCCGAACAGCTTGCGGCGCAGGGTCGTTTCGTCGTCGGTGATCAGACGGCCGGTCAGTCCCGGGGGATTGATGCCGTGCCGGGTCAGCCGGGCGGGGCTGATGCGGATGTCGGCGAGATCGCGGTAGACCAGGCGGCGAGGGGTGCCGTCGGGGGACAGGACGACGAGGAGGTTCTGGCCGTGGGCCTCCAGGGCGACGCCCAGCTCCAGCAGGCGCAGGCCCACCCGGAGGGCGAGAGAGGTGAAGCCGGCCAGCCAGGCGGGGGAGTGGGGCAGAGAGGTGCCGGCGAGGGCGGCCACCGGCACGACCTGCTCGTCACCGCAGGCGTACAGCCCCGGTGACTCCCGCAACACGGCCGCGAGATCAGGGGAGTCGGCGGACACCGCGCCGAGGGTGCGGGTGACGTGCAGCAGGCCGTCCGTGCGGGCCGCCAGATCCTCCGCGAACGCCGACAGCGTCGCCGAGGCGCCCACAGAGTATGCCGAGATGTCCCGTACCGACGACGTCAGCCGGGCGCTCAGCGCGGTCTTGACGTGCGGTCCGCCGGGCAGCGCGAGGGTGCGCAGCGACATCAGGGGATGGGCGGGCGACCAGGCGTCGTACGGACGTTTGAGCACATGTGCCGCCTGCCACGGGTGCACCGGGACCAGCAGGCGCTCCCCGTCCCGCAGTTCGTCCGGCCACGCCCCGGCGACCAGGCACTCCCGCGCCGGGACCGGGACCGTCCCCAGCTCCACCACGGGCCGGTGCTCCGGACCGTAGGCGAACTGTTCGGCCACCGAGAAACCGGGCCGGGAACGGCAGTTGGGGTGGAAGGGGTGCCCGTCGACCACCCGCTGCTCCCACTCCCAGTCCAGCCGCGGCCACTCTTCCGGCTGATCCGGCCGGCCGGCCCGCGAGAGTGCCAGCGAGGCGGCACTGTGCCCGAGCTCGGCGGCGAAGACCGCGGCGTGCGGCACCGCGAGGTCCGCCACCAGCCGGGCCGGGTCGTCGTAGAGCGCACCGTCGAGGTGGACGGCGGTGACGTAGGCGTCGGTCGCGTACGGATCCGCGTGCGGGCCGCGCAGCCCCCGGCCGTCCGCCAGCCACAGCACCAGGCCCCCCGCCTCGGTCACCCGGCGGGAGATCCACGGCAGCGGCTCATGGGCGAGCGCCCGCCACAGACGGGTCAGCACGGCCGCCCGCGCACCCGGCAGCGCGGCCGTGTACCGGGGCACCAGGTCGGGCCGGACGGCGGCCAGCTCCTCGGCGACCTCGGCCTCGGCGGTGGGGGGACGGTACACGGTCGGCTCCTCGGGTACGGAGTTCAGTGACGGGCACGATTGCCAGGTACGACAGCCATACTGATCGCGATCGGACCCGGGACGAAGAACGACAATGGATCGCGTGGACCACATGCCCCCGAGCGACCGCGACGCGGAACACGCCGACGCGTACGCGGTCGCCCCCCTGCTCAACTGTCTGCTGCGGGAGGTGGCCGAGCCGCTCTCCGCGACCGGGGAACGGCGGACGTACCGGCTGCCCGGCACCGGCCGCCTGCTGCGGGTACGCGGCCGGCGGCGGCCCGTCGAGCCCGAGGTGCGCACGGCCGGCGTCTGGCAGCGCGTCGGCCACACCGAGCTGGTGAAACTGGTCGCCGAGGAACTGCGCCGGCACACGGGGATCTCCAACGACGACCTGCCCATCGAGATGACCGACAGCCGGGACGCGGTCGCCGCGCTGCTCGCCGCGCGCGCCCGGGCGACGCCGCCCGACGACCCGTATCTGCGCTCCGAACAGTCCCTCGTCACCGGACATCCTCACCACCCCGCGCCCAAGGCACGCGGCGGGGGTCCCGTGGCCGGCTGGCTGCCGTACGCCCCCGAGGCGCACGCCCGCTTCCCGCTGGTGCTGCTCGGCGTGCGCGAGGACGAGGTGGCCGAGGAGGGCGACACCTCCGCCCTCGACGCCCTCGGCTCCGCCCCGCCCGGCTACCGGCTGCTGCCCGCCCACCCCTGGCAGCTCGACCTCGCCGGACCCGCCCTCGCCCCCGCCTTCGCCGACGGCCGCCTGGTGCGCCTGGGCACGACCCCGTTCGAGACCTGGCCGACGGCTGCGGTGCGCACCGTGTACGAGCCCCGCCGCGACCTGCACCTGAAGTTCAGCCTGGACGTGCGCATCACCAACGACATCCGCCGCCTGTGGCGCCACGACCTGGCGAAACTGCGCCGCAACGACACGGCCGCGTCCGGGGCCCTCACCGCGGGCGACGGCCCGGCGGCCTGGCTCGGCGACCGCGGCTACCGCACCACCGCCTTCGCCTTCGAGGAACTGGCCGTCCTGGTCCGCGACGGTCTGCGCGGCCACCTGCTGCCCGGCGCCACCCCCCTGCTCGCCGCCGGACTCGTGGAGGGCTTCGACGGCAACCCCCTGGCCCGCGCCGCCGACCCGGCGGCCTGGTGGGAGGCGTACCTGCGCCAGGTCGTCCCCCCGGCGCTGACCGCCTTCGCCGATCACGGCGTGGTGCTGGAGGCGCACCTCCAGAACACCCTGGTCGCCGTAGACGCGTCCGGTATGCCCGTCCAGGCGCTGTTCCGGGACGCCGAGGGCGTCAAACTGCTGCCGGACGTCTCCCGCGCGGCCGGCTGGGAACGGCTGGTGTACTGCCTCGTCGTCAACCACCTCACCGAGATCGCCGCCGCCCTGGCCGAGCACCACCCGGGCCTCGACCCCTGGCCCGCCGCCCGCCGCGTCCTCGCGGCCCACGACCTCCCGGAGATCCCCGCCCTGCTCGCCTCGCCCACCCTGCCCGGCAAGACGAACCTGCTGCTGCGCTGGACCGGCGCGGACGGCGCCGACGCCCGCTACCTGCCGCTGCCGAACCCGCTGGCCCGTACATGATCTGAACTACGCTGGCCGGTGTGCTGCGCGACGTGACTGCTGTTCGATACGTGACCCCACTGCGGTCCGGCGGCTCCGTGCCCGGAGTCGTCGAGGCCGACGACCTCGGCACGTACGTCGTGAAGTTCACCGGCTCCGCGCAGGGCCGCAAGGCGCTGGTCGCCGAGGTGATCGTGGGCGAACTGGCGCGTGCGCTGGGCCTGCGCTTCCCCGAACTGGTCCTGGTGCACTTCGACCCGGAGATCGCCGCCCACGAGCCCCACCAGGAGGTACGGGAGCTGCACGGCGCCAGCGCCGGCGTCAATCTCGGCATGGACTACCTGTCGGGCGCCGAGGACTTCACCCCGGAGATCGCCAAGACCTTCCGGGTGGACCCGCTCGATGCCGGCAGGATCGTCTGGCTCGACGCCCTGACCGTGAACGTCGACCGCACGGTCCACAGCTCGAACCTGATGATCTGGCCCACGTTCGGGACGGTCCCGCCACGCCTGTGGCTCATCGACCACGGCGCCGCCCTGATCTTCCACCACCGCTGGGACGCCTCCGACCCCGCGAAGGCGTACGACTTCCGTCACCACGCGCTCGGCCACTACGGCCCCGACGTACGGGCCGCCGACGCGGAGCTCGCCCCCAGGGTCACCCGGGAGCTGCTGCGGGCCATCGTGGCCGAGGTGCCGGACGCCTGGCTGGCCGGCGAGGAGGGCTTCGCCACGCCGGACGACATCCGCGCGGCGTACGTGGACTACCTCCACGCGCGCGTGCGGGCCTCCGCGGCCTGGCTGCCCACCGACTTCCCCAGCCGGGCGGAACTCGCCGTCGAGGAGGCCCGGCGCGCGGCGCGGACCCAGCAGGGCCGGCCGAACTGGCTCAAGCGGGTCCCCGACCTGCACGGCAAGCCGCCCGCGGAACAGGACTGGTCGGTGCACCTGGGATGAACACCCGTGTCGGGCGTGTCGACGAGGTGGCCCGGGACCGCCGGGAGCAGGGCCACTCGGACACGCCCGCGTGAGGGTCAGCCCTTGAGCTGCTCGTACGCGGGCAGCGTCAGGAAGTCCGCGTAGTCCTCGTCGAGGGCGACCTTCAGCAGCAGGTCGTGGGCCTGCTGCCAGTGCCCGGCCGCGAAGGCCTCCTCGCCGATCTCCCCCCGGATGCCGTCCAGTTCCCCGGCGGCCACGTCCCGCGCCAGCTCCGGAGTGGCCTTCACCATGGACCCGTGGTGCTCGAACTCGACGCCCGCGTTGATCCACTGCCAGATCTGCGAGCGGGAGATCTCGGCGGTGGCCGCGTCCTCCATCAGGTTGAAGATGGCGACCGCGCCGAGGCCGCGCAGCCACGCCTCGATGTAACGGATGCCCACCTGGACGGCGTTGACGAGCCCGTCGTAGGTGGGCCGGGCGTCCAGGGAGTCGATCGCGATCAGGTCGGCCGCCGTCACGTGGACGTCCTCGCGCAGGCGGTCCTTCTGGTTCGGCCGGTCGCCGAGCACCCGGTCGAAGGACTCCATGGCGATCGGGACCAGGTCGGGGTGGGCCACCCAGGAGCCGTCGAAACCGTCGTCCGCCTCGCGGTCCTTGTCGGCGCGGACCTTCTCGAAGGCGGTCTTGTTGACCTCCGCGTCCCGGCGCGAGGGGATGAACGCCGCCATGCCGCCGATCGCGTGCGCGCCGCGCCGGTGGCAGGTGCGGACGAGGAGTTCGGTGTACGCCCGCATGAACGGGGCGGTCATCGTGACCGAGTTGCGGTCCGGCAGGACGAACTTCGCGCCGCCGTCACGGAAGTTCTTGACGATGGAGAACAGGTAGTCCCAGCGGCCGGCGTTCAGCCCGGAGGCGTGCTCGCGGAGTTCGTAGAGGATCTCCTCCATCTCGTACGCGGCCGTGATCGTCTCGATCAGGACGGTGGCGCGGACGGTGCCCTGCGGGAGGCCGACGTGGTCCTGGGCGAAGACGAACACGTCGTTCCACAGGCGGGCCTCGAGATGCGACTCCGTCTTCGGCAGGTAGAAGTACGGGCCCTTGCCCAGGTCGAGGAGGCGCTGGGCGTTGTGGAAGAAGTACAGGCCGAAGTCGACGAGGGCGCCGGGAACCTGGCGGCCGTCGGCGTCCACCAGGTGACGCTCGTTCAGATGCCAGCCGCGGGGGCGCATGACGACCGTCGCCAGCTCCTCGTCCGGGCGCAGGGCGTACGACTTGCCCGACGCCGGGTCGGTGAAGTCGATGTCCCGGGTGTAGGCGCCGATCAGGTTGAGCTGGCCGAGGACCACGTTCTCCCAGGTGGGCGCGGAGGCGTCCTCGAAGTCGGCGAGCCAGATGCGGGCGCCCGAGTTGAGCGCGTTGATGGTCATCTTGCGGTCGGTGGGGCCGGTGATCTCCACCCGGCGGTCGTTCAGGGCGGCCGGGGCCGGGGCCACCCGCCAGGAGTCGTCCTCGCGGATCGCGGCCGTCTCGGGGAGGAAGTCGAGCGTGGAGGTGCGGGCGATCTCGGCGCGGCGGGCGGCGCGGCGGGCGAGGAGTTCGTCACGGCGCGGGGTGAACCGCCGGTGCAGCTCGGCCACGAAGGCGAGCGCCGCGTCGGTCAGGACCTCCTCCTGCCGGGGCAGGGGCTCGGCGTCGACGATGGCCAGCGGGGACGGCGCTGGTGCGGACATGAGCTGTCACTTCCTTCAGCGGTGGCACCGGGTGTCAATGGATAGTAGTTTCCTCATCGTGGAACTTCAATGGTTTGTTGATGTTGAGGCCGCCCCTCTCATTCGAGGTGCGCGAGGTCGGCCTCGGTGTCGATGTCGTACGGTCGCGCCACGTCCCCGCACTCGACGAGCGTGATCGCCCCCGGGTTCTCCCTCAGATACGCGCGTGCCCCCTGGTCGCCCGTCGCAGTCGCCGCGATACCCGCCCAGTGCGCGGCGCCGAGCAGGACGGGATGGCCGCGCACCCCGTCGTACGACGCCGAGACCAGGGACCGCTCGTCCAGGTAGGCGGCGAGCACCCGCGCCATGGCCTGTGGCCCGATGCCCGGCTGGTCGACGAGCGAGACCAGCGCGGCCGGGGCGCCGGTGCCGGCCAGCGAGTCCAGCCCCGCCCGCAGCGAGGTGCCCATGCCCGCTTCCCACGCCGGGTTGTCGACGAGCACGCATCCGGCCAGCCGCGCCCGCTCCCGTACGACGTCCGCGCCGGCCCCGAGGACCACGTGCACACGCTCGCAGCCGGCCGCGCGCAGCACCCCGGCCGCGTGCTCCACCAGGGGCCGGCCGCGGTGTTCGAGCAGTGCCTTGGGCCGTCCGCCGAGCCGTCTTCCGCCCCCCGCGGCGAGGAGCAGCCCGGCGATCCGCTGCTGGTTGTCCGTCATGCGTCCTGCATACCCGACGCCGGGAGGAGCGGCCGGTTTCCGTGGACTGAATTTCCGTCCGCACGCTGGCGCACCCCGCACCGGGTGGCGTTTACTGGCCCGCGTCCCCGGCACCCGGCCAGTGCCATGGGGGGCGTGCGCCGGGGGGAGACGGGGAGCGTGGGCGCACGACGGAGCGTGAGGGGGAGGGGCTGTGTTGCGGAGCTTGGGGCAGAGACCAGTGACCGGCAGCGACGAGGATCCGAGGGTGGCGGAACTGCGGACCGCGGTGTCCCGCCTGCGCCGGGAACTGGCCACGCATCCGGCGGAGTTCCCCGACCGGGGGATCGCCGAGGAGGAACTCGCCGCGCTGGCCGCGATGACGTCCGGCGGAATCCCCGAGATACCGCGGCTGCGCCGCTCCCTTTTACTGATCGCGAGCGCGATCGGCTCCGTCAGCGCCCTCTCGCGGGGCCTGTCGGACGTCCGTGACGCCGTGGACCTGTTCGGCGGGCCGCCGCGCGGCTGACGCCCGGTTCCGGTACCGGGCGCCGGCTCAGGACGACAGTGCCTGGGACAGTTCCGCCGCCACCTGCTGAAGGACCGGCACGATCCGCTCCGTGGCCGTCTCGGTGACCCGGCCGGCCGGGCCGGAGATCGAGATGGCGGCGGCGGTGGGGGAGTCGGGGACGGACACCGCGAGGCAGCGGACCCCTATCTCCTGCTCGTTGTCGTCGACCGCGTACCCCTGGCGGCGCACGTCCGCCAGGGCCGCCAGAAAGCCCTCCGGCGTGGTGATCGTCTTCTCGGTCGCGGCCGGCATGCCGGTGCGGGCCAGCAGGGCGCGCACCTCGTCGTCCGGGGTGGTGGCGAGCAGGGCCTTGCCCACGCCGGTGGAGTGCGGCAGGACGCGCCGGCCGACCTCGGTGAACATGCGCATGGAGTGCTTGGACGGCACCTGCGCCACGTACACGACCTCGTCCCCGTCGAGCAGTGCCATGTTCGCCGTCTCGCCGGTCTCCTCGACCAGGCGGGCCAGGTGGGGGCGGGCCCAGGTGCCGAGCAGCCGGGAGGCCGACTCGCCCAGGCGGATCAGGCGCGGGCCGAGGGCGTAGCGCCGGTTGGGCTGCTGACGTACGTATCCGCAGGCCACCAGGGTACGCATCAGGCGGTGGATGGTGGGCAGCGGCAGTCCGCTGCTCACCGAGAGCTCGCTGAGGCCGACCTCGCCGCCCGCGTCCGCCATCCGCTCGAGCAGATCGAAGGTGCGCTCGAGGGACTGGACCCCACCGCCGCCCGCGGACCTGGCGGAATCGGTGGTGCTGGCGCGGGACGTCGGCACGGCACTTCCTTTCGAACGGTATTCTGTTCTTCGGAAGCATAATTCCGCTCTGCGGAATAGTCTAGTCAGGGCGGGCCGGAGGTGCCGGGAAGCAGTGTGCCTCTTGACTGCGGCGAAGTGGGAGAGAAGACTCCTTCAACAGAAAGTTGAAGTCCGTTACGTGGATGTAAATCCCGTTTCCCGGAAGTGAACGGCGAGAGAGAGGGGTCCGGGGTGTCCGAGGCTGAACTGGTGTTGCGGTCGACGCGGGTCATCACCCCGGAAGGGACCCGTGCGGCCTCGGTCGCGGTGTCCGCCGGGACCATCACGGCCGTCCTGCCGTACGACGAGCCCGTACCCGAGGGCGCCCGCCTGGAGGACCTGGGCGACCATGTGCTGCTGCCCGGCCTGGTCGACACCCACGTCCACGTCAACGATCCGGGCCGCACCGAGTGGGAGGGCTTCTGGACCGCCACGCGCGCGGCGGCGGCCGGCGGCATCACCACCCTCGTCGACATGCCGCTCAACTCCCTCCCGCCGACCACGACGGTCGACCACCTGCGCACCAAACGGGAGGTCGCCGCCGGCAACGCCCACATCGACGTCGGCTTCTGGGGCGGCGCCCTGCCCGACAACGTCAAGGACCTGCGCCCGCTGCACGAGGCCGGCGTCTTCGGCTTCAAGGCCTTCCTGTCCCCGTCCGGCGTGGACGAGTTCCCGCACCTCGACCGGGAGCGACTGGCCCGGTCCCTGGCCGAGATCGCCGGCTTCGGCGGCCTGCTGATCGTGCACGCCGAGGACCCGCACCACCTGGACGCGGCACCCCGGCAGGGCGGCCCCCGCTACGCCGACTTCCTCGCCTCCCGGCCGCGCCACGCCGAGGACACGGCCATCGCGAGCCTGATCGACCAGGCCAGGCTCCTGCACGCGCGCGTGCACGTGCTGCACCTGTCCTCCAGCGACGCGCTGCCGCTGATCGCCGCCGCGAAGGCGGACGGCGTCCGCGTCACGGTCGAGACCTGCCCCCACTACCTCACCCTGACCGCCGAGGAAGTCCCGGACGGCGCGAGCGAGTTCAAGTGCTGCCCGCCGATCCGCGAGGCCGCCAACCAGGACCTGCTGTGGCAGGCGCTGGCCGACGGCACCATCGACTGCGTGGTGACCGACCACTCGCCCTCCACCGCCGACCTCAAGACCGACGACTTCGCCACCGCCTGGGGCGGCATCTCCGGGCTCCAGCTGAGCCTGGCCGCCGTGTGGACCGAGGCCCGCAGGCGCGGGCACGGCCTCGAGGACGTGGTCCGCTGGATGTCGGCGCGCACGGCGGAACTGGTCGGCCTCGACCGCAAGGGCGCCATCGCGCCCGGCCGCGACGCCGACTTCGCGGTCCTCGCGCCGGACGAGACGTTCACCGTGGACCCGGCGGCGCTCCAGCACCGCAACCGTGTCACGGCGTACGCGGGCCGCACCCTCACCGGAGTCGTCAAGTCCACCTGGCTGCGCGGCGAGCGCATCGTGGCGGACGGCGAGTTCACCGAGCCGAAGGGCCGCCTGCTCACCCGGACCCCCTGACACCCGCCTCCGCACCCCGCAGCGGCCGAGACCCGAAAGGAACCCCTGATCGACGTGACGGCGATTCCGAGCTTCACCGGCGACGCGAGCCCCTACGGAGGCGGTGACCCGTACGCGGACTACCGCACCGCCGACTTCCCCTTCACCCACCACGCCGACCTCGCCGACCGGCGGCTCGGTGCCGGTGTCATCGCCGCCAACGACGAGTTCTTCGCCGAGCGCGAGAACCTGCTGCTCCCCGGACGGGCCGAGTTCGACCCGGAGCGCTTCGGGCACAAGGGCAAGATCATGGACGGCTGGGAGACCCGCCGCCGGCGCGGCGCCCGTGCCGACCACCCCTGGCCCACCGCCGAGGACCACGACTGGGCGCTGGTCCGCCTCGGCGCGCCGGGCGTGATCCGGGGCATCGTCGTCGACACCGCCCACTTCCGCGGCAACCACCCGCAGTCGGTGTCGATCGAGGGCACCTCGGTGCCGGGCTCCCCGTCCCCCGAGGAACTCCTGTCCGGCGACATGAAGTGGACGACGCTGGTCCCGCGCACACCGGTCGGCGGCCACGCGGCGAATGGTTTCTGCGTGTCGCTGGAGCAGCGCATCACCCACCTGCGGGTCAACCAGCACCCCGACGGCGGCATCGCGCGCCTGCGCGTGTACGGCGAGGTCGTCCCGGACCCGCGGTGGCTGGAGGTCCTCGGCACCTTCGACGTGGCCGCGCTGGAGAACGGCGGCCGGGTCGAGGACGCCTCCGACCTCTTCTACTCCCCGGCCGCCAACACCGTCCGGCCGGGCCGCTCCGCCAAGATGGACGACGGCTGGGAGACCCGCCGCCGCCGCGACCGCGGCCACGACTGGATCCGCTACCGGCTGGCCGCCCAGGCCCAGGTCCGGGCCCTGGAGATCGACACGGCCTACCTCAAGGGCAACAGCGCCGGCTGGGCATCGGTGTCCCTGAAGGACGGCGAGGGCGGAGAGGCCGGAGAGGGCGGCGAGTGGCGGGAAGTCCTGCCCCGCACCCGCCTCCAGCCCGACACCAACCACCGCTTCGTCCTCCCGGCCCCCGCCGTCGGCACGCACGCGCGCGTGGACATATTCCCGGACGGTGGAATCTCCCGTCTGCGGCTGTTCGGCTCACTGACGGAGGCGGGCGCGGCGGACCTGGCGGCACGCCACCGGGAGCTGGGCGGCTGACGTCGGCCCAGCCAATGCCGGCGGGTCCGGGGGTGCCCCCCTCAGGGGGCACACCTCACGCCGCGAACCCCCCGTCCACGGAGAACTCCGCGCCCGACACATAGGTGGCCCCCGCCAGACAGGCGACCATCGCCGCCACCTCGTCGGCCGTCCCGTAACGCCCCAGCGCCGTCATCCCCGCCTGGTCCGCCGCGGACGGCCCGTCCGCCGGGTTCATGTCGGTGTCGATCGGCCCCGGATGGATGATGTTGGCCGTGATCCCGCGATCACCGAGCTCCCGCGCCAGCGCCTTGGTCAGCCCGATCAGGGCCGACTTGCTCATCGCGTACAGCGTCCCGCCGGGCCCCGGCACCAGCTGCGTCATGCACGACCCGATCGTGATGATCCGGCCCCCGGCGGTCATCCGCGCGGCGGCCGCCCGGGAGGTCAGGAACACCCCGCGCACATTGACGGCCAGTACCCGGTCGACATCGGCGAGCGACAAGCCGTCCAGCGGGGCGAGCACGCCCACGCCCGCGTTGTTCACCAGCACGTCCGGGCCGCCCAGCTCCCGCGCCGTACGTTCCACCGCCTCCGCCGCCTCGTCCGCGTCCGCCGAGTCGGCGCGCAGGGCCAGCGCCCGGCGTCCCAGCGCCTCGACGGCCCGTGCGACGTCCTCGGCCGCCTCCTTGCCGTTCACGTACGTCAGGGCGACGTCCGCGCCCTCCCGCGCGAGCCGCAGCGCCGTCGCCGCCCCGATACCGCGGCTGCCGCCGGTCACCAGGGCGACCTTGCCTTCGAGAGGTGCTCCGAGAGGGCTTTCGAGAGATCCATTCGTTGTGGTCATGAGTCCATCCCAGCAACCCCGGCGGGTGGCTGCTGGCGGTGAACGGACACCGATGTCGGGCCGGCCGGAACTCTTCACTCCACCTCCGGCGTTCTCCCGCCGTGACTCTTCAGCAAGAAATCGTCGGCAGCGCCATGCAGATGGCGGTCGTCAACCTCAGCCCCGGCCAGACCGTGTACTGCGAGGCGGGGAAGTTCCTGTTCAAAACGACCAATGTGACCATGGAGACCCGCCTGAGCGGGCCGTCGAACAACGGCGGCCGGTCCCAGAACGGCGGTGCTGGTGGCGGTGGTGGCAACGGCGGCATGGGCGGCATGCTGCGCCAGGCCATGGGCACCGCCATGCAGGTCGGCCAGCGCATGCTGGCCGGCGAGTCGCTGGCGTTCCAGTACTTCAGCGCCCAGGGCGGCCAGGGCACCGTGGGCTTCGCGGGCGTCCTGCCCGGCGAGATGCGCGCCCTGGAACTGGACGGCACGCGCGCGTGGTTCGCGGAGAAGGACGCCTTCGTCGCCGCCGAGTCCACCGTCGACTTCGGCATCGCCTTCCAGGGCGGCCGCACCGGCATGAGCGGCGGCGAGGGCTTCATCCTGGAGAAGTTCACCGGGTACGGCACGGTGATCATCGCCGGCGCGGGCAACTTCATCGACCTCGACCCGGCCGACTTCGGCGGCCGCATCGAGGTCGACACCGGCTGCGTCGTCGCCTTCGAGGAGGGCATCCAGTACGGCGTCCAGCGTGTCGGCGGCCTCAACCGCCAGGGGGTCATGAACGCCGTCTTCGGCGGCGAGGGCCTGTCGCTGGCCACCCTGGAGGGCAACGGCCGGGTCATCCTCCAGTCCCTCACCATCGAGAGCCTCGCCAACGCCCTGAAGAAGGCCCAGGGAGGCGACAAGCAGGGCCCGACCGGCGGCCTCTTCTCGACCCACACCGGCTGAACCGATGAGTTGCGGGGGTGTGCGGGGTCTGAGGTGATGACAGCAGACCCCGCACCCGAGAGAAGGCACCCGCCATGGGCAAGCTCGTCTCGACCGTCTTCGTCACGCTCGACGGCGTCTACCAGGCGCCGGGCGGCCCCCAGGAGGACCCCAGCGGCGGCTTCGACCAGGGCGGCTGGAGTTTCCCCTACGGCGACGATGACTTCGGCCGGTTCATCAACGAGGTCTTCGGCCGCGCCGGCGCGTTCCTGCTGGGCCGCCGTACGTACGAGATCTTCGCCTCCTACTGGCCGAGGATCACCGACCCCGCCGACCCGGTCGCGGCGCCGCTCAACGCGCTCCCGAAGTACGTCGCCTCCTCGACCCTGACCTCTCCCGGCTGGGCCGGCACCACCGTGATCGACGGCGACCCAGCGAAGGAGATCACCGCCCTCAAGGAGCGCACGGAGGGCGAGTTCCAGGTCCACGGCAGCGGCGCCCTGGTCCGGTCCCTGCTGCGCCTCGACCTCGTCGACACGATCCACCTGCTGACCTTCCCGGTCGTCCTGGGCGCGGGCCGCCGCCTCTTCGTGGAGGGCGCCGTCCCCACCGCGTTCCGGCACACCGGCGGGCGGGTCACCGCGGCGGGTGTCTCCATCCAGTCGTACGACTTCGCCGGACGCCCCGAGTACGGCTCCTACGAACTCCCCGAGAGCTCCTGACTCCCGGGGATCTCGGCGCCCCGTCGGTTAACTTCCTGAAAACTCATGGGACTTGACGGGAAAATCTTCAACTTTGTCATTGACATGCCACTGTCTACGCGCGTCATCATGAGGCCCATGAGATTCCCCCCACGCATCACGCGCATCGGCGCCTCGGCCGCCCTGCTGTCCGCCCTCTTCGTCGGCGGCACCGTCTCCGCCGGCACGGCGGACGCGGCCGCCGACTCCGTCGGCAGCATCTGCTACAGCGACCTGCCCTCGCAGGCGTACACCACCCTGAGGCTCATCGACCAGGGCGGTCCGTTCCCGTACTCGCAGGACGGGGTCGTCTTCCAGAACCGGGAAGGCGTCCTGCCCAGCCAGCCGAGCGGCTACTACCACGAGTACACGGTGAAGACCCCTGGCTCCTCCACGCGCGGTGCACGGCGCATCGTCACCGGCGAGGAGAACCAGGAGGACTACTACACCGCGGACCACTACGCCACGTTCGACCTGGTCGACTTCGGCTGCTGAGCCGGGACGACGGGTCCGAGGGAACGGCGCGAACCGCCGGGGCCCCGGCCGGCGCTCAGCCGGAGCCCCGGCTCTCCGCGGCGGCGAACAACGCGAACGCGAGCACCACGAGCGTGATGCTCGCGTAGACCTCGTAGCCGTCGAGGAAGCCGAGCCGCTGCACGAGGCCCACGTGCCACCGGGTGAACTCGTGCACCAGGCCCAGCACGCCCTGCACCAGGGCGATGAATCCGATCAGCTCCAGCACCTGTTTCATGACACGACCCTCGCCCCGCGGCTTCCCCCCACGCATCGGCCGCGGGGCGAGTCGTGCCCGCCCAAGGGCCGCGCCGCTGTCACGGCGGGCCGTCGAAAGTCCACGGCGGCCCGACTTTCGTCGCCGATCCCGCGCGCGGGGCGCTCGCGCGTCCCGTGGCCGCATAGATTGGCCGACCGTGAAGTCCTCGATCGCGCAGGGTGAGATGGCGGCCGGGGTGCCGCAGGTGTTCGCGGGCCGCCGGTGGCTGTTCCCGTCCGCCCTGATCCACGAGCTGGACCCGGACGCCGCCACCGCCGGGCGGCGGCCCCGGCGCACCGCGCGCGACTGGCTCGTCGACTTCTGCTGCTTCCTGCTCGCCGTCGCCGTGGGCCTGGCCGCGGCGGACACCCTGCGGCACGACCCCCACACGCCGCACGCGCTCGCCGTCGTCGACCAACTGCTCGGCGCGCTCGCCTGCGCGGCGCTCTGGCTGCGCCGCCGGTGGCCGGTCGGGCTGGCCGTCGCCATGGTTCCCGCCGGCTTCCTGTCGGACACCGCGGGCGGCGCCGCCATGGTCGCCCTGTTCACCCTCACCGTGCACCGGCCCTTCCGGTACGTGTCCTGGATAGGCGGCATCGACCTCGCGCTCGTCCCGGTCACCCTGTGGCTGCGCCCCGACCCCGACATGCCCTTCGCGGGCATCGTCGCGTTCGCCCTGCTGCTCACCCTCTCGGTCATCGGCTGGGGCATGTTCGTCCGCTCCAAACGGCAGCTGATGCTCAGCCTGCGCGACCGCGCCCGCCGCGCGGAGACCGAGGCGCGGCTGCGGGCCGAACAGGCCCAGCGGCTCGCTCGGGAGGCCATCGCCCGCGAGATGCACGACGTGCTGGCCCACCGGCTCACGCTGCTCAGCGTGCACGCGGGCGCCCTGGAGTTCCGGCCGGGCGCGCCCGCCGAGGAGGTCACACGGGCCGCCGGTGTCATCCGGGAGAGCGCGCACGAGGCGCTTCAGGACCTGCGGGAGATCATCGGCGTGCTGCGGGCGGGCGAGCGGGACGACGCGGGGCGGCCCCAGCCGACGCTCGGCGCGCTGGACGCCCTCGTCGCCGAGTCACGCGCGGCGGGCATGCGGGTCACCCTCGACGCCCGCGTCACGGACTCCGCCGCCGTCCCCGCCTCCGTCGGCCGCACCGCCTACCGCATAGCCCAGGAGGGCCTGACCAACGCCCGCAAGCACGCTCCCGGCACCGAGGTCACGGTGACCGTCGCGGGCGCCCCGGGCGACGGCCTGGCGGTCACGGTGCGCAATCCGGCTCCCGGGGCCGAGGTGCCGCCCGTCCCCGGCTCGGGTCAGGGCCTGATCGGTCTGACCGAGCGGGCCACCCTGGCCGGGGGACGGCTGGAGCACGGGGCGACGAGGGGCGGCGGCTTCGAGGTGCGGGCCTGGTTGCCGTGGGCCGCGGCGTGATTACGTAACGCCATGGCTGCGATCAGACTGCTGCTCGTCGACGACGACCCCCTGGTGCGGGCGGGCCTGGCCCTGATGCTGGGGGGTGCCGAGGACATCGAGATCGTGGGGGAGGCCGCCGACGGCGCCGAGGTCGGGGCGCTGGTCGAGCGCACCCGTCCGGACGTTGTCCTGATGGACATCCGCATGCCCTCGGTGGACGGGCTGACCGCCACGGAGCGGCTGCGCGGCCACGAGGACGCCCCGCAGGTCGTCGTCCTCACCACCTTCCACGCCGACGAACAGGTGCTGCGGGCGCTGCGCGCGGGCGCGGCCGGGTTCGTCCTCAAGGACACCCCGCCCGCCGAGATCGTCGCAGCGGTCCGCCGGGTCGCGGCCGGCGACCCGGTGCTGTCGCCCTCCGTCACCCGCCGGCTGATTGCGCACGCGGCCGGCTCGACCGCCGACACCCGGCGCTCACGCGCGCGTGCGCGGCTCGCCGCCCTCAACGACCGCGAGCGCGAGGTCGCCGTCGCGGTCGGCCGCGGGCTCGCCAACGCCCAGATCGCCGCCGGGCTCTTCATGAGCATCGCCACCGTCAAGACCCACGTCTCCCGCATCCTGGCCAAGCTCGACCTGAACAACCGCGTGCAGATCGCCTTGCTGGCCTATGACGCGGGCCTCCTGGACGACGGGGACGACGGGGGATGACGGGGGACGACGGGGGACGACGGGGATCAGGAGAGCCAGTCGGTGTAGCGGGTGGGGGCGAGGCGGGCGTCCTTGTCGGTGAGGACGTCGCCCTTGACGGCGGCGAACATGCCGG
>NZ_JBEYXB010000039.1:0-44761 GCF_040644935.1 Streptomyces sp. NPDC046915 | reverse complement strand
GATCAGACGAAGGCCGCTCTCACGTCCGGCGGACAACCAAACCCATCAGCAAGTTCGAGGCCGTGTTCGACCGCAGACCATAAACGCCAAGCTAACTGCCTGTTCTCTATCCGCTTGCGGGTCGGCTGGGTTCGAACAGCGTCCTGGATCGGGTGAGTTGGCCGATGCCGGGGCATGGAAGAGGGGCCTCTTGGTAGCTCGCGGTTGTCGAGTCACTGGAGCAGGCCGTGAAGAAGGCCGTTCGGCACGCCCAGGAAGACCCAGCCGGCGAGTAGCCGCCGCCCCGGCCTACCCCTGATACGCCCAGTGGCGACGCTGGCACGAGGTCTCCGAGACGGTTGACCGGCTTCCTGCGCAACTTCCCCGTCCTGGCAGTCCCCCTCAACCTCGGCGAGCTTGGCCGCGGCGCGGTCCTGGAGCCCGGCCACGGGGCGGCCGAGGCCTACGAAACCGCGAAGCCGGTCAGGGGACGGAGCTGATGGTGACGTCGGTGTCGGGGCAGTCGGCGGCGGTGCGGGTTCAGATGGGCCTTCACGCGCGTGGACAGCGGCCGGACAGCGCCCGAAGGCCGCGGCCGCCGTGAGTGGCAGATGCGGCCGCACACGAGAAATCAAGGTGGCGGTTGCACTTGTGTGGGGCCGCTGCCTGGGTCAGCTTTCCGGTGCGTTCCACAGTTCCCGGAGCTCCCCCCATTGCGGTCCAGGGCCGTGCAGGTCCGTGGGCTGACCGGGGCCCGGGGCGCGCAGCCCGGTGAGGACCAGGTCGAGGTAGCGCAGGTGCAGCGCGGTGGCGCGCTCGCCCGTGGCGGGGATCCGCGGGGTGAGGTGTTCGAGCAGCAACGGGATGTCGGCGGAGGTGAAGTCGGCGCGCAGTACGCCCGCCCGGTGGGCGCTGTCCACGAGGTCGTCGAGGGCGGCGCGCAGCCGATCAGCTGCGGTCAGCACCTCGTCGGTGGCCGGCAGTCGGCCACCGACCAGGGGCAGGAGCGGACCGCCCGTCCCCTGGTCGGTCAACGCGTCGCGGAGGAAGCGAACCAGGGCCGCCCAGGGATCGGGCTCCTCGGCGAGCGCCGTGCGTGCCTGCGCGACGAGTTGTTCCATTCCCGCGATCCGCATGTGCTGGGCCAGCAGCTCCTTGCTGGGGTAGCGGCGGTAGAGACTGCCCATGCCGATCCCGGCGCGGCGGGCGATCTCGGAGACGGGAGCGTCCCAGCCGCGCTCGGCGAAGACCTCGCGCGCGGCCTGGAAGAGGCGGGCGTCGTTGCGGTCCGCCTCCCGCTGTCGGCCGCGCGGCTTGCCTGTGTACGTGTCGCCCATGGCGCGACATTCTCCCTCAGCGGCGTCCCACGCCGTGCCCGCCGTCGACCGTGACGACAGCCCCGGTGACGAAACCGGCGTCCTCGTCGGCGAGCATGGCGATCGCCCGAGCCACGTCCCGCGGTTCCGCGACCCGCCCGAGCGGGGTGTGCTCGGCCAGGCGCTGTTGGAACTCCGCCGGCTGCCCGGCGCTGGCCTCGGTGCGCACGAAGCCGGGTGCCACGACGTTGACGTTGATGCCGAGCGGGCCGGCCTCGTAGGCGACGAAGCGGGCGAAGGCGTTGAGCGCCGCCTTGGCGGTGCCGTGCGCGGCCATGCCCGCGGTGGGCGGGCCGTCGGCCACCGCGCTGGAGACGTACACGATCCGGCCGCCGCCCTGGGCGCCCATGGCGGCCAGCGCCTGCTGGGTGAGGGTGTAGACGGACGCGAGTTCGTTCGTCACCTTGGCGTGGAAGTCGTCCCAGGACAGGCTGGGGAGCGGGGTCGGGGTGAAGCGGGCACCTGCGTTGCATACGAGGACGTCCAGGCGTCCGTCGGCCGCGGAGCGCTCCAGCAGTTCGGCCGCCTGCTGGGGGTCGTACACATCGGCCTGCACGGCGAAGGCTTCGCCGCCGTCGGCCTCGATCTGCTTGACCACCTGGTCGGCGGCGTCGCGGTTCGAGAAGTAGTTGACGGCCACGCGGTACCCGCGGGCCGCCAGCTCCCGCGAGGTGGCCGCGCCGATACCCCGGCTGCCACCGGTGACCAGTGCGATCGGCTTGCTCGTCGTCTTCATGTGTCCTCCGAGTCGGCAGAACGGTGCGTTCTGCATCCAACTTATCGGAGCGGAGCGCTCCGCTCAAAATGGAGGACCCCGTGCGCCGCCGTACGCTGCTCACCGCCACGGCGGCCGCCGGACCGGCCGCCCTGCTGATGGGCCTGGATGATGCCCTGGCCGCCACCCCCGCCCCGCCCGGTGCCGGCCCCCTCGACGCCCCCTGGCCGGCGCCCGCACGCTGTACGACAAGGGCGCGCACGCGCCGCTCCTCACCGCGCTGCCTCGATGACGGGGATGACCGCCTCGAAGGAGGTGTCGCCGTGGACGAAGCCGCGGGCCAGGAAGTCGGGGCGTCGGCGAGGGCGCCGGTGTCTGGGTACTCGACGACGAGGTCGCGCCGGGGCGGCTCGGCCGTGGTCTTGAGCCGGTACCGGGAAGTCGAACGTGACGTCCGTGACGGCGATGTCGTTGTCGATGGTCTTCGCTGGCCCGACGATGGGCAGGCCGTCGTCCGAGAGCGGCCGCGTCGCCTTCTGAGGCTACTCCGTGACCCGCTATGGGTTTCCACGAGCGCTCGATACGAACGGCCGCCATGAAGACGTACTGGTGCTCAGGTCGCATCCGTGTCATCTGCCCGCTCCCCGGCCCCGAGGCAAGAGGACAGCCGCGATCGCACGGGTGACCTGACGGGGCGCGCGGGCGACACTGGTCTGGATCGTCGACTGACCGACTCGAGCCCGGGTTTACAGACGAAGCTGCTGTCCCACTCCAGGTCGATGTCCCGGGCCTCCAGGGACGGTGAGGGCGTGGCTCCAGCCGCCGGGGCCGGCGAACAGGTCGGGGATGATCGCCTCACGAGGCTGGCTCGGAATGTCCTGTACCGGCTCGGCTTCGCCACGGCAGCCCAGAAAGAGCAGCCGTCGACCACTCCGTTCTCCAGCTCCTCCGCAGCGGTTCGGTTGCTGCTGGCGGGCGGCCGATTCGGCGGCAGTGACGTGGTCGGTCGGGGCCTGGGCGAGCGGTTCCGGGAGCGGTGCGGGAACGCCCGCCCGAGCAGCCGCCCCGCCGCAGGAAGGCACCCACCGGTGCGAAATACTCTCCCGATGAGTTCACGCACTTCCCCGATCAGTCAGTCGATCACGATACGGAGGGCAGTCGCGCGGGATGCCAAACGGCTCACGCGGCTCGTGCGTGGCTCAGGCGCCTACGAGGGTAAGTACGCAGCCGCAGTCGCGGGCTACCGGGTCGGTCCTGACTACATCGAGGCCCACCGCGCCTTCGTAGCCGTCGGCGCCGACGAGCATGGAGGCCGGGTCCTCGGGTTCTACTCGCTCGTCCTCGCTCCGCCGGAGCTCGATCTGCTGTTCGTCGCCGACGAAGTGCAAGGACGGGGTATTGGACGGCTGCTCGTCGCGCACATGCAGTCCGAGGCCCGTGCCGCCGGGCTCGACCGTGTCAAGGTCGTGTCGCATCTTCCCGCCGAGGACTTCTACCACCGCGTCGGTGCAGTGCGGATCGGGACCGCGCTCGCGAACCCGCCCGCCGTGCCGTGGGACCGTCCCGAATTCGAGTTCCGCATTCCTTCGGAATGACGCGGTGGTCTCTCCCGCGTCTCCGGCACTACCAGGGCCACCGAAATCGCGTACACCTCGGCTCGCTCCGCACACCATCGAGGTGGGCCGCGTAAATACGCAGTTCACAGAACCCTGATCGGCGACACGAAGTGTCCACGGTCCACCGTCAGCGCTGTAGGGGGTGATGCCGTGCCAGTGCAGCCATCAGCGCAGGTGGACGTAGTTACAGCCCTTGCCCCGTGAAGCTTGGCCGACCGGCGTTGGTGCGTCCCGCGGTGGAGCGGATCGGCGAGAGGCTCCGGACAGGGGCATCAGAGCCTGCCAGCCCTGGGCCTTGCTGTAGTACTCGTGGTTGCCGGTGACGTACACACGGGCCCGGGTGGCCTGCACGGTGCCAAGTGGGGTGGCCTGGGCGCGGCGGCGTTCGGCCGTGCCGTCCGCGATGTCGCCGGTGTGGCAGACCAGGTCGGCTTCCAGAGCGTTCACCGTCTCGCACACCCGTGCCGACCAGCGGGCGCGATCGAGTGGGCCGTAGTGGGTGTCGGTGATGAGGATGACGCGCGTGCCGTCCAACCCGGCACCCAGTCGGGGGAGTTGCACGTCGAGTCGGCGCACGCGTGGTACGCGGCGGGCCTCGGCGTACCCCCAGGTGAGCAGCACGGTGGCTGCGTCGAGGACGGCCCAGGTGACGATCCGGGCCCGGTCCTGGCCGTCGCCGATGCCGACGCCGGTCGGGGCGAGCCGCAGCGGGACGCCGAGCACGACGGACCAGGTACTGCTTGATGACCCACGGCACGGAGCAGTATCAGCAGGCTGCCACGCGGTCGTTGCGGTCGTCAGTGACGACGACGGATCTGCCCTGGTCCAGGTTCTGGCAGGATGTCGCATGACACACTCGGACCGGGTCGTCGCAGGTGGCGGCAGCGGGAGGTTGCACCTTGCTGACATTGGATTTGCACCCGATCTTCCGGAACAACCGCGACATCGAACTCTCGCTGCGGCAGATCGTCTTCCAGGCGAAACGCACGGGGGAGCCCGTCGTACAGATCATTCACGGCAAGGGCACCGGGCAGCTCAAGGGGCGCGTCCTCGCGTTCCTCGGCCAGAAGCACATCAGGAAGCTGTACGACCGTGTGGAGATCGACACGGCCAACACGGGCCGGATCCTGGTCCACTTCGCACCCCACCCCTGAGGCATCTCGCACCTAGGTTCGGGGCCCCGGGGGTGACTGGCCCGGTCGCCAGGCAGCAGGTGGTCGGCGCCGGGGTCAGGGCTGGGCTATGCCGTCCTGCTTTCCCGCCTTTGCGTCGCCGATCAGGTTGGAGAACTGGTCGGCGCTCATTTGGACGCGCTGGCCGAGCAGTCCCGGCCACTATCACCTGTTGCCCTGGAGGGCTCGACTGGCATCCCGAGGGCCGCAAGCCGTACGTGCGGGTGAAGAAGACCGCAAGCCCTCGGCGACGGCTGTCTTTAAGGGCCCAGAGGTCCGCGAGCTGGTGGCTTGGAGCCTGTCTGATGGCCGGTTGACTACGCCACGAAGAGGTGTCTTCGGTGGTCTTGGTTCACGCGGTCTTGCGGTGGGATGCATGGCTCCACCGCGATGACTTCCTGGCGAGCCGGACGAGCATCAGGCGGATCATCGCGATTTGATCGTGGCCTCGGAGGTCGCGGTCAGCCGTTCGTAGTCGCGGGCCGGCCGACGGTTTCGGAGCAGTCAGCCGAAACTTCGCTCCATCACCCAGCGACGGGGCAGAACCTTGAAGTTCCTGACATCATCGGTCCGCTTCACGATGTCCACGACGATACCCAATACGCGTCGCGGGCCCATGAAAGCAGCGTGGAATCAAGAGTTGGCGTCTCCGCCGTCCGCCCACACCAGGCTGACCGTGCGGAAGGCAGCCGCGAGCCGGGCCAGCCGGGCCGACGCCGGCCGTGCCTGAACGCGTCCAGGCACGGCCGGAGTTGGTCAGCCCAGCAACTCAGCGCTGCCGACCGGTTCTCGCCGCTCTTGTCCGCTGATGCGGTGCCATTCGATGGACGGGCGCCGGTACACCTCCTGCCGCACCCTCTGGATCTCGCTCATGGGCCGGTGTTCCTCGCGTGATCGCCACGGCGTGATCGACGTGGCGTCGGCGGCCGCCAGGTAGCCGTTCCCGCCGATGTCCTGGCGCGGAAGATTCACACGGGCGACCGTCACCCAGGGGGACAGGTCCTCAGGCCACTTGACGGACGTGTTGTCCACCGGCATCCGGGCCAGATCGGTGTTGAGC
This sequence comes from Streptomyces sp. NPDC046915, assembly GCF_040644935.1. NCBI lineage: Bacteria > Bacillati > Actinomycetota > Actinomycetes > Kitasatosporales > Streptomycetaceae > Streptomyces > Streptomyces sp. NPDC046915. Next base: position 38,843 of record NZ_JBEYXB010000039.1, on the reverse strand, counting down.
TGGACCTGGAGCTCGCAGGAATGGTGTCGCTCCACGGCCTCGGTCACCAAGGTGCGGCGGAAAGCCTCGTTGTCCGCGCGCACGTCCACGATCTGGTGTGTGAGGGAGGCCAGGGACGCGTCCGTCGGCACAGTACGGATCTTGGCGATGTGGTCGCCGTACCGGAAGGCGCCCATGCTGTTGTAGGTGTACGACAGCAGGTTCCTGCGCGGGACGGCAGTGAACGACAGCATGGCGAGCAGTTCGCACGTCGTACCGGGCAGCTCCATCCCGACGCGCTCCAACCACTACGACGTGCTGCGCACCCTCGAGGACCTGGCAGACGCTGTCAGTCGAGCTTGAGGAGGCCGGCCTCCACGACGGCGCGGCCGAAGGGGCTCGCGAGTTCGGCGAGGCGTTCGCAGTCGGCGTCACCCAGGACGGCGTAGGCGGGAAGGGCCAGGCGGTCGGTGCGGTCCTCGATGTGTCTGCGCAGGAGTACGCCTTCCGAGCTGAGGGAGTCGCCGTCGAGGAGACCTCGCTCGCGCAGGCGCTCCTCGGTGTCGGCCCACTCCTCCTCGGGCCATGCGCGGCTCGCCTTGAGGAAGTCGACGGGAATCTCCCCGGTGGCGGCGTGCAGGATCAACGACTCCAAGCCTCCGACGCCCTCGCTCAGCAAGCACGCGACATGGCCGTCTCCGCGGAACTCCCGGAGCAGCGTCTGAGCGTGCCACAACTGCAGTACCGGCTCCTCCGGCCAGGGCAGTGCGGCATGCGCGGCGAACAGCGGGCGTCCCTGCGCCCGTTCGCAGGCCGCCTCGGCGGCTCGGCGGGTCAGTGCGAGGACCTCGTCCAATGCGGGCAGCTCGTGGATCGCGGCCCGTCGCAGGGCCTCGCTCGCAGCGGCGTGCCGTGCGTCCAGCACCTGCTGCGGCGTCACCGTGTCCCAGACCCCACCGACCGCCTTCCGCACAAGACCGGGGTTGAAGTTGTAGAAGGTCGAGATGACCAGTTCGGCGGACACGTGGCCGAAGGCGGCGCCTCGGGAGGCGAAGTACCCGGCGCGTGCGCTCAGCCCGAGGTCCGCGTAGCGTCGCCTTGCCTCCGGGACGAAGTAGATCATGCCGTGCACGGGCTCGAGGCGGCGCCAGGCCGCTCGCGCTGTCTTCATGGGTTCACCCTTTTTCGGAGAGCCGACAAGCGGGGCATTCGTCGTGGTTCAGTGCACGTCGTGCGCTTGCAGGTGTGCGAGCAGCAGGTGGCTCAGCGTCTCGGGCGCCTCTTCGGGGACCCAGTGACTGACGCCCTGGAGGGTCTCGAACCGGTAGGGCCCGCCGACCCACTGCCCGGTCTCCTGCGCGGCCGCTGGACCGAACGCGCTGTCCTCCGTGCTCCAGACGTACAGCGTGGGCACGTCGATGACGCCGATCGCGCCGCCGGGGCGGCCGGCCCGGTACCAGTTCAGCGCCGCGGTGAGGGCGCCTGGCTGGGACAGGTGCCGGACATAGGCCTCGGCGCTGGCCTGGGGGACCCTTCCGGAATAGAAAGCGCGAAGTTCCTCGGCACCGTTGGCGAGCATGCGATCTTCCGTCGCGGGCGTTTCACGCCAGTCGATCATGTAGTGCGAGCGTTCGCGCTGATCCCGGTCGGTGCGGAGGGTGGTGGCCAGCGCCCGGGGGTGCGGGGTCGAGACAACCGTCAGGGTACGGATGCGGCCGGGGTGGGCATCGGCGGTCCACCACGCCACCGCGCCGCCCCAGTCATGGCCGACCAGATCGAACGCCGTCCAGCCGAGTTCCTCCGTGATGGCGACCACGTCCTCGACGAGGACGCCGATGCGGTAGTCCTCGGGCTGCTCAGGGCGGACCCTGGGGGAGTACCCACGCTGGTCCGGTGCCACGACACGGTAGCCGTGCGCAGCCAACGCCGCGATCTGACGTCGCCACACCAGTTTCGTCTGCGGGAAGCCGTGCAGCAGCAGCACCGGGCGGCCCTCGGGCGGACCCGCCACGATCGCGTCGAACGTGCCCGCAGCGGTGGAGATACTCAGTTCGGTCACGGCTCGCCTCCTCATACCGACTGGTCGGTCAGTTTTCAGTCGTGACGGCGGATTGTCAAGGCCGAGGGCGCGCGCATTCCCGCAGTGGGCGGCCCGGCACCGCTCTTCTGGCCGGCTGGCGCCGGGCCAGGCGTGGCGGTTTCTGGTCTTGCGGGGCACTGCCTGTGCGGCCGCGCGGACAAGGGCCTCGGCGACGAGTGCGGCCGACGGTCCCAAGGGTGGGCGCGACCGGGCGCGCTCGGTGCGCGGGTCGTGCCGCCATGATTCCCGGACGACGGTTGAACATGACGCCGGATTCAAACGGCAACTGGTCAGCCAGCCTTCACCAGCAGGTCGGTTAGTGCGTGCGGCATGGTGACCATGCAGTCATGGCCGCTCCGCAGCTCCCACACCTGCGACGCAGCGCCGCCCGGCGGCACCGCCGGAACCGGGCGGCGCGTGACGTCCCCCGGTGCACTGCCGACACAGTGGATGTGCGTCCGGGAAATCGCGTCCACGGCCAGGGTGTCCAGCCGGACCGGCTGGAGGAAGCAGCGCACCGACTCGTCCGACAACATGGTGCGCAGCCACGTCGTGTCCGCCGGATCGGTCACCCCGAACAGACCCATGGGCGCCGGCATTTCCGGCACGGGCGGGATGCGCCAGGGGCGTCGGAGGCGGCGGCCGCGTCGATCAGTCGCTGGGTCTTGTCCGGTATGACGTCCAGCGCGCTCTCACCGTCGGTCGGTACCATCGCGTCGACGTAGACCAGATGCGCGATCCGGTCCGGGACCTCCATCGCCCGCTCCGTGTTCGTCACGAAGCCCAGCGATCGTCCCGACGAACTGCTCGGCCAGGTCTCCAACTGACTTCTGTCGGCCCTCGCCCGAAGTGTCTGGAGTACCACCTCGGACGACACAGGGACGCTGCCGCCGTCATTGATCACCCAGGACTCGATCACGAGCACGACGATCTCACGGACGGAGCTGAGAGACAGTCCCTAGGAGCGCATCTTGCGCTGCGTCCGCCGGCACATCGCTGATCCCGGGACGGCGTCGAAGACGCAGCAGATCGGGGCGGACGTCGGCATGCGGAGCGGGGCGTCAGTGCACTGCCAGCTCATCGAGCTGGAGGTGAAGGCCGCGATCGTGCGCGAGCCAGGGCGGCCAAGAGGGATCCGCTTCGCATGAGCCTAGGACCCGCTCCTTTGCGGGCCCGCGCTGACACGCTGCTTGGGCCTGGGACGGGGTTGATGGCGACGTCGATGTCGGGGCACGGCGCCGCTCTGCAACCCCACCGTCAGCGGGCTACTTCACAGATGGGAGGCCAGCCTCAGCAGCAGCTCACCGGTGTTGGCCGCGTCGACGGCGGCGAGCGCCGCGTTGGTCATGAGGCCCGCCATCGTGCGGGCGGCGAGTTCGAAGCGCCGCTGGGTGGACGGCGTCCATCCGCGATGCTGCGCGTGACGCCGGACGGCGCTGCCGACGGCTTCCCTGATCAGGGCCCGTGCCGGTACGCCGAGCGCGAGAGAGAGCGAGACTGTCATGGCGATCCCCCATCGGATGCCCGAACGACGGCCGCGCGGTGCGGACCGTCTGCTCATCAATCTGGGACGTGACCCGTCCCGCAACGGAGGTGTGCAAAACACCAGATTGTGGGATCTCGCTTGCTCATGACGGGGATTGGACGTCCCCTGCGGGCGTGGATGGAAACGGAGTGCCCATTCCCGCACGCTGGGCGAGTGCGATCAGTTCCGCGCGGGTGCGCAGGCTGGTCGTCTCCTTAATCTCCGAGACACGGGAGCGAACCGTCTTCAGCTGGAGGAAGAGCAGACGGGCGATGGCTGGGTCGTCGTAACCGTCGGCCATGAGGGAGAGGATTCTCAGCGGTGTGGTGCTGAGGTCTTGCAGGGCGGAAGGGCGGGGCTGTTCTGGGATTTCCTGGAGCAGCGCCACCACCCGGTCCGCGGTACCGGGGCCGAAGTGGGCCTCGCCGCCGGCCAGGGCCCGCACCGTTCGAACAAGGGCGTCGCTCTCACGGTCTTTGAGTACGAATCCGTGTACTCCGGCCCGTACGGCTGCGCGCAGGTGCCGGATGTCGGAGAACGAGGTGAACGCCAGGACCTTGGTGTGGGGCCAGGTCCGGCGGATCTCGCGGGTGGCCGTGATGCCGTCTTGGCCCGGCATGTTGAGATCCATGACCACGACGTCGACGTGATGCGACTGCGCCAGTTCCACGGCCTGCACGCCAGTGTCGGCTTCGGCGACGACCTGGATGCCGCTCTCTGCGAGCCAGACGCGCATCCCCTGGCGTGCGACGGGCTCGTCCTCGGCGATGAGTACGCGGATGGGGTTCATGTCAGCTCCGATTTCCCGCATCCGGTACAGGACCGTTTCCTGCCTTGGCCGAGTGGTCTGCCAGCGGCAGACAGGCCTCGACACGGGTGCCTCCGCCGCGGGGAGTGGTGATGTGGAGGGTGGCGCCGATCTGGGCGCAGAGTTCACGCATACCGGTGATCCCGGCACCCTCGGGGGCACCGTCGCGCCCTCGTCCGTTGTCCTCGATGGCCAGGACCAGCATGCTGTCCCGTACGGTCATGCCCAGCCGGCACCGGTCGACCTGCGCATGCCGTGCGATGTCTGCCAGCGCGCCCTCGCCGGTGCGGAAGGCCACGGGCTGCCAGTCCGGCCGCGGCGCAGTCCGGGAACCGGCCACCAAAAGCGTCGTCAGCCCCGCACACCCAGCGATGAGCACCCACAACAACCAGGCGAGCCGCGCAGCTGGAACCCACGCCGTGGCCCAAGCCGGCGCGTGCGCCCCATGATCGGCCCCGTCCTGCACTATCTCGGCCATCCAGTCCGTCCCCCACCTTGACTACGTACCGTAGGAGCATCATCAGCGGAGTGTGATCCCATCGGCGAGAGATGAGCTTCCCAAAGGCATGGGAACGCCGACGGCGAGCCCCGGCGCGGAGAGACCGCGCAATTGATTACGAGGTAGTAGGCGGCGGTCCGTTCCAGCCTGAAACCGCCGGGCGAGGCGACGCCCACGAGAATGTCCGTAGCAACAGCCCACGGATCTCGGCCGAGATTCTCACCCCGCTTACCCCGCCGTGGCATGAGCGCGATGATCATTGCCTGGGGGCCGCGCTGGATGATGAGGAAGTGCGGGCACGCATACACCGCGCGAAGCCAGTCCGAGAGCGCGAGGTCGAGGGTGACGTCGGTATCGGGGCATGCGGCGGCGGTGTGGGTTAGGGCCTGCTGCACCGGTCGACGACGACCAGGCGACCTGGGCCGCAGGTCGGGGCGGGGCCGAAGCCTTTGTAGCGGTTGCGGTGTGCCTGCCGGGCAGGTCCGCCGCGGCATGCCCGTACAGGTGTTTGGCCCCAGGTGGTGGGGGCTACTCGCTCCTGGAAGCCCGCCTCGCAGCGAGGACAGTGCCGACGGGACCGCGCGGAGACAACGAGGGGTTGGTCGCGATGACGGTGGCGACACAGCAGGGCGGCGGGGGCGGTTCCAGTGGCCTCTACGACGTTCTGGAACTCATTCTCGACCGCGGGCTGGTGATCGACGCGTTCGTGCGGGTCTCCCTTGTCGGTATCGAGATACTCAAGATCGACATACGGGTCGTGGTCGCCAGCGTCGACACCTACCTTCGCTTCGCCGAGGCGTGCAACCGCCTCGACCTGGAAGCGGGGCCGCGCAAACCGGCCGGGCTTACCGACCTCACCGGGCAGCTCACGGAGTCCGGCGCCAGCGGCAAGACCAAGGGAGCTCTGTCCGGCGCCGCCGAGACGATCTCCGACGCCTTCCAGCAGGCACGTGACGAAGGCCGGGAGCGTCAGGGCGACCGGACCGCGCGCGGAAGAGGGGAATGAGAGATGAGCACCTACGTCTACGGGATCATCCACGCCTCACACTCGCCCCTGCGCCAGGACCTGGACGGCATCGGAGACCCCCCGCGGCCGGTCCGCGTGCTGGCCCAGGGGGAGCTGGCCGCGATCGTCAGTGATGCCCCCGAAGAGCTACGGCCCAAGCGCCGCGATCTGCTCGCCCACCAGCGGGTACTGGACGAAGCCGGAGCGGGCGGCGTGGTCCTGCCCATGCGGTTCGGCAGCGTCTCTCCGGACGATGACACGGTGACCACGGTGCTCGCCGAGATCGGGGCAGGCTTCCTCGAGCGGCTGCGAGCACTGGAGGGCTCGGCCGAGTACAACCTCAAGGCCAACCACGACGAAGAGGCCGTGCTCCGCCTGATCATGGCGGACAACGACGACATCCGGTCCCTGGCGGAAGCGAACCGCGAGGCCGGTGGCGGCACACAGGAACAGAAGATACGGCTCGGGGAGATGATCGCTGCCGCCGTCCAGGCACGCGAGGCGACTGACGCGGAACTGCTACAGCAGGTGCTGGAGCCGAAGGTCCAGGCAGTCAGCGCCGGGCCGCAGAGCACCGGCTGGCTGGCCAACCTCTCCTTCCTGGTGGACCGCGGCTCTGCGGAGCAGTTCCTGGCCGTGGTCGACGAACTCCGCCAGCAGCACCCTTACCTCGAGCTGCGTGTCAACGGACCGATGCCGCCCTACAGCTTCGTCGACACCCCCTCGTCCCAGCAGGCCGAAGGCGGCACCGTGGAAACCTTCGGAGCCGCGGCAGCCCAGCCGAACGGGTAGGGAGTCGTGATGCGTCAGAAACGAACCCCTCCAGTCATCTCAGGACCATCCAACGCCCCGCGGGGCTGCATGACCTCTTCATCGGCAAGGTGCGGACTGGTCCTGCAGGAACCGGGGCGTCCCTTCCCCTACTGGATCTCTGCGACAGGAGGCGATCATGCTCCTCCTTGGCATCATCCTGCTGGTCGTCGGGTTCTTCACCGGCATAGCGATCCTGTGGACGATCGGGATCATCTTGGCGGTCATCGGCGCGGTTCTGTGGATCATGGGCTCCATGGGACACGCAGTCGCCGGCCGCCGACACTACTGGTGACCTGCCTCGACATGCGTCGCTACCCCCGCACATCTTCGTCACGGTGAGCCCCGCGGGCGTGCCCACGTTAGGGCCAGTGGGCAGGGATCAGGCGCGGAGCGCGGCGAATGAACCAAGCGCCGGCCAAGCCGAAGGCGGCGCCGGCGGGCTACGTCCCGCCACGCCCTGAGCGCTGCTGCCCGCGCTTCCGGGGTCGCTCCCGCTCGAGCAAGTCCGGTCCCGGGCTGCCGAAACATGTTCCTGGAGCTGGGCTGGATGTAAGGCGGCCCGCCGTCGGCCCGTGACAGGCCGGCAGCGTGCGGCCTGACGGTCATGGCGATCATCTCTCCGGGTGAACCATCCAACATAGGAACGGTTCCGCCGACTCGGACCTACTGGTCCGCCTGTGGCGTCAGGAACCGACGACGACTGCGAAGATCGCGATGTGGGAGATCCCTCCGATCTCCTCCAGCGAGAACAAGCACCTTGTCCGGATCAAGAACGCCGGATGGAACCGCTGCCTTACATTGAAGAACGCCGAGCTGCGTGAGCCGGTGACATTCGCCGAACGCGACGATGACGACGGAGGCCAGACCTGGCTGCTCATCCACGCTGGCGTCGGCCAGGCCGACTTCGTCATCGCTTGTCCGAGCAAGCCGAACCTGGTGGTCTCACCTCGTGAGGGCCTGCAGATCAACGCCACGCCGGTCGAGGTCGAGGAGTACGGTCCCTGGACCGACCAGCTCTGGCGCTGGCGTACACCTCACACCTGACGACGCTTGACACCGTCCCGTACGCCTGCACCCCGGGACGGCAGGCAGGCTGTGCGCAGCATCCCGGGAGCTGCGTACGCGCTCGCCGCGGCTCGCCTCCGCCGCCAAGCAGGCGAGCAAGGACCTCGTCGAAACCGGCCGCCACGGCGGCCGAACCGAAGGATCGAAGTCCCTGGCAGGCTAGTTCGACCGGGCCGGGATCTCGGACGAGACAACTCGCTGTCCGGGATCGAGTTGTAGGCCGACGACCATGGAGCCCGGTCATCGCGTCTATCCACGCCAGCCCGTGCGGGATCGACGCCCTCCGCGACGTCGTCGACCGGCTCGCCGGTGAGAGCGCCGAGCCGACCGGGCGTGAACGCCTTCTCAAATGCGACTGCGGAGGCGGGCGCGTCAGGCGCAGCCATCCTCCGGCCTGGGTGACGGCCTGGTGTGAGGCGGTGAAGAGGTTGATGCCGCTGATTCCATTGAGGTGACCTGCCGCATGTCGGCCACGGTGCCGGGCCCGACGGCGTCGGAGGGGTCCAGGGCGTGCCTGAGCCGGTCGCCGGTGTGGTGGTCGATCTCTCCGGTCAGGGTCAGCATGCGGTGCCGTCGGTGGCGGCGGATGCGACCGGCAGCCCGCCGGGCTGTGGTGTGTGCGCCATCGAAGGTGTCATATACCGTCCCAAATTCGCTGGCTCGGGGACTGCGGGCCGGTGACGGCGAGGGTGCCGCCTGCGGCGTGCAGGGTGGCGCGTCGGCGGAGGGCGGCCGGTCCCCGCGGGGGCCATGGATCCCTCGGCCAGTAGGCCGGTCGGCTCCCGCCCTGCATCCCGTTCAGCCGTGGACAACGGACAGCGCGCAGTCCTTCCTCGCCTGCTCGGCGGGTTCGAGGGCCTGAGATGTCTCTTCAGCGTTTGCCTGCTTCTCCTTCGTGGCGGTCGAGTTCGGACAGCAGGCGGCGCAGTGATGCCCTGGTGGCGTTGATCTTCTCGTTGGGGATGGCCGCGAAGAGGGTGCGGTGCAGTTGTTCGGCTCTAGCGGTGACGCGGGCGAGTGACTCTCTGCCGCCGGGCGTCAGTGTCAGCAAGGGGGAGCCGCGGTGGTCCGGGTTGGGCTCGTAGGCGGCGAGGCGGAGGGCAACGAGGTCGTTGGCGACGCGCTGGACGTTCTGGCGGCTGACGCCGAGGCGGCGCGCAGCCTGGGGGACGGTGAGGGGGTCTTCGCAGGCGACGCTGAGGACCTGCCATCGGGCCTGGGTGAGGCCTTCCGCGGCGGCGGTCTGCTCGCCGAGCCGGCGCAGGGCGCCAGCCGCTTCGAAGATGTCGGCGATCAGTAGGGCTGTCTCGTCCGGCATCGCACCTGACCTCTCTTGACAACATGTTGCTAACAAGACAATGTGTTGTCATCGTACTTGATCGACCACCCGAAGGACAGACCATGCCCAAGATCGACCTCTACCGGAACGTTCACATGGGACAGCGTGCGCGGATGTTCACCCTCGCCACCGAACTCGGCGCCGCAGACATCACCCACAGCGGCGCCGCCACCGAGCAGGCGGACCGCTGCCTGGCCATGACCCAGGAACTGCGCGAGCACGCCGACCACGAGGACACCTTCATCCACCAGCTCCTGCGCGAGCGGGCCCCCGAGGCAGCCGACGCACTGGACGCCGAGCACATACGCCTCGACGCCGCCTTCACCACACTCGACGAGCAGGCCCGCTCGCTGCCCGGCACCCCCGCCGAGGCCCTGCCGGAGGCCCAGCACGCCCTCTACCTCGCCCTGAACGAAGTCATCAGCGCTTACCTCGCGCACCTTCACCTCGAGGAGACGGTCGCAATGCCGGCACTGTGGCAGTACGCCGGAGACACCGAGCTGGGCGCCGTCCTCGCCGCCTTCCGTGCCTCCCGCACCCCCGAGGAGGCGCTTACCGACCTTCGCCGAATGCTTCCCGCTCTGCCGCCCGCAGTGCGGGCAGCGATCGCGCGGGCGATCGTCGAGGCGGCGCCGGGCCAGGGAGCCGACCTCCTCACCGCGGCCACCACCACCCTCGGCCCCAGCCAGCGCCAGCGACTGTACGACGACCTCGGCGTGCCGGAGACCTGGGCGCTCCAGGCCCAGCCCTGACCTTGGGCACCGCCTGGCGGCTGTACGCCGACCGGCACCGCACCGAGCTTCGCCGTGCGCCCGGTCGGACTGCGCGCGCGGTCACGGCGACGGCGATTGTGCACGGCTTCTCGCCCTTCCTGTGTCCGCAGGGCAGGTGGGCGATGCCCCTGCCTTGGGGGCAGTGATTGTTCACATTCGCGTGCCCGGGCTGGCCCGGGAATGCCTCCGGACCTTGGCAGGTCAGCCGACCGAGCGCCTCCCTTTACGCGCGATCTTGTAGCCAGAGTGCCCCTTGGCGTGCGTCTCGGCCCTTGTCGTGTGTCAGCTGGTCGCGGTGGTGTGCACGTGGTTCAGGGCGGCCAGAACGAGCCCTGATCAGCGCACACTCGCCGCCAGCAACGTCGACGGCACGATTCAGGAGTGGAAGCTGAGCCTGCCTCGCCCACCCCAGGCGATCGACAGGATCTGCCGCGCCCTTCACCGGGACTTCACCCAGCAGGAACGCTCCCAATATCTCCTGGGCCTACCGCGACACCAGGTCTGCGCACGCCACACAGCCATTGCAGTCAAGGGACATCACGGACTGGCTTTGCAGGTGGGAAACGGGTTCTGGTCCAACTTCTGTGGCGTTCCCTACTCCCTGTGATTGTTGATCTTAACTTAGGCCTCCCGCGAGATCGTCTCGAAGCTGCCGCTGCCGACCTCGCCTGGGCTGATGGTTCTGGGCTGTGCGCGAGGTACTGCTCCGGCTGGAAGAGCTGCTCTTCCAGCCGGCCCCGGAGATCAGGGTGGTGTCGGTGGAGGACGACGGAGAGCTGGTCCGAGTCGGTGCGGCCAGCACAGGACTGTCCACCGCTACGGTCAGCATCGGCTCGGGCAAGGACCATGTCACGCGGCGATTCCTTCCCCACCGACACCGAGGGTTGGCGACGAGTATCCAGTCACCTGGCAGCCGGCCCTGAGCTGGGACTTGTCCGGCCGATCACCGGGCCTGTGTAGTTGTGGACGTGCGATGCAACGAGTGTCATGATCACGCTGTCGTCGGGTGTGGGCCCGGTACGCAGGGGAGAAACCGTGAAGCTGTACCTCGTCGGGCCTTTTGTCCTGTTGGCGCTGCTCATCGCCGCCTCCGGTGTTGCGGCGGTTACCAGCGGCTGGGTGCTTCCCATGAACCGGCGCCATGTTCGCGCTCCGCGGATCTATGGCTGGGGTCAGCTGGTGGTGGCCTTTGCGTTGTGCTGGCAGCTGGTCTTCGGGTTGGTGATCAGCGATTCCGGTGCTCGGCCGTCGGGAACGCTGATCGGCGCCGCGATTCTCCTTGCCGGCCTCATCGTCATGATGGTGGGTCAGCTCGCCGGTGGTAACCGGAAGGGCGGCGGCACACCGTGAACCCTGTCCGAGCGGTCATGTTCGGAGCCAGATGACAAGGGCAGCTGCTGTGGCGGTGCCAAGGAAAACGTAGCCGCGCTTGTCGTAGCGCGTGGCTACGGCCCGGGACTGCTTCAGCCAGTTGATCGCTCGTTCGATGGTATTGCGCTTCTTGTACCGCTCTTCGCCGAAGCCTGGTGGCCGTCCGCAGCGTGCGCCTTTGCGCAGCCGGGCGGCTTGGCTGTCGGACTTCTCCGGGATCGTGTGCCGGATATCCCGTCGTCGCAGGTACTCGCGGCACGGTCTGTTGCTGTAGGCCTTGTCGGCGGCGAGGCTCTCGGGCTTCGTGCGGGGCCGACCCGGACCGACTCGCGGAACTCGGATCTTCGCCAGCACCGTCTGGAACTGGGTGCAGTCCGCCCGCTGCCCACCGGTGACTTCTCTGTCGAGTTCAAGGTGTTGAGCAAGTGCTGACCGGCACCTCTGGTCTGACGGGGGTGCTGATCGTGATCACGACTCACGGCGTGTGGGCTTGCCGCGCTAACAGCGGCTGGCCATCCAGGAGTACCTGTGACGACCGAATACGACTACGAAGCTGTGGGCGAGAGGTGAGAACATCGGTCCCTCGGCCCTGGCGGGCGGCTGACGTCCTGTGCCGTTGAACCCTGATCGTGCGCCACCGAACTTTAAGTGGCCGTGGTTCGTTCTGGCGAGGGGCGCGCTCCGAGGGTTGCTCCGGATCAGGTCTGGGAGGTGGCCACCTTGACGCCGAACCCGATCAGGACGACACCTGTGATGCGGTCCATGGTGCGCCGTACGGCAGGCTTCTCGAAGAAGGCTCGGGCCTTGGACAGCATCAGCACGTAGCTGCCGAGCCAGACGAGTGTCAGGGCCGCGTGGATAAGGACCAACAGAGCCATCCCCATATGCGGCGAGAAACCGGACGGCGTGAGCGTGGGCAGCAAACCCGTGTAGAAGACGGCGATCTTCGGATTGAAGACGTTGCTGATCAGTCCCGTGCGCCATGGGTTGCCCGATGGGGACGGGGCGCTCGCCCCCGAAGTCACCGAACGGCTGCGTCGGCTGTGCACCAGTGCCTGGACGCCCAGGAAGCCGAGGTAGGCGGCACCGGCGAGCTTGACGATCATGTAGGCCGTGGCAGACGCCGCCAGGACGGCCGCCAGGCCGACCACGGTGAGCACACCCCAGATGAGCAGTCCCGCCGTGATGCCCCCGACCGTGCGCAGACCGTCTTGCCAGCCGGACGCGATGGCCCGCTTCGTCACCACCGCCATGTCCGGGCCGGGAACGATGGTCAGGACAGCGAGCACACCCGTGGCCGCGAGGAGCTGAATGAACATGGGTTCAGTCTCGCACCCCCGGATCGCCTCGCCGTTTTCCATGGGCGACCCCCTGGAACGAAAGGCCGCCCATAGTCGATCTTGAGCTCGGTGTCGTGATCGTAGGGGCGATCTGCTTTCCGGTGCCTTCAGGTATGGGAGTTTCAGCGGTGGGAGATGGCTCGTTGCAGCAGGTCCTGGAGCGCGTCTTGTTCCTGCTGGGTCAGGCCCGGGAAGAACGTATCCTCGCGCACTAGTTTCAGCAGCCGTTCCCGGCGCTCGACGCCTTCGGGAGTCAGGAGCAGCTGCTTGGCCCGGCGGTCGGAGGGGTGGGGACGCCGTTCGATCAGCCGCTGGCTCTCCAGCTTGTCGATCACGACGGTGGCGTTCGAGGGTTCGCAGCTCATCCGCACGGCCAGCTCGCTCAAGGTCATCGGACCCGTCAGTTCGCGCAGCGCCGAGGCCTGCGCGACGGTGAGACCGAGTTCGGCCACGCGCTCGCGCAGGCGCGCAGCGTTCTGCATGTCCAGCTCGTGCACCAGCTTGCTCAGCTCCCACTGCGCCGCCGCCTGCGCATCCGATGTCGTCGTCATGCCCTCCAGGCTAGCAAGCTCCTTCAAGTCATGATAGTTATGAACCATAGCCTTTCAAGTCATAGGTACATCGGAGGAGTCAGAGTCATGACACACACGGCACACACGGCATCGCACCTGAACGAGCGGCTCCGGCGTCCTGCGGGCATCCGCTCCCTCGCCCTCGGTGACACCAAGCTCAGCTACGTCCCTGACGGCGTGGGCACACTCGACGCCCGGATGCTGCTGACGGAGCCCACCGACGAGGACTGGGCTCAGTACGCCGAGTACCTCGACGACACCGGGCACTTGGTCACCGGCAACGGCGGCCTGCTCGTGGAACGCGACGGCCGGGCCCTGCTCATCGACGCCGGCGTCGGCCCGCTGACGATGGGGCCCCCGGAGAACCCGTTCGGCGTCCTCAGTGGCGGCGCCCTGCTCGACAGCCTCGCCGTACTCGGCCGCAACCCCGCGGACATCGAGGCCGTCGCGTTCACCCACCTGCACGTCGACCACTTCGGATGGGCCTGGCACCCCGCCCCCGGCAGCGATCGACCCGCGTTCGCCGACGCCGACTACCTCGTCGCCGAACCCGAGTGGACCCAGCGCCACTACGCCGAAGCACAGGGCATGGGCGACATGATCAATGCCCTGCAGCCGCGGGTACGCACGGTGGCCGACGGCGAGGAGATCTTCCCCGGCGTCCGCGTCATGCTCACCCCCGGCCACAGCCCCGGACACACCGCCTACGTCATCGACGCCGGCGGGCAGCGGGTCATCGCCTTCGGCGACGCCTTCCACTCCCCCCTCCAGATCACCCACCCGCTCTGGGAAAACACCTTCGATCACGACCACCAGCAGTCCACCAGCCTCCGCCACCGCCTCGTCCTCGAACTCGCCGAATCCGACACCATCGGCTTCGGAATCCACTTCGCCGACGTACCCTTCGGCCGCGTCCGCGTCGACGGCGGCGGGCCGGTCTGGCACCCCGTCGACGCCTGAAACCGGCCCGGTGAGAGGCCTTCACCGCACGGCAGCCGCTCCCGCCACCGAATGGTCAACACCGAGTCCCCGACGGGCACATGAGGGCTCGGCATCCACCGTCGACGAAACACCCGCTCGCCTGATTCGAGGCAGCTTCGGCCCCAGGCGACCGGCTGCGACGGTCGACACCCCGAACCCGAGGCGGGCCTCCGACCCGAACGGAATGCCCGCTCTTCGCGCTTTTCTCTCTTGGAATTGGAGTGCCGTGAACCTCAACCTCACTGCCAAGACAGCTGTCATCACCGGTGCCGGCCGGGGCATCGGACTCGCCACTGTCCGCACCCTGATCGACGAGGGCGTCCGTGTCGTGGGCGCCGCCCGCACCATCACGCCTGAGCTGAAGGAAACCGGCGCACACGCGGTGGCAGCCGACCTGAACACCGCGGAGGGAGTCTCCGCCCTCATCGACAGCGCTCTCACCGAGCTGGGCGGCATCGACCTGTTGGTGAACAACGTGGGAGGCGGAGACAAGGCGACCGTCGGCTTCCTCGATGCCGACGACGCCGAGTGGGCCGACATGCTCGACATCAACCTGCTCAGCACCGTGCGTACCACGCGTGCGGCCCTGCCCAGCCTGACCGAGCGCCGGGGCGCGATCGTCAACATCTCGTCCGTTGTCCCCCTGATGCCCGGGGGCTTCCCGGTCGCCTTCGCCTCGGCCAAGGCAGCGCTCACTGCGCTCGGCAAGTCCCTGGCCGAGGAGTTCGGTCCCCGCGGCGTACGCGTGAACACCATTTCCCCCGGCCTGGTCCGCACCGCCGTCTACCAGGACCCCAACGGCCAGGTCAGCCAGTGGGCCGCCGCGGCCGGCATGAGCCTTGACGAATTCGCCCAGCAACTCGTGACAGGCCAGAACGTCACGACCGGCCGCATGACCGAACCCGAGGAAGTGGCAGCCCTGATCGCGTTCCTCCTGTCCGACGTGGCCGGAAACATCACCGGCACCAACTACGTCATCGACGGCGGCACGATCAAGACGGTCTGAACCGGAAATGTCACGGCGGGAGGACAACCCCTGCCGGGCGCTCCGGCGAAGCCGTAGTGAGGGGAACTCACCGCGATCGTGCGAGAGCCAGGGCGGCTCAGAGGGATCCGCCTCGCGTGAAGTCCCGGCCGCCATCACCTGCTGCTCACTTCCGGTGGCCGGCCGGTGCAGCACGGCTGGTGGAACCGCGGGGAAGTGGCACGGGACAAGTACCGACGCTGGGTGGGCGAATACGGCAGCATGCCCGACGCCCGCGTCAGCCTCACCGACCAGGACACCGGTGACGTACTGGCTTTGAGCAGCCCCAGGGGGAGTGGCCTGGCTGGGGGAGCGGTTTCACGGCCTGCACGGAGGGGAGGATGGCTTCCTGGTGAGTGGGGCGCTCGAGGGTTCGGCCGGTCAGGCGTCCCGGGCCGTGCGGATGACCTCGTCCAGGGTCTCCCGGGAGCGGCGCAGATCGGCGATCATGCGGTCGATCCGGTCTCGCTCGGCGGTCAGGTCCAGCACCAGGAGCGGAGTGGCGATCGCGGAGGGTCCGCCGTCCCGGTCGCGCATGCGGGGCAGCAACTGTCGGATCTTCTCGCTGTGCAGCCCGGCCGCGTACAGCTCCTGGATCCGGATGACCCGGTCGACGGCCCACTCCGGGTAGTCGCGGTGGCCGCCGGGGGTGCGCTCGGCGGTGGTCGCCGCAATCGGGATCCTCTTCCTCGGCGAGTCGGCCGGGCTCGCGAAGCTCGCCGGGATCGTCTTCGTGATCCTCGGTGTCGTGCTGCCCAACCTCGGGGGAGCGCGCTGATGGCGGCGGCCCGGCGGTACGATCCCGAGCGACGCCAGCGGGTCATCGACGCCGCGATCCGGGTGGTGAGTCGCTCCGGCATCGCCGGGCTCGGTCATCGCAGCGTCGCGGCCGGGGCGGATGTGCCGCTGGGCTCCACCACACATCACTTCAAGACCCTCGACGACCTCCTCGTGGCCGCCCTCCGCCAGGCCAGGGAGGGCTCGAGCTGACCCGGCTGACCGGCGAGTGGCTGGGCGGCGACCGCGCCGGCACGGAATTGGAGTACGAGCTCTACCTCGCCGCGCTACGCCGCCCTGCGCTACGCGCAGTCGCCGCCGAGTGGTGCGAGGAGGTCGCCGAGTTGCTCGCCCAGCGCACCGACCCACGCACCGGCCGTGCCCTGGTCGCGCTGCTCGACGGGATCTGTCTGCAAGTGCTGCTGACCGGTGGGAACTGCGACGAGGAGTACGCGAGGGATGCGCTCGCGCGGGTGATCGGGGAGAGCAACTAGAAACATCCGGAAGACGGGCGTTGCCGGCGTCCGCGCCGGAGCCCGCGCCCAGCGAGGACGACTCCGGGTCCCCGGTGGGCGCTGTAATCGGACAAAGGGCGGGCTGTTACCAAACGCGCCCGCTCCAGTACAGTCCGTGTCTACGACGGTCCGGTCGATCCCAGCGGTTCACCAGGAGAAGCAGCATGGACATCGAAGCCGGTTCCGGCTCCGCTCCGCACGTTCCCGAAACCGGCCGGCCCGTCCCCGAAGCCGGGGCCGGAGTCGTGGAGCGGTGGCGTTCGGAGGGAGGGGAACTGGTTGAGCTGCTGGCTCGGGTGCATGAGCAAGCCGGCGGAATCGCCGCGTTCCGCCTGGGACCGGCCCGCACCGTTCTCGTCACCGACCCGCAGGCCGTCCAGCACGTACTCGCCCTGCACCCTGAGCGGTACGTCAAGCGCTCCCACCGCGCTCGGCTGCTGATCGGCGGTGGCGTCCTCGCCGCCACGGGTGCGGCCTGGAAGCAGCAACGCCGTTTGCTGCAGTCCCAGTTCACCGGTACCGGGATGCGCCGCTATGAACAGCGGATCACCGAGGCCGCCCGCACCACCGCCGGGCGCTGGCGCCGGTACGCCCGGACCGGGCAGACCGTCGATGTCGGGCAGGAGATGCGCCGCTTCGCCCTGGACGCCATCTGGCGCTCCCTTACCGGCTACCCTCTCGATGACGGGACCGAGCGCGAACTGACCGCCGTCGCGGCCGTGGCGGCCGCCCTGCCGACCCTGCCCGTTGATGTCACCGACGCCCCGGCCGCAGTAGCCGCCGATCTCGCCCGGATCGACGCGGTCGCCCGGCACGCCATCGACGCCGCCCGCAGCGGGGCGGTCGGCCCCGACGGCCCGGGCTTGCTGAACGTCCTGACCGACGCTGCCACCGAGCGCCCCGAGTACACGGACCGGCTGATCCGCGACGAGCTGGTCACGCTGCTCGTGGCCGGGCACGAGACGACCGCCACCACCTTGACCTGGCTCTACCTGCTCCTCGACCGGTACCCCGCCGCCCGCGAACAAGCTCTCGCCGCGGGCGGCGAAGGCTCAGCGCAACGCCGCCACGCCATCCAAGCCCTGGTCCACGAGACGCTCCGGCTCTACCCGTCCGCTTGGATCCTGCCTCGCCACGCCACCGAGGAGGACACCCTCGCCGGCTACGCCGTCGAGGCGGGAACCGACATCCTGGTCTGCCCGTACCTCACTCACCGTGATCCCGCGCTGTGGCGGGACCCGGAAGGCTTCGACCCCCGGCGCTTCGCCACCTCGGACGGCCGCCCCACCCACCCGGGCGCCTACTTCCCCTTCGGTATGGGCCCCCGTGCCTGCCTCGGTCTGCAGTTCGCGCTCCGCGAGTCGACCATCCTGCTCGAACACCTCCTGCCGCCTTATGCTCCGGCCTTCCACTCCACCCCCACGAAGGCGGTGTACGGCATCACCATCCGCCCCGACGGCCCTGCTCGCGCATCCTTGGAACGCTCACGCATCTGAAGCGCCATCCTGTGGCTTTCGGTGCGCTGGGCGAGCAGCCGACGGACGCCGCATGGATCGCCACCCCGTCATCAAGCTCTGAGCCCCTGCTCGGCGTCTGGCCCGGCCTGCCCGGACGGCCGCGCATCATCCACTCCACGCGCGACTGGTCCCGGTCCGGATCTTGTAGACCATGCCGTTGATGATCTGCCGGTCCGACACCCGCGGCCGCCCCGTCGCCGTCCGCGGTATGAGGGGAGCGAGTAACTCCCACTCCTGGTCGGTGGGTTCATGACGGTGTATCACCCCATCATGATCCACAACTCGATGATCTTTGAAGACGGACCCCAGAACACCTCGGGATCGTTCGACGAGATCTTGTAGGGGAAGGTCACCGGTGGGTGCGCAGCCGCCTTCGCGATGATGGGTGGATCACTCGTGTCCGGATCGGTCCAGAACGGTCTGACGTCCACTGCCGATCCCACCCTCCGTCCGCGACGGCGATGCCGGTGGCGGGAGGCGGCTTCCGCTGCAAGTCCAGCACGCGCATGCCCACCAGCAGTACGGCCTCTTGGCAAGAGGTCTGGCTGGCCATGTCTCCGTGGCGCCCGGCCATGGAGACACCGCAAAAACCGTTTGACGGACGAGGGTCGACCGCTGCTACATTTTTCGGAGGCCGTGCGAGAGAGCGAGGGGGTGGTACCCGTGAACACAGTATTGACATGGGTGCTTCCCTCCGGGGTCACGGTCGGGCGATAGACAGGTCGTCCGGGAGCGCCGTTCCAGTGCACTCCCGAAAGGGCACGACCATGCATTTCACTTCCGAGCAACGCCTCGGCGACGGCGTCCTCGAACGCGAATTCACCCTCGGTGAGATTCCCGGCATCCTGTGGACACCTGAAGCCGCGTCCGCTTCCGCACCAGTGCCGCTGATCCTGCTCGGCCACCCCACGCTCGGGCTGCGCAAGATGTACCCCCGACTGGTGGCCCGGGCCCGGCACTCCGCGGCGGAGGGCTTCGCCACGGCCACCATCGAGCTCCCCGGAAGCGGCGACCGGCCCAGTTGGCCCGCCCTCGACCAGGCCCGCGCCGACCTGCGCCGGGCGATGCAGGCCGGCGAGCCGGTCAGCGACGAGATGGTCGACGCCCTCATCCTTCCGCTGGTCGACAAAGCAGTCCCGGAATGGCAGGCCGCGCTGGACGCCTTCCTGTCGCTGCCCGAGATCGGCGGTCCGGTCGGGTACTCGGGGGGAGTGATCTCCATCGGCATCCGGCTGGCGGTGGTCGAACCGCGCATCATGGCCGCCGGTCTTTTCGCGGGGAGTCTTGTGCCTCGCGTCATGTTCGAGGAAGCCCGGCAGGTCACTGTCCCGCTGCATGTCCTGCTGCAGTGGGACGACGAAGGCAACGACCGGCAGGCGGCCCTGGACCTGTTCGACGCCTTCGGTTCCAAGGAGAAGTCCCTGCACGCCAATATGGGCGGTCACACCGGCGTCCCGCAGTTCGCGGGGGACGCCGCGGCCCAGTTCTTCACACGGCACCTGAAGCGAAGCCGGGCCGTCGGACCGGCAGCAGACGGTAGCTGATGTCAGCGGCATACCGCCCACCGAGCACAGGTTCCGGCCTTCCGTAACGGTCTACACCGTGGGCCCCTGCTGAAATCTCGGCAGGGGCCCGTGCTGCCTGAAGTCATGAACTGTTCGATTTCTCGAGAGCCTTCGAGTGCTGCCCAAACTCGGGCTTCGGCTCAGATTTTGTGGGGCGTGCACGCTGAGTAATGGGTTGGGGATGACGGTCCCGGCTGGCTACGCTCCGAGCCATGAGCGGACCGGTGCTGGTGGTTGAGTTGGCGGAGGTGATCCCCCGGGCGTCGATCCAGCGAGTCCGCGACTTCCTGGTTCGCTCCTCGGCGCGCTTTGAGGAGAAGCGGGTCGGCGAGTACGACATCAGCATTCACGCAGAGAGCCTCGGCATCACGGACATCGGGGACGTTGACGGGCGTCGGCCCGTCCTGGTCTCTCTCATGGGGCCCGGCATCGGCGACGAGGCTGTCTTCGAAACCGAACACGCCAACGAGGTCGACCAGGAGCCACTTATCGGCTTCACCCCGACCCACGCCGTCGACGTCATCGCATTTTGCAACAGCCCCGTCGACCACGTCGTCACGGCCCTGCTGACCGCCGCCGTCATGGACTTGATCGGCGGCGTCGCCAACGCCGAACTACGGGAGGACCAGGTGCCCATCGTGGCCGGGCTCCCGGGCGTCATCGCTGCGATGACCGATCCGTGGCCCGCCGCGTACGGCTCAGCGGAATTCCTCAGAGCCTGGGCCCAACAGCCGGGCTTCCGGCTCCTGAAGTAGACGGGGCTGGTCCGGCCGGCTCAGGCGAGCAGTACCCGCTTGCGCGGCAGCTCGAAGCCGGCGCGGCCGAACATCTGGCGCTTGAGCATCTTGATCCGATTGACATGACCTTCGACGGGACCCGAGTTCCAGGTCAGGGTGAGACCGGCGATGACGGCGTCGCGGTCGCGGTCGATGCCTGCGGCGAGGGTGCGGAGGCTGGGCAGGTCGTCCTGCCGGACGGCATCGAGCCAGTCGGGACGACGCTCACCCTGTCGCTCGGTGAGCATGGTCCCGAGGGAGCGGACGGGCCGGGTGAGGGCGTCCAGCTCGGGGCAGCGGGGGCAGACGTGCTTGAGCTGGAGCTGTTCGGGCTCGGCGAGGGTTTCCGGGCGGCGGAGGGTCCTCCCGGCGACAGCCCGGGGCGAGGGAGGTCGTGCCGTAACCGGCCGCGGTGACGTGCGCCTTTTGAACAGGTAGGCGCGAACGGCCTGGTAGCTGCCGCCCTTGTAGCCGAGCGGGATGATCTCCTCCCAGAGCTTCCACGCGTTGGTGCAGCCGTCGCCCAGCGATCGTCGAGGTAGCTCTTGTACTCGTCGAGTATCGGGTAGGGCGGGTGTGTGTGCCGCCCTGGTGCGGCCGGACGTTGGTTGGCCGGGGCCTGTGGCCGTCCATGGTGCGGCGCGACTGCAACCGGGGCAGTTCGAGGCGGACGCTGCCCGGGGTGGCCCGGATGCGGTCGTGGGCAGGCGGTGCGCAAGGCCCGGGCCGTGACAAGCGGACATGTCAGTCGTAGACCTTGCTGCACTGGACCTCTGCTCCGGTGCTCATGTCCTGGACGCAGACTTGAACCTCCAGCAGGCCGCCGGTGTCCGTGGGGCCGTGCCACCATGTGGGGGTGCTGGCACCGGTGTTGGGGGCGTAGGCGTCGGCGTAGTGGTAGGACGAGCCCGAGCCGGGTGATGCGTAGGCGTTCCACTGGATGATCGAGATCCGGCAGTCGTCGTGAGCGTGGTCCCAGGTGTGTCCGGTGACGTGGTTGGCGTCCCAGGTTGTCCAGCCGTAGCAGTTACCGGACCAGTCCTCCCAGTTGGAGCCGGCTGCCTGGGCGTTCGGCGCCAGCAGGACCCCGGTGGTCAGGGTCGCGAGGGTGCACAGGGTGGCTGCGGCGGCTCGCCGGCCGCCTCGCGACCGGCGCTGGTGCGGTTGACGGGGCATGAATTCCTCCTCGTGTGAAGCCTTGCGCGATCGGCGCCGACTTCGTCCATCGGCCGCGCAGGCCGCGGTTCATCAGCTCGGTGGACACGTGCCGCCACAGCCGTGCCGACTGCAAGGGGGCTTGAAGGTGCGGGCCGCTTCATGCGTTCACAACCGCGGTTTCGGCAGCAAGTGGGTGTGGACGGCGCCGGATTCACCGGCTCGCGTCAGCCTCGGATGCGGGCGGGGCACCTGTCAGCCGAACCAGCCGGTCGACTGGTCGGCGACAGTCCGGCCGGACTCCGTGATCCACGCTTCCAGCTTGTACCCCGGCGCGTGGGCGTACCAGGGCATGCTGATGCTGTAGGTCTGCTTGGGTTCGGCCAGCGTACCGCCGGTTCCCGCGTTGCTGTACTCGATGGACCATCTGTCGTCCACCCGGAAGAAGATCCGCACATCCGTGCTGGCCAAGGTGCCGTCCATCCTCTGGGAGAAGACGGCGGTGGTGACGTCGAAACAGGTGTACACCTGCCAGCCGTAGGCACTCGTGACGGGGGTGCAGTAGGTGTCGTCAGCGCTGGCGCTGGTGGCACCGAGGCCGACCAGACTTCCGGTCGCCAGCGTCAGGGTCGCCGCGGCAGCGGCGAGTCGCGTGCGCATCGTTGGGTGTCTCCTTGCTCGTGCGAGCAGGGATCGCCCGCAGTCGTCGGTACGAGATCGTCAGTACGAGAAACAGAAACTCGCGTCCCAGATGCTGTTGGGAGCCGAGGTGTTGGGGGTTCCGCCCCACAGCCAGCACGAGTCACCCCACGGGGCCGGCTGGTGCTCCGGAACCCAGCCCGTGGAGGCGAACTGGGAGTAGACGCCCTCGTCGTCCCAGGGCATGGACGTGGCATCGCCATAGTGGTCGAGGAATGCCCAGGTGGAGGCCGGATGACCGGTCTGGTTCAAGGTGACGACGCACGCCTGGGTACCGTCCGTCGATTCGATCAGCTGCGACGTGTAACCGCCCTCAGTGTGGCTCGTGATGAGCCGGCCCCGGCAGACGTAGTTGGCCGCCTGGGCCTGGGAACCCGTCGTCACGACTCCGGCAGCGGCGAGGGAGAGCGCGGCGAGTCCGGTGGCGAGTGCGCGGCGGTGCTTCATAGCTTCCTTCCGGAACCTGGTTTCGGGTCTCTGGTCTCTGGGGCCAGGTGACCTGGGACGTCATGGACCAGTCGTGGTTGTGCAGGATGTCGGGCAGTTGCGTCTGCGTATCCGTCCGGGAGCCTCACGCAGGTTCCCGGCCCTGAGAAGACGCCCGTGGCGTTACAGATGAGCCAGGTGCCGCCGGTGTTGTCGACGACCGAGGCGGCGTTCCCCGCGACGTTGACGCCGTAGCCTGCACCGTTGCCCCAGTTGCCAAAGGTGAACGAGGAGAGGTCTGGGTACCACTGGGTATCAACCGTCCGGCCAGTGCTCGACGAGCCCCACTCGTAGTTGGGCGAGTTGCAGTAGAGGCACGGACTCAGGACGGGACAGGTCTCGGTGCCCGTGGGAGCGGCGGCCTGCGCCGACCCGGTCATGCCGGTCAGGGTGGCCCCGGTGACGAGGGCGACCAGGCCGGCCGAGCGCTCTCGCATCATCAGAGAATCCTTGACCACTACAGGGCTGCCCCGACGTTCGAGGGGTGCCACGACTGGCCGACCGCTCAGCACAGCCACCGGCCGCTGCCGTTCGGACTCCCGACGACGGTTCCGTTCGAGAAGTCCCAGGCGGCGGTGACCGTTTCGAGTTCGTTGCAGTTGTAGGTCCAGTCGACGTCCGCCTGGAACTGCTCGGTGGACTGTCCCCAGATCGACACTGAGGGCGAAAGGAGGTCGGATTGCGAGGTGTTCCGGTACGGGGTGGCGGCGGAGAAGCCCTGCGTCGTCCGGATGGTCACCCTCGCGTTCCAGCCCGAGTGCGAGGCGGCGAACCCGGAGTCGATATGCATGACCGCCTCGACCCGATGGCAGCCGGAGGAGTACCTCATCTCGACGTATCCGATGTACCCGAGGTTCCCCGTGCTGATGTCGTCGGTATTGAGTCGCATGGTGTAGCTACACGCGTCTGACGCAGCCGCGGTGGCCACGTCGGCACTGACGGCCACCGATCCCGCCGCGGCGACGGTGACGGCAGCTACGGCGACGGCGAGGCGCCGCAGTCCGGATCTCATGATGCCAGGTTCATCCCCTCTGAAGTGGTCGGCCGGAAGCCCGCGTTGATGTCCGGGCGTCCGCGCTGCCAGGTGCGGCACGGCGCGGGGACAGCCGAGTGCTGCGCGGGTGGCCGGCACCGCATCCGATGGCGAGGGCGGTGATTCATCCGATGGTTCAAGGGCGTACTGCCTCGGCCGGGCATGGGCGCTAGGCCGGTGAGAAGCTGCGGTCCCGCCAGCCCATCGGTCAGCCATGGGCTTGGGCCGCTCCGGTAGAGGTGACAGTGGCGACGGCCGTCGCCGCGGCCGCCACTGCTGTCTCGACCGAAAGTCTCATCGCTGTTCCTTTCGTTGCGAGGGAATGGCTGAGTAGCCCACGGTGACGCTATGGACATGGGTCCGTCGGCCGTCCTAGATTCGTCCTACTGCCAGGTCAGCCAGGGGATCGGCGCTGATCCTGAAGTGCCGGGAGGAACATGAGGTTTGGCGTGCTGGGACCGTTACACGCCCAGATCACCGGACGCGAGGTCCGATTAGACGGACCGCGGCAGGCCAAGATGCTGGCCGCGCTTCTGATCGACGCCAACCACATCGTCGCCATGGAACGGCTCGTCGCCGTGATGTGGGACGGGAACGCGCCCGCCACCGCGGTCCGTCAGGTCCAGGACGCTGTCTCCGGGCTGCGCCGCAATCTCGCCGCGTGCGGAGCACCAGGCTCCCTGATCAGTACGCGGCGCGGCGGCGGCTACGAGATCCACCTCGCCCGGGACCAGCTCGACCTGCTGGAGTTCGACCACGAGCGGTACCTCGCCGAACGGCACACGGCCCCGTTCGAGACAGCTGTCGCGCTGCGGCGGGCGCTGGCCTGCTGGCGCGGAAACGCCTTGATCGACATCTCCAGCCGGGTCCTGGAGATCGATGCGGCACGGCTGAACGAGAAACGCGCGGCCACGCACACACAGTGCCTGGCCATCGAACTCGACCTGGGGCGTCATCGGGAGGTCATCGACGAACTGACCGCCCTGCTCCGCGAGCACCCGTACGACGAGGACGTCGCCGAACACCTGATAGTGGCTCTCTACCGGTGTCGGCGACAAGGCGAGGCGCTGCAGGTGTACGAGCGGCTGCGCCGGACACTGGCCGACGAACTCGGCGTCGATCCCACCCCGTCGCTCCAGGCGCTGCATCAGCGCATCCTGACCGCAGATCCCGCCCTGGCGGCTCCGGTTCCAGCAGGTGGCCCCTCGGACACACGACCAAAGAGACCTGACGCGACGGCCGCCGAGTCGGCCATGGCGATGCCCGTGCGTCAACTGCCCCTCGACGTACCCGACTTCGTGGGTCGAGCCGACGCGCTGGCCGAACTCGCCCGATTACTCGACGGGGCGGCGCCGAACCGGGCCCCGGTGGCCGTCATCGTGGGCGGTCCCGGTGTCGGCAAATCCTGCCTGGTGACGCACGCCGCGCGGCTGGCGAGCGCCGCCTTCCCCGACGGCCAGTTCTACCTCAACCTCGCTGCGACATCGGACGAGCCGCGGGCCCCGGGGCTGATGCTGGCCGAGGCGCTGCGCGCGCTCTCGATCGCCGGCAGCGCGATCCCGAACGGCCTGTCCGAGCGGGCCGCGCTCTACCGGTCGTTGCTGGTGGACCGCCGTATGCTGGTGGTGCTGGACGATGCCGGTCACGCCGATCAGGTGCTGCCGTTGCTGCCCGGGGCCGACGGTTGTGCCGTGTTGATCACCAGCCGCACTGTGCTGACGCAACTTCCCGGCGCCCGGCACATCGACCTGGACGTGCTGAGCCCGGCAGAGGCGCGAGAGTTGTTCACCGCGATTGTCGGGCGGCGGCGGGTCGAGCGGGAACCGGCGGAGGCGGACGCGATCCTCGACTGCTGCGGCAACCTGCCGCTGGCGATTCGGATCGCCAGCGGCAAGCTCACGGGCCGCCCGGCTTGGTCGCTGCGGGTACTGCGGGAACGGATCGAGGATGAGTCCCGGCGGCTGGCCGAGCTGAGGATCGGGGACCTCAGCGTACGAGCCAGCGTGGAGCTGAGCTTACGGCTGTTGCCGGCCGACGCGGTGCGCGCCCTGAGCCTGCTGGGTCTGCTCGGCGCCTACACCCTGCCCGGCTGGGTGGTCGGCCCGCTGCTGGACCGCTCGGACGCCGAGGAGGTGCTGGACACCCTCGTCGATGCCAGTCTGGTACGGCTGACCGCCACCGACGCCATCGGTCAGCCGCGCTACCGGCTGCACGACCTGATCAGGACCTGCGCCGTGGAGACCGCCGCCCCGCTGCCGACGGAGGACAAGCGGGACGCGATCATCCGGGTGCTGTCCGCCTGGCTCGAGCTGGTCGGGCGCGGCACCGATCGACTGCCGGCGGCCGGGCTGCTGGCCGCCGCCCCCGGTTCGGCACCGCGCCGGCCGCTGCCCGACGCGGTCGTGGACCGGCTGATGGCCGACCCGGTCGGCTGGTTCGACGCGGAACGCGACAACCTGCTCGGCGCGGTGAAACTGGCCGTGGACTGGGGCCTGGACGAACTGGCCTGGGAGCTGGCGGCCGGCACGGCGACCTACTACGACCACCGGTGTCTGTATCAGGACTGGCAACACGGGCACCAGCTCGCGTTGGACGCGGCCGAGGCCGCCGGCAACGTGCGCGGCACATCGGTGCTGCTACGCGGTCTCGGCCAGCTGCACATCTACCAGGACGAGTTCGATCGGGCCACCCGGGCCCTGGAGTCCTCCGTCGGGCTGTGCCAGGAGGTGGGGGACAAGCGCGGAGAGGCGCTGTCGGTGGCCATGCTGGGTACGCTCAGCCGGGTACAGGGCCGTGACGACGAAGCCCTCGAACGTGTCGAGCACGCGCTGGCCATCGCGGTCGGCGAGGGCGACCGGCACATCGAAGCGCAGCTGTCTTGCTCCATGGCCGTGATGAAGCTCATGCAGGGCAGACTCGACGAGGCGGAGCTCTGGTTCGACGGGGCCTTGAGTCAGGCCAGGGCGCTCGACGACGGCCATCGCGTGGCCGTCGTCCTGCGGCGGTTCAGCCGGCTGCACGATCGGCGCGGTGATGCGGACGAGGCGCTGCGCTGCCTGTGGCAGGCGTTGGCCACCTTCGAGGAACTGGCCGACGAGCGGTGCGCCGCGTACACGCTGCTGGAAGTCGGCCGCGTGTACGCAGGCCAGCACGACCGGGACCGGGCGAGCCCAGCGTTGGAGCGCGCGGCGGGCCTCTTCCACCGGCACGGCGACCGCCAGGACGAGGCCGCCTGCTGGCAACTGATCGGCGACCTCGACGCCGCCGCCGGCGTCCACCACATGGCGCACGAGCACCGCGGGCGGGCGCTGCGGCTGTGGCAGATGATCGGCGACATCAACCAGACGAACTCTCCGGCGCGACCATCGTCGCCGTGAGGTGGCCATGTCCCTGATCGGAGACGTCTGTCCGCGCGGGAACCGCCCGTACGCCGCGATCTCGGTGAGCAGACTGTGGGGCACCCGGGTCCCGTCCGGGCCCGGCATCGTGCGGGTGACCTCCAGGTGCCGGTCGGCGGGCACCCCGAACGCGGCGCTCTGCAGGGCGGCGAGCTCGGACACTTCCGGGTAGCGGATGCCGTCGAACACGACGGTAGGCCACTCCAGGACTCCCAGGCTGGAGTAGTACGAGATCACCCGGTCGGCCACGCCGGCGGTACGGGCGGCTTCCATGAACATGGCCATCATGACCGCGTTGTCCATTCCGCCGGACAGCTGCGGGGCGAGTAGATCGTACGAGGTCAGGTAGGGCATGGTGGACGAGCTGGTGGGACGCGATGGCGTGTCGACTCCAGTGGGACGAGCCGCAGGGGAACTCAGCGGGCGGACGGTGCCGCCGTAGATGAGGCGGGCGATGGTTCAGGGTCGGGCTGCTTGGGATGAGGCCGACGCGTGGGGAGGCCGAGCTCGATCTCCTCCCGCTCTCGGCGGGTTCGGCCGAGCCGGAACACGAAGCGGTGCGCGCCGCGGTGCCGTACGTTGCGGGCCCCGACTGCGGCCAGCGCCTCGCGCAGCCAGAGGGTGGGGTCGCAGCCGGGCCGCGGCCGCGGCGCTCCGAGCGCGACGAGCTGGGCGGCGGCGTACTGGTGCCCCTGCTCCCGGCGGCGGATCTTCTGCACGTCCCGGGCGGAAGCGCGCGAGTTCGCGGATTCTGGCATGGGCCAACCGTTGAACCCGTGCGTCCTCGCCGGGTTGAAGACAGGAACGAGGGCGGGTTCGTCTATGTCTGCAGGGATGAGTCTCCTGTGAGAGTCGTGGAGGTCGGCGGCGTGTGGCGGTGGTTGCTGTTGAGGGTGCAATGCGCGCGGCTGCCACGGGGACGGTGACCACGAGGGGCGAAGAGTGATTCGGTGTATCAGTTCGTGTCGGAGAGGGGGTCGATGATGGTGTCGGCGACCCGGCGTGCGACCTCGGCCGGGTAGGGCGCGTCGAGTCCGAGGACGATGTGACTGAACCCGCCGTCGAGCGCCGCGCGGACGACGTGGCGGGTGTCCTGGGGCCGGTCGTAGGAGGCGGGCAGGACGATGGATCGGGTGATCTCTGCGGGGTTGCGGCCGATCTCTGCGCACAGCCGGTCCAGCGTGGCGCTGCGGGCGATCGCCTGCTCGATGCTGCCCCCGGGCATGTTCCAGCGGTCGGCGTGCTCGGCCACCACGCGCAGCGTCGGGGTGGCCTGGCCGCCGATCAGGATCGGCGGGTGGGGTTGTTGGACGGGTTTGGGACCGCAGAACGCGCCCGTCAGCTGGTGGTAATCGCCTTGGAAGTCGAACGGTGCGGTTTCGGTCCATAGTCTGCGGATGATCGTGCACGCCTCGGCGAGGCTTCCGACCGCGTGGGCGGCATCGTGGAAGGGAAGGCCGTGAGCTGAGTACTCACGCCGGGCCATTGGCACGTCGGGCCGAGAGCCCGCGCCGATGCCGAACTCGAGCCGGCCGCCGGAGATGACATCGACAGTGGCGGCGATCTTGGCCAGCATGGCCGGTGGGCGGAACCTGTTGCTGGTGACCATCACCCCGAGCCGCAACCGCTCGGTTTGGGCTGCGAGAGCGGACAGCAGTGTCCAACCCTCGAAGGTGGGCCCGTTCGGGTCGCCGCCGAGCGGCATGAGGTGGTCGAACAGCCAGGCGTGCTCGATCTGCGGGATACCGTCCGCCTCACGCCAGACCCGCAGGACATCGTCGTAGGCGACCTGAGATGGGGCGGTCATGATCCCGAAACTGGGTCTGCGGGCCGGTGCGAGGGGGTTGGTCACTTAGAGTCAATCCTCCCCAGCGCGTCGACGGCCGCGGCCAGGGACCGGCGGGCGGTAGGCCACGCGTCGTTGTCGAGGCCCAGCGCGGTACGCAGATACGCCAGGGTGACGTGCTGGACGACCGCGACACGCTCGGGGCTTTCGTCGGTGGTCCGGGTGTCGTTGGAACCCAGGATGCCGCCGAGTACGTGTTCCGCGCCGAACAGGGTCAGCAGATCGGTGGCGCCCGAGCTGAGGCGATAGCCGTCGGTGAACCAGTCCGGACCGCGCACCGTCAGCGGGGACTGGTCATGGTCGCCAGCGACGATCAGGCTCGGCGTCTTCAGCTCGGCGAAATCAGGGCTCATGAACGGGAAGTACTGGACGGCGAGCGGGCTCAGGTCGGCGCCGCCGGTACCGGGCAGGCACAGCAGTACCGCCGCCTTCACACGCGAGTCGCTCATGCTCCCACCGGGAGTGCCGTCGGCGTCGACGACCCGTGCGCCCGCGAGGGTGCTGGCGGTCTGTGCGCCCCACGAGTGTCCGGCGACCGCGATGCGGTCGTGGTCGATGCGGCCGGCCAGCCCGGGCACGCCGGCTTCGATGGTGCCGAGCTGGTCGAGGATCCCGGTCAGGTCGTCGGTCCGGATACGCCAGATGAGCGGGGTGCGCGGGTCGTCGGGGAGCAGGCCCAGCGCGTCGAGATGGGTGGGCTGGACGACGACGAACCCGCGGGCGGCCCAGAAGCCGACCAGCGGTGCGTAATCGTCCATGGTCGCGGCCATGCCGCCCGAGAAGACGACGACAGGCAGGTTGTGGCCGGTCGTCGGCGCTGTGACCCGTACCTGCAGATCCTGGCCGCGGTCCGGGGCGGCCAGTGCGATAGGTCTGACAGATATGACCGGGGTGGTGGAGTCGTTGCCGCCGTCGGCGGACGTGGTGTCGCTCATGAGGTGAATGTCTTTCTCGGAGGGGCCAAGTGGCCCGTGCTGCGAGGCGTCTGGCATGATTGAAATACGGAGCGCCGCTCCGCATTACGATACGGAACGTTGCTCCGCTTTGCAAGCGGGAGGTGCTCACGATGTCCACGCCCAACACGCCGCCACCACCTGCCAGCCGCAAGCGATCCGACGTCCGCCGAAACGAGCAGATACTGCTGGACGCCGCGGCGGCCGTGTTCGTCCGTGCGGGAGTCGACGCTCCCGTGCGGGAGATCGCCGCCGAATCGGGCCTCGGCATGGGCACCATCTACCGCCACTTCCCCACCCGGGCGGAACTGGTGGTCGCCGTCTTCAGGCACCA
The DNA here is from genome assembly GCF_040644935.1 of Streptomyces sp. NPDC046915. Taxonomy (NCBI): domain Bacteria; kingdom Bacillati; phylum Actinomycetota; class Actinomycetes; order Kitasatosporales; family Streptomycetaceae; genus Streptomyces; species Streptomyces sp. NPDC046915. The sequence continues at coordinate 8,614 of NZ_JBEYXB010000039.1, read as the reverse complement.
GGTCGACGCGCTCTCCACCGCCGCGCATACGCCGCCCGCTGCCGATACGCCGTACGAGGCCTTGCGGCTGTGGGTTCACCAATTCGCCGACTTCCTGGTCACCAAGCACGGCCTCGCCGAGGCACTGCACTCGGACCAAGCCGGATTCGAGAGCCTGCACAACGAGTTCATCGAACGCCTGCTGCCCGTGCTCGACCAGCTGCTGAAAGCGTCCGCCGCCGCCGGCTCCACACACGCGGACATCCGCGCCTACGACTTCATGCTCGCCATCGGCAACCTGTGCATCGGAGTCGAAACCTTCCCCGACTACCAGGCCCGCCGCATGATTGACCTGCTGCTCGCCGGCCTGGCACAGACCGCCCCGGCACCGACAGCCAGCGAGTGGAAATAGCGTCAGCGCTCTCGCACGCCCGTGCCAGGACCCTGTAGAGCTGATCGCGGGTGAGGCCGTCGGGACCGGAGTGGGAGCTGTTCGACGGACCTTGTGGCGGCGGGTCCGTAGGGACTGGTGACCGAACCGCTCGGTGGTCCTGGCGGAGCCCTTCGGTAAGAAGTTGCGCGGGTAGGGGCGTTTCACGGCGGTCGGCTTGAGCTGTTGTCCCAGCGGTGGGTGCTCCAGGTGCGGCGGGTGAGGCTACGCACGGTATCCCTTCACGTGGCCCTGGCACGTGGAGGTGCTCGCTCGGCAGGTCAACGCGCTCTCGTCGTCCGGTCGTAGCCACAACCTGTCACGGACTCAGATGCAGCGATGAAGGCTTGTACGAGGGGACGGTAGTCGCCTCGGCGGGTGGCCATGAAGATCCGGCTCACTGCGGGAGGCCCGTCGAGCTCGAGACGCCTGGCGCCCGGGGGGAGCAGCGTCGTGACGCTGTAGGGGGCGATGGTGACGCCAAGGCCAGCGGCGACGAACATGATGATGGTGTGCCAGTTCGAGCACTCCTGCGCGACCTGGACGTCGATGCCGGCGTCCCGCAGCGGCTGTGTGTTCAGGTCGAACGCTTGAGCTCCTGCGGTGCGTGGGAACAGGATCAGCGGGTCAGTGGACAGCGCGGTTGCTTCCACATGGTCACTCCTTGCGGCGGGGTGCTCTGCGGGGATGACGGCGACAAACCGTTCCGTCGTCAGCAGGGATAGGTCGATGTCGTCCCGCTTCTCAGCATCCCTCACGATCCCGATGTCGGCCGTGCCCCGCTCCAGAGCCGCCAGGACATCGACGGTGAAGCCGTCGCGCAGTTTGACCTGCACGTCTGGGCGGCAGCGGGAGAATTCACGGATCCGTTCGCTGACGATCGCGGTGGCAGAGGTGATGAAGGCGACATCCAGGCGACCGGCCTCGCCGCGCCCGACACGGCCGGCCTCGTCGAGGTCGGTCGCCAGACGACCCAGGAGGTCCCTCGCCCGTGGCTGGAACGTCGCTCCCGCGTCTGTGAGGCGGACGCTTCGGGAGGTCCGCCGGAACAGCTCAACACCGACAATTTTCTCGAGCTGCCTTATCTGCTGGGACAGAGCGGGCTGAGCGATGTTCAGCCGCTGGGCGGCACGACCGAAGTGGAGTTCCTCGGCCACAGCCAGAAAGTACCGCAGATGGCGGAGCTCGATACGCTGATCCATAGCTCAAGCTTATCGATATGGGCTATTGCTTGTATTGGACATATGGGTAGGCGGGACCGGAGGCTGGCGGGAAGCCACACCCGAAGGGAAACCCGCCTCATGCCGCACACCTCTGCCCCGACCGTGGTCTCCTCGATCGCCTCACAGCGTGATGCCGACGCGTTCCGCGCGTTGAACGAGGAGTGGATCTCACGCCTGTTCACCCTGCAGGAAGAAGACCGGGCGGTTCTCGGAGATCCGTTCGGCCGCATCGTGGACCCGGGTGGAGATGTGCTCCTGGCGCGCGAGCCGGGCAGCGGCACCGCCGTCGGGTGCGTCGCACTGCTGGCCTACCCGGACGCCGTGTTCGAGCTGGCGAAGATGGCCGTGGCCCCCGCCGCGCAGGGACGCGGCATCGGCCGCCAACTCATAGCCGCAGCGATCGACCGCGCCCAGGCACTCGGTGGGACCCGACTGTTCCTCGGCACGAACAGCAAACTGGCTCCCGCCATCCACCTCTACGAGGAAGCCGGGTTCGTCAGGATCACCCGCAACCGCCTCCCGGTCGCCGACTATTACGCCCGCGCCGACATCCTCATGGAACTGAAATGACGCCCCGGCCCGGCGCCCGGAAACTGCCTCGCCACGGCTGTCTACACCAGCGGCCGATTGCCCCGCGCACGCGGAACCCATGCCATGTCGTGGCAGGGCCATGCGGACGGCTGCCTTTACGGCCCCGTACGGGCCGACTGCACTGAAGGCTGGGCTGAGGAGGTCTGGGTGGCCGCGGTAGGTCCCCCACGTGCACGGCCCGGCCCCTGGCGCCCCGCCGTGCGGCGCCCGCGAGGCCCTGGCCTGGGGAACTCCTGTGCGCAGGCGTGAGGGGGCGTCGTGGCTCGGCCGTCCAAGGAGCGCGTCCGGGTGGCCACTGAGCAAGGTGGTGGCTCGCCGTCGCGGTTCAGGGGAAAACGCGACGGCGAGCGGCTTGAGGGCACTGCGCCTCGGCAGACTTGGGACAGGTCCGAGGCATTTACCGAACATCTCCGGTCGATCATGGACGACGAGTGATGCCTTCCGTCGCGCGAGCCGTGGCCTTCGGTAGCCAGCCCCGTCACTGACCCTCAGTCGGCGCGCCTCGGCGTGAGCGCGCTGACCTCTGCGGGCGGGCAGGGGGGCAAGCTGGGTGAGCGGCCGGGGCCGGGCTGGTGATCCGGTCGTCGTGGGCCCGACGTCAGGCGAGGGCGCTGCGGAGGTAGGCGGGCAGTGCCTGACAGACGGCCGGGTCCGCTTCCCCGCTACTTCCCCGCTAGGGCGCTTCGGTCCCCGGGGAGCCGGACGACGGGCCGGCGCCGTCGGAGCCCCCGGAGCTGCCTCACTCCCCTGCTGGCCGATCCCGTCGGAATGTATGCCGCGAACTGCCCGGCCCAGTGACGCCGCGGTCCAGCATCATGACCGTCGTCGTCGAGGATGTACGCCTTGGCGAGGAGATTGCTGAAGGCGCAGGCGGCGCGAGGGCCCCGTCATCCATGAACACGTGCAGCGGCAAGGTCGCCGCTCAACGCTCGCACGTATCCCAGCGCGAGCTCAGGCGGTTGCTCGCAATACGGCCCCGTCCAGGCACTGCACCCACGCAATGCACATCGCGCGCACGGCGGGAAACGCGCGCGACGCGTCTGTGCCGAATACCTCGCCGCACGGGTCGAGCGCATGACCATCTCCTGCGTCACTGACAGCGATACCGGAGCGCTCAGCTTCACCATCAACCTGACACCGACGAAGGCCGACGTCGCCGGCGACGATGCCACGCCCATGGCCGAACTCCTCGACGGTGTCCTGTGGGCCCTGGGCATGTTCCGCTCCCGCGCCAACTCCCGGGACGCCGGCGAGCCCGTCCCGGTCGAGGGCGATTACACGGCGGCGCTCAAAGTGTGCGTGCCGAGAATCTCGTCCGCGCAGGTCATCCCGCTTGCGGCCGCTGCCAGTTGCCACGGCATGATGACCACTCGCGCTCCTGCGTCTCGCCTATCTGACCGTGTCGAATGCCTTCGCCGCGCTCTGGCTGCTCCCGACGAGCGACCGCGCCAAGGACGCCGAGATCCTGGCCCTACGCCACCAGATCACGGTCCTCGAGCGCCAACTCGGCCCGAAAAGGGTGAAGTCTGCCCCCAAGGATCGGGCCTTCCTCGCCGCGCTCCTGGCACCGCTGCCGCGCCAGATGCTGCGTCGTCTCCGGCTTCTGGTACGTCCGGACACGGTGCTGCGGTGGCACCACAACCTGGTGAAGCAGCGGCACGCCCGCATCTGCCGCCCCAAGCGGCCCGGACGGCCACGCACCGTCCGCTCGATCCGGGCGGTGGTCCTGCGCCTGGCCCGCGAGAACAGCGGCTGGGGCTACCGCCATATCCACGGGGAACTGGCCGTGCTCGACATCACGGTCGCCCCGTCCACCGTCTGGCAGATCCTCAAGGCCGAGGGCGTCGACCCGGCGCCGGAACGGACCGCCACCACCTGGGCCGGCTTCCTGCGCTCCCAGGCCGACGCCCTGCTGGCCATGGACTTCATCGAAACCATCACCCTGACCGGACAGCGGCAGTACATCCTGGCCGTCATCGAGCACGCAACCCGCCGCATCCGCGTCCTGGGTACCACCCGCGCACCCCACCTCGGGCTGGGTGACCCCGGCGGTCAAGAACCTCGTCATGGACCTTGAGGACGTGGGCGCGCACGCCGCCTACCTGATCCGCGACCGCGACGCGAAGTACCCTGCCCTGATCGATGAGATCCTCGCCGACGTCGGCATGCCAGAGCGTGTTCACCGGCGTCCGCATGCCAAGGATGAACTCGATTATGGAGAGATGGGTGCTCAGCCTCCGCCGCGAGCTCCTCGACCGCACCCTCATCTGGAACGCTCACCACCTGCGCCATGCCCTGAGCGAGTACGAGCGATTCTACAACGAGCACCGCACCCACCGCTCCCTGCCGGCAGCCGCGCCGCTGCGCGCACTCCCCGAAACCATCACCGACCCCAGGGAGATCGCTCGCCTCGACATACATCGACACGACCGCCTCTGCGGAGTGATCCACGAGTACCAACACGTCGCTTGACCTGCACGGACGTGATTCTCGGCACGCACAATCTCCATCGCCTGTGCGGTGGCCTGGTCCCACGAGGCCGGAAACACAAGGCTCGGCTATGCGGCAGACATCGCACGCAGGGAACGCTAACGAACACGCCCTTTACCTGCAGTCGGCCAATTCGCCGGTTCCCGGCGCTGCGGTGCGGCCCGGCTGCAGGAACCGGATCTCAGGCGGCGTCTGCGTGCAGCGTCGGCCGATCTCGAGTCCGGCACGGGCTGTCAGGGCTGGCGCTGGAGGTCGATAACGACCTTGCCGCGGACGTGTCGGGCTGCCTGGAGCTCGACGGCCGTGCGGATGTCCTCGACAGGGTAGGTCGCTGCAAGGGGTACACGCAGGCGGCCTGCCGCGACAAGGCGTGCGATGTTCTCAAGGGAGTCGGGCGCGGCGTTGGCGCCGTTGGCAGCAGGAACGCCGTCGACCTGGCCCGCGATGGTGCAGATGCGGTCATCCGGGACTCCCAGCTCGCGCGCGACGTGCACCGTGTCCGTGCCGTGCAGGTCCAGGGCTGCGGTGACGGCGCCCGCACCGAGGTCGCGGACCCTGTCGGCCAGGCCCTCGCCGTACGCGATCGGTTCGGCCCCGAGACTTCGCAAGTACTCCGCTGACGACGGCGAGCCGGTCCCGATGACGCGCGCACCCGCGATCTGCGCCAGCTGGACTGCGAACACGCCGACTCCGCCGCCCGCGCCGCCGACCAGCACCGTGTCGCCTTGACCGAGGCCAAGGACGTCGAGTGCGGCGGACGCGGTGCTGCCCGCGATCGCGAGCGTGGCGGCGGTACGGTCGTCGACGCCGTCCGGGGTGTGGTGGGCGATGCCGCTTGTGATGTTCCCGTCCGCGTCGAGGACGACGTGGTCGGCGACCGCCCGGGACAGGGCCGCCCCGAATACGCGGTCACCGACCGCGTAGCCGCTCACGCCGGCACCGACCTGGTCCACGGCTCCGGCGTAGTCGGTCCCGAACCCGCAGGGCAGGCTCAGGCCGAACCGTGCCGCGGTCTCCGCGTCGGCGGTCATGAACCAGTCCATCGGGTTCAACCCGGCCGCCGTCACCCGCACGCGGATCTGCCCGTCGCCCGCCTGGGGTTCAGGCACGCCCTTGAGGGCCAGGACCTCCGGGCCGCCGAACGAGTCGAGCAGCACGGCCCTGCTCGCGCCGTCTCGAAGGGCGTCGCCATATTGCTGCATGTCCTACTCGTTTCCTTGTGTTCGTGGAGCCGCCCAAAGCGGACTATGCTCCGCTTATGGAATCCAGCATAACCGGAGCGTGATCCGTTTGACGAGTTCGAAGCCGCGGGCGACGAGGGCCGACGCCACCCGCAACCGCGATCAGCTGCTTGAGGTCGCGACACGCGTGCTCGCCTCGCCCGACGGCGAGCCATCCCTGCGAGCTATCGCCCGCGAGGCCGGTGTGGGTATCGGAACGCTCTACCGCCACTTCCCTACGCGCGAGTCCCTTGTGGAGGCCGTCTACCGCGACCAAGTCGGCCGCCTCACGAACGGCGCCCAGGACTTGCTCGCCAGCGAGGCCCCGGCCGTTGCGATGCGACGCTGGATGGATCTCTTCGGTGACTGGGTCGCGACGAAGAACGGCATGGTCGACACCCTGCCGGCCCTGATCGAGTCGGGCGCTGTCGGCCACGCCCAAACCAGGGCCGAGCTCCTGAACGCGATATCGGCGATCCTCGACGCAGGCCGCGCAGCCGGAGACCTCCGGCCTGACGTCACCGCCGAAGAGATCGCAGCCAGCCTGATCGGGATCTTCACCGTCGCGCACCAGTCCGGCCACGCGGTCACAGCCGATCGCCTCCTGGACATCCTGCTGGATGGCCTTCGACCGCAGAGGCACCCGTGAGGACCAGCCGAACGACGGCGACTGCCAGGACTGAGCCGTACGGGGGCTCTGTCTTGCCAGGCCCCCGTCGGCACACCCCTCGACCGCTTGGGTATTCCGCAAGTCTCAATAGCCGCACTTGCCAGTACCCCTGACCAGCGAAGACTTGGAGAAGGTCCTCCAGCACGTCTGGGTCACCGGCCCCGGCACCGCCCAACTCGGCGAACTCCTCGCCGGCGACACCACCCCGCTCACCCGCGAGCAGGCCCAAGCTCTCGCCATCGACCTCGCCCGCCGCAGCACACCCGCCGAGGGCTGATTCTGCACCTTCCAGCCCGTCGTCGACGGCGACGCCTGCCCCTGGAACCTCGACTGCCACAACTGCGACACGTTCGTCCTCTCCGGCGCCGACCTGCTGTATTGGCGGCGTAAGGGTGAGCAGTGGCGACTGCTGGCTGAGGGTGCCCCCGATGACGCCACCGCCGACTACCTCCACCGCTACTTCGAGCCCATCGCCCGCGCCATCGACGGCCTGGAGAAGGCCTGGCCGGCCTCGGCCTCCTCGACGACGCCTTCGCCCTGGACCTGCGCAAACCCCAGGACTACTTCCACCGCGTGTGGTCCACCACCTTCCGCGCCGCCGACCTTGCCGACGCGGGCAGCGACGAGCCGGACGAGTACAGCGATACGTGCACAGCCGACGGCGACGACCCCGAACAGGAAGCTGCATGAACACCGCCACCGTTCCCGAACCCCGCACCGCGGCGACCCTGGCCGCCCGCCGCCGAAAGATCGAAGCCGCCCTTGAGCGCGTCCACCAGGCCATCGCCCGGCTCCGACACGAGAAAGCCCAGGTCAGTGCCGCCGCCATCGCCCGCCGAGCGGACGTCCCGGGCACCGCGGATGCGGCGTGCCCGGTCACCGGCGCTGCGGTCGATGCCGAACTTGGTGGCTAGCTGCACCTGGTCCCGGCGGCCGTGGCCTGCACGGCCGGTCCGACGCGCCCCTGAACCGCCACGGCGTACGCATGGGAAGCAGCGACATATACGGTCCGGTGGAGGACCTGGCGGAGAGCGCGGAGGCTCTCGTCGTCGGGGTCGAGCAGGACGGCGGCGACTACTGGATGCCTCTGTTCGTCACCACCACCGACGGCATCGGCCTCGACGACGCGCTGCGCGAGAAGATCCGCGCCGTCATCCGCCGCGGTGCCTCCCCCCGCCGCGTCCCCGACGAGATCATCCAGGCCCCCGGCATCCCGCACACCCACACCGGCTAGAAACTCGAGGTCCCCGTGAAACGTCTGCTGCGCGGAGACGCCCAGGACACTGTGGCCGACCCCGGCAGCGTCGACCGGCCCGACCTCCTCGACTGGTACGCGAGGATCGGCGCCGCACACCGCGCGCGACGCGGCACGGCTCCGGGCACCCCCGGGTAGGCGGCCGTGGACTTCCTGCGGAACACCCCGCTGACCGACGACCAGCGCACGGCGATCGCCCACCGGACGGCGGAGCGAGTGTTCACTCTGACCGGGTGAGCCGGGCCTGCCCCGTGCCCTTGGCACCGTCGAGGGACTCGCGGACGATGTCGGCGTGGCCGGCGTGCTGCGCGGTCTCGGCGAGGAGGCGCATCAGTACTCGACGGGCCGACCACCACGCACTGGCCGGGAACCACGGGCCTTCGGCGGCGGCTGCGCGACGTCCAGGTCTGGCAGCGTGGTCACCAGCTCGTCCGTCCGGCGGGCCGCCGCCCGCCTCGCCACCACCGGTCCTGGCCACCTATTCATGGTCCAGAGGCCGAACTGCGCGCCTCCGCAAGGGTGATCGCGGGGACGGTACGGCCGCGGGGACGGCTCCCGGTGCCGGTTCCACGGGCGGACGACCCGGCCCGCAGGCTCAACTTGCTCGGCCACGGGCTGGCGCAACCCGGGCGGTCTGGTGCGTCAACCCGTGGGTTGACGCCAGGTATCAACCCAGGAGTCAACCCGCGGGTCGAGGCCGTGCGGCGCCGTGGGCGGCAAGCTCTTCCCCATGACGACGACTGACTATCTCATCTC
>NZ_JBEYXB010000038.1:0-58930 GCF_040644935.1 Streptomyces sp. NPDC046915 | reverse complement strand
CTTCGGTCTTGCGTTTCCGACTCTATCAGATCTTTTCTCGATCCGATTTCCTCGGTGCTTTCCAGGTTTCCGCTCTCGCGTTTCCCTTTCCGGCGGTTCCGACTTTATCAGAAGTTCTGAGTCGGATTTTCCACCCGGTCCGGGAGACCGATGTCCAGCGCATGAAGCACTTGGGTTCCCGATCGGGCGGAGCCGTAAACCTACTGGAGCGGGGCGCCCCGATGCAAATCGAGTTGCCCCGCTCCAGGTTCACGCGTACGAGGAGTCGTACGCAGGTCAGACCTCCACCACCACCGGGAGGATCATCGGCCTGCGGCGATAGGTGTCCGAGACCCACTTGCCGAGGGTCCGGCGGACGAGCTGCTGGAGCTGGTGGGGCTCCACGACCCCGTCCTGGGCGGATCGCTCCAGTACTTCCGTGATCCTCGGGATGACGTCCACGAAGGCCGAGTCCTCGATGCCGGAACCGCGGGCCTGGACGTGCGGGCCGCCGGTGATCTTGCCGGTGGACGAGTCCATGACCACGAAGACCGAGATGATGCCCTCGTCGCCGAGGATCTTCCGGTCCTTCAGGGCCGGCTCGCCCACGTCGCCGACGGAGAGCCCGTCGACGTACACGTAGCCGGCCTGGACCTTGCCGGAGATCTTCGCCTTGCCCTCGACGAGGTCGACGACCACGCCGTCCTCGGCGATCACGATCCGGTCGTGCGGGACGCCGGTCAGGGCTCCGAGCTCGGCGTTGGCCCGCAGGTGGCGCCATTCGCCGTGCACCGGCATCAGGTTCTTCGGGCGGCAGATGTTGTAGAAGTACAGCAACTCGCCCGCGGACGCGTGGCCGGAAACATGGACCTTGGCGTTGCCCTTGTGGACGACGTTCGCGCCCCAGCGGGTCAGGCCGTTGATCACGCGGTACACCGCGTTCTCGTTCCCGGGGATCAGTGACGACGCCAGGATGACGGTGTCGCCCTCGACGATCCTGATCTGGTGGTCGCGGTTGGCCATGCGCGAGAGCGCGGCCATGGGCTCGCCCTGGGAACCCGTGCAGACCAGCACCACTTCGTGGTCCGGGAGGTCGTCGAGCGTCTTGACGTCGACCACCAGGCCCGGCGGGACCTTCAGATACCCCAGGTCACGGGCGATGCCCATGTTGCGGACCATCGAGCGGCCGACGAAGGCGACCCGGCGGCCGTACTCGTGCGCCGCGTCCAGAATCTGCTGGATGCGATGCACGTGGCTGGCGAAGCTCGCCACGATGATCCGCTTGCGGGCACCCGCGAAGACCTGGCGCAGCACGTTGGAGATGTCCCGCTCGGGCGGAACGAACCCCGGGACCTCGGCGTTCGTCGAGTCGGCGAGGAGAAGGTCGATCCCCTCCTCGCTCAGCCGCGCGAACGCGTGCAGGTCGGTCAGACGGTTGTCCAGCGGGAGCTGGTCCATCTTGAAGTCGCCCGTGTGGACCGCCATGCCGGCGGGCGTGCGGATGGCCACGGCCAGGGCGTCGGGGATGGAGTGGTTGACCGCCACGAACTCGCAGTCGAAGGGGCCGATGCGCTCCCGGTTCCCCTCGGCGACCTCGAGCGTGTAGGGGCGGATGCGGTGCTCCTGGAGCTTGGCCTCGATGAGGGCGAGGGTCAGCTTGGAGCCGATCAGGGGGATGTCCGGCTTCTCGCGGAGGAGGAAGGGGACGCCGCCGATGTGGTCCTCGTGGCCGTGGGTGAGGACGATGCCCTCGATGTCGTCGAGGCGGTCTCTGACGGACGAGAAGTCCGGCAGGATCAGGTCGATTCCGGGCTGCTCCTCCTCGGGGAAGAGCACTCCGCAGTCGACGATCAGGAGGCGGCCGCCGTACTCGAAGACCGTCATGTTTCGGCCGATCTCGCCAAGGCCGCCCAGCGGGGTGACCCGTAGGCCACCTTCGGGGAGCGGCGGGGGCGAGCCCAGTTCAGGATGCGGATGACTCAAAAGACTCTCCTCACCACACACGCCACGTACCGGTTGGGCACGTGGCGCGCGTGACGTTCGTGCAGAAGCAGTTGTCGTTGTGGGGCGCGGGCACGGTGGCCCGCTGATTCGGTTGGTTTTCAGTTGTTGAGCCTTGCCGCGCGGGAGGCCCGCGCGAAGTCTGGTGTTAGAGCTGTACCCCGCCGGCAGCAAGATCGATCTTGAGCTGGGCAATCTCCTCGGGCGTGAGCTCGACCATGGGCGGGCGCAGCGGTCCGCCGGGCAGGCCCTGGAGTGCGAGCGCGGCCTTGGTGGTCATGACGCCCTGGGTGCGGAACATGCCGGTGTAGACCGGGAGCAGCTTCTGGTGGATCTCGGTCGCCTTCTGGACGTCGCCGGAGGTGAAGGCTTCCACGAGGGCCCGCAGGTCGGGGGTGACCACGTGTCCGACGACCGAGACGAAGCCGACCGCGCCCACGGAGAGCAGGGGCAGGTTGAGCATGTCGTCGCCGGAGTACCAGGCGAGGCCGGACTGGGCGATGGCCCAGCTCGCGCGGCCCAGGTCGCCCTTGGCGTCCTTGTTGGCCACGATTCTCGGGTGCTCCGCGAGGCGGACGAGTGTCTCGGTGTTGATCGGGACGCCGCTGCGGCCGGGGATGTCGTAGAGCATGACCGGGAGCTCGGCGGCGTCGGCGACGGCCGTGAAGTGCCGGTACAGGCCCTCCTGGGGGGGCTTGTTGTAGTACGGGGTGACGACCAGCAGCCCGTGTGCGCCCACCTGCTCGGCGGCGCGGGCCAGCTCGATGCTGTGGTGGGTGTCGTTGGTGCCGACTCCGGCCACGACGTGGGCGCGGTCACCGACCGCCTCCAGCACGGCTCGTACGAGGTCCGTTTTCTCCGCGTCGCTGGTGGTGGGGGACTCGCCGGTGGTGCCGTTGATGATCAGGCCGTCGTTGCCTGCGTCCACCAGGTGCGTGGCGAGTCGCTGCGCGCCGTCGAGGTCGAGTGCGCCGTCCGCCGTGAAGGGCGTGACCATGGCGGTGAGGACCCGCCCGAAGGGGGTCTGCGGAGTCGAGGTCGGAGCCATGGGTAACACGCTACTCGCTGCGCCATGAGTGGTCTGCCCGCGGGGTGCCGGGAAAGTCTGGACAAATATGGAACCCGGCACTGCCTGCTCGGGGGTTCAAGCAGTGCCGGGTCCGTTCGATCAGGCTAGATGAACTTCTCCAAATGCCGCAATACGGACACTTCGGGAGGCTGAGCGTACATGTGTGCCGAGCTACGGCGCGACACGGCCGTTGGCGTTGAAGGCGGCGTACGTGAGCGGCATGAGCCTGGCCCACTCCGCCTCCATCTTCTCGCCGACCATCTCGATCTCCCGCTGCGGGAACGACGGCACCTTGGCCAGTTCGTGCTGGGTGCGCAGGCCGAGGAAGTGCATCAGCGAGCGGGCGTTGCAGGTCGCGTACATCGAGGAGAACAGGCCGACGGGGAGGACCGAGCGGGCCACCTCGCGGGCGACGCCGGCGGCGAGCATCTCCTGGTAGGACTCGTACGCCTGCCGGTAGGAGTCCTCCATGACGCGGCCGACCAGCTCCTGCTGCGCCTGGGTGCCCTCGACGAAGACGTACTTGCCGGGACGGCCTTCCTGGACGAGCTTGCGGGCCTCGTCGGGGACGTAGAAGACGGGCTGGAGCTCCCGGTAGCGGCCGCTCTCCTCGTTGTACGACCAGCCCACGCGGTGCCGCATGAACTCGCGGAAGACGAAGATCGGGGCGCTGATGAAGAACGTCATCGAGTTGTGCTCGAAGGGGCTGCCGTGCCGGTCGCGCATGAGGTAGTTGATCAGGCCCTTGGAGCGCTCCGGGTCCTTGTTCAGCTCGTCCAGGGACTGCTCGCCGACGGTGGAGACGCGGGCGGCGAACAGCACGTCCGCGTCGGACGCGGTGTGCTTGACCAGCTCGACGGTGACATCGCTGCGGAAACCGGGCTTGAGGTCGCCGGCGGGTGTGTCGGTCACGGCTCGGAGGGTCCTTCCCACTACTTCTCTCGGGCGGCGCCCACTCTACGGCCCGGCTCCGACATGGGCCGTTCGGTGCCGGGACGCGACATCTTCGGTGAAGTTCTGTGAATTCGGGGCAAGCGGGCACCTTTTGGGGGACTCGTGCGTCTGTGTTGGTGAGACACAGCAGTTCGACCCCGAGAGGAGACGCGTTACCGATGTTCCGTCGGCGCGAGCCCGTACCCTTCGCCTTCGTCGCCGAAGCCGACAAGTTCCGCAGCAATGTCACTCCCCCGGCCCGTGAGCGGGCCTCCGTCGGCCAGATGGCGGGGCGCTGGCTGCTCGGGCTGACCATCGTCGCCGGGCTGGTGGGCTCCCTGGTCATCGGCATGCCGGCGATGTCGACCCCGACCGCCACACAGACACAGCAATCACAGGCCTCACAGGGCCACTGACTCTTCCGGACCCCCTCGGGTGGTGGGCAGGAACACAGGCGGATAGCCTCACCGGGCACAGCCCACGCATGGATCGAGTGAGGACCCGCCGTGCCCCTGCCCTTCCTGGCGGCCGACCGCACCTTCGAGGCGACACCCGACAGCGCGCTGCCGTACGACGACCGCGACCGCTGGCGCCGGCCCTACCGGCCCGGCCCCTGGCGCGTGGCCGTGGCGGCGCTGTGCCTGATGCTCGCCTCGTTCGTGCTGTTCGCCGCGGTTCTCATCGCTCTGACCGGCTCGCCGTCCTCGGCCGGGGCGGTCCTGGCCGTCGCGTTGGTGATCATCCTCGGTTCGCTGCGGCTGCTGCGCATGGGCGTCTGGGTGAGCGGGCGCGGAGTGCGTCAGGTGGGCTTCCTCCTCACCCGCACCTCTGCCTGGGAGCGGGTCGTCGCGCTGCGCACGCTGCAACAGCCGGTGCGCTGGCTGGGGCTGCCCCGCACGGTGCAGGGCCAGGCGCTGACCCTCGTACGCCGGGATCGCGGCGCGCAGGACCTGCCGCCGCTGCTGACCACGCACAACATGGACTTCCTGGGCCGGGCCGCCGCCTTCGACCGGGCGGCCGACGCGGTGGAGGCGTGGGCGGCGGAGCACCGGCGGGGCTGACCGCCTGGCCGGGGAACAACGTGCAAGGGGCCGGTCCGCGGGTGCGGACCGGCCCCTTGCACGTCGGCCGTCGGTGCGGGGCTCAGACCTGGACGGGTCTGCCGTCGTGCAGGGCGATCGCGCGCTGCATCGCCTTGCGGGCGCGCGGGGTGTCGCGGGCGTCGTGGTAGGCGACGGCGAGGCGGAACCAGCTGCGCCAGTCGTCGGGGGACGCCTCCGTCTCGGCCTTGCGCTTGGCGAAGACCTCGTCGGCCGAGTCGCGGTCGATGCGGCCGCCGGGGGTGCGTTTCAGCTCGTCCACGGGCAGGCCGCCCTCGGCGTCGAGTTCCGCGGCGAGCTGGTTGGCCTTGCGGACGAACTGGGTGTTCTTCCACAGGAACCACAGGCCGATCACCGGCAGGATCAGGACCGCGACCCCGAAGGTGACGGTGAGGACCGTGCCGGACTGGATGAGCATGACGCCACGGCTGCCGACCAGGACGAAGTAGAAGACGAGGACGGCGGCCGTGACGGCATAGGAGATCTTCGCGCGCATGTCAGGAGGCCTCGGATCAGCCCAGGTCCAGGAAGTGCTCCAGGCCGAAAGTCAGGCCCGGAGTGGTCACGACGCGGCGCGCGCCGAGCAGGATGCCCGGCATGAAGCTGCTGTGGTGGAGGGAGTCGTGGCGGATGGTGAGGGTCTCGCCCTCGCCGCCCAGCAGCACCTCCTGGTGGGCCAGCAGGCCGCGCAGCCGGACGGCGTGCACGGGGACGCCGTCGACGCTGGCGCCCCGCGCGCCGTCCAGAGCGGTGACCGTGGCGTCCGGAGCCGGGGCCGCGCCCGCCTGCCGCCGGGCCTCGGCGATGAGCTGGGCGGTACGCGTGGCGGTGCCGCTGGGGGCGTCGACCTTGTTCGGGTGGTGCAGTTCGACGACCTCGACGGACTCGAAGTACGGCGCGGCGATCTGCGCGAACTTCATGGTCAGTACGGCCCCGATGGAGAAGTTCGGGGCGATGAGCACACCGGTCTGCGGGGACTGTGCCAGCCAGCCCGTGAGCTGTGCGAGGCGGTCGTCGGTCCAGCCTGTCGTCCCGACGACGGCGTGGATGCCGTGGCGCACGCAGAAGTCGAGGTTGCCCATGACCGAGGCGGGGGTGGTCAGCTCGACCGCGACCTGGGCACCGGTCTCGGCCAGGGTCTCCAGCTTGTCGCCCCGGCTCAGGGCGGCGACCAGCTCCATGTCCTCGGCGGCCTCGACGGCCCGTACCGCCTCGGCACCGATACGTCCCTTGGCCCCGAGGACCGCCACGCGCAGCTTGCTCATGTCTGTTGCTTCCTTAGCGAGGGGAATTTAGGCCACGGCGTCGTGCAGCCGTGCGGCCTGCTTGTCCTTCAGCGGGCCGATGACCGACAGCGACGGGCGCTGTCCCAGGATGTCGCGCGCCACCGCGCGCACCTCGTCCGGCGTGACGGCCGCTATGTGAGCCAGCATGTCGTCCACGGACATCTGCTCGCCCCAGCACAGCTCGCTCTTGCCGATACGGTTCATCAGCGCGCCGGTGTCCTCGAGGCCCAGGACGGTGGAGCCCTGGAGCTGGCCGATGGCGCGGCCGATCTCGTCGTCGGACAGGCCGTGCTCGGCCACGTGGTCGAGTTCGTCGCGGCAGATCTTGAGCACGTCGTGCACCTGGCTCGGGCGGCAGCCCGCGTACACGCCGAACAGGCCGCAGTCGGCGAAGCCCGAGGTGTACGAGTACACGCTGTAGGCCAGGCCGCGCTTCTCCCGGACCTCCTGGAACAGGCGGGACGACATGCCGCCGCCGAGGGCCGTGTTGAGCACGCCCATGGCCCACCGGCGGTCGTCCGTGCGGGCCAGGCCGGGCATGCCGAGCACGACGTGCGCCTGCTCGGTCTTGCGGCCCAGCAGCTCGACGCGGCCGGCGGTGCGGATGCCGCGCCGGCCGCCCCGCGCGGCGACCGGCGCCGAGTCGTCGCTCTTGAAGGCGCCCGCCTTCTCGAAGGCGGCGCGGACCTGTCGTACGACCTTGTTGTGGTCGACGTTGCCGGCGCAGGCCACCACCAGATGGGTGGGGTCGTAGTGCTTCTTGTAGAAGCGGCGGATGCGGTCGGCGGTGAGGGCGTTGACCGTGTCGACCGTGCCGAGGACCGGGCGGCCGAGCGGGTTGTCGCCGAACATCGTGTGCGCGAACAGGTCGTGCACGCAGTCGCCCGGGTCGTCCTCGGTCATGGCGATCTCTTCGAGGATCGCGCCGCGCTCGACGTTGACGTCCTCCTCGAGGATGAGGGAGCCGGTCAGCATGTCGCAGACCACGTCTATGGCGAGCGGCAGGTCGGTGTCGAGCACGCGCGCGTAGTAGCACGTGTACTCCTTGGCCGTGAACGCGTTCATCTCGCCGCCGACGGCGTCGATGGCCGCGGAGATGTCCAGGGCGGAGCGGCGCTGCGTGCCCTTGAAGAGCAGGTGCTCCAGGTAGTGCGTGGCGCCGTTCAGGGCCGGCGTCTCGTCGCGGGAGCCGACGTGCGCCCAGATGCCGAAGGTCGCGGAGCGCACGGAGGGCAGGGTCTCGGTGACGATGCGCAGGCCGCCCGGGAGGGTGGTCCTGCGGACCGTGCCGATGCCGTTCGTGCCCTTGATGAGGGTTTGGGTACGGGCGACGGCCCGCGCCTCCGAAGAGGTGCGGGCCGTCGCCTTGGAGCTACGGGACGTCACTGCTCGGCGTCGTCCTTCTTCTCGTCGGAGGAGCCTTCCTCGCCCTCGACCACCGGAATGAGGGAGAGCTTGCCGCGGGAGTCGATCTCGGCGATCTCGACCTGGACCTTCTGGCCCACGCCGAGGACGTCCTCGACGTTCTCCACGCGCTTGCCGCCGGCGAGCTTGCGGATCTGCGAGATGTGCAGCAGACCGTCCTTGCCGGGCAGCAGGGAGACGAACGCACCGAAGGTGGTCGTCTTCACGACCGTACCGAGGTAGCGCTCGCCGACCTCGGGCATCGTCGGGTTGGCGATGCCGTTGATCGTGGCGCGGGCGGCCTCGGCGGAGGGGCCGTCGGCGGCACCGATGTAGATCGTGCCGTCGTCCTCGATGGTGATCTCGGCGCCCGTGTCCTCCTGGATCTGGTTGATCATCTTGCCCTTGGGGCCGATGACCTCACCGATCTTGTCGACCGGGATCTTGACGGTGATGATCCGCGGGGCGTGCGGGCTCATCTCGTCGGGCCGGTCGATGGCCTCCATCATCACGTCGAGGATGTGCAGGCGGGCGTCGCGGGCCTGCTTGAGGGCCGCGGCGAGGACGGAGGCCGGGATGCCGTCCAGCTTGGTGTCGAGCTGGAGGGCGGTCACGAACTCCTTCGTGCCGGCGACCTTGAAGTCCATGTCGCCGAAGGCGTCCTCGGCACCGAGGATGTCGGTGAGCGTGACGTAGTGCGTCTCGCCCTCGACCTCCTGGGAGATCAGGCCCATGGCGATACCGGCGACCGGGGCCTTCAGCGGCACACCGGCGTTCAGCAGCGACATGGTGGAGGCGCAGACCGAGCCCATGGACGTCGAGCCGTTGGAGCTGAGGGCCTCGGACACCTGGCGGATCGCGTAGGGGAACTCCTCGCGCGTGGGCAGCACCGGCACGAGGGCGCGCTCGGCGAGGGCGCCGTGGCCGATCTCGCGGCGCTTCGGGGAGCCGACGCGGCCGGTCTCACCGGTGGAGTAGGGCGGGAAGTTGTAGTTGTGCATGTAGCGCTTGCGGGTCACCGGGGAGAGGGTGTCCAGCTGCTGCTCCATGCGGAGCATGTTGAGGGTGGTGACGCCCAGGATCTGGGTCTCGCCACGCTCGAACACGGCCGAACCGTGCACCCGCGGGATGGCCTCGACCTCGGCGGCGAGCGTACGGATGTCCGTCACGCCACGGCCGTCGATGCGCTTCTTCTCCTTGATGACGCGCTCACGGACCAGGGTCTTGGTCAGCGAGCGGTACGCGGCGGAGATCTCCTTCTCGCGGCCCTCGAACTCCGGCAGGAGCTTCTCGGCGGCGAGCTGCTTGACGCGGTCCAGCTCGGCCTCGCGCTCCTGCTTGCCGGCGATGGTGAGCGCCTGGGCGAGCTCGGGGCGGACCGCGGCCGTCAGGGCCTCGAGGACGTCGTCCTGGTAGTCCAGGAAGATCGGGAACTCGGCGGTCGGCTTGGCGGCCTTCGACGCGAGGTCGGCCTGGGCCCGGCAGAGCACCTTGATGAAGGGCTTCGCGGCGTCCAGACCTGCGGCGACGACCTCCTCGGTGGGCGCCTCGACGCCGCCCTCGACCAGCTTGATGGTCTTGTCGGTGGCCTCCGCCTCGACCATCATGATCGCGACGTCGCCGTCCTCCAGGACGCGACCGGCGACCACCATGTCGAAGACGGCGTCCTCGAGCTCGGTGTGCGTCGGGAAGGCGACCCACTGGCCGCGGATCAGCGCGACGCGGACGCCGCCGATCGGGCCGGAGAAGGGCAGACCGGCCAGCTGCGTGGACGCGGACGCGGCGTTGATCGCGACGACGTCGTACAGGTGGTCGGGGTTGAGCGCCATGATCGTGGCGACGACCTGGATCTCGTTGCGCAGGCCCTTCTTGAAGGACGGGCGCAGCGGGCGGTCGATCAGACGGCAGGTGAGGATCGCGTCCTCGCTCGGCCGGCCCTCACGGCGGAAGAAGGAACCGGGGATCTTCCCGGCCGCGTACATGCGCTCCTCGACGTCCACCGTCAGCGGGAAGAAGTCGAGCTGGTCCTTGGGGTTCTTGGAGGCGGTGGTGGCCGACAGCACCATGGTGTCGTCGTCCAGGTACGCCACGGCGGAACCGGCGGCCTGCTTGGCCAGGCGGCCCGTCTCGAAGCGGATGGTGCGGGTACCGAAGGCGCCGTTGTCGATGACGGCCTCGGCGTAGTGGGTCTCGTTCTCCACTAGCGTTTTCTCCGTTACTTGTCGTCTTTCGTCCCTCCTCACCCGTGTGGCGGGGGGACGGTGGCGGAGAAGCGCTCCGTCTGGTGCGGGCCGGTCTTCGATCGAAGCACCCGGGGCTCACTTCCCCCGGGGGCCACTACCGAGGACCGGCGGCGGCGAGGCGCGCTTCTCCTCTTCTTGTCGTGCTGTGTCGCGTATTGCGTTGTGCTACCACACTACAAAGCGTGAGTGACACTCCGCACGTTTCCGGCGTACGGCAAGCACGTACGGCAAAGGGAGCGGCTCCCGAACCTCCGGGAACCGCTCCCTTCACAGCGTCTTACTTGGCGCCCGCCGCACCACGACGGATGCCGAGGCGGTCGACCAGCGTACGGAAGCGCTGGATGTCCTTCTTCGCCAGGTACTGCAGCAGCCGGCGGCGCTGACCGACCAGGATCAGCAGACCACGGCGGGAGTGGTGGTCGTGCTTGTGGGTCTTGAGGTGCTCGGTCAGGTCGGAGATCCGGCGCGAGAGCATGGCGACCTGGACCTCGGGGGAGCCGGTGTCGCCCTCCTTCTGACCGAACTCGGTGATGATCTGCTTCTTCGTAGCGGCGTCGAGCGACACGCGTACTCCTCATGGTCTGTGAGTGGCCACCGAGCGCCCCGGTCTTCATCTCGGGGAAACTTCCGTTACTCGGGTGGCGGGATCCGCTGAGCGCGGCCTCCGGGGCCTGCAGGGGATGCCTGCGGGGCTCCGGGGGTGCGTACACAAACGGCCGTCACACAGGGTACCAGTGCCCGCGGGCGGTACTGCGCCGCCCTATCCCACCAGGGAACGCACCTCGGTGAGGACACCCAGCACAGCAAGACAGAGCGGGGCCAGGGTGAGCAGGACGGCCCCCTCGGCGAGATCGAGGAATCGGCCCCAGAAGGGTGAGAGTCCCTTGCGCGGGATGACGAGGCCGATCGCGGTGATCAGTGCGGCACCGACCGCAACGGCCGCCGTCAGCCAGGCGGTGCGCAGGTCGAGCGCTCCGCTGTCGCCGTGCAGGACGAGGTCCGCGACGGCGTCGGCCGGCGGGTGCAGGGCGAGGCCGAGCAGCAGGAGCGCGACTGCGGCCAGGCCGGCGACCAGGACGCAGGCCACCTGGGTGGTGTACCGGAAGAGCCGGGCACGGATCAGCATCGCCAGCCCCGTGGTCAGGGCGAGCAGCCGGCCCCAGACGTTGTCCGAGAAGCCGAGGACGGCCGCGGCGGCCACCACCACGGCCGACGTGCCGCCCACCAGGCCGAGCAGCATCTCGTGGCCGCGGCGGGCCTGGGCGGCGATGTGCTCGGCGTCGAGCGGGTCGGCGTCCGGGGCCTGGGCGGAGTCGGGGTCGAAGTCGTCGTGCGTTGCGGAGCGCGGCGAGGCGTAACCGATGGGGAGTCGCGCGAAGCGGGCCGACAGGCCCGGGAGGAAGGCCACCAGTCCGACGGCGGCGGGCGCGCACACCGAGGCGGTGGCAGTGGCGGACGCCTTGGTGAGGATGGCCGCGAAAGTGGCCAGAGTGCCCACCGTCGCCAGGAAGGAGGCGGCCACGAAGGGCGCGTCGCCTCCGGGGGTGAGTGCCACCAGCGCGACCGAGACCACCAGGACGGTCACGCAGCCCAGCATGAACTGCAGCTTGCCCGGACCCTGCCCGTGGGGCGGCGCGACGACACCGGCGCCCGCGATCATCAGCAGGGGCAGCGCGCCCAGGCCCACGGCGACGGCCGCGGCCCGGTCGGCGTACACACGCGCGCGTACGCCCGCGAAAGCGGTCAGCAACAGGCCGAGACCTCCGGCGATGATGCCGGGCAGTCCGTGCATGTCGTGGCGCACGGGATCGGCGTACCAGAGCACGAAGCCGCACAGCAGCAGCAACAGAGCGCCGCCGGTCAGTCCCGCCACGCGCAGCAGGTCGTCGCTCCACAGGTGCCGGTCGCGTACTACGGCGGAGGCGACGGCGTCCGAGACGTCGTCGTAGACCGCGGGCGGAAGCGACTCGGCGAAGGGACGCAGGCTGAGCACCTCGCCGTCGAGCACTCGTTCGTCCGTGAGGGTTCGGGCGCCGTCGAGGACACTGCCGTCGCGGCGGACCAGGTGGTAGCCGGTCGGGGTCCCGGCCGGCTGGGTCTGGCCCGTGAGGCGGAGGATCTCCGGGTAGACATCGGCGACGGCGATGTCCACCGGCAGCGCCACGTCGATCCGGCTGTCGGGCGCCACCACCGTGACCCTGCAGAATCCCGTCGTCGCGGTCGTACTCACCTTCACTGGCCCCCTGTTCGCGGATGCGTACGCTGCGGGCGTCACCCTACCGGCAGGTGGTGTCAGTGCCGACAAGTAGGATCGCCCGCACACGGAGGACGACCGTCGCCACGGGGGTGCCGGTGATCAACCGATCGTCCGTACAGGGGATTGATGCTCCGGTGAGCCAGATCGTCATCAAGCGCCCGCCGCGCACCCTACCGCCCGAAGTGCCCGTGGATGAACTGCAATTGGAGGCTCCTCCCGAGCTGCCGCGCGGGCAGCAGGAGGGCATGCTGATGCAGGTCCTGCCGACTCTCGGCATGGGCTCGTCGGTGGTGTTCTACTTCGCTTCGCCGAACGCCCACCCGTTCATGCGGATCATGGGCGTGGTGATGCTGATGTCGACGGCCGCGATGGTGGTCTCTCAGATCGTCCGCTATCGCCGGGGTACGCAGGGGCAAATGGCCGATGTGCGCCGCGACTACCTCCGCTACCTCGCGCAGACCCGGCGTTCGGTCCGCAAGACCGCGCTGCGGCAGCGTGACGCGCAGCTGTACCTGCATCCGTCACCGGAGCAGCTCTGGTCGGTGGTCGCCGAGGGCAGCCGGGTGTGGGAACGGCGCGTCGGGGACCTCGACTTCGGGCAGGTGCGCATAGGTCTGGGACCGCAGCAGCTGTCCACTCCTCTGGTGGCACCGCACACCGCGCCGGTGGACGAGCTGGAGCCGCTGTGCGCCGGCGCCATGCAGCGGTTCCTTTCGGTGCACGGCCAGTTGGACGGCCTGCCGGTGGCGGTCTCGCTGCGTGCCTTCTACCACGTGACGCTGTCCGGCGACTCGGAGTGCAGCCAGTCGGCGGCACGTGCGCTGGTGGCACAGGCGACCACCCTGCACTCCCCCGACGACCTGGTCGTGGCCGTGGTGACCTCGCCGGGCTCCGTGGCCCGCTGGGACTGGACGAAGTGGCTGCCGCACTGCCAGTCGGCGGGCCAGTTCGACGGGGCGGGCACGCGCCGTCTCTTCGGTGACGACATGGGCGAACTGGAGCAGCTGCTCGCGGGCCGCCTGGACGGCCGCCCCCGGTTCAGCCGCGACGGCCAGCCCGTGCTGGACCAGCCGCACATCCTGGTGGTCCTGGACGGCGGCATGGTGCCCCCCACGTCGGCGTTCGCCGCGGCGGAGGGTCTTCAGGGGGTGACGATCGTGGAGGTCGTCCCCGGGGAACTCGACCAGCCTCGCGGCGACCTGTCGATCGTCGTTCGCCCGGACCGGCTGTGGCTGGACTCCGGCGGCGGTGTCGCCTTCGAGGGCGTGCCCGACGGGTTGTCCCTGCCTGCCGCCGAGGCGCTGGCCCGGCAGCTCGCGCCGCTGTGCATGGGCGGCGGGGACGACGACGAACCGCTGCTCGCCAACCTGGACTTCACCGACCTTCTGGGTCTGGGCGACGCCGCCTCCGTGGACATCACCCGCACATGGCGGCCGCGTTCCGTCCCGGAGCGGCTGCGCGTGCCCATCGGCGTCGGCGAAGACGGCCAGCCCGTGATGCTGGACCTCAAGGAGGCGGCCCAGGACGGCATGGGCCCGCACGGCCTGTGCGTGGGCGCCACGGGCTCCGGCAAGTCGGAGCTGCTGCGCACCCTCGTGCTGGGCCTGGCGGTCACCCATTCCTCCGAGACGCTGAACTTCGTCCTCGCCGACTTCAAGGGCGGCGCGACCTTCGCCGGCATGTCACAGATGCCACACGTCGCAGCTGTGATCACCAACCTGGCCGACGATCTGACGCTGGTCGACCGCATGGGCGACGCGATCCGGGGTGAGTTGCAGCGGCGCCAGGAGCTGCTGCGCTCGGCCGGGAACTACGCCAACATCCACGACTACGAAAAGGCCCGCGCCGCCGGTGCGCCCCTGGAGCCGCTGGCGTCCCTCGTCCTCGTCATCGACGAGTTCAGCGAACTCCTCACGGCCAAGCCGGACTTCATCGACATGTTCATCCAGATCGGCCGCATCGGCCGCTCCCTGGGTGTGCACCTGCTGCTCGCCTCGCAGCGTCTGGAGGAGGGCCGTCTTCGGGGGCTGGACACCTACCTGTCGTACCGGATCGGTCTGCGGACCTTCTCCGCGGCCGAGTCCCGGGCGGCCCTGGGCGTGCCCGATGCTTACCACCTTCCCTCCGTCCCCGGCTCCGGGTATCTGAAGTTCGGCACGGACGAGATGGTGCGCTTCAAGGCGGCGTATGTGTCGGGGACTTACCGCGCGGGTGGTCCCGACGTCGCGCAGGGCAGCCTGCCCATCGAGCGCCGGCCGGCGCTCTTCACCGCGCCTCCCGTGCCGGTGGCCTACGCGGTTCCCGACCCGGCGCAGGCACCGGCCGCCCAGCCGGAGGACGACGCGCTGGCGGACACGGTGCTGGACGTCATCGTGCAGCGGCTGGAAGGCCAGGGGGTGCCCGCACACCAGGTGTGGCTTCCCCCGCTGGACCAGGCGCCCACGCTGGACCAGCTGCTGCCGACGCTCTCCGTGTCCCCGGAACGCGGCCTTCAGGCGCCCGAGTACACACGCCTGGGCGGCCTGACGGTGCCGATCGGTCTGATCGACAAGCCGTTCGAGCAGAAGCGTGAGGTGCTGTACCGGGACTTCTCCGGCGCGGCGGGCCACATGATGGTCGTGGGCGGACCGCAGTCCGGAAAGTCGACGCTGCTGCGCACATTGATCGCGTCCTTCGCTCTCACGCACACACCGCACGAGGTGCAGTTCTACTGCCTGGACTTCGGTGGTGGCGGTCTGGCATCCCTGGCGGACCTGCCGCACGTGGGCGGGGCCGCGTCCCGGCTGGACCCCGAGCGTGTTCGCCGTACGGTCGCGGAGGTGGCGGGCATCCTCAACCGCCGCGAGCAGTTCTTTCGTGCCAACGGCATCGACTCCGTCGCGACGTACCGCAGGCGCCGCGTGGCGGGTGAGCTGCCCGGCGAGGCCTGGGGTGACGTCTTCCTGGTCATTGACGGTTGGGGCAACTTCAAGACGGACTTCGAGGGCCTGGAGGGTGTCGTCAACGACATCGCGGGCCGCGGTCTCGGCTACGGCATCCACGTCGTCGTCTCCGCCTCCCGGTACATGGAGGTCCGAGCGGCCCTCAAGGACCAGATCCTGGGCCGACTGGAACTGCGGCTGGGTGACCCGATGGACTCCGAGTTCGACCGCAAGGTGGCGGTGAACGTGCCGTCGGGCGTCCCCGGCCGTGGCCAGGTGCCTGAGAAGCTGCACTACATGACGGCTCTGCCGCGCATCGACTCCTCGCCCTCGGCGCACGATCTGGCCGAGGCGACGACCCAGCTCGTCCAGGCGGCGAAGGCCAACTGGCAGGGCCCGGCGGCCCCCACGGTCCGCCTTCTGCCGCGCAAACTGCCTGCCGACCAGCTCCCGAAGGGTTTCGAGTTCCCGCAACACGGCATCGCGATCGGTATCGACGAGGCGAACCTGGAGCCGGTGTTCGTCAACCTCGACACCGACCCGTTCTTCCTCGTCTTCGGCGAGAGCGAGTCCGGCAAGACGAACCTGCTGCGCCTGATCGCCAAGCAGATCGCGGAACGCTACACACCCGCCGAGGCCCGGATCGTCGTCGGAGACTACCGGCGCACGATGCTGGAGGCCGTGTCGGAGGAACATCTGCTGGAGTACGCCCCGATGGCGTCGGCGATGCAGGTCCACATGGACGCGATCCGCCAGTTCATGGAGATGCGTGCGCCGAAGCCGGACATCACGCCGCAGCAGCTTCGCGACCGCAGCTGGTGGAACGGCCCGCAGCTGTTCGTCATCGTCGACGACTACGAACTGGTCGCCACCAACTCGGGTAATCCACTCGCCTCGTTGGTGGAGCACCTGCCCTTCGCGCGCGATGTCGGCGTCAAGTTCATCATCGCCCGTAGCCAGGCCGGTGCCTCGCGCGCGATGTACGAGTCCTTCATGCAGCGCGTGAAGGAGCTCGGTGCACAGGGCCTGGTCCTCTCCGGCGACCCGAGCGAGGGCGACATCCTGGGCAATGTCCGGGCCCGCCCGATGCCGCCCGGCCGTGGCGTGTTCGTGTCACGCAAGCGCGGTGCGTCGCTGATTCAGGTGGGGTTGCTTCCGCAACGCCATTAGAGTGATTGATCGAGTCTTTACTTCGTTCGGATGAACAAGCGAACGAAGCGAACGGGGAGAACGGGGAGGCAGCTGAGGTGAGTTCGAACGGGGGCGGCGGATCGGGCGGTGCCCACGACGCACCGGACACGGGCAAGTCGTTCGACAGCCTGGCCGGGGTGAACCCGCAGATGGCGCTGGACATCCAGCACACCGCCATGAAGAACTTCAAGAAGCGCGTCGACGAGCTTCTGATCGAGCTCGACAAGTCGGAGGCAGCCCCGGGCAAGGTCGGACAGGACCGACTGTCCCGCGCCCAACTGGGATCCTCCGACTTCAAGGAAGCACAGTTCCTCTACGACTCGTACACCCTCGTCCACGACGAGTTGGAGAACCTCTCCAAGGCGCTCAGCGCGCAGATCGAGGGGATGGGACTGGCGGTGCACGCCTCGCGGGTGGGCTACGCGAACCTCGACGAGGACATTCGGACGCGGATGAAGCAGGTCAACGCGCAGACCGAGAGGTACTACGTGGCTGACCGGGATCCGTACGCCGATCAGCGGACCGCGTCGCCGACGTCGACGCCTGCGGCGGAGAGCGAGGAGGGCCTGTAATGGGTGGGCAGCCCGCGCGGCGAGAACCGGAACTCGCTCGTACGGACTTCGAGTCCATGACCCACGAGCAGCTGGCGGCGATGTTGGACGAAGCCAGCTCGGCCGGCGCCTCCCACCTCGCCGGAAAGCTCGCCAAGGCCGCCTCGACGATCACCAAGATCGGCGACGACCTCATGACGCACGTCAAGGCTCTGGAGTGGCAGGGCCAGGCGGGCGACTCCTTCCGGGACTGGGGCGGCCAGACAGCGAGCGCGACCCTCCGGCTCGGGCAGTACGCCAAGGTGGCCTCGAGCTGGATGGGAACGGTGTCTCAGGCCATCACCGAGGCGAAGGCCGCCATGCCTGACACCTCGGAGACGACCCAGGCCAAGGCGGACCTCGCCGACGCCCACAAGACGATCGCCGCTGCCAAGCAGCCCGGCGCCCGGAACGACCCCGACGCGCGGAAACTTGCGACGACCGCCCAGTCCGACGCGACAGCGGCCCAGTCCCGCATCGACGGGGCTCGCGCCGAGGCGGCCCAGCAGATGCGAAAGCTGGCGCAGTCGTACGAGTACTCGGCGCAGCAGGTGAACAGTGTGCCGCCGCCTACGTTTTCGCCGCCGGCGGGGAACACGGGCTCCAATGACTGGTGGCGCGGCGACGACAAGAGCCATGTGTCCGGCGACAGCACTTACGTGAGCAGCGGCAGCAGCAGCTCGGGGAGCGGCTACGTTGCCGCGCACGAGGGCGGCAACCTGCCCCACACCACCACGCATCTGGTCACGCCCGTCGCCACCGGCCAAGCCTCCCCGGGCCTGGGCGGTCACCACGCGCAGCAATCACAACCGGTCTCGCTGGACATCGACGGCGCAGACACGCTGCCGCGGACTACGCCACCTGCTTCCCCGGCTCCCACCGAAACCCGTGTGCCGCACCCAGGGGCGCCGCTGCCTGACCAGCCAACCGCTGTGCCGCCTACATTCGGCGGCGGGGGGCGTGAAACCGGCCTGCCATCCGCCGGGCGTGTGCCCGCCTCCGGGCGTCTTCCCCAGGTGCCCGGATTGGGAAAACCAACCGGAAGCATGCCCCGCATGCCGCGTGAGACGGGCATCGTCGGGGGGCGCCCAGTCACGAATCCCGGACGCGCGGCGAACGGCATCCCGCGTGGAACTGTCATCGGCAAGGAAAACACGCAAGGTCGCACGCCCATGGGGCGGGGCATGTCCGCGGGTTCCCCCGCCGGTGGGGGAACCCGCTCCAGCGGTGGCCTGGTCGGCGGCCGTCGCCTGGCCTCGGAGACGGGCGGCGTCGTCGGTAACCGTCCGGGACAGCCTGGGCGCACCAGCGGACGTCCTTTCACCGCCGGCGGTTCGGGACTCGTCCGACCGTCGTCCAATGCCGCTGAAGCAGGGCACGGTTCGGCGGCCGGTCGCACGGGAGCGACGGGTCGTCCCTCCAACTCGCGCAAGGACCAACAGCGTGAGGGGGAACGCCCGGATTACCTCGCCGAGGACGAAGAGACCTGGACCCGGGACAATCGCCGGACTCTTCCTCCAGTGATCGATTGAGTCCGAGACGATCCCCCCAGGAAGGCTTATGCGTACCAGAGACAAGCGGACACTGCGGCCCTTGCCGACGGCGTCGGCTGTTCTCGGCCTGCTGCTAGTCGGGGTTGCCGCCACCCCCGCCCATGCGGAGTCGGTCCGGGCACGCCAGTGGCATCTCGACGCCATGCACGCCGACGAGATGTGGCAGACAAGCACCGGCCGTGGCATCACGGTGGCCGTCATCGACTCGGGAGTCGACGACTCATTGGCGGACCTCAAGGGTCAGGTGTTGAACGGCAAGGACTACTCGACCCAGCGCGGCGACGAGCACACCGACATCGCCGGCCACGGCACGGACATGGCCGCGCTCATCGCGGCCACAGGCGCGCGGGGTTCACGGGACGGGTCGTACGGGCTCGCTCCAGGAGCCAAGATCCTTCCCATCCGCATGCGCTACTCGACCGAGCAGTTCGGTCAGGTCGACGAGGGATCCGAGTACGCCGCGACGTTGTCCAGGGCCATCCGCTACGCGGCGGACTCGACGGCCCAGATCATCAACATCTCCATGGGCGCCGGTAACTCACCTGGTCGAAAGAACGTCAGTACGCCGGAGTTGGCAGCCGCCGTCAAGTACGCCATCGCCAAGGGGAAGCTGGTCTTCGCTGCCGCGGGCAACAGCGGCGACACCTCCAACCTCCCAGAGTACCCGGCTTCCACCGCAGGCGTCGTGGGAGTAGGCGCGATCACTCAGAAGATCAAGCGAGCCGCGTTCTCCCAGCACGGCTCGGAGGTCGATGTCACCGCTCCCGGTGTCGACATGTTCCACGCCTGCCTCGGCGGAAGCCAGATCTGTAAGAGCCAGGGCACCAGCGACGCCACGGCCATCGCCTCCGCCTCCGCCGCCCTCATCTGGTCCAAGCACCGCGGCTGGACGAACAACCAGGTGCTGCGTGTCCTCATCAACACGATGAAGGGCAACGAGAAGAGCTGGACCCGGAACGACGACTTCGGCTACGGCATCGTCCGCCCGCGTTCCGCCCTGCAGAACCCAGGTGACCCGGGGCCGGCGGACCAGTACCCGCTCCCCGACCTGGCCGCCGCAGCCTCCAAGTCCCCCTCTCCCAGGGCCTCCAAGTCCGCCGGCTCGGCAGGCGCCGGAAAAGACGATGCCAAGCCAGAAGCCACGGCATCCAAGTCGGGTGACGACGGAAACACCTCCCTGTGGATCGGCCTGGGCGTCGCAGTCGCCGCACTCCTGGGGGCCGGTGTCACCGTCCCGGTACTCCGCGCACGCCGCCGCCGGTCGACTCCGGCTCCGGCCGCGCCGCCGCCCGCGTACCAACCGTACGCACCACACCAACAACAGCAGCAGTACCCGTCCTTCGGTCCACCCCAAGGCCACATCACTGGCACCCCAACCGAGGGAGCGCCGCCCCGCCCGGGACAGCACCCGTGAACGAGCGAGCACGCAACCGATCAGTCGCCAGTGACGTCCGAAGGGACCACCGTGTCGTTCGATGAGATGTGGGGACAGGCCCGCAGCAAGGCCGCAACCCGCCAGCAGAGCAGCATGGAGCTCAACCAGCTTGCCGCGAGCGGAGGTGGAGGCGGCGACTCCGACTACACCGTGACGTCGCCGGACCTCAAGGCCGTGGGCAACGACGCGCAGACGCTCTACCACCACCTCGAGACCGACGCGTTTCACGCGGGTGCTCAGACGGACAAGGCTGCCAACGATCTGAACACTGACGGCTTCGAGACCGGCGCGGCCCTGTGGACGGCCTGGGACAAGTGGCGTTCCCAGTCTGAGGCGCTGCTCAGCGCGTGCGCACATATCCACAACCACCTCGAGGACACCGTCATCACGCACGCGAAGCACGAAGAGATTCTCGTGACCAACCTCTCCGTCGAAGAGATCGACAAGCACTTCAAGTGAGGCATTCATCATGGTGACTTTTGACGACGCCCTCAATGTTCGTCTGGGCAGCCTTCAGGATGCCGTCGATGACTGGTCGGAAACGGTCAAGAAGCTCCAGACCCTTCAGGAGACGGCCGAAAACGGCATGCAGAGGAAGGCCGAGAAGGCCGACTGGAAAGGTGAGAACGCGGGCGTCACCAAACCCTTCGTGAAGAAGACCGCCAAGGAGTTCGGGGACGCGGCCAAGGAGGCCGAGAGCATCCGGAACATTCTTCGCGACGCTCATACGGAGTTCAAGGCGGCGAAGGAGAAGCTTCAGGCCATCGTCAAGGCGGCTCCCGACCAAGGAATACGCATCGATCCCGACGGAACCGTCAGTTACCTGATCCACCCGGATCGCCGGCCCAAGGACTACGACGGCCCCGACCCGGATCAGAAGGACTTCGACCGGGCCCGCTCCGAGATCAAGGCCGCCGTCGACAAGGCCAGTGATGCGGACGACGTTGCCTCCCGTGCTCTTCGGACGCTGGTGGGCAAGGACGACAACAACTTCTCCGGCACCGACTACGACTCGCTCAAGCAGGCGGGCAAGGTGCAGGACGCCGAGGACGCGAAGGCCGCGGCGAAGATCGTCGAGAAGGGCGACGACGCCACTGCCGCGGAGATCAGCCGCCTGAACAAGTACCTCAAGGACAACAAGGGTGATCAATACTTCGCGGAACGATTCGCGGTCGAAGTCGGGGCCAAGGGCACACTCGACTACTGGGCCGACATAGGCGACCCCAGTGATGGCTCCCGACTCGGGGTGGACCACCCCAAACAGCTCGCAGAACTCCAGAAGAACTGGAGCTTCACGCTGGCCAGCGCGTCGCATTCCGACAGCCCGGACATGGCCAAGTGGAAGGCGGACATGATCAAGTCCGGCGACGACATCGTGCGCACACGCGGGTCGTCTGCCTACGGGTTCCAGATCATGAG
This sequence comes from Streptomyces sp. NPDC046915, assembly GCF_040644935.1. NCBI lineage: Bacteria > Bacillati > Actinomycetota > Actinomycetes > Kitasatosporales > Streptomycetaceae > Streptomyces > Streptomyces sp. NPDC046915. The sequence continues at coordinate 37,549 of NZ_JBEYXB010000038.1, read as the reverse complement.
CAACCTCATGCGCGACGGCTCGTACGACTCGAAGTTCCTGCACGATTACGGAAACGCTGCTTTCGCTACGGAACGCCGACTGACTCATGAGGGACGGATTAAGCCTGGCCAGGCCTGGCACTCGCCTTCCATGGGCATGATGCCGAAGTTGAATTGGGATGGGAAGGGCGTCGGGCAGGATCCGATGACCGGCTTCATGGAGGCGCTCGGACACAATCCCAAGGCTTCTGCGGACTTTTTCAACAGCAAGCTGGACCTCACTCCCGACGACACGCATGATCACAAGAGCGTCGACGCATTCAAGTACTTCGCCCAGGACCGCGACTGGCCCAACGACAACACCAACGACGGTCTGACCAACAAATACGGCCACGAGAGTCTGGGCCATGCGTTGGAATCCGCGACGTTGGGCCACGCCTACGACGACCCCACACCCAAACTCGTTCGTACCGACGACGGAGCCAAGGTGATGGAAAAGGTGGTGGAGGCATACGGCGATCCCGCGCTCCTGAAGAAGGAAGAGGCGCTGTCCGGAAGCATCGGCCGTATGACCGCGGGCTACATCGACGACGTCAACTGGGCCCTGAACGAGAACAGGACGGACAGCATGTTCGCCCCCGACAAGGGGGCACATGGGCATGCCGAGTTCGGCATGGACGGTGCCCGCAAGTTCCTCAGCGCGCTAGGCCAGCACCCTGACGCCTACTCGGAAGTCGCCACCGCTGAACGCGTCTACACGTCGACTGCCATGGAGGCACAGGTCGATTCCAACGGTCACATCCACGAGCCACGCGTTCGCGAGGCGCTGCGGACCGGTGCCGAAGTCCAAGGCATGCTCGATCAGTCCCGGGCCGACCAGGTGGAAGCCGAAGGCCTGAAGAAGGACAAGGAATACAACGATGCGCTGGAGAAGCGCGCCTCCTGGATCGAGTTCGGCGCAGGAGTCGGTGTTGCCACAGGAGCGGCGTTCCTGCCGCCGGTGGCCGCCGCAGGCGTGGCCGGCACACTGATCCCTCTCGGCATGGAGCATGGTCAGGCACTCGTGGAACAGGTCCTTGGTGATGGGATCGGAGACTGGGCCGAGTCCAACCAGAAGGACAGCGGAGATGACATCCAGAAACAGCGCGACCAAATCTACCGGACTGGCGAATTCAATGCCGGCTATCCAATGAAGGAATTCCTGAGTCGGCACCACATCAGCTCTGACGACAATAACTTTGCACAGACATTGGAGACCGACTTGACCGCTGGCTACGGCAAGGGAACCGACCGCGAGAATCAGCAGGGCGTTCGCCCTCAAACGGGGGATTGATGGGAGTCGCGGTGATGTCTGTCCGTAACGGCATGGCTCCCCTTGCCTTGGCCATGCTAGTTGTGGCCGGAGCCTCAGCATGCTCCGACAACAGCGGGGCTCAAGCCGGATCCGCCAAAACAGGCGAGCGCAACTGCAATGGCGCCTTGAACGGCTCCGCTGCGAGCGCTGTACAACAGCTCGTCAGGTCGAAGTCTTTTCGTACCTCGTCTCCGGATGGTGGAGCTGCCGGAGCAGCGAAGAAGATTGTTTCAGAATATCGAACCAATGGCGTCGAAGGAGGAGGTGAGATCGGACTCTGCTGGATCTACGGACCCAAGAAGAACGTCAGCGATCTGACCATCTCGTTTTCCTTCTCCAATGACGTTCCCCAGAGCGACAAAGTGGCTTCGGTCTTTACCCCATATCACATGGGTGCGCTGGCACTGGCCAGTAACCAGCGCGCTGTCATTTACCTGAAATGCTCCAGTACGAAGTTCGATTCTGACGGCAGCAGGGAGACATTCGTGATTCGTGGCGAGACAAACAATCGCTACGAACCGGACGGCAGCCCTGCTCAGGTGCGAAGGAACAATCTGATTGTCATGCACTCCGGTGGTCTTGCTCTAGCCAAAGCGTTGGCTTGCAAAAACGATGCGGACTTGCCAAACGACTTCAGGATGCCGACCAAAGCTTGATGGACCTCCGAGGGCGATGTTTGAGCGCCCTTCGCAGGGCAGGAGAACGGAACAGAACGCGATATCGGATCAACTTCTCAAAATCTGCTTCCGCGAGGCCTAGGCCTACGCGTAAACTCCGGGCCGGAGCGAGAAGAACAGCCTCGAGAACGAGCAGTGCGGAAGTCTGCGATCACTTCGCCGAGAAGCCCTCTGACGCAGCAGCTCTGTCCCGGATCGGCGGCGCAGATCATTTCACCGACTCCACTTCAAAGCCGAAGGAAACGCTGGCGTCACTTTCTACGATACCGGCGCCTCCGCCATGGGAACAGATCGACTTGCGTCGATCTATCGGGTAGAGGAGCAGCCAGCAAGCAGATGACCGTCATGAATGCTGCCGCCCATAAAATTGCTGATGAGCTGAAGTGTGCGGACGCCGAGTTGTCAGACAGAGCGCCCAAGGCTGTCTCGGGCGTCTATGCCGGACAGCGAGATTCACAGCACGTGTCCCGCCGCGTGGTACTTCATTCGGCGAGGAAGGCATCCATGACCGGACGATGCATGACAGGCGGGGCGGGAGCGCAGGGCATGGGGCTCTACACGGTGTCTCCGCCGGAGGGCTCCGACCGCCGCTTCGACTCCCAGCCGCTCACGCCGCGGGAGTGGCAGGACCTGCGGCAGTTCGCCGAGCGTTCCGCCGCACGTCACCACTGCTCGCCGCCCGTCCTGCCGCCCGCTGCCGCTACTCCCGGGTCCGGTACCTGACCAGCAGCCAGATAAGCAGGATCACGGCGGCGATCAGGATGAGCCACTCCCACCACGCCACGGGACCGCCCCCGCCCGAATGAGTGCCGTAGTGGTGGTGGTACCGGCCTGCGGTTGTCGTGAGCGGTGTCAGAGACATCCAATTAGCCCGAATCGTCGTGGTGGTTGAGCGTGCGGTGGGAAACGGCAAGGGGAGGCGGCTTGGCGCCGCCTCCCCTCTCGGTTGGGCCGGGTCAGCCCATCAGCATGCGGAAGCGCGCCGCGTTGCCCTTGTCCGTGTCCTGGTAGCCGACGACCGAGTCGTCCAGGAGCTGGGCGATGCGGGCCAGCTTCTGGGTCATCTGGTCCATCTGGTCGCTGCTGTCCCGCTGGATCTCGGTGTAGGCCGTCTTGGCCTCACCCTCCCAGGTCTCGGCCACGGCCTTGACCCTGCGCATGAGGGTCTCGAGTTGCTCCGCGAGGTTCTTGGCGGTGTTGCGGACGTCGCTGGCGGCTTGCGTGACGGTGTCGTAGTTTACGGCGGTACGGTCGGCGTCGTAGCTCATGAAACGTGTCTCCCTCGTGGATGCTGCGGCGGGCTCAGGCGAGGTCCGTGATGCGGCTCTTGACCTCGTAGGAGTTGTCCACCTTCCGAATGTCGGAGATGCGCTCCTGCTCCTGGTCGTTGAAGCCGCCGATGCTCGCCCTCATCGCCTCTTCGAGGTCGACGAGATCGTCCTGGAGCTTCTTGAGGTTCTTGTTCACGCCCTGCTGAACGGTGTCGAACTCCTTGCCCGCCGCGCCCTTCCAGCCGGCCTGGATCATGTCCACGACTCGGTTGAGCGAGGTGACCCGCTCACTCACCTGGTGGTGGAAGTCGCGGATGTCGTTCGCCAGACCTGTGAGCGCGTGTGCGCTGAGGTCAACGCTCGAAGCCATACGTTTCTTGCCCTCCTGTTGAAGCGGCGGCGACCTTCACCACCGCGACGGGTCCACCCGGACGGCTGTCCGGGTCCTCCTGGCGGGCAAGACCTGCTGCGCTCTCGCGCGACGCGCGGTCGCAGCGTCGCACCGCCCCCGTGCGGTACCACATGTGTGGCACCCGCAGCCACTCTAGTCACTTGACGTGGTGCTTCCAACTGCAAAGGGAACACAGGGAAGTTCCGAGGGCCAGTAGTGTGACCGGCACAGCGTTCGTACGTCGGGGAAAGGGGTCGCTGCGGGATGACCGAGACGGCTGAGGAGATCAAGGCGCGCAAGGAGCGCGAGCGGGACGAGCTGTACGCCCTCGACATCTCAGGCGTCGAGTGGCAATGCGCGCCCGGTACGGAGGAGCACGAGGAGCGGGTCGAGATCGCCGATCTTCCCGGCGGGGCCGTGGCCATGCGGTCCTCACTCGACCCTGAGACCGTGCTGCGGTACACGGAGGCGGAGTGGCGGGCCTTTGTACTCGGTGCGCGTGACGGAGAGTTCGACCTGGAGCCGACGCCGCACAACGGCGGGCTGCCGACCGAGTAGCGCAGAGAGCGAAACACCGCCGGAGGCAGGTGCGGAGGGCGACGCACGCGCGTGTGCCGCCCTCCGGCGGCCCGTGTCACCTCAGTGCTTGAGGCCCGCCGTGCCGACCCCGAGGACCGACAGCACCGGGTACGTCGGGTGGTCGTCGTCCCGGGCCAGTTCACGCGGTGCGAAGAAGACGTGGCCCTGCTCGTAGGTGATCTCCGTCTTCTCCGGGTCGCTGAGTTCGTACTCGTCGTCCTCCGGGAGCTGGAAGAGGAGGTACGGGGTCTCCTTGTCGGTGCGAGGGTTCCAGCTGACCACGGCCGCGGGCTGGACGTCGTCGATGCTCCTTCGGTAGATGAGCAGGTCGTCACCGCTCATGCGGAGGGGGACGACCATCTGGAAGGGACGGCCCTCGAACTTACCGACGGAGGTGCCCTTGTCGACGTCGAAGGCCACGATCCAGTCGGAGGGCTGCTTGATGTCGGTCTGCTCCTTGCTCATGACGTAGAGCCTGCTGCGGCCCACTACCAGGCCGTCACAGTTGTCCACCGTGCCGAAGTACGGCGAGAAGGAGTACCGCTTGCCGCACTTGGGCTCGTAGCCGCCCATCGAGATGGTGGCCAGGCGTTTGCCGTGGCCGGCGTCGAGTGTGATCAGGTCGGTGACCTCGCTGTCGCCCGCCGCCACGGCCAGGACGGGCGGGTCGGAGGAGGGCAAGAAAGCGTCCTGGACGCCGTCGGCGAGTTTGTACGTCCACCGGGTCCTGCCGGTGCGCGGGTTCAGTTTCTCCACACGGTAGGTGGCGTCGGGCTCGTCACCGCAGGTGACCAGCGCCAGGAGGGCGCTGCCGCCGGCGAAGCCCGTGTCGTGGCACTGGGAGACCGTGGTGGTGTTCCAGAGCCGCTTGCCCGTCTTCATGTCGTACGCCACCGAGCCGTGGCCCCACGCCACGGCGACGACCCCCTTGGTGAGGGTGAGGTTGGTGTTGGTGACGTAGGCGAAGTCGGCCGCGGGCATCTTCTTCTGCCACAGCTCCTTGCCCGTGTCGAGGTCGAGGAAGACCACCTGGTCGCAGATGCCCCCGGTCTTGGCACCCTTGGCCTTGGGCGGCTGGATGACGACCGCGGTACGGCCGTCGGCGGTGACGTCCCTGCTGGTGGCGCAGATGTGGCCGGCCAGCTTGAGGGTCCAGGCCTTCTCGTCGTACGTGGGCTCGATCTTGTAGCCCTCGATCCGGTTGGCCACGCCCCTCGCGACGATCTTCCCCGTGGCCCAGGTGCCGGGGGCGTAGCGTGGGTTGATATCGGTGTTCTTGGAGAGCTTCTCCTCGTTGTGCTGGGTCACGATCTGGCCCTCGGGCGAGACGGGGGCTTTCTCGACGGTTTCCCGGACCTCGTCGAGCGCCTGGTGCGCCGCGGCCGGTGTCGCTTTGCCGGTCCCGTTGTCACCGGCCTGGTACCACAGCAGGCCCGCGCCGAGGCAGAGGGCGGCGGCCGTCGACGCCGCGGCCGTCCTCAGAACCCGTCTACGGCGCTTTTGGCGTGTCTTGTCCGCTGCCAGTGCGGACTCCGTGTACATCGACGGGGGTGGGCCGAAGCTCACGCTGAGGGTTCCTTTCGGTGACGGTGGCGCAGGTCGCGCGTGGCGACGGCCGCGCCGACGATGACCGCCACCAGCACGACGGTGATGCCGAGGGCGTAGGTGGCGTACCGCTGGTTGCGCTCCTCAGCGGTCTCCGCGAGGGAGAACGGTGCCACGTCGGGGGCCGGGGCCTTGCTGAGGCCCCGGTCGGGGGTGGGCGAGGACGGCGGGTCGTCGGTGTCGGATTCCTGGATGGCCCGGACCGGGTCGACGACGCCCCAGCCGACGTAGTTGTCGTGGCCGTTGACGGAGCGTTCCGCCGTCTGCTCGATCCGGGTGATGATCTGGGCGGGGGTCCAGTGCGGGTACTTCTCCTTGAGCAGGGCCGCCACGCCCGCGACGAAGGGGGCCGAGAAGCTGGTGCCGTTGTCGGTGCACTGGCCGCCCCCGGGAACGGTGGAGACGATGTCCACGCCGGGGGCCGCAACGCCCACGAAGGTGCCGGCCTGGGAGAAGGTGGCACGTTCGTTGTTGCGGTCGGAGGAGGCCACGGCCAGGACGCCGTCGAAGGCCGCCGGGTAGGTGTTCTTGACCTTGCCGTCCAGGCCGTCGTTGCCCGCGGAGGCGACCACGACGACCCCCACGCCAATCGCCTTGCGGACCGCCTGCGCCAGGGCGGAGGTGGCCGACAGGGGCTTGGTCGTGTCCTGGGAGATGTTGATGACGTCGGCGCCTTGCGTCACGGCGTAGTTGATGGCGGCGGCCATCGTGTCCGAGTCGCCGCTCTGGTCGGCGTCGTTCTGGCGGATGGGGATGATGGTGGCGTTCGGGGCGAGGCCGACGAAGCCCGTGCCCGAGCGGGGACGGGCCGCGATGATGCCCGCGACTTTGGTGCCGTGTCCGACCTGGTCGTCGGTCGGGTCGCCGCCCTTGCCCTTGGCCAGGAAGTCACGGCCGTCCGCCTTGTCCACCACTGCGCTGAGCTGCGGATTCTTGTCGTCGACGCCGGTGTCGATGACGGCCACGCGTACGCCCTTGCCCTTGTTCGTGCCCTGCCAGAGCTCGTCGAGCAGGACGCGCTGCAAGGACCAGGGTGTTCCCTTGATCGGCTTGGCGGGGAACGTGCACTCTCCGCTGCCGTCCAGAAGGAGGGAGGGTGCGGGCGGGGCCGCGCCCAGGGTGGTCAGCAGTACGGCGGCGGTCAGCAGGGTTGCCTTCGTCGGCAGCACTCGTACGGCGCTCCTATTGATCGTGTCCGTAAACAGAGGCGGGCTACGAACCCTGCGGCTGACGGGCGCCGTTGGTGGCCAGGCGCGGACCCTTCGCCAGGAACTCCGACCAGACCGTGGGCACCTTGGCGGGCCTGACGTTCTGATAACCGAGCTTGACCTGGGCCTCGCTGGGCTCGGGGGTGCCGTCAGAGGTCTTCTTGCCGTCAGCCCCGATGTCCGACTTCTGGCTGTCGCTGTCCCCGTTGGCCTGCACGGCGTACCGCAGACCGGTGTCTGTGACGAGGAAGAGCGCGCCGGCGCCCGTCTCGGTGCCCTGGAACTGGGTGTAGAGCAGGCCCGTGCCGGGGGTGACGTAGGTACTGGTGCCGTCTGCGGTGATCTCGGCCGGGTAGTCGGTGCCCGCCCAGGTACTCAGGGTCGCCGAGTTGTCGTCGTCGACATCGCGCAGCACGCTGCACACGGTGTCGCGGCCCGCGGCGGGCGAGACGGAGTTGACCTGGCGGGCCCGCTCACGGGGCCAGTCGGCGGGTTGTCCGGCGAAGGGCTCGCTGTCGGCGGTGAAGTCCTGCAGACCTACGGTGCGGGCTTCTCCGTTCATGTTCAGCGGTGCCGTCTGCGGCGAGGAGATCAGCAACCAGGCGGTGAAGTCGCTGATCGGCTGCACCTTGCCCGGCAGGACGACGTAGTACTTGGTTCCCTCCCCGGTCTCGGTCCGGAGGACCATGCCGACCTTGTTCTCCTCAGCGGAGAGCTGGCCCGGGACGTTCGCGGGCGAGCCGACACCGGAGGGCAGTTGGGGGAAGCGTATGGGCGCGCCCTGGTGCAGGGTGCCGAGCCACTCCTTGGTGACGAGTTGCGGCTTGCGGGAGCCGACGAGCGCGGTGGTCAGCGCGTCGGACTCGACACCGGTGACGGCGTACGACGTGCCGCGCGAGTCGACCAGGTAACGCCGGCCGGTACGGGTCTTCACGTACAGCACGTCGCCGCCGGCGAGGCGGCGCGAACCGTCGGCTTTTGCCGCGTCCCGCTGGGCGAGGACGAAGGTCGCCTCCTGGACGGTCTCGCCCTTGCCGCCGGGCTGCTCGCAGACGGCCCAGCGCTTGGCCTTCCCGGCCTCCTCGGCGGACGGGAGGCGGTCCGGCGCGTACGGGATGCCCAGGATCGGACCGCGCGGCAGCTTGCCCGAATCGAGGATGTCGTCGCTGACCTGGATGACCTGGTAGTCGGCGTCGTTCATCAGCAGGCGCGCGGAGGCGAGGTTGAGCACCGGGTGCAAGCGGGTGACCTTGCCGGTCTTGAGGACGACGTAGCGGGTCGTGGACTGCTTGCCCACGATGACCCGGGTGCCGGGCTTGTCCCAGCCGGCGGGCGCGGTGGGCTGGAACATCCCCCAGGCGCCGAACACCGCCAGCGTCAGCGCGCCCGCGACGAGGCTGGGCACGACCGCGCGCAGCGGCTTGGGCGCGCCTTCCTCCGATCCGGACGGTGACGGCTGGAGGAAGGCCGCGAGGGTGCGCCTCTTCGCGAACGTGTAGGCGTTGAGTTCGTCCCGCCGTGATGCCATCAGTGACTGTTTCTCCCCGTTGTCACATCCGGAGGCGTGACTGGCCGCCCTCCGATGTCAGACCGGCCCCCTACTATGCCTGGTGTCGGCAGTGGCCGGAGGGGCGGGTAGGGTACCTGGGCCTTCCGGCGCCCAAGTAGGGGGCCGGCACCAGCGAGTTGTGAAAAGTACGGGGGGATGGAGTGATGGCTTCCGGTACTCGGACGCGGTCGCGCGAGCGGTCGCGGGGCCGGGGTGCCGCAGCGCCCGGTCCCGAGACCGCTCCGCGGCCGTCGGCCGATCAGCCGCGGCAGCAGGCATCGGGCACGCTGCACCTCAGGGCACGCCCGGGACAGAGCGGCTCGTTCCGGCTGCAACGGCTCGTGCTGCTGGAGCTCGCGGTGGCCGTGCTGGTCACCGGCTGGGCGACGGGCCCCGCGGCGCTCGTGCCGGCGGCTCTGGTCGCCGTCGCGCTCGTGCTGCTCGCGGTCGTCAGTCGTCGGGGCCGTTCACTGCCCGAATGGCTGTTGACAGCAAGGGCGTTGCGGGCCCGTCAGCGCCGTGCGGCGAACACCGCGGTTCCGCCGGGCACCGAACCCGCGTTGGTGCCCGCGGTGGAGTGCGAGCCCGCCCTGCGTACCTACTCCTACGGTTCCCGCGACCGGCGTCCCGTCGGAATCGTCGGCGACGGCACCTTCGTCACCGCGGTCCTTCAGGTGGAGGCCGACGCGACCGCGGTACGGGCCGAGCGGAGCCGTCAGCCGTTGCCGCTCGGGCTGGTGCGGGACGCCCTCGAAGTGGACGGCATACGGCTGGAGTCGGCGCAGATCGTGCTGCACACGCAGCCGGCGCCCGCGCTGCACCTGCCCCAGCAGTCCGTGGCCGTCGCCAACTACCTGCCCCTGCAGGAGCAGACCGGCGCTCCGGCCGTCCGCATCACCTGGATCGCGCTGAAGCTGGATCCCGAGATGTGCGCGGAGGCCGTTGCCGCGCGCGGGGGCGGTCTCTTCGGTGCGCAGAAGTGCGTGGTCCGTACGGCGGATCATCTCGCCAGCCGGCTGACCGGGGCCGGGTTCCGCGCGACCGTGCTCGACGAGGAAGAACTCGTCGCCGCTCTTGCCACGTCGGCCTGCGCCAACCCGTTGGTGACGGCCGAGGCCGGGCGGACCGAGGCGCGCGAGCGGCGCACGCGCGAGTCCGGCCGGAGCTGGCGCTGCGACAACCGCCGACACACCACGTACTGGATCCGACGCTGGCCCCAACTGAGCGGCGGCGGCGCGGCGTCACTGCCGCAGCTGATCGCCGAGATCACCGCCGTACCCGCGCTGGCCACCACCTTCAGCCTCACCCTCGCGCGCGGGGAGCGGCAGGAGGTGTCCTTGTGCGGGCATCTGCGGGTGACCGGCCGCAGCGACGACGAACTGGTCGCCGCCCGGCGCGCTTTGGAGGGCACTGCCCGGCAGGCCGGCGCGGGCCTCGCCCGGCTCGACAGGGAGCAGTTGCCCGGGATGCTCGCCACACTGCCCCTCGGAGGTGTGCGTTGACGACCCCGACGCCACAGCGGACCGCCGGTCCGGTGGCCGCACCAGAGGCCGCCGCACCCTCCGCCGCCCAGCGGGCGACCGCCCGGGTACGCAACGGCTTCGGCCTGCTCGGCCCCCGGCACGGGCGGCATGCGCTGCCCGCGCAACTGCTGGACTCGCTCGCCCTGCCCATCGGGGACGACGGGGTCGTGGCCGGGGTGGACTCAGAAGGGCAGCCGGCCGTGCTGGGGCTCAACCGGCCCACGGCGTACGACGTCGTGCTGATCGGCGGGCTGTGGACCGCGCAGGTCCTCGCGCTGCGGGCCGCGGCGACGGGCGCGCGGGTCGCCGTCGAGACCGGTCGGCCGCAGGCCTGGACACAGATGGTGCATGCCATGGGTGGCGGCCAGAACGGCCTTGCGGTGTACGACGTGGGCCGCGTGCCGCCGCAGGGCGCGTCGGCCGGTACGCCGGTGCTGGTGGTGCGGGACTGCGGCATGCGGCCACCTCGCGGACGGGTGACTTCCGGTCCCTGGCAGTCGGTGCTGACGCTGCTGCCGTATCTCAGTCCGGTCGCGCCCCGGCTTCTTCGGCAGGCGCGACTGGCGGGCATTCAGCGGGTCTCGCCGGACGAGGCTGGGGAACTGGGCCGCGCCATGGGGCTGAACCGGGTCGAGGTGGAGGCCCTGCCGACGCTCGCCGACGGCGTCACCCTCTGGTGTGCCGACCGTGATCGGCAGTATGTGATGACGCAGCCGACCGATGCCGAGATCGGATTGTTGGGTACGGCACGGCGGATGGACTGACCAACGGGGCGCACGCTGACCCGACTTGATAGTTCTTGCCCGTATTATTCGTTGATGGTGCGCCAATACGGCAGCGCGGTGGGCCACTTCCGGGCGGGGTGTGACCTGGTGGGCCGGTGCTGAGGGGTGGACGGGCCTGCCCGGGTGCGGGACGTGGTGATTAGGCTGGTACCGGGTGCGATGCCAGAACCCGTGGACCGGGCATCGACGGCCCAGGGGGAGAGCCGGTGGATCGGACTACCCCGGACGATTGAGAACGACACGACATGGTCGCCCCGGCACGGCATGAGGGTGCTCGACCACACCAGGAGGAACTGTGAGCAGCGATCGGGACGGGATCCGCGGGGGCTGGGCCACACCCGGCGATGACCAGCCCGACGCGGAGTCCGCCGTCGAGACGACGGGCGAGTTCACCATCGACTACGCGCCGCCTGCCTGGTACACGCAGAACGCGTCGCAGTCGGGCGGGGCGGCGGAGGGCTCCGGGCAGGGTTCGGGCGCCGGTGGGACCGGCGGTCCCGCGCCCGGTGCGGCCGGTGGGCCGCCCGCTTCGCCGTACGCGGATGCCGGGGGCGCTCCGATTCCGGGGCTGGCCCCTCCCCCGCACGCGACTCGGGCGGCCGGTGCCGTGACTCCTGGCGCGCCCTTCACGCCGCCTCCCCCGGCTCCTGCGCCGGGGGCGCCTTTCACGCCGCCCGCGCCCGCTCCAGGTGCCCCGTTCACACCGCCCGCGCCGCCGGCCCGAGGGCCCGGTGCGGTGCCGAGGCTGCCGATGGGGAGCGGGTTCGAGCCGCAGGCCTCGCAGCAGGCACAGCAGCCTCCGCAGCCGGAGGGGCAGGCTCAGCCGTGGACGCCACCCGCTCCGCCTGCGCCGCCCGCTCCGCCCGCGGCTGCTCCTGCCGCGGCCGCACCCGAGCATGCGCCCGAGGCCGGTAGCGGCGATCTGGAGAGTGGCGCCACCATGCGCTTCTCGGCCGTCGCGCTGAAGCGCGAGATGGCCGCGATCGCGGAGCGCGCCGACGAGTCCGGCGATGACGACTCGGGCGGGCCGGGTGAGCCGAGTGAGCCGGACGCGGCGAAGGACGTGGCCGAGGCGGAGGCGGAGGCGGAGGGCACGGTCGGGGCCGACGTGGTCGAGCTCCGGAGCGCGTCCGCGGATGCCGACGAAGCTGCCGCCGACTCCGACGAGGACGCCGAGCCGGCGGAGGAGGAGTCCGCGGACGCCTCTGCCGAGGATGCCCCCGCCGCAGACGCGGAGTCCTCTGAGGCCGAGGTCGACGTGGAGACCGAAGCCGAGGCCGAGGCCGAGGACGCCGTGGAAGCGGAGGTCGAGGTTCGGGACGCCGTTCCCGCCGACGCCGAGCCCGCCGAGGCTCCGCCGGCTCAGGACGACGCCCCCGACGCGGAGCCCGTTGTCGCTGACGCCGTTCCGCAGGACAGCGCGCCCAAGGACGCCGTACCGCCCGCGCCGCAGGACGCCCCGCCCGCCTGGGCTCCCCCGCCGGCGCCGCAGGCCGGGGTGCCGCCGCTGCCGCCGTCGTACCAGCCCGCCGCCCCCACCCCGGCGGCCCAGTGGCCTGCCCAGCCACAGCCCGGCGCCGTGCCGGAGCCGCAGCCGGCCGCCGCGCAGGGTCCGGCGGCCGTGCCGCCGCAGCAGCCCCCGTTCCAGCCCCAGGCGCCCCAGCCCGCGCCCGCCGCCTGGAACCAGCCCCCGGCCCCGCCGGCCGCACCCCAGCCGGGCCAGCCGTATGCCCCCGCCCCCGCTCCCAACCCGCAGGCCGGGTACGGCTTCCCGCAACCCGGCGCACCGGCCCCGCAGCCGCCCCACGCCCCCGCCCCCAACCCGCAGGCCGGGTACGGCTTCCCGCAGCCCACCGGTCCCGCCGGCGCACCGCCCGCCCAGCCGGGCCAGGGCTACGGCTTCCCGCAACCCGGCGCACCGGCCCCGGCGGCACCGCAGCCGCCCCACCCCGCGGCCCCCGCTCCCAACCCGCAGGCGGGCTACGGCTTCCCGCAACCCGGTGCAGCGGCTCCGGCCGCCCCGGTGCAGCAGCCGGGCGGCGCGCCCGTCCCTCCGGGCCCCCACCAGCCCGCCGGCTACGGCTTCCCCCAGCCCCCCAACCAGCAGGCCCAGAACCAGCCGCAGCCCCCACAAGCGCCCCAAGCCCCACAGCCCCCGGCACCCGCACCCGCACCGGCACCGGCACCGGACGCCCAACCCCCCGCCCCCAGCTACGGCTTCCCCCACCCCGGTGGGCCCGCAGGACCCACGGGCACTCCCAACTCCCCCGCCGACCAAGGCGGCTACGGCTTCCCCCAGCAGCCCAACCAGCAGGGTCAGGAGCAGCCGCAGCCTCCGCAGGCCCCCGTCGATCCTCGGGCCGGTGCCGCGTGGCCGCAGCCCATACAGCACGATCAGCGGCAGATGACCAACCCCGGTGCGGCGCCGCTGGGTTACACCGCGGCCGTGGAGCTGTCGTCGGACCGGCTGCTCAGCAACAAGAAGCAGAAGGCGAAGAGCGGGCGGCCCGCGGCGGCCTCGTCGCGGTTCAAGCTGGGCGGGAAGAAGGAGGAGGCGGAGCGGCAGCGGAAGCTGGAGCTGATCCGGACGCCGGTGCTGTCCTGCTACCGGATCGCCGTCATCAGCCTCAAGGGCGGTGTGGGCAAGACGACCACGACGACCGCGCTGGGCTCCACCCTGGCCTCCGAGCGGCAGGACAAGATCCTCGCCATCGACGCGAACCCGGACGCCGGTACGCTCGGCCGCCGTGTGCGCCGCGAGACGGGGGCGACCATCCGGGACCTCGTCCAGGCGATCCCGTACCTCAACTCGTACATGGACATCCGGCGGTTCACGTCCCAGGCGCCGTCCGGCCTGGAGATCATCGCCAACGACGTCGACCCGGCCGTGTCCACGACCTTCAACGACGAGGACTACCGGCGCGCGATCGACGTCCTCGGCAGGCAGTACCCGGTCATCCTCACCGACTCGGGCACGGGCCTGCTGTACAGCGCGATGCGCGGCGTGCTCGACCTCGCCGACCAGCTGATCATCATCTCCACGCCGTCGGTGGACGGTGCGAGCAGCGCCAGCACGACGCTGGACTGGCTGTCCGCGCACGGGTACGCCGACCTCGTCTCGCGCTCCATCACCGTCATCTCGGGGGTACGCGAGACCGGAAAGATGATCAAGGTGGACGACATCGTCAGCCACTTCGAGACGCGGTGCCGGGGCGTTGTGGTCGTGCCGTTCGACGAGCATCTCGCCGCCGGTGCCGAGGTGGACCTCGACATGATGCGGCCGAAGGTACGGGAGGCGTACTTCAACCTCGCGGCCATGGTCGCCGAGGACTTCGTACGGCACCAGCAGTCGCACGGCCTGTGGACGAACGACGGCAGCCCGCCGCCGGTGGCCGCCCCGCCGATGCCAGGTCAGCCCATGCCCGGTCAGCCCATGCCGGGCCAGCAGTACCCGGCGCCCGGGCAGCAGCCGTACGCCCCGGGTCAGCCCTATCCCCAGCCGGGCCAGCCGCCCGCCCAGCCGTACCCGCCGGCCCCGGGGCAGCCGTACCCCCAGGCCCCCGGCCAGCCCTACCCGCCGGCCCAGGGCCAGCCCGCCCAGCCGTACCCGCCGCAGCCCGGTTATCCGCAGCCCGGCCAGCCCCAGGCCCAGCCTCCGCAGGGCCAGCCCCCGCAGGCTCCGCCCCAGCAGTAGGACGGCACGAAGAAGGGCGGCCGGTGCGTTCACGCACCGGCCGCCCTTTCTGTTCCTGGAGATCTGTTCCTGGAGGTCTGGTCCTACCGGCAGGCCTACCGATCCGCCTCGACCAGCTCCCGGCAGCGCTTCACGTCCTCGGCCATCTGCTCCAGCAGGGCCTCGAGCGACTCGAACTTCGCCTGCCCGCGCACGTACGCCAGGAAGTCGACGGCGACGTGCAGCCCGTACAGGTCGAGGCCGACGCGGTCGATGGCGTACGCCTCCACCGTGCGCTCGGTGCCGTCGAACTGCGGGTTCGTGCCGACGGAGATCGCGGCCGGCATCACCTCGCCCTGGGCGTGCAGATAACCGGCGTACACACCGTCCGCCGGGATCGCGGTGTGCGCGATCGTCTCCACGTTGGCCGTGGGGAAGCCCAGCTCGCGGCCGCGCTGGGCGCCGCGGACGACCACGCCCTCCACGCGGTGCGGGCGGCCCAGGATCTCGCGGGCGCCCCCGACGTCGCCCTCGGCGACCAGGCGCCGGGTGAGGGTCGAGGAGAACGGCTCGCCGCCGCCCGCCGCGCCGGTCACGTACAGGTCGACGACCTCGACCTCGAAGTCGTAGATCTTGCCCTGGCCGGTGAGGAACTCGACGTTGCCGGCCGCCTTGTGGCCGAACCGGAAGTTCGGGCCCTCGACGACCGCCTTGGCGTGCAGCTTGTCCACCAGGACCTTGACGACGAAGTCGGCCGGGGACAGCTTCGAGAACTCGGTGGTGAAGGGAAGGATCAGCACCGCGTCCACGCCCAGCTCGGCCATCAGTTCGGCGCGCCGGTGGTGCGGGGCGAGCAGCGGCGGGTGGCTGCCGGGGCGGACGACCTCGCTGGGGTGCGGGTCGAAGGTGACGACCACGGAGGGGACGCCCAGCTCGCGGGCCCGGTCCACGGCATGCTTGATGATCAGCTGGTGGCCGCGGTGCACCCCGTCGTAGGAGCCGATGGTGACGACGCTGCGCCCCCAGTCCTGGGGGATGTCCTCCAAGCCACGCCAGCGCTGCACTGTGACCGCTCCTCGAACCCGTGTCCGTATCTACCGTTTACCGCTTACGCAGGTCTAAGGGTGCCATGCCGCGCGTTCCGGGCCCGCATCGGCATGGAGGCTGTGACCGGGCGCACGTCGTCACGCCGGTACGCGTACGCCCGCCAGGTTGCCGATCATGCGCCGGGTGCTGGGGCCCACCACCGCGGCCCAGTCCTCCGGAGTGTCGGTGAGCCAGCGGGCCATCAGCGCGGCGAAACCGGGGACGTGCCGTCCCAGGTCGACCAGGCCGCGGTCGAGGCGGGTCGCGCCGTCGGGGGTGCGGACGAGGAGCAGGCCCGTGCGGTGGACGAGGTCGCGGACGTCCTCGTCGCGGGCCTGTGCGGCGGCGTGCAGCAGGGCGTCCAGGACGGTGGGGTCGTGCTCGTGGGTGAGCAGGAATTCCAGCAGCTCCTGGCGCAGGGGGCGGGAGGCCGGAGTGCCCGGGGTGGCCAGTACGGCCGCGAGCGCCGTCCGTACGGGCGTCGGGCCGGTGACCAGCAGGCCGGTGACCAGGGGCAGCAGCACGGCGCGGGCGGCCGGGCCCTGGTCGAGGCGGCGGTCGACGTAGGCCGCGACGGGCTCGGCGGTCTCCGGCCGCAGCGCGACCACCTCCCGCACCAGCGCGGCGACCCGGCCGGCCAGCGCGGGCGTGGTGACGTCGGCGAGGGTGCGCAACGCCGACCCCGGTCCCACCCCGGCGCGCAGCCGGACGCGGAAGGCTTCCAGTACCTGGTCGGGGTCCGTGGCCAGGGCCGGGACGAGGGCGCTCGGCGGGAACTGCGGGTCGCCGGTGGCGAACTGCCGCAGGGCCAGCGGGAGGTGGCGGGCGCGGGTGTGCGGGTCCCGGACGAGGAGGGCGAGCGCGCCGCCGTGCAGGCCGGCGTCGGCGGGGCGGGCGAGCAGGGCGAGGGCCGCGTAGCGCAGCAGCTCGCGGTCGGCCTCGGTCCGTACATGGGGTGCGGCGCGCAGTCCGTACGCCACGGCGGCGACCCGCCGCGCCGGCCGCTCGTCGTGCGCCCACCGGTCGACGGCGCGGCAGACGGCGGACGCCTCGTCCTCGGCGAGCACCGTGAGCAGTTGGTCGCCGCGCCGGTGCGCGCTGTCCACGAGCACCTCCGTGAGGTCGTCCAGTGCGCCGTGCCGGTAGGTGTGCAGCAACGCCTGCGCGGCCGTGGCCACGGTGGCGTGCGGGGTGGCGGGCAGGGGCCGTTCGTCGTCGAACCAGCGGGTCAGGTGCGGTTGTACGGCGGTGGGGCCGGCGGCGAGGAGCCGGGCCACGGCGTCGAGGTAGCGGGTGCTGGTGGGCGGCGGGGCGGGAGCGTCGTCGTCGCGCCGCCCCGGCCACGGCAGCGGGCCGGGCGGGGTCCCCGCCCCGGCGGGCTCCTGCGGGGCCGCGTCCGCCTGGACCAGGCGGCGCAGCAGGTCGAAGCGCTCCTGGTCCGGGATCGGCAGAGCGGTCCAGAAGGCGGGGCCGAAGTCCGCGGAGACGGGGTGGCGCCGGCGCCGCCGGGCGACGATGCGGTCGGCCAGCAGGCGGAGCACACCGGTGTACGGGGTCGCGTCGGGGACCTGCGACAACGTCTGGGAGAGCAGGCGCGCGGCCCACCACGAGGCGGGGTCCGTGTCCAGGGCGTGGACCAACTCCTCCAGGCGCCGCGCGAGTTCGGCCGCGCCGTGCTGGCGGGCGAGGAAGAGCAGGGACTGGACGACGGGGCCCACGCGGTGGTGCGGGACGGGCAGGGGGTGGCTCTCCTGCGGGGCGCGGCGGCGGTGGACCAGGGCGTGCAGGGCCTCGTCCAGGTCGAGGTGCATGCCCTGGATCCAGTCGGCGAGCTCCTCGTGGGCGAAGCGGTAGCCGTTCCCGGCGGGCACCAGCAGGCCCTCGGTGAGGACGGCGGACGCCCAGCCGGTGCCGCGGCCCAGCCAGGCGGGGGCGGGGCCCCAGGGAAAGACCGACTCGAAGGTCGCCCGGTCCAGCTCGCCCTGCCCCGGTCCGAGGCTGCGCCGGGCGGCCTCGTGGACCTGGCCGGAGACCCGGGCGGCGAGACGCCGTACGGCGGTGCCGCGCAGGCCGTTCCCGGCGGCGAGGCGGACCGCGACGCGCAGGCACATCAGGTCCAGGTAGGCGGAGAACACCTCGTGCCGGTCGGCGGGGGTCGCCGGGGCGTCCGGCGGCAGGGCGGCGCGGACCTCCGAGAGCAGGCTGAGGGTGAGGGGGTGGCGGGCGTCGCGGTCGGTGAGGGCCCCGTCGGGGAGGGCGTAGCGGGCGCGGGCGCGGCGGGCCTCGTCCGGGGTGAGATCGGGCAGGCGCACGCAGGGCGGGAGCGGGCGGGGCGAGTGAGCCGGGGTGGAGGCGGAGGTGGGGGCGAGGGCGGCAACGGCCGCGGGCGCGGGGGGATACAGCAGCTCCGGCGGGAACTCGGCCCCGGCGCTCTCCCAGTACTCCTCCCGGCATGCCACGACCAGTCGTGCCCCGGTCGCGCGCAGCCACTGCGCCGTTCCCGCGGTCCACTCGGGGAGCCGGTGGGCGAGGACGGGCGGCATCTCCTCCGGGCCGTCGAGCAGGAGCAGCAGAGGGCGGCCGACCCGCCGGGCGACACGGGCGAGGCACTCCGGGGTGACGTCCCCCGGGCCGGCCGGACCGCACCGGCCACCGGGATCACCGGCGTCGGCCGAGTCACCGGCGCCACCGCAGTCCCGGAAGCCACCGGAGCAACGCGAGTCACTGGAGCCACAGAAGTCACCGGCGCCACCCGAGACACCGGCGTCGTCACCGGAAAGCGGCGTCCGGGAGGCGGCGATGATGCGGGCCGCCCGCTCCAGGGCGCGGTGTGCCGCGTCGGCCACCGAGCCGTCGGCGTCCTCGAGGTCGGCTCCGCGCAGCCACAGCGTGGGTGCCGGTTCCGGTCCGCGGCCCCGGCGGGCGGCGAGGGCCGCGAGTTCCGTCGTACGGCCACTGCCCGGGGCGCCGACGAGGCCGAGGACGGCAGCGCGGCCGGTTTCGGTGAACGTCAACTGCCGGACGACTTCCGCCCGTTCGACGGGTTCGACCGGGCCGGGGCGGGTGGCGCCGAGGCGGCCGACGTGCCCGGCGAGGGCTCCGGGCGGGCCGTCCTGCCCCACCGAGGTGGCGGTCAGCTCCAGGACGCCGGCCAGATTGAGGTCGGCTCCGTAGGCGGGCACGGTAGCGGCGTTGCGGTCCAGGAGTTCGGCGAGCCGGCCGTCGGCCGCCGCGCGCAGCGGCACGGCGAAGCCGGCCTCCCGGCCACCGGACCGCAGGGCCGTGCCGAGGACGCCGAGCACGGCGCCGGTCTCCGGGTCGAGCACCGGCCCGCCGGCCGCTCCGCCGCCGAGCCGCAGCGCGTCCCGGCCCGCCGTGCCCATCGCCAACTCCAGCGCGTCGTCGAGGAGATGGAAGCGGTCCGTGGCCGTGTAGGTCACCTGGGTGGCGCCGAGCACCCGTGCCTCACGCCAGCCGCCGGCGGCGATGCGTACATACGCGCCGCTCGTGATCCGGTCCCGCACGCTCACCGGGAGCGGCTCCACGCCGAGGCCCTCGGTGCGGACCAGGGCGAGGGCCAGGGCGGGCAGCGGGGTGACGGCGTCGGCGGTCACGACGCGGGTCCGCTCGTCCGCGGTGCACAGCACCAGCCGGGTCAGGCCGTCGACGGCCTCGTGGCTGGTGACGAGGGTGCCGTGGTGGTCGGCGAGGAAGCCGGTGCCGCGCGGGCGGCCGGCCAGGTCGCGGATCCGGACCAGACGCGCGTCGAGGGCGCGGTACCGGTCCTCCCCGGGAGTGTCCCGCCGCCGCTCCCGGTGGATCGCGTCCTCGCGGTCCCGTCCGGTGCCGCCTCCGGTCCGCGGGCCCCGTCCCGCCATGATCGAACCTCCCGACCGTGCACCCGTGCTCTGTTCACGACGGTAGGCCGGTAATGATCAGCGGGACAGATCGTGCGACGAAAGCGCCCCCTTCCGCTCCCCCCGTTCACTCCGAGCGCCCGCACGGTCGGGTGAATAGGCGGGGGCGGCTGGATACACCCTAGGGGTGGGGGAACCGAGGGGGGACCGTGGAGCGGCGGCGACATCCCGTGGCCGCCGCTCCACGGGCAGAGCCCTTGGGCCCCCGGGCACGGCTCAGCCGAAGACGGCCAGGCTCTTGGCCTTGCCCTTGTGCTCCTCGACCAGCGCGAGGAAGCGTCCCTCGGCGTCGAAGACGGCGACGGGGCCGGCGCCCGCGTACTCGTCGGGCATCTCCAGCCGCACGCCGTTGATGAGCAGCCGGGCGCGCCTGGCGTCGACGTTCCAGCGCGGGAACGCGGCCGTGGCCGCCTCCGCGACCGGCATCACGGTCAGCTCCTCCTGGAGCTGTTCCAGCGTCTTCGCGGCGTCCAGCTTGTACGGCCCGACGCGCGTGCGGCGCAGGGCGGTGAGGTGTCCGCCGACGCCGAGGTCGGCGCCCAGGTCGCGGGCGAGGGCGCGGATGTAGGTGCCGGAGGAGCAGACCACCGACACCACCAGGTCGAGGACCGGCGTGCCGTTCTCGGCGACCGCGTCCCGGACGTCGTACACGGCGAAGGAGGAGACGGTGACGGGCCGGGCGGGGATCTCGAAGTCCTCGCCCTCACGGGCCCGCTTGTAGGACCGCACGCCGTCGATCTTGATGGCGCTGACCTTGGACGGCACCTGCATGATGTCGCCGGTCAGCTTGGCGACGCCGGCGTCGACGGCGTCCCGGGTGACCTTGGAGGCGTCGGCCGAGGCGGTGATCTCGCCCTCGGCGTCGTCGGTGACCGTGGTCTGGCCGAGGCGGATGGTGCCGACGTACTCCTTCTCGGTGAGGGCGAGGTGCCCGAGGAGCTTCGTCGCCTTCTCGACGCCGAGGACGAGGACGCCCGTCGCCATGGGGTCGAGGGTGCCGGCGTGGCCGACGCGGCGGGTCCTGGCGATGCCGCGCATCTTGGCGACCACGTCGTGCGAAGTGAAGCCCGACGGCTTGTCGACGATGACAAGGCCGTCGGGCGTGGTGCGCTTCTGGGTCATTCGGCGGTGTCGTCCGTCTCGTCCTCGGCGTCCGGCTTGCGGTACGGGTCCGCGTCACCGGCGTACGCGGCGCCCGCGGACGCCTCGCGTACCTTCTCGTCGGACAGACGCGCCTTGTCGAGGAGGTCCTCGATGGTGCGGGCGGTGTCCGGGAGGGCGTCCGCGACGAAGGCGAGGGTCGGCGTGAACTTCACGCCGGCCGCACGGCCGACCTCGGAGCGCAGGATGCCCTTGGCGCTCTCCAGGCCCGCCGCGGCGGCCTGCCGCTCCTCCTCGTCGCCGTAGACCGTGTAGAAGACGGTCGCCTCCCGCAGGTCCCCGGTGACCCGGGTGTCCGTGATGGTGACGTGCGAGCCGAGCCGCGGGTCCTTGATCCCGCGCTGCAGCTTCTGGGCCACCACCTCTCGGATGAGGTCCGCCAGCCTCTTGGCACGCGCGTTGTCGGCCACTGGTCGTCTCCCGTTCTTCCTGTTCTACGTTCGAAATCAGTCGTCGTCCCCGTGGATGCGGCGTCTCACCGACAGCAGCTCCACCTCGGGACGCCCGGCGACCAGCCGCTCGCACCGGTCCAGTACGTCGGTCAGATGCCCCGCGTCGCCGGAGACCACCGCCAGGCCGACGACGGCCCTGCGATGGAGGTCCATGTGATCCACCTCCGCCGCGCTCACCGTGTACTTCCGCTGTAGCTCGGCCACGATCGGGCGGACGACGGAGCGCTTCTCCTTCAGCGACCGCACGTCGCCGAGCAGGAGGTCGAAGGACAGAGTCCCCACATACATATGTGTGTCCGGATGACCCGCCGGTACGGGATTGACGGGCCCGCCGGCAGATCGGCGGGAACATCAGAACCGTACAACGAACGGCCGGGGCCGATCGACGGAAATATTCTCCGTCGACCGGCCCCGGACCGGACCGTCTCGGAAGCCCGAGCGCTTACACGCGCGGCTTCTCCCGCATCTCGTACGTCGCGATGACGTCGTCGATCTTGATGTCGTTGAAGTTTCCGAGGTTGATACCACCCTCGTAGCCTTCGCGGATCTCGGTGACGTCGTCCTTGAAGCGCCGCAGACCCTCGATGTTGAGGTTCTCCGCGATGACCTTGCCATCGCGGACGAGGCGCGCCTTGGTGTTGCGCTTGACCTCGCCGGAGCGGATGAGAACACCCGCGATGTTGCCCAGCTTGGACGACTTGAAGACCTCGCGGATCTCCGCCGTACCGAGCTCGACCTCTTCGTACTCCGGCTTGAGCATGCCCTTGAGGGCCGCCTCGATCTCCTCGATCGCCTGGTAGATGACCGAGTAGTACCGGACGTCCACGCCCTCGCGCTCGGCCATCTGCGCCGCGCGGCCGGCCGCGCGGACGTTGAAGCCGATCACGATGGCGTCGGAGCCCATCGCCAGGTCGATGTCGGACTCCGTGACCGCACCGACGCCGCGGTGCAGTACGCGGATGTCGACCTCTTCGCCGACGTCCAGCTGGAGCAGCGACGACTCGAGCGCCTCGACGGAACCAGAAGCGTCACCCTTGATGATCAGGTTCAGCTGCTGGACCTCGCCGGCCTTGAGCACCTTGTCCAGGTCCTCGAGCGAGACACGGCGCGTGCGCTTGGCGAACGCCGCGTTCCGCTCACGGGCGGCGCGCTTCTCGGCGATCTGACGGGCCGTACGGTCCTCGTCGACCACCAGGAAGTTGTCGCCCGCACCCGGGACGTTGGTCAGGCCCAGGACCTGGACCGGCGTCGACGGGCCGGCCTCGGCGACGTTGTTGCCGTTGTCGTCGAGCATGGCGCGCACGCGGCCGTAGGCGTCGCCCACCACCATCGTGTCGCCGACCCGCAGCGTGCCTCGCTGGACGAGGACCGTCGCCACGGCACCACGGCCGCGGTCGAGACGGGACTCGATGGAGATGCCCTGCGCGTCCTGGGCCGGGTTGGCCCGCAGGTCGAGCGAGGCGTCGGCCGTGAGGACCACGGCCTCCAGCAGCGAGTCGATGTGCAGACCCTGCTTGGCGGAGATGTCGACGAACATGGTGTCGCCGCCGTACTCCTCGGCCACCAGGCCGTACTCGGTCAGCTGACCGCGCACCTTGGTCGGGTCGGCACCCTCGACGTCGATCTTGTTGACCGCGACGACGATCGGGACGTCGGCCGCCTTGGCGTGGTTGAGCGCCTCGACCGTCTGCGGCATGACGCCGTCGTTGGCCGCGACGACCAGGATCGCGATGTCGGTCGACTTCGCACCACGGGCACGCATGGCGGTGAACGCCTCGTGACCCGGGGTGTCGATGAAGGTGATCTTGCGCTCTTCGTCGTTGACCTCGGTCGCGACCTGGTAGGCACCGATGTGCTGGGTGATGCCGCCGGCCTCGCCCGCGATGACGTTCGTCTTGCGGATGGCGTCGAGCAGTCGGGTCTTACCGTGGTCGACGTGACCCATGACGGTGACGACCGGCGGGCGGACGACCAGGTCCTCCTCGGAGCCCTCGTCCTCGCCGAACTCGATGTCGAAGGACTCGAGCAGCTCGCGGTCCTCCTCCTCGGGGCTGACGATCTGAACCGTGTAGTTCATCTCGTCGGCGAGGAGCTGCAGGGTCTCGTCGGAGACGGACTGCGTGGCCGTGACCATCTCGCCCAGGTTCATCATCACCGCGACGAGCGACGCCGGGTTGGCGTTGATCTTCTCGGCGAAGTCGGTGAGCGACGCACCGCGCGACAGGCGAATGGCTTCGCCGTTGCCGCGAGGCAGCATCACGCCGCCGACCGACGGGGCCTGCATGGCCTCGTACTCCTGGCGCCTCTGCCGCTTCGACTTGCGGCCACGACGCGCGGGACCGCCGGGACGGCCGAAGGCGCCCTGCGTGCCACCACGGCCACCCGGACCACCGGGACGACCGCCGAAGCCGGGACGGCCACCGCCGCCACCACCGGGACCACCGGGACGGCCGGCGAAACCGCCGCCACCGCCACCGGGACCGGCAGGACGACCGGCGAAGCCGCCGCCACCGCCACCCGGACGACCGGCGAAGCCGCCGCCGCCCGGACGACCGCCGCCGCCACCGGGACGACCGCCGCCGCCACCGGGACCACGGCCGCCGGGGCCACCGCCGCCGGGACGCGGACCCGCAGCGGGACGCTGCGGCATCATGCCCGGGTTCGGACGCGGGCCGCCGGGACCGCCGCCAGGACGGGGACCGCCCTGCGGACGCGGCATCGAGCCCGGGGTCGGGCGCGGACCGCCCGGAGCCTGGGGACGCGGACCGCCGCCCTGGGCGCCGGGCGCCTGGGGACGGGGACCGCCGCCGGGGGCACCGGGGCCGCCGGGACGGGAACCGCCCTGCGGGCGCGGGGCCTGCGGGCGAGCCATGCCGGTGGAGCCACCGGACGTGAAGGGGTTGTTACCCGGACGCGGACCGGCCGGACGGCCGCCGGGACGCGGGCCCTGACCGCCGGGACGACCGCCGCCCTGAGCGGCAGCGGGACGCTCGCCCCGCTCGCCCCGCTCGCCCCGCTGACCCTGACCGGGACCGCCCGGACGGCCGCCGGGCTTCGGGGCGCCGGGACGCGCGCCGGGGCGCGGACCCTGGGCGGCCGGAGCCTGCGGGGCCGGAGCCTGCGCGGCCGGAGCGGCCGGCGGAGCGGTGAACTCCGGGGCGGCCGGAGCCGGACGCGGCGCGGGCTTGGGACCCGGAACCGGACGCGGGCCGGGGGCCGGCGCGGGCGCCGACGGAGCCGACGGCTGCTGGGCCGTGGGCTGCGGGGCGGCCGGCTGCGGGGCCGACGGCGGCTTGGGGGCGCCCGGCTTCGGTGCAGCCGGACGTGCCGCCTGCGCCGGAGAGGGCGCGGCGGGCCTGGGGGCGGCCTTACGCGGGGCGGACTTGCCGTTGCCACCGCCCTGGAACGCGTCGGTCAGCTTGCGTACTACGGGCGCTTCGATCGTCGAAGACGCCGAACGGACGAATTCACCGAGTTCCTGGAGCTTGGCCATGACGACCTTGCTCTCCACACCGAACTCCTTGGCGAGTTCGTATACCCGGACCTTAGCCACTTCGCTCCTTTTAGGTCCGGGTTGCGTCCGGACCGTCGCTACTTCATGGGCGTACTCATCGCGTGCTCATCGAGTGCTCATCGCAATCTCGACCTACTTCCAACTCGCGGGGTACCAGGGCCGCACGGGGGTTCCGCGCGACGCTTCTTACGGTGTTGCCTGTTCGGCAACTGTCATCTGCTCGACGTACCGGCGCAACACCTTTGTGTCGAGCACTCCCGGGGCGCGCAACGCCCGCGTGAACGCCCGGCGGCGTACCGCCTGGTCGAGACAGACCTGGGCGGGGTGCACGTACGCACCCCGGCCGGGCAGCGTACCGCGAGGATCGGGGACGCATGCGTCCTTGATCGCCACGATGCGCAGCAGTTCCGTCTTGGCCGCTCGCTCCCGGCACCCCACACAGGTGCGTTCAGGGCATGCTCCGGCGTGCGTCCGGCCAGACACCGTTAAGTCTACCTCCCCGTACCGACCTCACCCCTTTGGGGCAAAGATCGAACAGTTGTCGTGCATATAACTGTCGTGATCTGAGCGACTTGCGGCCTGGATCTATTCCCCGGCCTGCTCGGTGTCCGGGCGGATGTCGATCCGCCAGCCGGTGAGCCGGGCGGCCAGCCGGGCGTTCTGCCCTTCCTTGCCGATCGCCAGCGACAGCTGGTAGTCCGGCACGGTCACCCGGGCGGACCGGGCCGCCATGTCGACCACCTCGACCTTGGACACCCGGGCGGGTGACAGCGCGTTCGCGACCATCTCCGCCGGGTCGTCCGACCAGTCCACGATGTCGATCTTCTCGCCGTTCAGCTCGCCCATCACGTTGCGCACCCGGCCGCCCATGGGGCCGATGCAGGCGCCCTTGGCGTTCAGGCCCGAACGAGTGGAGCGGACGGCGATCTTCGTACGGTGACCGGCCTCACGGGCGATCGCGGCGATCTCCACCGAGCCGTCGGCGATCTCCGGCACCTCGAGCGCGAAGAGCTTCTTCACCAGGTTGGGGTGGGTGCGCGAAAGCGTGACCGAGGGTCCGCGGACGCCCTTCGCCACCCGTACGACGTAACTGCGCAACCGCATGCCGTGCGGGTACGTCTCCCCCGGCACCTGCTCCTGCACCGGCAGGATGGCCTCCAGCTTGCCGATGTCGACGAGCACGTTCTTCGGGTCGCGGCCCTGCTGCACCACTCCGGTGACGATGTCGCCCTCGCGGCCGGCGTACTCGCCGAGCGTCGCGTCGTCCTCGGCGTCGCGCAGCCGCTGCAGGATGACCTGCTTGGCGGTGGTGGCGGCGATGCGGCCGAAGCCGGACGGGGTGTCGTCGAACTCGCGGGCCTCCTGGCCCTCCTCG
Source organism: Streptomyces sp. NPDC046915 (assembly GCF_040644935.1). Classification (NCBI taxonomy): domain Bacteria; kingdom Bacillati; phylum Actinomycetota; class Actinomycetes; order Kitasatosporales; family Streptomycetaceae; genus Streptomyces; species Streptomyces sp. NPDC046915. Next base: position 11,450 of record NZ_JBEYXB010000038.1, on the reverse strand, counting down.
AGGTCCTCGGGGTCCTCCTTCGCCCACACGGTCACATGCCCGGTCTCCCGGTTGAGCTCCACGCGCGCGTGTCGGCGGCTTCCCTCGGTGCGGTGATAGGCGATGAGGAGGGCCGATTCGATCGCCTCGACCAGCAGGTCGAAGGAGATCTCCTTCTCCCGAACCAAGCCCCGCAGGGCACTCATGTCGATGTCCACGGCTACGCCTCCTCTTCCTTCTTGTCCTTGCGGCTGAACTCGACCTGCACGCGCGCCTTGACGATGTCCGGGAAGCCGAGTCTGCGGGTGGTGGCCTTACGGCCCTTCACTCCGGGCACTTCGAGGTCGAGACCTTCGTCGTCGACCGTCAGGATCCTGGCGACCAGCTCGCCGTCCTCGGCCAGTTGGAACTTCACCAGCCGGCCGACCGCGCGCGCGTAGTGCCGGGGTTCCTGCAGGAGGCGCTCCGCGCCCGGGGTTCCGACCTCCAGGTCGTACGCGCCCTCGCCCATCGCGTCCGTCTCGTCGAGCTTCGCCGAGAGCGCGCGGCTCACATCGGCGATCTGGTCCAGGTCCGCTCCGGTGTCGGAGTCGACGACGACACGCAGCACCCGCTTGCGTCCGACGGAGTCCACGGCGATCTCCTCGAGATCCAGGCCCTGGGAGGTGACGAGCGGTTCCAGCAGTTCTCGCAGCCTCTCGCTCTGGGTGGTGCTCATCCGGGTGACTCCTCGGCCGCGTGTGCTGTTGTGGGATGGGTCGCGCTGTCTGGTCAAAGGGTATCGGGTCGCAGGGGGTGTTGCCGTCCACGTATGCCTCCGGCGGTCCGGCCGGTCGCGGCGAAGTCGCACACCGATACGGCCCCACGCCCCTCGGACGGGTCCACGAGCCGGTGACATGGGTCGGCCGGGTTCGCGGGTACCGTGATCACCGGCGGACCCCCGCCGGTGTGTTCGTACGAGTGCCCGAGGACGTCTGCCGTGCCCCTCCCCCCACCCGCGCGTGCCCTCCCCTGGCCGCGCAGAAGAACCCTGCTCGCCTCGGCCGCCGGAGCGGTGCTGCTCGCGGGCTGCTCCGACGGGAGCGGGGACTCCGGTGACAGGGGTGGCCTCTCGGTCTCCGAGCGGGCACGCGCGCGTGCGGCCCGGGACAGCCGGCGGCTGGTGGACCGGTACGACGCGGTGATCACCGTGCATCCGGCGCTGGCGGACCGGCTGGGGCCGCTGCGGGCCGAGGCCGCGGCCCACGCGGAGGCGTTCGAGGACGGTTCGGCGAGCCCCTCGCGGTCTTCTTCGGCTTCCTCTGCCTCCTCGGCTCCGTCGCGGTCCGCGGAGGCGTCGGCGGCGCCGGCCGTGCCGGCCGACGCGAAGGACGCCCTCGCCGCGCTCGCCGCCGCCGAGCGCGCCCTCGCCGACCGGCGGGCGACGGCGCTGCTGCATGTGGAGGGGGAACTGGCCCGCCTGCTGGCCTCGGTGGCGGCGGCCGGGGCGGCGCACGCGTATCTGCTGACGAAGGGTGACAAGTGAGCGACGGGGCGCGGGACGGCGAACTCAAGGCCCTGGAGAAGGCGCTGGCCGCCGAGCACGCGGCCGTGTACGGGTACGGGGTCGTCGGCGGGCGGATCAGCGCGGGACGGCGCACTGAAGCACGGACGGCGTACGACGCGCATCGGGCGCGCAGGGATGCGCTGGTCCGCAAGGTACGCGACCTGGGCGGCTCCCCGGTGGCCGCGGAGCCGGCGTACGCCCTGCCGTTCCCGGTGCCGGACTCTCCGGCGGCGGTGCGGCTCGCCGCCGAGTTGGAGGAACGCGTGGCCGGGGTGTATTCCGACGTGGTACGGGCGACCACGGGCGGGCGGCGCGCCGAGGCCGCCGGGGCGCTGCGGGAGGCCGCGGTGCGGGCGGTGCGCTGGCGCGGGGAGAGCGTAGCCTTCCCTGGTCTCGCCGAGCGGGACGGTGCCGCGGCCGGGACGTCCGCGACCCCGGCACCGACCTCGGCCTCGGCGACGCCGACGGCATGACCCGGCACCAGGAGGGGCCGGCACCCAGGAAGGAACGATTCGCGCATGGCTTTCGAACCGCCGCAGCGTCTCGTCAGGGCGCTCGGTGAGACGGCACCGGACGGTGACGGCTGGCTGGACGAGTTGCCGGAGGCCGTGCGGCAGGCCGTCGCGCTACGCGAGTTGACCGTCGAGCGGGTGCAGGTGCCGGGTGGCCGCAGCAGTCTGGTCGTGCTGGTACGCCGGGCGGACGGGACCCCGGCCGTGCTGAAGCTGGCCCCGCCCCGGGCCCGGCCGGAGGCCGAACGCGCGGCGCTGGCGCACTGGGGCGGCCTTGGCGCCGTACAACTGCTGGAGGCGGACGGGACCGCGGGGGTGCTGCTGCTCGAGCGGCTGCATCCGGACGTGTCCGTGCGGTCGCTGCCCGAGGCGAAGGCGCTGCTGGAGGCGGCGGGGACGCTGCGGCGGCTGTGGGTGGAACCTCCGGCGGCGTTCTCCTTCGAGACCGTCGACGGGCGGACCGGGCGGCAGGCCGAGGCCATGCGGGCGAGCGCGGCCACCGACCCCGAGGTCGCCCCGCTGGTCGAGGCGGCGCTCGCGGCCCGTGCGGAGTTGCTGGCCGCGCCGCCGGAGCACCGGCTGCTGCACGGCACCTTCCGGCAGAGCAAGGTGCTCGCCGGGGAGCGGATGCCATGGCTGGCGGTGGGGCCGGACCCGCTGGTCGGCGAGTGCGCCTTCGACCTGGCCCGGCTGGTCCGGGACCGGGTGGAGGACCTGATCGCCACGCCCTCGGGGGCGGCGACGACCCGGCGGCGGGTGAAGCGGCTCGCGGAGTCGCTGGACGTGGACCAGGAGCGGCTGCGCGGCTGGACCCTGTTCCGCGCGGTGGAGTCCGGGGTACGGGCCCGCCGGGTGGGCCGGGAGCAGGACGCGGAACTGCTGCTGGAGTTCGCGGGCTGGCTCTAGGTGTGCCCGGCCTGGCGGGCCTGCGCTTCTGTCTGGCGTGAGCTGAGTTTCAGGGCCAGGGCCGGGCAGTCGGTGGCGGCGCGGCGGGCGCGTGTTGCCGTACGGGCCGGGATCGGGGTGTCGTCGACCAGGGGGTAGCCCCATTCGTCGAGGGTGATGTGCTCGGGGAGCAGTTCGGCGCACAGGCCGTGGCCCCGGCAGGCGGTCCGGTCGATGTCGACGACCGTGTCGGTGCGCGGGTCCATGTCAGTCTCCCTCCGGTACGGGCAGCAGGGGTGTGCGGTCGGTCGCGGTGCACACGCCGCGCGCGTGGGCGTCGAGTTCGCCGGCGAAGGCGGTCAGTGCGCCGCGCACCAGGCGGACCGTGCCGTCGGGGTGGTGACAGGCGCCGCGGCCCTCGACCAGGCCGGCCCAGCGGGCGACGTCGGCGCGGGTGGTGCCCTGGGGGCCGGGGGCGGCCAGGGTCCGGAAGGCGGAGGCGATCCGGGGCAGGCCGTTCAGGCAGGGTCCGCACTGGCCCGCCGACTCCAGCGCCAGGTGGCGCAGCACGCGGGCGGTCTCGGCGAGTCCGCAGCGGTCGGCGGGGAGCGCCGCGAGTACGCCCGCGCCCAAGGTGCCGCCGGCGAGGGGCAGTCGGGCCGCCTCGGAGGCCGGGACCCAGGTGCCGTGGTAGCCGCCGACGAGGACCGCGGAGATTCCCGTGAGGGACAGCAGCCGGCCCAGCGGCAGGCCGAAGGGCGCCTCCACGACCCGGACCGGGCGTCCCGGCTCGTGCACCGTGCACAGGGCGCTGCCCGGATCCGCCGGCGTGCCCGCCGTACGGAACCAGTCGGCGCCGTAGCGGGCGATCAGCGCGAGGTGGGCGAGCGTCTCCACGTTCTGCACCAGGGTCGGGGCCCGGCGCACCCCGCGCTCGCGGACGGGCGGGTTCTGGTACGCGGGCAGCGCGGCGCCGCCGGAGAGGTACCGCGCGAGCGCCGAGGCCTGCCCGGACAGGAAGCGCGCCGGTACGCGCGCCACCCGGACGGGCAGCGGGTCGGCGCGCCGGGCCAGGGCGGACTCCAGGTAGGAGGCGCCGTCCTCGACCGCCAGGTACGCCTCCCCAGCGCCGACCGCCCGCGCGGCCAACTGGAGCCCGTCCAGGACGAGATGGGGTGACATCTGAAGCAGCGTCCGGTCCTTGCGGCTCGCGGGTTCGCCCTCGCACCCGTTCGCCACCACGACGGGGGTGCGGCCGGAGCGCCGGGCGGCCTCGGTGACCGACACGAGCTTGCGGCAGGTGGGGAAGGCGGCTCCACCGCGTCCGGTGAGGCCGGCTTCGGCGACGGTTCCGATCAGGGCGTCGGGGTCGTCGTACGACTCGTACGCGAGGGGGCCGTAGCGCTGTTCGTGCGTGGTCAGGCCGGCGGGGGTACCGCCGGGGGCGAGCAGGCGCGGGGACATGTACAGGTCGGGGAAGGTCGCGGTCACGGGCGGGCTCCTTCGGCGGTGCGGAGCAGGGCGGTGGGGGTGCGGCGGGCGGCGCGCAGGGAGTGGGCCAGGCGGAGGCCGGTGGCGGTGGTCACGGCGGCCACGCAGCAGACGGTCAGCCAGGTCATCCAGTCGGCGCCGGTGTCCGTGCCGATGCCGATGCCGTGGGCCAGGGCGACGGGCCAGCAGGCGTACGCCAGCCGGTGCACGGCACGCCAGGCGCCATGTCCCAGCCGGGCCCGCAGCAGGCTCGTCACCAGGACCGCGAGGAGCAGGTCGAGGGCGACCGTGCCGAGGCCGAGCCACAAGGGCCGGTAGTCGGAGACGAACGGCACGAGGACGTCGAGGAGGGTGATGTTCACGTAACTGTCCACGGCCGCCAGGGCGATGTGCAGGGCCAGGAAGGCGGTGGCGGACAGGGACAGGGTCCGGTGCAGGCCCAACGTGCCGAACCGGGGCAGGCCGGGGATCCGTCCGCGCAGCCGTACGGCGATGCCGAGCAGGACGACGACCGTGAAGAGGACGAGGCAGACCGCCCCGGTGGCGCGGCCCGCGTACCAGAGGGTGGCGGAGTTCATGCGGCGGCCTCCCGGGGAGCGGGCCAGCCGGGCGTCGTCACGACCAGACCGTTCTGTGCCACGAGCCGGGCGGGCAGCCCGAGGCGCGTCAGCCGCTGTTCCGCTCCCACGCCCTCGACCAGGGCCGCGGTGCCGGCCGCGTTGGCGTCGGCGCAGGTCGCGGCGACGACCGACACCGTGCGCCAAGGGGTGCGCACGGGCAGGCCGGTGCGCGGGTCGACGATGTGGTGCAGCTCGTAGCCGCCGCGCCGCCAGCGCCGGGCGCTGGTTCCGGAGGTGGCCAGCCCGCCACCGCGCAGTCCGACCGTCTCGTACGAACCCGGCGGGGGCGTCTCCTCGACCGCGCCCGTGACGTCCTGGACCCTGATCTGCCAGCCCCCGGCCGGTGGCTCGCCCGCCACCGCGGTGTCGCCGCCGAGGCTCACCAGCACCCCGCAGCCCGCCGCACGCGCCAGCATCGCCGCGGCCCGGTCGGCGGCCCAGGCCTTGGCCGTGGCGCCCAGGTCCAGGCGGACGCCGTCCGGGACGGTGACCGTACCGGTCGTACGGTCGAGCTCCACCCGGCGCCAGCCGGCGGCGCGCCGCAGCCGCAACGACACCGGGCGGTCGTCCTCGCGGACGAGGGTGAAGTCACGGTCGTAGCCGAGGGCGGCCATCGCCGAGCCGACGGTGGGGTCCACGGCCCCGTCGGTCGCCTCGGCGGCGCGCAGCGCCACGGCCAGGGCCTCGGCGAGCAGCGGGCTGACCCGCACGGGGCGGCCGGCCGCGCCGGCGAGGGCGGACAGTTCCGAGTCGGTGCGGAAGCGGCTGCAGGCCGCGTCGACCTCGGCCAGGTGGCGGGCGAGCAGCAGGTTGCAGGAGTCCAGCAGGGCCGGGTCGGTGACGACCAGGCGGACCCGGGTGCCCAGCGCTCGCCACTCGGCCGCCGCCGTCGTACGCAGGCCCGTGGTGGTCACGACGCCCCCGAGGTGGCGTCGGCGGCGCCGTTGCCGGAGGTGAGGCCGTCGGCGGACGACTGGAGGCCGGAGGAGGACGACGTGGACGAGGAGGACGACGTGGACGAGGAGTTGCCGGAGCTGCTCGACGACGTGTCCGTGCTGCCGCTGTCGCTGCTCGTGCTGGAGCTGGTGCCGCTGCTCGTCGTCGTGGTGGTGTCCGCCTGCATCGTGCCGATGAGGGCGAACACCCCCGCCGCCCCGGCCAGCGTGACGGCCGCGGCGAGGGCCGCCGTACGTCGTGCACCCCTGCGGACCGCCGCGGCGGCGCCTCGTTCCCTGCTTGTCATGACCGTTCCCCTCCCGAGTGACAGTGACGCTGTGTCACGCACTACGGTCGGGGAACGGTCTGAGAGAAAGCTGTGAGGCTTCTGTACACCTCCGGAGAGCTTTCTGAGATGTTCCTTTACTGCGCGGTCAGGCGCGCGATCGCCTCGTCCACCGTGAGCTCCTCGCGCTCACCGGTCTTCCGGTCCTTCAGCTCGAGGACACCCTCGGCCGAGCGGCGGCCCGCGACCAGGATCTTCGGTACGCCCATCAGCTCGGAGTCGGTGAACTTCACGCCCGGGGACACCCCGGCCCGGTCGTCGACCAGGACGCGCAGCCCGGCCGCCCGCAGCTTCTCGGAGACCTCCAGCGCCAGCTCGGTCTGGAGCGCCTTGCCGGCGGCGACCACGTGCACGTCGGCCGGGGCGACCTCGGCCGGCCAGCACAGGCCCTTGTCGTCGGCGGTCTGCTCGGCGAGGGCCGCGACCGCACGGGAGACGCCGATGCCGTAGGAGCCCATGGTGACGCGGACCGGCTTGCCGTTCTGGCCGAGGACGTCGAGCTTGAGGGCGTCGGCGTATTTGCGGCCGAGCTGGAAGATGTGGCCGATCTCGATGGCCCGGTCCAGCTTGAGGCCGGTGCCGCACTTCGGGCAGGGGTCGCCCTCCTGGACGACCACGACGTCGACGTACGCGTCGACCTCGAAGTCGCGGCCCGCGACGACGTTCTTGGCGTGCGTGCCCTCCTTGTTGGCGCCGGTGATCCAGGCGGTGCCGGGGGCCACGCGCGGATCGGCGATGTACGTGACCTTCTCCCCCAGGCCCTGCGGACCGACGTAGCCGCGGACCAGGTCCGGGCGGCCCACGAAGTCCTCGGCCGTCACCAGTTCGACGGCGGCCGGGGCGAAGTGCGCCTCGACCTTGTCCATGTCGACCTCGCGGTCGCCCGGGACGCCCACCGCGACGATCTCGCCGTCGACCTTGACGAGGAGGTTCTTCAGCGTGGCGGAGGCCGGGACGCCGAGGTGGGCGGCGAGGGTCTCGATGGTCGGGGTGTCGGGGGTCGGGATCTCCTCGAGCGCGGCCACGCCGTCGGCGTCCACCTGCTTCAGCTCGTACGAGATCGCCTCGGTGTTGGCCGCGAAGTCGCAGTTGGGGCAGTCCGCGAAGGTGTCCTCGCCGGCGCCGGCCGGGGCGAGGAACTCCTCCGACTTCGAGCCGCCCATCGCGCCGGCGGTGGCGGCGCAGATGCGGTAGTCGAGGCCGAGGCGCGCGAACACCTTCTGGTAGGCCTCACGGTGCAGGGCGTAGGACTGGGCGAGGCCCTCGTCCTCCGTGTCGAAGGAGTACGAGTCCTTCATGAGGAACTCGCGGCCGCGCAGGATGCCGGCCCGCGGGCGGGCCTCGTCACGGTACTTGTGCTGGATCTGGTACAGGATGACCGGCAGGTCCTTGTACGAGGACGCCTGGTCCTTCACCAGCAGGGTGAAGATCTCCTCGTGGGTGGGGCCGAGCAGGTAGTCGCCGCCCTTGCGGTCCTTCAGCCGGAACAGTTCGGCTCCGTACTCGTCCCAGCGGCCCGTCGCGTCGTACGGCTCACGCGGCAGGAGGGCCGGGAGCAGCACTTCCTGAGCGCCGATCGCGTCCATCTCCTCACGGACGATCCGCTCGACGTTGGCGAGGACCTTCTTGCCGAGCGGCAGCCAGCTCCAGATGCCGGCGGCGGTACGGCGGACGTAGCCGGCGCGGACGAGGAGCTTGTGGCTGAGCACCTCGGCGTCGGCCGGGTCGTCGCGCAGCGTTTTCGCCATCAGCTGGGACATGCGCTGGACGGGTGCGTTCGCCATGGTTCTCGTACTCCTGCCGGGTAACAGTGATGGCTAGGAGGTTAGCCGGGGGGCCGCCGTGCCGGGAAATCCTTACTTCCGGCGCAGGGGCAGCGGGGCGCCCATGACGGCGTACGGCTTGGGGGCGCTGGGGAAGAGCACCTGCCGGGCCAGGTCCTGGTAGCCGAGCGAGTGGTAGAGGCCGCGGGCCGGGCTGTCGGTGTCGATCGCGGACAGGATCGAGCGGGTTTCGGTGGCACCGTCGGTGATCGTGGTGATCAGGGCGCGGCCGATACCGAGGTTCTGGTGGCCGGGGTGGACGTGCAGCTCGGTGATCACGAAGGAGCCGTCCAGCCAGTCGCCGTGGCCGCGGGCCCGCAGATACGGTTCGACGACGGTGGACCACCAGTGGGCGCGGTCGTTGGGCATGCCGTAGACGAATCCGACGAGCCGCCCGCCGACCGTGGCGCCGAGGGCCCTCGCTCCCGGGTACTGCATGTGGCGCAGGACGATCTGGCGGCGCACGGCCACCTCGTCGGGTCCCAGCCCGAAGGCGACGGCCTGGACGGCCAAGGCCTCGTCGACATGGGCTGAGAGGTCCAGGGGGCCGATCACGACGTCCATGCGGGGAGACTACAGGGGGGTGCCGCCGCCGTGTGGCTCAGGAGGTGAGCACCGCGGCCACCCGCTGGGTCATGTCCTCGTCCGTGGTGAGCGGTGTCGGTGTGTAGGAGAGCACGAAGCTGGAACGCCGGTCCCGGGTGGCGAACACGCGGGTGCGGTAGCCGTACGTCTCGCCGGTCTTCCCCCAGAACGTCACTCCGTTCACGGTCGCCTTCTGGAGCCCCATGCTGTACCGGGCGGGGCCGCCGTCCAGCATGCGCACGGTGTCCGGGGGCATGGTGAAGAGCTGCTCCATTGCCCGCGGGGGCAGCAACTCGCCGGAGAAGAGTGCCTGTTGGATGCGGAAGAGGTCGTCGAGGCTGGAGACCAGTTCGCCCTCGCCCCAGGAGCCGGACTGGTCGTAGACGGTGACGTCGCTCAGGGAACCGTCGGTCATCCGCAGAAAGCCGTGCACGTGCGGGCCGTGCAGCCGTGGGTCGTCACCGGGTATCAGCGAGTGTCGCAGTCCCAGCGGGCGCAGGACGCGGGAGGCTATGGCCTCGCCGTAGGGCCGCCCGGTGAGCTCCTCGACGAGCAGGGCGAGCAGGACGTAGTTGATGCCCCGGTACTCCTGCGCGGTGCCCGGCCGGAACTTGAGCGGGTCTTGCGTGACCGTGTCGACCCACTTCTGCGGTGTCCACCGGTCGAACCGGTGCCGCAGCACGGCCTCCGGGGTGCTGAGGTCGGGCACGCCCCGGTGGTCGGGGAGCCCGCTGGTGTGGTCGAGCAGTTGGGCGACGGTGATCCGGGCGGAGTCGGGCGGCAGCAGCCGGGGCAGGTAGCGGCCGATCGGGGCGTCGAGTTCGAGGCGTCGTTCGGCCCACAGCTGTAGGACGACGGTCGCCACGAGCACCTTGGTGACACTGCCGGCGCGGAACCGGTCGTCCGGGCGCGGGGAGCGGCCGTCGGTCGGGTCGGTCGCTCCCGCGGTTCCGTACCAGTGGTCCGACCCGCGGGAGACGCGCAGTTGTGCGGAGGTGGCCGGCGGGTGGGAGAGGTCGGAAACCGCGTCGTGCAGGGCCTGGGTGTCCAGCGCCGGCGGGCGATCCGCGCGGTCCGCGACGTCCGCGACCGTCGCCGCCCGGGACGCCGTGCCGCCCGCCGCGACCAGGGCCGCGCCGGCCAGCGAGCCACCGAGTAAGGAGCGTCGGGAGATCCACTGAGAGGTCATGAGGATCATGCTGCCGTCGTCGTGCGGCCCGGCCATCCGGGATGCCCCTCAGCTGCCCCTGAGGCGGTCCCTCATCTCGCCCGGGGGCCGGTCGGCCCGGATCTCGGGGGCCGTCTCAGAACAGCACGCTCATGAACGCGCCGACCTCCTGAAAGCCCACCCGCTGGTAGGCCCGCCGCGCCGGGGTGTTGAAGTCGTTGACGTACAGGCTCACCACCGGGGCCACGTCGGCGAGCGCGTACCGCAGGACCGCCGCCATGCCGGGGGCGGCCAGTCCCCTGCCCCGGTACTCGGGGGCCACCCATACGCCCTGGATCTGGCAGGCCTGGGAGGTCGCCGCGCCGATCTCCGCCTTGAAGACGACCTTGCCGTGTTCGTCGACGCGGGCGAACGAGCGGCCGGAGCCGACGAGTTCGGCGACGCGGGCCTGGTAGAGGAGGCCGCCGTCGCCGGCCAGCGGGGAGACGCCGACCTCTTCGGTGAACATCGCCACGCACGCCGGCATGATCGTGTCGATCTCGTCCTTGCGGATGCGGCGGACGTAGCCGTCGGGGGCGATGTCGGCGGGCATGCGGTCGGTGACCATGAGGGGCTGACGGGTGCGGATCTCGCGGGCGGGGCCCCAGTGCGGTTCGAGCAGGCGCCACAGCTCGGCGGTGGATTCGGCGGGGCCGACGATGGAGGAGCAGCGGCGCCCGGCCCTGCGGGCGCGGTCGGCGAAGGCGCGTACGGCGCGCGGGGTGGCGCAGATCGGGACGAGGTTGGCGCCCGCGTAGCACAGGGAGGTCAGCATGCCGTCCTCGTACCAGCCCCACATCTCGCCGCCGAGCCGCCATGGGTCGAGGCCCGCGATCTGGACGCGGGAGGTCACGAAGGCGTTGGTGACGGGCTCGCGGTCGAGGACGGCGAGCGCGGCGTCCAGGTCGCTCGGTTCGAGCACCCGAGAGGTGGTCTGGGTCAACACGTGCGGGGCCTCACGCTGAGGGTCTGCTGATCTCCGCACTGTACCTGCGGAAGCTTTGCCGTGCCGACCGGTGTTCGATTGGCGCTCGTTCGGAAGTGGCCGTCCGTTTGCGTCCCGTCGCTGGGGGCTGCCGCCCCCGGACCCCCGCTTCGGCCCCGAACGGGCCTCGTCCCCAAACGCCGGACAGGCTGGATCTGCCCGATCGACGCTGCAAGTCCCGCCAATCCGCCCCCCGCCCCTCGGGGCAGCCGCCCCAAGCCCCCGCCACGGCCCCGAACGGGCCTCGTCCCCAAACGCCGGACAGGCTGAGTTTGCCCGGCCGGCGCTGGAGTCAGTCCCGTACAGGGACGTTCCGTCACTCCGTACAGGGACGTTCCGTCACTCCGCCACCGACACCGACGGCTCGCCGGAGGTCACGCCGGCGGCCTCCATCTGCTCGGCGAGCTTCATGGCTTCCTCGATGAGGGTTTCCACGATCTTGGACTCGGGGACGGTCTTGATGACCTCGCCCTTGACGAAGATCTGGCCCTTGCCGTTGCCGGAGGCGACGCCGAGGTCGGCCTCGCGGGCCTCG